>CAWFKM010000016.1:0-474704 GCA_963816455.1 uncultured Actinomycetes bacterium
CGGCTTCCCGCTTCGGCTCGTCACGCCGGGCTGGTACGGGATGACGAACGTGAAGTGGCTCGAGTCGATCACGCTGCTGGACAAGCCGTTCACCGGCTACCAGCAGAGCCACGCGTATCGCTTCCGCGTCGACGAGGACGACGAGGGGACGCCGGTGACCCGCATGCAGCCGCGCGCGCTGATGCTCCCGCCCGGAGTTCCCGATTTCATGACGCGCGAACGAACGGTGCACGAGACGCCCGTGGTGCTCGAAGGCCGCGCCTGGTCGGGGTGGGCGCCGATCGCGTCCGTCGAGGTCAGCGTCGACGGCGGCGCGAGTTGGAACGAGGCGACGCTCGACGACGATGTCGCATCGCAGTGGGCGTGGCGCGGCTGGCGATACGACTGGTCGCCCGAGCGGGCCGCCACGTCGTCGCGTGTCGCGCAACCGACGCGGCGGGCACAGGACAGCCGCTCGATCCGGTCTGCAACGTCGGCGGCTACTCGAACACGGCGGTGCAGCAGGTCGTCGTCAACGTGGTGTAGCAGCATGCCCCGAACTGGGGGGTACACCGCCCGACAGCCGCTTGACGGGCTGATAGACACCATGCGGTGGCGGTGGTGGGGGCTCGCGCCTGCCCTGAATGCACGGCCAGGAGGGGGAGCGAACGATGGGTGAAGTCTTCAAGGGCACGATCAACGTCGATATCCGCGACTCGAAGCCGGACTGGACGCCGTTCGAGCCGCCGAAGGCGCCGGACGGTTCGCCGAACGTGCTCTACATCGTTCTCGACGACGTCGGCTTCTCCGCGCTGAGCTCCTACGGCGGGCCGATCGAGACGCCGAACATCGACCGGATTGTGAACGCAGGCGTGCGCTACACGCAGTTCCATACGACCGCGCTGTGCTCGCCGACGCGCTCGTGCCTGCTCACCGGCCGCAACCACACACGCAACAGCATGGCCTGCATCACCGAGGCGGCGATCGGGTTCCCGAACGCGAGCGGCACCGTGCCGCCGGAGAACGGGATGCTTCCGGAGATCCTCGGCGAGCGCGGCTGGAACACGTACATGGTCGGCAAGTGGCATCTCTGTCCGACCGACGAGATGAACCTCGCCTCGACGAGGCGCAACTGGCCGACCGGCCGCGGCTTCGAGCGCTGGTACGGGTTCCTCGGTGCCGAGACGAACCAGTGGTTCCCCGACCTCGTCTACGACAACCACCCTGTCGACCAGCCGAAGACGCCGGACGAGGGCTACCACCTCACGGAGGACCTCACCGACAAGGCGCTCGAGTTCATCCGGGACGCGAAGGCGGTCGCACCCGAGAAGCCGTTCTTCCTCTACTACGCGCCTGGCGCCTGCCACGCGCCGCATCACACGCCGAAGGAGTGGATCGACAAGTTCAAGGGCCAGTTCGACATGGGCTACGAGGCGATCCGCGAGCAGACGCTCGCGAACCAGAAGAGGCTCGGCATCGTCCCCGCCGACACCGATCTCCCGCCGCTGAATCCGATCGGCGACCAGACGCGCACGGGGCCGGACGGAAAGCCGTTCCCGATGCTCGACGTCACACGTCCCTGGGACTCGCTCAACGACGAGGAGAAGAAGCTTTTCTCGCGCATGGCCGAGGTGTACGCGGGGTTCATGGCTCACGCCGACTTCCACATCGGGCGCCTGCTCGACTACCTCGAGGCGAACGACATGCTCGAGAACACGATGATCGTCGTCGTCTCCGACAACGGCGCCAGCGGCGAGGGCGGGCCGGACGGCTCCGTCAACGAGATGAAGTTCATCAACGGCGTCCCCGACGACCTCGCCCAGAACCTCGCGATGATCGACGAGCTCGGCGGCACGAAGACCTACAACCACTATCCGAACGGCTGGGCGATGGCGTTCAACACGCCGTTCAAGATGTGGAAGCGCTACGAGTTCAACGGCGGCACGAGCGACCCGTGCATCATCTCGTGGCCGGCGGGGACGAAGGCGCGCGGTGAGATCCGCGACCAGTATCACCACGCGATCGACATCGTCCCGACGATCCTCGACATCCTCGGTATCGAGCCGCCGGAGACGATCAAGGGGCACACGCAGTCCCCGCTCGACGGCGTCAGCATGCGCGAGAGCCTCGACGACGGCTCGGTCGAGTCCGGTCGGAAGACGCAGTTCTACGCGATGCTCGGCTCCCGCTCGATCTGGCACGAAGGCTGGAAGGCCGTCACGACGCATCCGTGCATCGCCGGCTGGGGCAACTTCAACGACGACGAGTGGGAGCTCTACAACACCGACGTCGACCGCGCTGAAGTCCACAACCTCGCCGCCGAGCAGCCGGACAAGCTGCGGGAGCTCGTAAACGTCTGGTTCTCGGAGGCCGGCGCGAACGGGGCGTTCCCGCTCGACGACCGCACGCCGGTCGAGATCCTGGGGACACCGCGCCCGCAGCTGACGGCTCCGCGCAACCGCTACGTGTACTTCCCGAACACCGCGCCGGTCAGCGAGTGGCAGGCCGTCAACACGAAGAACCGGTCGTTCGTGATCGGTGTGCTCGTCGACATCCCGGCTCCCGGGGCCGAGGGCGTGCTCTTCGCGATCGGGTCGCGCTTCGGCGGCCACGCGCTCTACGTCAAGGACAACCGCCTTCACTACGTCAACAACTTCGTCGGCGCCGAGGAACAGATGATCGTCGGCACCGAGGACATTCCGACCGGCGAGAACCTGATCCTCTCGGCCTCGTTCGAGAAGGAAGGGATGGAGCCGACGTGCGCGACCGGGACGCTGTCTCTCTTCCACGGCGACAAGAAGGTCGGCGAGGGGAAGACGAAGCACAGCTTGGCGCGTACGCGATCGCCGGCTCGGGCCTCTACGTCGGACGGCATGCCGGCGAGGCCGTGACCGACGACTATCCGGGTGAGTCGCCGTATGCCTTCACCGGCGGCACGATCAACCGGATCGCCGTCGACGTCAGCGGCGAGCCGTACGTTGACCTCGAGCGCGAAGCCGAGATGCTGATCCGGTCGCAGTGAGCGAGCACCTGCCGTCCTGGCACGACACGCCGACGCGCGGCGCGATCGTTGACTTCGTCGAGCGTGTGACGACCAAAGGCGGGCCGGACTTCGTTCCCGCCCGCCGAGCGGATCGCCGTCTACGACAACGACGGCACGCTCTGGTGCGAAAAGCCGATGCCGATCGAGCTCGGCTTCATCCTGATGCGGCTCGCCGAGATGGCGGAGCAGGACGAGTCGCTGCGGACGAAGCAGCCGTGGCAGGCCGCGTACGACAAGGACTACGCGTGGCTCGGCGGCGCGATCAACAAGCACTACAACGGCGACGACTCGGACCTCGGCGTGCTGATGGGCGGCATGCTCCAGGCGTTCGCCGGCCAGAGCATCGAGCACTACTCAGGCGCCGCCGACGCGTTCCTACGCGCCGGCAAGCACCCGACGCTGGGACGCGCGTTCGACGAATGCGGCTACCTCCCGATGATCGAGCTCCTGCGCTATCTCGAGACGCACGGCTTCACGAACTACATCGCCTCCGGCGGCGACCGAGACTTCATGCGGCCCGTCACCGAGGAGATCTACGGCATCCCGTCGGAGCGCGTGATCGGGAGCTCGAACGCGCTGGCGTACACCGACGACGAGCACGGTGGCACCGTCTCCTACGAGGCGACGGGAGACTTCTTCGACGACGGGCCGGTCAAGCCGATCCGAATCTGGAGCCGGATCGGGAAGCGCCCGATCCTCGCCGCAGGCAACTCGAACGGCGACAT
Organism: uncultured Actinomycetes bacterium; assembly: GCA_963816455.1. Classification (GTDB taxonomy): domain Bacteria; phylum Actinomycetota; class Thermoleophilia; order Gaiellales; family Gaiellaceae; genus Palsa-739. Next base: position 3,748 of record CAWFKM010000016.1, read on the forward strand.
CCCGATGCTCCGCTACGCCGGCGGCAAAGACCGGCCGGCGCTGCGCCTTCTCGTCCTGCACGACGACGACGAGCGCGAGTTCGCGTACACCGCGGGGGCGGAAACGTCGCTGGAGCTGGCCGAGAAGCACGACTGGACGGTCGTCAGCCTCAAGAACGACTGGGCGACCGTGTTCGGCGCCAGCAGGGGATAGAGGCGGCGGCGGTCGCCGTCGAGGGCGTATCGACCCGCGCGGCCGATCCGTATGTCGTACTGATGGCGCACATCGGGCGCGACTCGATAATCGAAATCGAGTTCGTGCCCAGCGGAGGCGCGTCCTCCTTGGGAAAGGGGCGATGCGATGAGACGCCTTCCCGGCATCGCGGCGGCGATGGTCATGGCAGTCGGAGCAGTTACGCTCGTCGGCTCCACTTCGTCAGCGCGTGGCGACGCACCTGTCGGCAGGATCCTTCTCGTAAGCGGCGATACCGGGCTTTCGAGCATCCGCCCAGACGGGAGTGGCGAGCAACCGCTCCTCGGTCATCTGAGCCAATTGATTCAGTATCCGCAGTGGTCTCCGGACGGAAGGCACATCGCGTTTGTCTCCGGAAACCGGAACCTGTACGTCGCGAACGGCGATGGGACATCTCTTCGGCGGATCGCGGCGGGTGGCAACTTCTCGTGGTGTTCGGACTGGTCGCCGGACAGTCGCTGGATCGTCTTCAGCAGGAGTACCGGCGGCGGCCCATTCGCGGTCTACGTGGCGTCGGTCGGCGGTGCGGTCCACCCCGTGTTCAAGAAGGCGCCCTGGCCGGCGGCCAAGGCGTCGATGGAGGAAGTCAGTCAGGTGTGGGAGGTTCGTTGGGCGCCGGACAGCTCAAAGATCGCTTTCGCGCGTCACGTGGTTGACACCAACGCGTCCGGCGACTCGGTAGGCCGCGCTGAGATCTGGGTCACCGGACCCGACGGCACCGCCGCACGGCGGATTGCGCTCGAGGTTGCGAACCACTCGAAGCCGAACCCACTTCAGACCTTCGAGGGTCTGAGCTCGTCCGCAAACTCACGCTGGCTCGGCTACATCCGCTTCGGCGCCGACACGAGCGACGTCTACCTCATCCACCCCGATGGGACGGCGAAAACACTGATCACGCCACTCCATGACGTTGTCGGCGGTGTCGCGGGACTGCGCTTCGCGCCGGTCGGCACTGGACTCGCCTACTTCGCAAACGTCCCCTGTGAGTGGGACGGGATACGTGGCTCCTCCGTACAGCTTGTCGTGCGTCGCACACCGTCGTCGTCGCCAGAACCCCCCATCGGCGTGCCATGTGCCGACGATCTGGGGTACTACGCGTGGTCGCCTGACGGCACGCGCATCGCGTTCATCCGCGGTGGGGGAGGCGACTACGGGGTCTACGTGAGAACGGTCGGCAGGCGGGCGTTGACGCAGATCACGACCGGGGGAGATGCTCAACCCGCGGACTGGACGGCAGGATAAGGCGGCGGGGCTGGGATTTGAACCCAGGGGCCCGTGAAGGCACAACGGTTTTCAAGACCGTCCCGTTCGACCGCTCCGGCACCCCGCCGCTGCGGGCACCGTAGACGATCGGGCCGCTAGGATCTGCTGCTGCTTCTTCGCGTCGAGCTCGGCTTGCGCCTTCTCGGCCAGGGCGAGGAGGCGGTCGGCGTTCGCGATCGCGCGATCCTGCTCCGCTTCCCGCTCAGCTCTCGTCTGCTTCTTCGTCGCCGTCGTCGCCTCCGAGGAGTCGTTCGATCCGGACGAGCGTCCGTGCAATGTCGTTCAGCGTGAATTGTAGGGCAACGATTTCCTGGCGGTAGATCACGGGCTCGTCCACCACGCAGACGATGGCGCCACGAACGTCGTTCCGCACGACGCCGTTCGAGACGCGTCAGCGCGTGACGCGTGCGGGCGCGCCGTACGCGCGCAGGACGTCCGGAACATCGCCCTGGAAGTTCTCGAGGATCGCGAGGACTGCGCGGTCGGTCGCCGCCGTGCCGTTCAGCGTGTGCACCGGCTCGAGGTTCTTGCCGTTGCGGAAGCGGACGCCGAGGCGCCGCGCCTGGAAGTCCGTCGTGTTCGACGTCGACGTCAGCTCGCGGTAGCGCTGCTGGAACGGGAACCAGCCTTCGCAGTCGTACTTCTTGACCGCCGGCGCGCCGAGGTCGCCCGCCGCGACGTTGACGACGCGGTACGGCAGCTCGAGTGCCTGGAGGATCTCCTCCTCGATCGCGAGCAGCCGCTCGTGCTCGTCCGCCGACCCGCTCGGCTCGATGAACGTGAACAGCTCGACCTTGTTGAACTGATGGACGCGGAACATGCCGCGCGTGTCCTTGCCGGCGGCGCCGGCCTCGCGGCGGAAGTTCGTCGAGAACGCGGTGTAGCGAAGCGGCAGCTCCTCGAGGATCTCGCCCATGTGCAGCCCGGCGAGCGCGACCTCCGACGTTCCCGTGAGATACAGCTCGTCGCTCTCGATCGCGTAGATGTTCGTGCGGTCGGTCGGGAAGAACCCGGTGCCGTACATCGCCTCCTCGCGCACGAGCACCGGCGGCAGCATCGGCACGTGCCCGTGCGCGCCGGCGCGGTCGAGCGCGAAGCGGTAGACGGCGAGCGCGAGCAGCGCCGTGTCGCCGATCAGATAGCCGAACCGCGAGCCGGACAGCCGCGCCGCGCGCTCCATGTCGAAGCGGCCGACCTCCGTGTGTTCCTTCGCGTCGGGCGGCAGGCGCGGCTCGCCCCAGGTGTGGAGCTCGACCGCGTCCTCGTCGGTGAAGCCGTCGGGCGCGGAGTCGTCGGGAGGATTCGGTAGCACCAGCAGAAGCAGGTCGCGCGCCGCCTCCGCCTCGGCGAGCTCCTGCTCCGCCGCCTGGAGCTGCTCCTTGACGCTGCGCATCTCCTCGAGCTGCTCCGGCGTCGGCTTTCCCTTCAGCTTCGTCTGCGCGCGCAGGTCGTCGACGCGCGGGACGAGCGCGCGCCAGCTCTCGTCGGCGGCGAGCCAGGCGTCGAACTGCTCGGCCGCGCCCTTGCGCGCGAGCCTGCGCCGAAACTCGTCCGGGTCGTTCCGCGCTGCGCGTGCGTCGATCATGCCCGGGAGTCTGAAGTAGCTCTCCATCAGCGCAGCGACCCCCTCGTCGTCGACCGACGGGACGACGAGGTCGGCGCGGCCGAGGATGTCGGGCTGCGCGTTCGCGACCGCAACGGCGAACCCGGCCCAATCGAGGAGCTCGCGGTCGTTCTCGCCGTCGCCGCACGCGACCGTCTGCGCCGCGGTGAAGCCGAGCCGGTCGGCGACGAACTGCATTCCGGCGCCTTTGCTCACGTCCGGATGCGCGAACTCGAGGAAGTACGGCAGCGATTTCGAGATGTACAGCCGTCCGCGGAAGCGCGGCTTCAGCTCCGCCTCCAACACGTCGAGCGCAGCCGGATCGCCGACCGCGACGAGCTTCGTCGGATCGGCATGGAGCCACGCGCGCAGGTCGCCGACGGCGTGGATCTCGAGGTTCTGGAATCCCGCGTACGAGCGCGCCTCCGGCGTCACCTCCGCGACGTAGAGCTCGTCGTCGACGTAGCAGTTGACGTGGAAGCCGCGTTCGACGACGGCGTCGATCGCCTCGAGCGCGACGTCGCGCGGGATCGGCACGTGACGCAGGATCTCGCCGCTCACCGGGTCGGCGACGAACGCGCCCTGGTAGCAGACGACCGGATCGTCGAGCCCCGCCTCGAGAACGTACGGCCGCACCGACCTGAACATGCGACCGGTGACGACGATCACGTGCGACCCCGCCGCGCGAACCGCTGCGATCGCGGCCACGGTGCGCGGACGCAGCAGCGCGTCCTCGCCGACGAGCGTGCGGTCGAAGTCCGTCGCGAACGCGCGGACCTCGCGGGGAAAGCGCGGCGGAAGCTCGACCGCCGTTACGGCGTGCCGCCGGTCGCCTGGACGACGTAGGCCGCGACGTCGGCGATCTGCTGCGTTGAGAGCTGGCCTTTGAAGGACGGCATCGCGTTCTTGCCGAGTGTGACGCGCGCCGTCGCCTTGCGGAAGTCCGGCTTGGCCTGGTCGAGGTTCGGTCCGACGGTTCCCGTCGACCCGGCGTCCGCGAGCGTGTGGCAGCCGGTGCAGCCGGCGGAAAGGAAGATCTTCTTCCCGGCGACCGGATCGCCTTTCAGCGCGAACGCGGGCGTCGCCGGCTCCTGCGCGGCCGTCGGCAGCGTGCCGACGACGGTGACCGGCGTCGGCGTGGTGACGCCCTCCGAGCCGCACGCAGCGACCACGCCCGCGAGGCCGACTGCGACGAGGGAGATGAGAAGGGCGCGACGCATCCGGAGCCAGACTCTAAACAAGGGCTAAGACTGCCTGCCGGACGAACCTCGCCCGACCCCTCGGGGCTACGATGGTGACGTGAAGCGGAGGAACTTTGGTCGGGACACCGGGCTGTCGCTCCGGATGCTCGCGACGGGCGCGCTTCTCGGGCTGCTCTACGTCGTCTTCGCGGTCGTTCTCTTCTCCGTGCTGAACGTCGGGCTCGTGCCGATGCTCGTGATCGTCGTTGGGCTCGCTGCCGTCCAGTACTGGACGTCGGACCGGATCGCGCTCGCTGCCTCCGGCGCGAAGATCGTCTCCGCCGAGGACGCGCCCGAGCTGCACGCGATGGTCGAGCGGCTCTGCGCGATGGCCGATCTGCCGAAGCCGCGCATCGCGGTCGTCGACAGCGACGTCCCGAACGCGTTCGCCACCGGCCGCAACCCGAAGCACGCGGCCGTCGCGATCACGAACGGCCTCTGGCGCCGGCTCGACCCGCAGGAGGTCGAAGCGGTGCTCGGACACGAGCTGTCGCACATCGCGAACCGCGACGTCCTGATCATGACGCTGGCGAGCTTCTTCGCGATGCTCGCCGCGCTGATCACGCGCTGGGGTCTCTTCTTCGGGATGTGGGGCGGCGGCATGGGCGGCGGCAACCGCAGCAACAACGGCAACAACCAGGGCGGCGTCCCCGTCTGGCTGATCGTCATGGTCGTCGCGATGGTCACCTACGCCATCAGCTTCGTTCTGATCAGGACGATCTCGCGCTACCGCGAGTACGCGGCCGACCGCGGCTCGGCGCTGATCACCGGCGCGCCGGAGAACCTGATGAGCGCGCTCCAGAAGATCTCGGGCCAAATCACGCAGATCCCGGAGCGCGACCTGCGCGAAGTCGCCGGTATGAACGCGTTCTTCATCATCCCGACGAACTGGCGCTCGCAGGCCGGCGAGCTCTTCATGGATCACCCGCCCCTCGAGAAGCGCCTCGCGGCGCTCGAGAAGATCGCCCGCGAGATGGGCCGCTCCGTTCCCGCGTAGCGCTGCAACGTGAGGTTTGTCGCCTTCTCCCATAACAGCGGCGTGAAGGTCGCCGAGGTGGCCTTCCTGCTCTTCTTCATCGCGGGACTCTGGATCGTGTCGGCTTCGCTGACCAAAGTGGACAGGACGCATACGTGGCACGGCATCGTCCTGGCATCGAGCCGGTTCAGGATGGTCGTCGCGGGAGGAATGGTGGCCTGCGGCGGCGTGCTCCTCATCATCGCCGCGCGCTGGGGTCACCTGTTTTCCTGAGTCGCGTCCGACCTTAACGGGGTCAGACCCTGTTAAGAACCGCTGCGGTCGCGATGTGTCCTCTGTCATGCTTGCCGCCGTGACCGCGCTCGGCTTCGTCGGCCTTGGGCATATGGGCGGCAACATGGCCGTCCGTCTCATCGGCGCCGGCTACACGGTCTACGGCGAGACGCGACACCGCGAGGAAGTGCAGGAGCTGGAACGCGAGGGACTGGTCTGGCGCGACACGCCGCGCGAGATCGCGGAGGCCGTCGATGTCGTCTTCACCTCCGTGCCCACGGACAGCGTGCTCGAGGACGTTGCGTCGGGACCGGACGGAATCCTTGCAGGCCTCGCTGCCGGGAAACTCTGGGTGGACGTGAGCACGGTCAGCCCGCATGTGAGTCGCGACATTGCGCAGCGGGTAAGGGAGCGCGGGGCAGGGATGCTCGACGCGCCGGTGTCGGGAAGCGTGCCGCAGGTGCAGACCGGGACGCTGACGATCATGGTCGGCGGCGACGAGGACGCCTATGCGCGGGTCGAGCCGATCTTGCGCGAGCTCGGGACTCCGAACCACATCGGCGAGAACGGGCAGGGGCTCGTGCTGAAGCTCGCGATCAACATCAGCCTCGCCGTGCAGATGCTCGCCTTCGCCGAGGGCGTCGTCCTCGCCGAACGCTCGGGCATCGACCGCAAGCGGGCGGTCGAGGTGATGACGCAGAGTCAGATCGGCTCGCCGATGCTGAAGGCCCGCGCCGCACTCGTCCTCGACTTGCCGGACGAAGCCTGGTTCGACATCGGACTGATGCAGAAGGACATCGTGCTCGCGCTCGACACCGCACGGCAACTGGGTGTCCCCCTTCCGTCTGCCGCGGCGGCTGACGAAATGCTCACGCTGGCGCGGGCCGCCGGCTACGAGCACCGCGACCTCGCAGCGCTCTTCGAGGTGCTCACGCAGCTGACAGGCGACACGACTCGCACGTGACCGGGACACAGGTCTGGCGTGAGATCGCAGGCACGGTTCGGCCTCGCCGGGACAGTCCGGACGGGCTGCTTCCGCCGCTGTTGCTCTCTCTGACCCTGGTCACCGGGCTCGTCGACGCGACGAGCTACTTGAAGCTCGGGCATGTGTTCGTGGCGAACATGACCGGCAACGTCGTCTTCCTCGGATTCGGAATCGCGGGTGCCGGCGGGATCTCGGTCTGGGCATCGCTGACCGCGCTCGGCTCGTTTCTCGTCGGCGGCGTCGTCGGCGGTCGGATCGGTGCTCGCTGGTCGAGCGACAGGGGCCGCCACCTCGGCGTCACGACGGCGACGGAGCTTCTGCTCGTCGCCGGCGCGCTCGTCGTCGCGGCGTTCTCGATCCACCACGGAAGCCGCTACGCCGTGATCGTCCTGTTGGCGGTCGCGATGGGAGTTCAGAACGCCACCGCGCGGAAGCTCGCCGTCCCCGATCTCACGACGACGGTGCTGACGATGACCCTGACCGGTGTCGCGGCCGACTCGAAGCTCGCCGGCGGATCCGGCTCGAGGATCGCCCGTCGCGGACTCTCCGTCGCAGCGATGCTGCTTGGCGCGTTGGTCGGCGGGCTCCTCGTCTCGAAGGTCGACAACCCCGCACCGCTGGCACTGGCGACCGCGCTGCTGGCGGCGATCTCGTTCTTCGCCTACCGCGCATCTCGGCCGGCTCCCACCTAGATCGGCGCGTCGAAGAGCCCGAGCCACTTCGAGAGGTCGGGCTCGATCAGGAGCTCGGGGTCGAGCTTCGCCTTCAGCTCCAGCTCGCGTGCGTTGTCGCGGTGTCTGGCACCAGACGGCCAACTGGTGCCAGACACCAAATGCGTCTCAGGTACCTGGCACCAACTGCGGCTGAGGTGCCTGGCACCTGACGGGCCTTAGGTGCCAGCCATTTCATTGGCTTCATCGCGAACTCGGGCACGCGAAACTCGTAGGCTCGCTCGCATGAGGCGGCGTGCGGTCGGTCGCAACATCGGACTGAGCGTCAGAATGGCGTTGGTATTCGCGTGCGTCATGCTCGTCTATGCGGCCGTTGTCGGCGTGGCGGTAGGGAGCGGAGTCGAGGCGATCCACAACGGGCGCTGGGGCTCTGTCCTCGCTTGGCTCTTCCTCCTCGCTTGCGTCTCGTTCGTCCTGTACCTGCACGTCACGCGAGGCGGCGAAGCCGCGTTGCGCGCGGCTCGGGCGAAGACCGTGCGAGATCCGGAGGAGCCGGAGCTGCGCGAACTTCTTCGACTCGTTGCCCGCGTCGCGGCCCAGGCCGATCTGCCAACACCACGGGTTGCATTGATCCACTCGTGGTCGCCGAACGCATTCAGCGTCGGTAGCAGTCCGAGGCGCGCTGTCGTTGCTGTCACGACGGAGCTGTTGCGACGGTTGAACGCGTCGGAGCTCGAGGCGGTCGTTGCTCATGAGCTCTCCCATGTCTCGAATCGCGACGGTGCCGTGATGGGGTTCGCAGCGGGGCCAGTCTGCGCCTGCTCGGTGTTGTGGAACGAGCGCAAGGACAATCTCACCGCGTACTTCGCGATCATCTTCGTCCTCCCGCTCTGGGTGTATTCACTGGTCGTGCTCCGGATGCTTTCGCGCTATCGGGAGTTCGCGGCCGACCGGGGTGCGGCCGTTATCACGGGGGCGCCGGAGCAGCTGATGTCGGCGCTCGTCGCCGTTGCCGGCCGTCCCGCGCGCGGCGATCTCCGGGGCGGCTCGGCGCTCGAGGCGCTCTGCCTCGTCTCGTTCCGGAACACGGATTGGGTGACTGCGGCATTCGGAAGCGACCACCCGCCGCTCGAGAAGCGGCTCGCGGCGCTCGAGGAGATCGCCCGCGAGATGGGCCGCTCGACTCCGTCCTAGATCGGTGCGTCGAAGAGCCCGAGCCACTTCGAGAGGTCGGGCTCGATCGGGAGCTCGGGGTCGAGCTTCGCCTTCAGCTCCAGCTCGCGCGCGTTGTCCCGTTCGCGCTTGTCGCCCGTCGGGACGAACGGCCAGAACGTTCCGCTCTTGAAGCCGTAGACCCAGTAGACCGGCTGGTTGCCTTCGGCAAAGCGGAACGCGGCGCCGAGCAGCTGCGCGCCGAAGCCGCGGTCGCTGAACTCCTGCGCGACGGCGTGCGCGGCGGTGACCTGATCCTCGAGGTCGGTGTCGCGGATGATCACCCACTCGTAGCCGAACGTGTCGGTCTTCCGGTCGAGCGTCGACCCCGAGCCGGAGGCGACGGACTTGAGGAGATCCGAGACGTCCTGGTCGACCTGCGTGAACTCGCCCGCCGACAGCGGCTTGAAGATGACGGCGCCGACGCCCGCGGGCTTCACGCCGCACTCGACGTCCAGCGTCACCGCTGCCGTCGTCAGCGCGAACAGCCTGTCGTCGGCCGGCTCCTTCAGCTTCTTGCGGCCGAAGAAGATGTCGCCGAGCGGCACTACTGCGCCGGCTTGTCCTCGGCGGGCGCGGGAGCCTCGATCTGCTTCGCGTCGCCGCCGGTGCCGACCTCCGCCTTCAGCTGCGCGAGCTCCTGGTCGACCTGGGCGTTGGAGGAGATCTGCGCCAGTTCGCGGTCGAGCTGCGTCGTACCCGGCGCGGCGGTCAGGTCCTCGAGCGCGCCGCTGCCGGTCAGCTCGTCGATCGCCGCGGCGCGCGCGGTCAGCTCGTCGGTCTTGTCCTTCGCGCGCTGGATCGCCATGCCGGTGTCCGCCATGCCCTTGCCGATCCCGGTCGCGGCCTCGCCGATCTTCACCTGCGCCTCGGCGGCGGAGTACTGCGCCTTGATCACTTCCTTCTGCGTCCGGAAGGACTCGATCTTCGCCTCGAGCGCATGCTGTCCCTCGATCAGCTTCTGCTGCTGGTCGTCGAGCGACTTCACCTGCGTGTCGAGATCCTGGAGCTGCTGCTGCGTCGTCGCCTTGCGCTGGAGCGCCTCGCGCGCGAGGTCCTCGCGGTTGGCGGCGACGGCCTGGCGCGCCTGCGTGTCGAGCTTGACGACGTTCTGCTCCAGCCCGGCCGTCTGGAGCTCCAGGCGCTTCTTGGCCGTGGTGACGTCCGCGACGCCGCGCTTCACGTTCTGGAGCTGCTCGAGCATCTGCTCGTACGAGTAGTCCAGCGTCTCCGTCGGGTTCTCGGCCTTGTCCAGAACCTTCGACGTCTTCGACTTGAAAATCAGCGTCGCGCGCTGCCACAGGCCGGCCATCGTTCCTCCTCGGGCGTTGTCGCGTTAGCCTACCGGTGTGCTGGTGGTACGGAGCATGCACCCGGAGTGGCTCTCCAACGCCTATGCGGTCGCCGACCGTGAGGGCGGGACGGCCGTGTTCGTCGATTCCGGCGCCGACGTCGCTCCGCTGATCGCCGCGGTCGAGGCCTGGGGCGCGACGCCGGCGGCGATCCTGCGGACGCACACGCACGCCGACCACGTCGTCCACGAGGACGCGCTCGTCGAGCGGTACGGCATTCCGGTCGTCGCGGAGACGGGGGAGTGGACGTTCGGCGATCTCCACGTGCGCGGGCTCGCGACGCCGGGGCACTCCGACGACATGATCGCGTTCGTCGTCGACGAGGAGTCGGTCTTCACCGGCGACACGCTGTTCCTCGACGCCGTCGGCGGCGGCGACCTCGAGCAGGTGCGCACGTCGGTGCTCGAGGTCTTCATGGTGTTGCCTGACGACACGACCGTCTATCCGGGTCACACGGACGAGACGACGATCGGCCGCGAGCGCGATGCGAATCCGTTCCTCCGCGTGTGGCTCGGCACCGAGCCGGAGGGAACGGAGCGGGTGCGCGTCGGCGGCCGCGACGCGACGCTCATCGTCTGGTCGCCGGACTACGACGGGAAGGGCAAGGCCTGGGTTCGCTTCGACGACGGCACCGACGCGATCGTCGGCGGCTCTCGCGTCGAACGCGGTTGATCCTCGCGATCGACCAGGGGACGACCGGCACGACGTGCCTCGTCGTCGACCGGCAACTGCGCGTGCTCGGGCGGGGCTACGTGGAGGTCGCGCGGTCGTTCCCCGAGCCGGGCTGGGTGGAGCAGGACGCGACAGAGATCTGGACGAGCGTCGAGACGGCGGCGGGCGCGGCGCTCGGCGACGCGCGGGTATCGGCGCGCCCAGCTCGACGCGATCGGGATCACGAACCAGCGCGAGACGACGATCCTCTGGGAGCGCGCGACGGGGCGGCCGCTCGCGAACGCGATCGTTTGGCAGGACCGGCGCACGGCGGAGCGGTGCCGCGGGCTTCCGGCGCGAGCTGATCCGCGGACGCACGGGACTCGTCCCCGATCCGTACTTCTCGGCGACGAAGCTCGAGTGGTTGCTCGCGCGCGCCGACGCACCGCGCGACGGGCTCGCGTTCGGCACCGTCGACGCGTGGCTCGTCTGGAACCTCACGCGCGGCCGCGTGCACGCGACCGACCGGACGAACGCATCGCGCACGATGCTCTTCGACATCGGCTGCGCTTGCGTGGGACGACGAGCTGCTCGCGCTGTTCGGCGTCGACCGTGCGCCTGCTTCCCGGAGGTCGTCGCGAGCTCCGGCGTCGTCGGCGAGGCGGAGCTGCTTCGGCGCCGACGGTGCCGATCGCGGGGACTCGTCGGCGACCAGCAGGCGGCGCTGTTCGGCCAGGGCTGCTTCGCGCCGCGCGAGGCGAAGGCGACGTACGGGACGGGCGCGTTCGTGCTCGTGAACGTCGGCGACAGCGCCGAGCCCGCACCGCCGGGCCTGCTGAAGACCGTCGCCGCGGTCGCGCCGGGTGCCGCGCCGTGCAGTATGCGATCGAAGGCTCGGTGCTGACGAGCGGCGCGGCGGTGACGTGGCTCCGCGACGGGCTCGGCATCGTCTCCGGCCCGGAGGAGGCGGAACGGCTCGCGGTCGAGGCAGGGTCGACCGGCGGCGTCATGTTCGTCCCGGCGCTCGCCGGGCTCGGCACGCCGCACTGGGACGCCGACGCACGCGGGCTGATCGCCGGCATCTCCGGCGGCACGACGCGCGGCCACATCGCGCGCGCGACGCTCGAGGGAATCGCGCACCAGGTCGCCGACGTCCTCGAGTCGCATCCCGCCGGCGTCGACGTCCTCCGCGCCGACGGCGGCGCGAGCCGCAATGCGTTCCTGATGCAGTTCCAGGCCGACGTCGTCCGCCGCCCGGTCGAGGTCGTCGCGGAGAAGGAGAGCGACCGCGATCGGCGCGGCCGCACTCGCCGGTCTCGCGATCGGCGTCTGGAAGAGCCCCGCCGAGGTCGCGGCGCTCGTCGCCCGCGGCCCGACGTACGAGCCGTCGATGCCGGACGGCGAGGTCGAGTCCCGCCGCGCCGAGTGGCGGCTCGCGCTCGAGCGGACGTTGTTGCGGTAGCACGTGCCGTACTACATCCTCAATTCCGCGGCGAACGAGGCGGCAGAGCGGGAACGGGCCGCCGAGCTCCTGCGGGTCGGGATGTGGGGCGTCGACGCAGATGAGCCCCACCTGGAAGCGCTCGCGGCCGGCGATCTCGCTCTGATCTATCTGGGGACACCTGAGTGGGAATTCATCGGCCACGCCGAGCTTGCCTCACCAGCCCGCGCGTGGACGCCGTCGGAGGCGCGGGTCTACCCGGGCGACTCCGCCAGCGGAGTTTTGCTGGCCCAGGTCGAGGAGTGGGACCCACCGGTCCCGATGAATCTCGTGCTCGCGAACCTCGACCCGTCGGCAAAGGCCCGGGCCGACTTCGACGTGGGGGTCGTTCGGATCACCGCCCACGAGTACGAGACCGTCCTCGCGGTTGCGGCCGGGCGCGCGCCGTCGACCGGCTGACCAACCTGGACATGTCCGCGCGGGACAGTAGGGTCCCGCCGTGCGCCTACTCGTCGCCCGCTGCGAGGTCCGCTACTCCGGCCGCCTGAACGCCCTTCTCCCGGAGGCGGTGCGGCTGCTGATCCTGAAGAGCGACGGCTCGGTGCTCGTGCACGACGACGCCGGAGGCTTCAAGCCGTTGAACTGGATGACTGCTCCGACCGTCGTCGAGGACGGCGGCGACACCCTCGTCGTGCGCAAGCCGAAGACGGAGGACGTGCTCGAGATCCGGCTCGTCGAGGTGCTGAGCGACGTCACGCACGACATGGGCGAGTCTGCCGCGCTGCAGAAAGACGGCGTCGAGCGCGACCTGCAGGAGCAGCTCGCCGCCGCGCCCGCGGCGCTCGGCGAGGAGCTCGTGCTCGTGAAGCGCGAGTGGCCGACGGAGGTCGGCCCGGTCGACCTGATGTGCAAGGACCCGGCCGGCGAATGGGTCGCCGTCGAGATCAAGCGCATCGCAACGATCGAGGCGGTCGAGCAGCTGACGCGCTACCTCGACTTCATCCGCCGCGATCCCGCGAAGGCGTCGTGCCGCGGCATCCTCGCCGCGCAGCGGCTGAAGCCACAGGCGATCGCGCTCGCGGAGTCGCGCGGCATCCGCTGCGTCGAGGTCGACCTCGAGGTTCTGCGCGGCGAGCGCGAGCCCGATCTGACGCTGTTCGCCGCCTAAGGGCGGACGACGGCCTTCAGATAGTCGCGCGGCGGATCCGCGAACAATCCCGGCAGTCCTTCGAGCGAGACCTCGTGCGTGAGCAGCGTCGCCCACGGCCGCGCGCCGCTCGCGAGGAATGCGAGCGCGGCGCGCACATGCTGCGGCGCGTGATGGAACGCACCACGCACGGTGAGCTCGTCGTAGTGAACGCGATACGCGTCGACGGCGACCTCTGTCCCGGCCGGCAGGCCGCCGAACATCACCGCGGTCCCGCCGGTGCGGACGAGCGACAGCGCGTCGCGCCATCCCTCCGCCGAACCGGTCGCCTCGATCGCGACGTCCGCATCGCACCCGTCGCCGGGCTCGGCGCCGAATGCGGGCGCGAGCGCACGCCGCTCCGCTCGCCCGCCGACGAGGACAGGACGTCCGCCCGCGTCCGAGACGCACGCGCAGAGCATCAGTCCGATCGGGCCGGCGCCGAGCACCGCGACGGTGTCGCCCGGCTCGATCTCCGCGCGCTCGACGCCGCGAAGACAGCACGCGAGCGGCTCGACGAGCGCCGCGACCTCGGGCGCGACCCCGGGCGGGACCGGCAAGAGGTTGGCGCGCGCGATCCGCGCCGGCACGACAATCAGCTCCGCGTACGCGCCGTTCAGCAGCGGCAGCAGGTTCGCGCACTGCGGTTCCTCGCCGCGCCGGCATGCGGCGCACTCGCCGCACGGCGCCGAGTTCGCGGCGACGACGCGTCGTCCCGTTGCGACGTCGATCCCGCAGAACTCGTGCCCGAACGGCGACGGCAGCTCCGACAGCAGCAGCGGATGCCCGCGACGGAACGTCTTGAGGTCCGTGCCGTCCGTCAGTGCGACCTCGACCTGGACGAGCACGTCGCCGGGTCCCGGCACCGGGTCGGGCACCTCTTCGATGCGCAGGTCGCCGACGCCGTGGTAGCGCAACGCCCTCACGGGACGAACACAACCTTTGCCGCGTCGCGCCCGCGGAACAGCTCGAGCCCTTCCGCGAACCGCTCGAGCGGCAGCACCGTCGGTTCCGGCAGGTCGAGCTGCGGGAGCAGCGCCGCGGCCGCGCGCATCGCGTCGGGCGACGCCGAACGCCGGCCGGCGACGGTGAGCTCGTTGCGGTAGATCGCGTCCGCCGGCAGCGCGCCCGCGTCGGCGAAGACGAGGATCGTCCCGCCGGGTCGCACCGACTCGAGCGCGGTCGCGCCCGCACCGGGCGCGCAGATCACGACCGCGTCGACCGGCCCGTCCGGCGCGCGCCCGCTCCGCCGCGGATCCGCGTCGACGACGAACACGTCGTCGCCGCGCTGTGCGAGCACCGCCGCGAACAGCCGTCCGACGAAACCCTGTCCCAGGACGAGCACGCGTCCCGCCGGAACCGCTTCGGCGCCGCGCATCGACGCACGCGAGCGGCTCCAGCGCCGTTGCGCGCGCGTCGTCGACTCCGGCCGGCACGTCGATCCACGCGTCCGCGCGCACCCGTTCCGCGAAGCCGCCGGGACGGATCGTCGCGCGCGCGAACTCCGCGCACGTCGACTCGTGCCCGCCGCGGCAGCGCTCGCATTCGCCGCAGCCGCGATGATGGACGAGCGCGACGCGGCGTCCGTCCGCCGTCTCCGCCACGACCTCGTGTCCGAGCACGACGCCGGCGAACTCGGGCCGCAGCTTCTCGACATCCGATCCGCAGAGCCCGCACGCGAGCACGCGCACGAGCTCGCCGTCGCCGCCCGGCTCGTCGACCTCGCCGACGACCGGCTGCCCCGCCGCGTCGAGTGAAACCGCGCGCATCGGCGTATCGTAGGAGCCGGGGTCAGCCGACGAAGGGGGGCACCGTGGCGGTCAAGCTCTATCGCTGCTCGAACCAGTGGGTCAAGTTCGGCCGGGCACCCGTGCTGGACGCGTGGAGAAGGCGCTGATCGACAGCGGGGTCGAGTACGAGCGCGTTCCCGGTCCGTACTCCCGCAGCAAAGCGCACGGTCCTCACCGAGGCCACGGGCCAGTCGTCGTATCCGGCGATCCAGTTCGAAGGCGGAACCTGGTACCGGGAGCAGTCCAAGGACATGGCGCAGACCATCCGCGACGGCAAGCTGATGGAGAAGGACAGCCGCGGAACGCCGGCGGAAGCCTCGCTACACTAGACCGCCGCGGGGCTATAGCTCAGTTGGGAGAGCGCCTGGATCGCACCCAGGAGGTCGTCGGTTCGAGTCCGACTAGCTCCATCATTCCCGGGCAAACGGCTCGCGTCGGCGTGGATCACTGAACCAAGGGATTCTCGAACCCGCCGAAATCTTCGATTCATCTTCGCAACACGATCAAACTTGGACGTCTCGGTCACGCCAAGGCAACGGGGGATGTTGAAGCGTGGCGAGCGAGACCACAGTTGGATCGGGCTTGACCTCCTTCCGTTGTGCGGCGCGCGCTCACCCGGCGGGCTCAGCACTCGGAAGGGAGGTGAATTCAAACATGTTCACGTGGTGGCTCGATTACACCCATCAGAACTGGCGCAAGGAAGACGGCCAGACAATGGCGGAGTACGGGGTCGTCCTGGCCGTGATCACGGTCGGCGCCATCCTCGCGTTCACCGCCCTCTCCGGCGGGATCAGCCAAGCGATCAGCAAGGTGACGGGATACCTCCCGTCATAGTCACCAGTCGCTGAGCGAGCCGTCGTCCGCAGGCTCGCCAGAGAGTTCCATCTGCGAAGGGTGGAGGGTCGCCGGAGCGGACCTCCACCTCTCGCGGATCGGCTCAGCGGCCGGCGAGATTCGCGCGCACGACGTTCGTGAGGTCGAGGTGCACGGTCACGTTCTCGTATCCGGCGGCGTCGAGGGCTGCTCGGAGCGTCTGGGGATTCGGCGTCGGCTTCGGTCCGATCGCGTGGACCTCCACGCCGTCCGGGTTGGAGTCGACGCCGACGATCTGCCAGCCGCGGCGCTGCGCCCACACGCCTGCGACGCGGGTCACATTGTCGCGCTGGATCTGCTCGGTCCCGACCTGCTTGCTCGCCGCCGCGAGCGGCACGGCGAGGCCGATGATGCAGGCCGTGATCAGGATCGCCGCCATCCTGCTGCTCAGGAGCCTGCCTCCCTGCTCGGCCTCTGCCGTCTTGCGCACGCGGTAGAGGGCCATCACGACGAGACCGCTGAGCAGGATGGCGCCGACGTTCGTCAGGAAGAGCAGCAGCGCCCCGACCGCCTGGTGCGGCCGGTGCGACTCGAGCGTCAGCCCGACGACCGCGAGCGGCGGCACGAGCGAGATCGCGATCGCGACGCCGGGCAGCGTGTCGGACACGTCGGAGCGGATGAGCGCGTACGAGCCGACCGCGCCGGTCGCGAGCGCGGCGACCAGGTCGATCAGGCGCGGGTGCACGCGGACCGCGACCTGCGAGTTCGTCGCCGCGACGATCGGTATCTGGACGAGCTGCGCCGAGAACCCAGGCGATCGCGACGACGGCCGCGGCTCCGGCGACGACGAGCACAGTGCAGCGCACGAGGTTCGCGCACGTCGCCGGTGACGATCGAGAGCACCGTTCCGAGGATCGGCGTCATCAGCGGCGCGACGATCATCGCGCCGATCACCGTCGCGGTCGAGTCGCCGACGACGCCGGCGGTCGCGATCACCGACGCGAGTGCGAGCAGCGTCCAGAACGCCGTCAGCTTCCGGCCCGCGTCCGGCGCCGTCGAAGAGCAGTCGCTCGCGCATCCGCGTGATGTCGGTGCTGTCGACGTGGAGCACGAGGCACGACTTCGACACCGCCTTCGACGCTTCCTCCAAACGCTGGTAGCGTCACGCCGCGTGAGCAGCGGCCCGTCGCTTCGGCTCGACTCGCGGCCGTTCGCTACCACGGATCGGCCCGGCGAGGTTTTCGAATCGACGACCGAGCTGCGATTCTCCGTCACGTGATCGCGTTCGCGCCGGGCCGCGTCAACCTGATCGGCGAGCACACCGACTACAGCGGTGGGCTCGTGCTGCCGGTTGCGATTCAGTACGGCGTCACCGTGGAGGTGGGGGAGGCGCGGCCGGAGATCGCACTCGTCTCGGAAAGCCTCGGCGCGGCGCCGCCGTTCGCCGCCGACGGCGGCGGAGCCGCGGTCACCGGCTGGGTGCGGTACGCGCAGGCGGTCGCGGCCGAGCTCGCGTTGCTCGGCCGGCCGGCGGTCGGGTTCGTCGGCACGGTGCGATCCGATCTGCCGACCGGCGCGGGTCTGTCGTCGTCGGCGGCGCTCGAGGTGTCGGTGGCGCTCGCGCTGTGCGCCGTCGCCGAATTCGAGGTCGAGCCGTTCGACCTCGCGCGCGCGTGCCAGCGCGCCGAGCTTCGCGCCGTCGGCGTTCCCTGCGGGATCCTCGACCAGGCCGCGTCGGTCCTCGGCCGCGAGGGCGAGGCGCTGCTGCTCGACTGCGGCACGCTGGAGCTACCGCCGCGTTCGCGTGCCGGCGGGCGCCGCTCTCGTCGTCGTCGACTCGGGCATCGCGCACAGCCACGAGAGCTCGGGCTACGCCGAGCGCAGGCGGGAGCTCGAGCATGCGCTCCGGCTTGTCGGCGCCGAGCGTTCGACGGAGGTCACGCTCGACGATCTCGACGTCGCTCGACGAGGTATCCCGCCGACGACTGCGTCACGTCGTCACCGAGAACCAGCGGGTGCTCGACTTCGCCGCCACGCTCGAGCGCAGCGACCTCACGGCCGCCGGTGCGCTGCTTCTCGCCGGCCACGCGAGCCTGCGCGACGACTACGAGGTGTCGATCCCCGAGATCGACCTCCTCGTCGAGCTAGCGGCGGACGCGGGTGCGTACGGCGCACGCCTGCTCGGAGGCGGGTTCGGCGGCTCGATCGTCGCGCTCACCGACACCGCGCAGGCCGCCGAGGTCGCAGCACGGATCGAGGCTGCCTATCTCGCGCGGACGGGACGCACGGGCAGCTCGCTCGTCGCGCGCGCGTCGGCGGGCGCGTCCGTCCGCTAGCGAGCGAACGGCCGTAACGCGTACGTGAACCGGTACGAGCGCTCGAGCAGGCGGTAGCGCTCGGCGGTGTCCGGGCCGCAGCTCGCGGTGCCGAGGCCGCGTTGCGCGTGGTCGAGGTTGAGGAAGACCTCGCGTCGCGGCTCGAGATCGCAGGTGTGGAGCGCGCCGTAGAGATCGGCGGCCGTGAGGTGGCTCGCGGAGAATCCGATCGTCGGCCGGCCCTCGACGCGCAGCCCGAGACCGGCGTCGCTCTCGAGCGAGAGCCAGCGCGTGTCGCAGTGGTGCCCGTGCTCCTGCGGAACGATGTACGGGACGTACTCGTCCGCGACGGTGCTCTCGAACCGACCGACGAGCGCGGATGCGAGCCGGTCGGAGTAGTTCTCCCACGGCCCGCGGCCGTACCAGGACAACCGCTCGAGCCCGGGCCGGAGCGCGAGCCCGACGCCGATGCGCGGAACGTCGTCGACGCCCGCGCGCGAGCTCGACGACGTTCTCGACCACGAGCTCGCCCGAGTCGAGGAGACGGTAGACGTGCCGGTGCGTGACGACGCCGCGCGCGCGGTGCACGACCTCGATCGAGCTCCTTCCGAGTCGCGCGGACTCGAGCGTGAGGTCGAGCCGGTCGAGCCCGAGCTCGAGCCAGCGCGGCAGCACGCCGGCGTCGCGCTTCTCCTCGACGAGCCGCAGGCCGTCGTTGTCGGTCGGCGCGCGCCAGAGCTGCAACAGCGGACCGGCGGTGAGCACGTTCCGTCCGTCGACGGCGAGCTCGCCGAGGATGGCCGGTCGCTGCGTCGACGCGAAGCGCGCGTCCGGCCGGCCTCGAGCGTCCAGTCGCTTGTCGGGCCGGATCGCACGCCCCCGCGGCGCGCGCGTCCGCGTCGACGGCAGCCTGAGCTGCTGCCACGCGACCTCGTGTCCCGCGGGCGCCCAGCCCGTCGCATCGCGCAGGAAGAAGCGGAACGTGACGAAGCGCTCGCCGGGATCGTTAGGCAGCCGGAGCGCGACGTCGATCGACTCCTGCGGCCGCACGCGCAGCGCGGGGAGGTGGCCGCCGCGAACCCGCTCGCCGTCGACGGTGAGCTCCCACTCGCCGCGATAGGCGTCGAGGCCGGTGAAGTGGTGGCGGTTCGCGATCCTGAACCGCCCGCCGCCGAGCGCGGTCACGCGGATCGGCTGCGCGAGGAACTTGAACTCGTTCAGCGCGGGATGGGGCGTGCGGTCGGGCCAGACGATGCCGTCCGCGCAGAAGTTCGCGTCGTGCGGCATCTCGCCGAAGTCGCCGCCGTAGGCCCAGTACTCGCGGCCGCGGCGGTCGCGCTGCCTGATGCCGTGGTCGACCCACTCCCAGATGAAGCCGCCCTGCAGCGCGTCGTGCCGGTCGAACGCGTCGTAGTAGTCGGAGAGCCCGCCGTTCGAGTTCCCCATCGCGTGCGAGTACTCGCACATGATCATCGGCCGCGGATCGTCCGTCTCCGACTCGGCCCAGGCGACGATCGACTCGAGCTGCGGGTACATGGGGCAGACGATGTCGGTCGAGGCGAAGCCGCCGCTCCAGTCGCGCCTGATCGCGCCCTCGTAGTGCAGCGGCCGCGATGGGTCGCGCTTCCGCACCCAGCCCGCGGCGGCGTCGTGATTGCGTCCGTAGCCGCTCTCGTTGCCGAGCGACCAGAGGATCACGCTGGGGTGGTTCTTGTCGCGCTCGACCATGTTCGAGACGCGCTCGAGCCACGCCGCCTGGTAGCGCGGGTCGTCGCACAGCTCGTCGTAGAACGCGTGCGACTCGATGTTGGCCTCGTCGATCACGTAGAGCCCGTAGCGGTCGCAGAGATCGAGCCAGTAGGGATCGTTCGGATAGTGCGAGGTTCGCACGGCGTTGACGTTGAACTGCTTCATCAGGCAGCACGTCGGTCTCCATCGACTCGCGCGTCAGCGCACGTCCCGTGCGTCGTCGTGCTCGTGGCGGTTGACGCCGTTGATGCGGACCGGCTCGCCGTTGACGAGCAGCGCACGGTCTCGCACCTCGACCCGCCGGAAGCCGACGTTGCACGCAACCGTCTCGCCCTCGGCGCTCAGCTCGAGCGTGTAGAGCTCGGGCCGCTCGGCCGACCACAGCCGCGGTGCGCGAACCGCGCACTCGAAGACGCCGTCCGCAACCGCGCCTGCGGCGACGACGCGACCGCCGCCGTCGACGAGGCGCACGTCCCCGTCCACGTCCGAGCGAACCGTCAGCCGTCCGCGCCGGAAGCCGTCGTCGAGCTCGGCGCGGACGTCGAGCTCGCCGATCGACGGCGAGACGAGCGCGATCGAGCGCGGCAGGCCGGCGTGCCACCACTGGTCCTGGTCCTCGATGAACGACGCATCCGACCAGCGAACGACGGCGGCGACGA
The DNA here is from genome assembly GCA_963816455.1 of uncultured Actinomycetes bacterium. Lineage (GTDB taxonomy): Bacteria > Actinomycetota > Thermoleophilia > Gaiellales > Gaiellaceae > Palsa-739. Next base: position 24,160 of record CAWFKM010000016.1, read on the forward strand.
GTTCGTTCGGGCCGTCGTGGTGCACGAGCTCGGAGATGTCGAACTCGGCGGGAGTGCGCGCGTCCTTTGCGATGCCGACCGGTTCGCCGTTGACGAGGACGTACAGCGCGCCCTCGCATCCGCCGAACGAGAGGACCACGGGCCGGCGACGCCATCCGCGCGGTATCTCGAACGAGCGCCGGTAGAGCCCCGTCTCGTTGTCGTCCGGCACGTACGGCGGCAGCTCGGCGAAGGGCATCTGGACATTCGTGTAGCGCGGCGTCGAGAAGCCCTGCATCGTCCAGAGACCCGGAACGGACGCGCGCCGCCAGCCCCGGCGCTCGGCGAGTGCGGCCGGCGCCGCCTCCGGCGACGCGGCGAGCTTGAACTCGCCACTCGCCGTCGAGCGAGCGATGCCGCTGCGTCCCGGCTCGGTCGAGTGTCGCGTGTGCCGGAAGGCGGTTCAGACTCGGGACGCCGGGCTGCTCCCAGCTCGCGCTTCCGCCGAGGTAGAGCAGTTCCTCGAGGGCGCCCGCCGGCACCGCTCAGCTCGCCTGGACGAGCGCGTCGCGCAGCGCCTCGGCCGCCATCTCCGGCGCGACGGGATTGAAGTAGACGCCGGAGCCGATCTCGCCCGCGGCGATGTATCGCGTCACGCCGGTGGCGCGCCACGGCGACACGATCTCGACGTGCAGGCGCGCGCCGGGCCAGTCGCGGCCGTCGAACGGACGCTGGTGAATCCAGAGCATGTACGGCGTCTCGGCGTCGAAGAGGCGGTCGAGGCGCTCGAGCACGTCGACGAGGAGCGCGGCGAGCGCATTGCGACCGGCGTCGTCGAGCGACGGCAGGTCGGGCACCGGCTCGTCGGGAGCCAGGCGCAGCGCGTACGGGAAGATCGGCGCCTCGGGTACCCACGCCTTCCAGTCCTCGATCTCCGCGACGAGGCGTTCGCCGGCGTCGCCGAGCGATCCGCCGCGGTCGAGCTCGCGGCCCGGTAGCTCGGGCACGAAGTCGAACGCGTAGATCTGACCGTGCGGGTGCGCGATCGTCGCGCCGACCTCGGCGCCGCGATTCTCGAAGATGAGGACGTAGTCGATGTCGGCGCGCGCGCCAAGCGCTGCACTGCGCTCGGCCCAGAGATCGATCACCTTGCGCGCGCCGGTGGTGCCGAGCGACCAGAACGTGGCGTCGTGCTCGGGCGTGTAGAGCACGACTTCGCACCGGTCGCCCGGCATCGCGGGCCAGCGGTTCTCGAACCAGCGCACGTCGTACGGATCGGGCGCTTCGAGACCGCCGGGGCAAAACGGGCAGGTCGCCTCCGGAAGGTTCGGCCGGCTCTGCCGAGAATCGACGATGTACGTGAGGCTGCCGGTGAGATCGTCGCGGCGAAGGTCGGGCGACTCGCTCACGCAGCACCGCGCCGGCTCGCCGCGGACGGTCGCTCGGAGGCGATCACGAGCCGGTCGATGTGCTCCTTGATCTCGGAGCGCGCCTGCGCCGACAGTCCGGAGTCGGAGACGAGGACGTCGACGTCCTCGAGGCCGGCGATCCGGCTGAGGCCGCGCACGCCCCACTTCTCGTGGTCGGCAACGACGACGAGCCGCGCCGAGACAGCGACAAGCGCGCGGTCGGTCTCGGCCTCGAGCAGGTTCGGCGTCGTCAACCCGACGTCGGCCGCGATGCCGTGCACTCCGAGGAACAGCACGTCGAGGTGCAGTGAGCGCACCGCATTGACAGCGACGGGTCCGACGAGTGCGTCGGAAGGCGTCCGGACTCCGCCGGTGAGCACGACTGTGAGATCGGGGCGCGGGGAGCGGTGGAGGACGTCGGCGACCTGGAGCGAGTTCGTCACGACCGTCAGGTCGGGCACGCCCGTCAGCATGTGGGCGAGCCGCCACGTCGTCGTCCCGGCGCTCAGCCCGATCGCCTGGCCCGGCTCGACGAGCTTGCTCGCCGCGCGCGCGATCGACTCCTTCTCGTCGAGCTGGCGGTGCGACTTCGCCTCGAACCCGGGCTCCTCGGCGCTCAGCCCGCCGCGCAGCGTCGCGCCGCCGTGGACCTTCTCGACGAGCCCGGCCGCCGCGAGGACGTCGATGTCCCGGCGGATCGTCATCTCCGAGACGCCGAGGAGCGTCGTGAGCTCCCGCACCCGGACGCCGCCTTCGCGCCGGATCTCGTCGACGATCAGCTTCTGGCGTTGTGCTGCGAGCATCGATCCTGCCGGTCGGGGAAACTCACAATACTTAACGTTACCGAACACGCCACGTCAACCCGCTTGAAATCGTGCTTGCGCAAGCGATTTGAGCGGGCTGACGGGAATACTTGACACGATCTGGTGAATACGTCAAGGTCACGTTTCGTCAGGTATTGGGCGATCGTGTTCGCTTTTGCGAGAGCGGTTTCCCCCCGTCCAGAGACCCGAGGAGGCTCTCTATGTCGGACGAAGGTCAGCCGACCAACGAAGACGAGGTCGGTACACAACGGATAAACCGGCGCGGTCTCCTCGCGACCGGCGCCGGCGGACTGGCCGCGCTCTACGGGCTCGGTGCCGCAGGCCGCGCAAGTGCGGCGCTCCCCGACGGGCTCCGTGAGGCGGCAGCAGGCAGCGTCACGCTCGGGTCGTACGAGACGGGTGCCGGCATCAAGGCACTCGCCGCGACCACCAAGGCGTTCACCAAGAAGACCGGTGTCGCCGTCAAGACCAACACCGTCGACCACAACACCTTCCAGGAGCAGATCAACTCCTACCTGCAGGGGCACCCGGACGACGTGTTCACGTGGTTCGCCGGCTACCGGATGCAGTTCTTCGCCGCGAAGGGGCTGGCCACGCCGATCGACGACGTCTGGAAGGCCCTGACACCGCAGATGCCGCCGGCGGTCAAGGCCGCCTCGACGGGCCTCGACGGCCATCAGTACCTCGTGCCGAACAAGAACTACCCGTGGGCGGTCTACTACCGGAAGAGCCTGTGGAAGGAAAAGGGTTACACGGCTCCCAAGACGTGGACCCAGTTCATCGCCCTCGCGAAGAAGATGCAGGCAGACGGGCTGACGCCGATCGCGTTCACGGACAAGGACGGCTGGCCCGCGATGGGCACGTTCGACATCCTGAACATGCGCATCAACGGCTACCAGTACCACGTCAACCTGATGGCCGGGAAGCAGTCGTGGAACAGCGCGCAGGTGAAGGCCGTCTTCAACACGTGGAGGCAGCTCCTGCCGTACTACTCGCAGGGCGCGCTCGGTCTCACCTGGCAGGACGGCGCGACGCAGCTCGAGAACAAGGAAGCCGGAATGTTCCTGCTCGGCGGGTTCGTCGTCAGCAACTTCAAGCCCGAGAACGCGCCCGACGTCGACTTCTTCCCGTTCCCGAGCATCAACCCGAAGTGGGGGCAGGACTCGATCGACGCCCCGATCGACGGCTACATGCTCTCGAAGAAGCCGAAGAACCTGGCCGCGGCGAAGGCGCTCGTAGGCTACTTCGGTACGGCGCAGGCGATCAACATCTACAACCCGCTCAACCCGGGCAACCTCGCCGTCAACACGAGGGCGAACACGTCCAAATACACGCCGCTCCAGAAGAAGGAAGCAGTGCTGATCGCGAAGACGAAGCACATCGCGCAGTACATGGACCGCGACACGCGGCCCGATTTCGCCTCGACCGTGATGATCCCGTCGCTCCAGACGTTCCTCAATAACCCGGGCGACGTCAACGGACTCGTGCAGAGCATCCAGAAGCAGAAGGTCGCGATCTTCGGATCGTGAGTTAGCCTCCCTTCGGCGCGATGGCGACTGACATCGCAATGAGCACGAGAGGGGACGGCGCGCGACGCAGGAAGCGCGCCGTCCGCCTCTCGGCGATGGACCGCTTCGCGATCGCGGTCATGATTGTGATTCCCGTGCTCTTTACGGGCGGCCTGATCTGGTTCCCGACCATTGCGTCGATCGGCCTCTCGTTCACGAACTGGGACGGGATCGGCGGCATCCACACGATCCACTGGATCGGAACCACGAACTACCGCCAGATCGCGACGATCTACCCGTCGTTCTGGCCGGCGTTCAAGCACAACTTCTATTGGCTCTTCGCGCTGGCGTTCGTGGGGACGCCGTTCGGGATGTTCCTCGCCTACCAGCTCGACAAGCGGATGCGCGGCTCGCGCATCTACCAGAGCATCCTCTACATCCCGGTCGTGATCGCGCCCGCGATCATCGGCCTGATCGCCGAGCTGATCCTGTCGCCGCAGCAGGGTCTGATCAGCAGCCTCTTCGCGGATCCGCAGCACGGGCACGTGATCGACTGGCTCGGCAACCCGAAGATCAACATCTGGGCGGTGCTCGTGTTCGCCTGCTGGCGGCACGCGAGCTACGTGATGATCCTCTACCTCGCCGGACTGAAGGCGATCGACCCCACGCTTCGCGAGGCCGCGGCGATCGACGGCGCGAGTGAGGTACAGGCGTACTTCAAGGTCATCCTCCCCGCCTTGAAGCCGATCAACATCGTGCTCGTCGTGATCACGGTGATCGAGGCGCTGCGTGCGTTCGACATCGTCTACATCATCAACCACGGGCGAAACGGTCTCGAGCTCCTGTCCGTGCTGATCACGGACAACATCATCGGCGAGGCGAGTCGCATCGGGTACGGCTCGGCGATCGCAGTCGTGCTGCTCACGATCTCGATCGTTCCGATCGTGATCTTCGTCTGGAACAGCTTCCAGGGGGCCGAGGCATGAGCGACGCGGTCGTCGAGAATCGCAGAGCGCCGCGGCCGAAGCCGCGCGTCAAGCCGTCCCGGGTCGGGCTCCACGTGTTTCTGATCTTCGTGACCGTGCTCTGGATCTCACCCGTCCTGTGGGCGATCTTCACCGCGTTCCGGCCGTACGCCGACACGTCCGCCCACGGCTACGTCTCGTGGCCGCACCACTTCAACTTCAACAACTTCACGACCGCGTACACGCAGGCCGACCTGCCGCACTACTTCGCGAACTCACTCATCGTCGCGCTCCCGGCGATCTTCCTGATCCTGCTCCTGTCGTCCGCGGTCGCGTTCGTCGTCTCGCGCTACAGCTACTGGTTCAACATCCCCCTGCTGATCTTCTTCCTGGCGGCGAACCTCCTGCCGCAGCAGGTGATCCTGCAGCCGCTCTACCGGCTCTACCTCCAGATCCCGCTCCCCACCTGGGTCTCGGACAGCGGCTACCTCTACGACTCGTACCTCGGCCTGATCCTGATCAACGTGGCGTTCCAGCTGGGCTTCTGCACCTTCGTGCTCGCCAACTACATGAAGACGATTCCGAAGTCGCTCACCGAGGCGGCGCGTATCGACGGTGCGGGAGTCTTCCGCCAATACCGCAGCGTCATCCTCCCGCTCTGCAAGCCGGCAATCGCTGCGCTTGCGACCCTCGAGTTCACGTTCCTCTACAACGACTTCCTCTTCCCGCTGATCCTGATCCAGAACGGCAGCAAGCGCCCGATCATCGCGGCGTTGAACAACCTGCAGGGCGAGTTCTTCACGGACAACAACCTGCTCGCGGCGGGGGCTCTGCTGACCGCGATTCCGACCCTGCTCGTGTTCGTCATCCTCCAGAAGCACTTCGTCAACGGGCTGACGCTCGGAGCGACCAAGGAATGACGCGGATCGCCTTCATCGGCGCGGGCAGCGTCATCTTCACGAAGAACTTGCTCGGGGACATCTTCGAGTTTCCCGCGCTTCGCGACGCCGAGATTGCGCTGCACGACATCGACGCCGAGCGGCTGCAGACCGCCGAGGCGATGGCGCGGCGTGTGGCGGAGGTGCGGGGCGCGAGCCCGACGATCACGACGCACCTCGACCGGCGCGCCGCGGTCGCCGGCTCGGACTTCGTCCTCAACATGGTTCAGATCGGCGGCCACGACGCGACGCTGCGCGACTTCGAGATCCCGGCGCGCTACGGACTACGGCAGACGATCGCCGACACGCTCGGGATCGGCGGCATCTTCCGGACACTGCGAACGGCCGATCACATGCTCGCCCTCGGCAACGAGATGGCCGAGCTCTGCGGCCCGGAGGCGTGGCTCCTGAACTACACGAATCCGATGGCGGCGCTCTGCGAGCTGGTCTACAAGGGCACGCCGACCTCGAACATCGTCGGGCTCTGCCACTCCGTCCAGTTCACGATCGAGATGCTCAGCGAGCTCGTCGATGTGCCCAAGAGTGAGGTCACGTTTCTCTCCGCCGGCATCAACCACCAGGCGTTCATCCTCCGGTTCGAGCACCGCGGCGAGAACCTGTACCCGCGTCTCGACGAGCGCATCGCCGGCGACGCCGAGCTCCAGCGCCGCGTGCGCGTCGCGCTTTACCGGCGCCTCGGCTATTTCCCAACCGAGTCGAGCGAGCACGCCGCCGAGTACGTGCCCTGGTTCATGGGCCACGAGAGCGAGATCGACCACTACCGGATTCCGGTCGACGAGTACATTCACCGCAGCGAGGCGAACCTCGACGAGTACGCGCGGGTGCGCGACGCTCTTGCGGCAGGCGAGCCGATCGAGTTCAAGCGCTCGAACGAATACGCGTCCACGATCATCAACTCGATCGTCACGGGCGAGCCGTCGGTGATCTACGGCAACGTGCCGAATTCGGGGTTGATCGCCGGTCTCGCGGACGGCGCGTGCGTCGAGGTTCCATGTCTCGTCGACGGCATCGGCGTCCAGCCGACCGTCGTCTCGGACTACCCACCGCAGCTCGCCGCTCTGAACCGGAACTATGCGAGCGTCGTCGAGCTGACGGTGCGTGCGGTGCTCGAAGGCCGGCCCGACCACGTGCGGCACGCCGCGATGCTCGACGCTGCGACGGCGGCGGTGCTAACGCTCGACGAGATCGACGCGCTCTGCGACGAGCTGACCTCGGCGCACGGCGAGCTGATCCCTGCGAGCCTTCGGGTCCGGGAAGGAGCGGTCACTTGAGCGGGATCTCGCTCGCGGAAGTCACGAAGGTCTATCCGAACGGCGTTCTGGCGATCGACGCGCTCTCGCTCGACATCGCCGAGGGCGAGTTCTGCGTCCTCGTCGGTCCGTCCGGCTGCGGCAAGTCGACGTTGCTGCGAATGGTTGCCGGGCTCGAGGACGTCACGGACGGGGACGTCTCGATCGGCGGGGTCGACGTCACGGACATGCCGCCGCAGGAACGGGACATCGCGATGATCTTCCAGAACTACGCGCTGTACCCCCACATGACGGTGCGAGAGAACCTCGCGTTCGGGCTCCGGCTGCGCAAGCTGCCGAAGGCCGAATGGAAGCGGCGCGTCGACGAGGTCGCGAACACGCTCGGGCTCGAGGAGCTGATGGACCGCAAGCCGTCCGCGCTCTCCGGCGGCCAGCGCCAGCGCGTGGCGATGGGGCGCGCGATCGTCCGCGAGCCGAAGGCGTTCCTGATGGACGAGCCGCTCTCGAACCTCGACGCGAAGCTCCGCGTCTCGATGCGGGCCGAGCTCGCGCGCCTGCACGAGCGGCTCGGCGTCACAACGGTGTACGTGACGCACGACCAGGTCGAGGCGATGACGCTCGGCCAGCGCGTCGCCGTCCTGCGCGACGGGCTCCTGCAGCAGTACGACACGCCGCACAATCTCTTCCACCATCCGGCGAACCTCTTCGTCGCCGCGTTCATGGGGTCGCCGGCGATGAATCTCGTCGATGCCGAGATCCAGCAGGGCCGCGTCTCGTTCGGCGGCTATAGCTTCGCGCTGCCCGAGGACTCCGTCGCCGCCGGTGTGGAGGGCAACGTCGTGCTCGGTATCCGCCCCACCGATTTCGAGCACGACGCGGCGGCGGACGGCGAGCTGCCGCGCCTGCGCGTGAAGCCGGAGGTGGTCGAGGATCTCGGCGCCGAGACCCACGTGATCTTCACGCTCGACGCTCCGCGCGTCGTGGCAGAAGCGGTACGGGCCGCGGCCGAGCACACGGACGACGACGGGAAGCTCTTCGCCGGCGACCGCGCGATCTTCACCGCCTGCCTCGATTCGCGCCGCCCGGTCGCGGTCGACGCCGAGCTCGAGCTGGCGGTCCATTACGGCCGTCTCCACTTCTTCGAGCCCGCGACGGGCCTCGCTCTCACCGGCTAGGCGTCACCGTCCTGGTGGCGGACGTCCCGCCGCCCCGTCAGACTGCGTCCGTGAGCGGAACGGCGACAGCCGCCACGCGGGTCATGCCCTGGCGCGGCTCGCGGTGGTACCGGTTCCTGAAGATCGGCCTCTGGCTGATCGGGATCGCGATCTTCCTCGAGATCCTCCAGCTGCTCGGCGTCGACGTCAAAGGCTGGCTCTCGTCGCTCTGGGACCAGATCAAGGCAGTCCCGGCCAAGTACGTCGTCGTCGCGCTGATTCTCCAGACGGGCCAGACGCTGTTCACCGGGCTCTCGTACTACGGGATCGTCAGCTACGCCTACCCGGGCGAGGCGACGGTCTGGCCGATCCTGACCGCGTACGCCGTCGGCGTCGCGATGAACGGCTTCCTCCCGGCGAACATCGGCACGTTCGTGACGCTGCTGATGTTCATCGCGATCATCCCGGGCATGAACTTCAGCGGCGCGACGGCCGCCTACCTCGTGCAGAAGATCTTCTTCACCGTCGTCGGCGCCTTCGTCTACGTCTACATGTTCCTGTCCGTGCCGGGGGCGTTCAGCCTCAACTTCAGCAATGAGAAGAACCACCCGGTCGCGTTCCTGCTGATCGTCGCCGGCGGCATCTTCCTGATCCTTTTGCTCGTGCGGATCTTCTGGCCGAAGGTGAAGAAGTTCTGGGCAGGGGATGAAGAAGGGCGGCGCGATCCTCTCGGAGCCGCGGAAGTACCTGACGCGGGCGGCGCCTGCCGTCGTTCCTCGGCTACGTCTGCAAGATGGGCGTGATCGCGGTCTTCCTCGCCGCGTTCGCGATTCCGGTCACGTTCAACTCGATCATGTGGGTGATCGGCTCCGGCTCGCTCGCCAACGTCGTGTCGTTCACGCCCGGAGCTGTCGGGATCACGCAGGCGACGAATGCGCTCGCGCTGAAGACGTGCTGCGACGTCGCGAACAACACCGCTGTCGCGTACTCGACGGCGCAGCAGCTGATCACGACGGCGTGGAACGTCACGCTCGCGGTGATCATGGTCATCGCCGTGTTCGGCTGGACGGGCGGAAAGGTCCTCGTCGGCGGCGCCTACTCCGATGCGAAGGTAAAGGTCGCGGAGACAAAGCAGCAGCGAAAGGACAAGTGGCCGCGGCGAAGAAGAAGGAGAAGGAAGAACAGAAGGGCGACTGAAGATCCTCCTTTCGTAGGAGGCGCGGTTCGTTCGCCCGACCGAGGCCGCCGCCCGGCGCGCGCGGCTAGCGTTGAAGCCGATGATCGAGGCCCACGGACTGACGAAGGACTACGGCGACAAGCGCGCCGTCGACGACCTCAGCTTCACCGTCCGTCCGGGCATCGTCACCGGCTTCCTGGGACCGAACGGCTCCGGCAAGTCGACGACGATGCGCCTGATCCTCGGCCTCGACGCGCCGACGTCCGGCACGGTGACGCTGAACGGCGCGCGCTACCGCGACTTCGCAGCGCCGCTGCACGAGGTCGGCGCGCTGCTCGAGGCGCGCTCCGTGCACACCGGCCGCTCGGCCTACAACCACCTGCTCGCGCTCGCGCAGACGCACGGCATTCCGAAGAAGCGCGTGGTGGAGTTGATCGACCTCGTCGGCCTGCACGACGTCGCGCGCAGGCGCGCCGGGAAGTTCTCCCTCGGCATGGGACAGCGGCTCGGCATCGCGACCGCGCTGCTCGGCGACCCCGAGGTGCTGCTCCTCGACGAGCCGGTGAACGGGCTCGATCCCGAAGGCATCCACTGGATTCGCAACCTTCTGAAGTCGCTCGCCGCCGAAGGACGCACGGTGTTCGTCTCGTCCCATCTGATGAGCGAGATGGCGCTGACCGCCGACCATCTGATCGTCGTCGGCCGCGGCAAGCTGATCGCGGACACCAGCGTCGACGACTTCGTCGTGCGCGCATCCGGGAGTCTCGTCCGCGTGCGCTCGCCGCAGGCGTTGCGGCTGCGCGAGCTCGTGCTCGGTCCCGGACGTCACCGTCGCGAGCAGCGAGCCGGGCGTGCTCGAGATCGGCGGCCTGACCGCGGCGCAGATCGGCGAGATCGGCGGCGGCGCACGGCGTCGTGCTGCACGAGTTGACGCTGCAGCAGGCGTCGCTCGAAGAGGCGTTCATGGAGCTGACGCGCGACGACGTCGAGTTCAAGGCCGGCGACGTGCCGGTGGAGGAGGGAGCAGCGTGAGAGCGGGCGTAGGCTCACGGAGCCCGCACAGGAGCGGAGGCGTCGGCTCGGCCGACGGCGCAGCGGGTATGAGCAACGTCGTCCACGTCGTCTCGGTGCCGCGGCTCGAGTCGACCGGCAAGGTCACGCAGGCGCGCGTCGCCGTCTCGGAATGGACGAAGCTCCACTCGCTCCGTTCGACGCGCTGGTCGCTGCTCGTCGCCGTGGTGCTGACGATTGGGCTGCCGCTTCTATTCGCGACGATCGTCGGCTCGCACTGGGCGCACATGAACCCGCAGGAGCGTGCCAACCGGCAGCCGCTCGATGTCGCGCTCGCCGGCGTCAACCTCTCGCAGCTGGCGATTGCGGTTCTCGGCGTGCTGATCATCACCGGCGAATATTCGACCGGGATGATCCGCGCGAGCTTCACCGCGGTTCCGAAGCGGCTGCCCGGTGTTGTGGGCGAAGCTCGCGGTCTACGCGGTCGTCACCTTCGTGCTGATGGTGCCGTCGGTGCTGATCGCGTTCTGGGGGAGCCAGGCGATCCTCGATCAGCACCACATCCTGCAGATCTCGTTCTCGCACGCCGGCGTCGCGCGCGCCGTGTTCGGCGGGGCGCTGTATCTCGTCGTCCTCGGCATGTTCGCCATGGCGATCGGTGCGATCGTCCGCAACACCGCGGGCGGCATCGCGGCCTTCGCGGCGATCTTCTTCGTGATTCCGCCGCTCCTGAACATCCTCCCGTCGAGCTGGAACGACGCGATCTCGAAGTACCTGCCTGACGCGGCGGGCCGGGACGTCTTCTCCCTCACGCACGGCCCGCACGATCTCGCGCCCGGTCCCGGCTTCGGACTGTTCTGCGCCTATACGGCCGTCGCGATTGCGATCGCCGCGGTGCTGCTCGTCCGCCGCGACACCTAGGGCGACCCCGAGTACGGTAGGCGCAGATGATCTGGAACTGGCTGCGCCGCCACTCGCTTCTCGTCGACGTCGGGCTCGTCGCGCTCCTGCTCGCCGTCACGATCGTCACGACGCGGCATCGCGGCGGTCCGCCGGCGGCAGTTGCGCTCGGAGTGCTCGAAACGCTGCCGCTGCTCTGGCGCCGGCAGCGGCCCGTCGCCGTCGTCTTCATCGTGACCGCCGTTGCGCTCGCGCTCGTCGCGTTCGACTACTGGCTGCTGCCGCTCCAGCTCGCGGTTGCGCTCTACACACTCGCGGCGAGCTCCGACACCCGCGCCGCACGCGCGACGGGAATCGCCTCGATCGCGTTGCTGACGCTGACGCTCGCCGTAGCCGACTACGCGGCGTTCGGCGACTCCGCGGCGCGTGTCGTGTTCCTCGTCGCGGCGTGGCTGCTCGGCGACAGCATCGGTTCGCGCCGCGCCTACGTGCGCGAGATAGAGGAGAAGGCGAAGCGGCTCGAGCGCGAACGCGAGGTGGAGGCGCAGCGCGCGGTCGCGGAGGAGCAGGCGCGGATCGCGCGTGAGCTTCATGACGTCGTCGCGCACGCGCTCAGCGTGATCGTCGTGCAGGCGGCCGCGGCCGACGACGTGTTCGACGTCGACCCGCGTCGTGCGCGCGAGCCGATTCGGGCGATCGAGCTCGCGTCGCGCGCGGCGCTCGGAGACCTTCGCCGCGTGCTCGGCGTTCTGCAGGACGGCGCCGACTACGAGCCGCAGCCGGGGCTGGCGCGTCTCGACGGGCTCGTGGAGCAGGTGCGCGCGACCGGCCTCGACGTCGCGCTCGAGTTCGAAGGCGCTGCGCGGCCGCTGCCGGCCGCGGTCGATCTCTCCGCGTACCGGATCGTCCAGGAGGCGCTGACGAACACGCTGAAGCACGCGGGCGCGGCGCACGCGACGGTTCGTGTCCGCTACGGCGACGAGCTCGGGCTCGAGATTCGCGACGACGGCGACGGCAGCGCGACCGCGACCGGCGGCAGCGGCCTGATCGGGATGCGCGAGCGTGTCGCGATGCTCGGCGGCAGCGTCGACGCCGGCGCGCGGCCGGAGGGCGGGTACCTCGTGTCGGCGCAGATTCCGATCTAGTGGCGACACCGATCCGCGTCCTGATCGCGGACGACCAGGCGCTCGTTCGCAGCGGCTTCCGGCTGATCGTCGAGACGCGGCCTGACCTCGAGGTCGTCGGCGAAGCGGAGACCGGCACCGAGGCCGTGACGCTTGCGCACGAGCTCGCGCCCGACGTGATCCTGATGGACGTCCGGATGCCGGAGCTCGACGGGATCGAGGCGACGCGGCAGATCGTCGCGGCGGGAAACGCGGCGCGCATCCTCGTGCTCACGACGTTCGATCTCGACGAGTACGTCTACGCTGCGGTCCGCGCGGGCGCGAGCGGCTTCCTGTTGAAGGACGTGCGCCCGGGCGACCTCGTCGACGCGATCCGGCTCGTCGCGGCCGGCAACGCGCTGCTCGGGCCGACGGTCACGCGCCGATTGCTCGAGCGATTCGCCGCCGATGAGCCGGCGGCGCCCGACGTCGGCGCCGTCGCGCGGCTGACCGACCGCGAGCGCGAGATCCTCCGTCTCCTCGCCGCCGGGCTCTCGAACGCGGAGATCGCGGAGCAGCTCGTCCTCAGCGAGACGACTGTGAAGACGCACGTCTCGAGCGTGCTGCGCAAGCTCGGAGTCCGGGATAGGGTCCAGGCCGTGATCGCGGCCTACGACTCGGGACTCGTGCGCCCCGGCGCCCGATGAGCACCGTCGAGACCGTCCGCGGCCCGGTCGAGCTGACGCAGCTCGGCCCGACGCTGATGCACGAGCACGTCTTCATCGCCGAGCCGGAGGCGCTCCAGAACTACGGCCACGTATGGGGAGCGAGCTACTGGGACGAGGACGTGCGCGTCGCCGACGCGATCACGAAGCTGCGCGCGCTACGCGACGCCGGCGTCCACACGCTCGTCGACGCGACTGCGCCCGGGCTCGGCCGTAACATCCCGCGCCTCCAGCGCGTCAACGCCGACGTCGATCTGAACATCGTGGTCGCGACCGGCCTCTACGCGTTCCTCCAGCTCCCGAACTTCCTCGTCTACCGCAGCGTCGACGCGATCGCGGAGTTCTTCGTCCGCGAGATCCGCGACGGGATCGACGACACCGGCGTCAAGGCGGCCTTCCTCAAGTGCTGCGTCGAGCACCACGGGCTCGTCGGCGACATCCCGCGGATCCTCGCCGCCGTCGCCGCGGCGAGCGTCGAGACGGGTGCGCCGGTGATGGTGCACACGAACGCGACCGCGGAGACCGGCCGGCTCGCGCTCGCGGAGCTGACGAAACACGGCGTCGACCCGACGCGGATCGTGATCGCGCACATGGGCGACAGCAACGACCTCGACTACCTGTGCGCGATCGCCGACACCGGCGCGTGGCTCGGCTGCGACCGGTTCAACATCCCGCACTTCAACCCGGACGAGAAGCGCATCGAGACGCTCGCCCGCCTCGTCGCGGACGGCTACGTCGGCCAGATCCATATTGGTCACGACGCCGCGTGCTTCTGCGACTTCATGACAGGTGACCCGGCGTTCGCGAACGAGAAGCCCGAGCTACGTCCATTTCCACACGACGATCGTTCCAAAGCTGCTCGAGGCCGGCCTGTCACAGGACGACATCGAGACGATGCTCGTCGCGAATCCGCAGCGCTTCTTCGCGCCCCGCGTAACAACTCACCGCAGCCTTACAAGGCGTTTACCGGGCTCTTAGCTTCTGTCGGCACCGTGGGAGGTGGCCCGGACGCGAACCGAAAGGACCCCGACCCATGAGTTCGAAGCGGAAGCTCGCCCTCGGAGCAGTTCTCACCGTCGCCCTCGCGCTCGGCGGCGCCGCAGTCGCAGCCGCGGCCGGCCACGGCAACGGGAAGAAGGAGAAGGCGAAGACGGCGAAGACACTTCGGCCGTCGACGAACGCAGCCGCCATGTTCGGCCGCCTCGGCGGGTTCGGGATGGGGGCGAACCTCGCCGCCGTGACGTCCTACCTCGGCATCTCCGCGGCCACGTTGAAGTCGGACCTGCGGTCCGGCAAGACGCTGGCGCAGATCGCCGACTCGACCCCGAACAAGTCCGCCGCCGGGCTGATCCAGACCCTCGTGACGGACGCGCAGACCCAGCTCGCCGCCGCGGTGAGCGCCGGCAAGCTGACGCAGTCACAGTCGGACGCGATCTCGACGAACCTGACGCAGGCCATCACGAATCTCGTGAACGGGACGTTCCCGGCGGGCTGCGTCCCGGCGGCTTCAGGCCCAACCCCGGCTTCAGCCGCGGGTTCGGCCCCGGCGCCTCGCTCTCGACCGACGGCCACCTATCTCGGGATCTCTGCCGCAACGCTCAAGACCGACCTCAAGTCCGGCAAGACGCTCGCGCAGATCGCGGACGCGACTCCGAATAAGTCCGCCGCGGGGCTGATCCAGACCCTCGTGGCGGAACAGCAGACCGACCTCGCCAAGGCGGTGACGGCCGGCAAGCTGACGCAGGCGCAGTCGGATGCGCTCTCGGCGAACCTGACACAGCGCGTCACCGCGCTCGTCAACGGGACGCCGCCCGCCCGCGCCTACGGCGGCCACGGCGGCTGGCAGCACGGTGCTCCGCCCACGCCGGGCGGGAGCAACGCCTGATGCGGGCGCGAAAACTCGCGCCGCTCCTCCTCGCCGGAGGGGCCGCGCTGCTCTTCGGCGCCGGCGCGGCCCGCGCGGCCGTCCGCGACATCCCGTCGCAGACGAGCTCGAACTGGGCCGGCTACGCCGTCGCCGACAACGGCACCGCCGCGACCACCGGCGCCGCGCCGACGACGTTCTCCAACGTCTCCGGGAGCTGGACGCAGCCCAAGGCGGCCTGCACGATCGGGAACCAGACGTACTCGGCGTTCTGGGTCGGACTCGGCGGCTTCAGCGACGGGTCGCAGGCGCTCGAGCAGATCGGCACCGAGGCGAACTGCAGCGCCACCGGCAAGCCGAGCTACAGCGTCTGGTACGAGCTCGTCCCGGCCGCGCCGGTCACGATCAAGCTGAAGCTCGCGCCCGGTGACTCGTTCTCCGCGAGCGTCGCCGTCACCGGGAACACCGTCTCGCTGCGGATCGCGAACAACACGCGCCGGACGTTCTTCACGCGGAATCTGACGATGACCTCCCCGGATCTGACCTCCGCCGAGTGGATCGCTGAGGCGCCGTCCTCGTGCAGCGGCCGCGGCGACTGCCGTCCGCTTCCGCTGACGAACTTCGGGACGGCCCTCTTCACGGCGTCGTCCGTGACCGGGAACGGCCATGTCGGCACGATCAGCGACCCGGCCTGGGCGGCGAGCGCCGTGAACCTCCAGGGGACGTCCGGCGGCCTGTTCCGGGGCCGTTTCGCGAGCACGATGCCCGCGGCGAACGCGACTCCGAGCCCGCTTTCGAGCGACGGCTCGTCCTTCTCCGTCGCCTGGTCGCAGCCCACCTCGACCCCGGGCGGGACGTACCCGCCGGGCGGCGGCGGCTGGGGAGGCGGCTAGGCGAGGTGCGCGGACGCTTGATCTCGAGGCCCGCGACGACCGATAGATACTTGCGCGGCCAACAAACTTCCGGCCGGGCAGGACGTCTAGACCCATGAGAAGCACCATGCTGACCCTAGTGCCGCCCAGCGACTGCATGCTGGCGCGCGAGTCGGCTTCGGCACGGCTCGACGGAGAGTTGTCGGAGATCGAGAGCGCGCGCCTCGACGCCCATCTCCGTGGGTGCGGCGACTGCTACGCCTACAGCGCCCAGATCGGCGCGATTGCCGCCCAGATGCGGGCAGCCGAGCTCGAGCAGCCGGGCCTGATCGTCCTCCCGCGCCGCAGGCGCCTCGCGGGGCTGCGGATGCAGGTGGCCGTCGCCGCCGCGGCCGTCGCCGTCGCGGCAGCCGCAGCTGGGTCATCTTTCACGCTCGGGCACGCCCTTCAGGGCACTCCCAACCCCCTTGCGGCCGCGACGACGGTCAGGCCGCTGGCTGCCATCTCGCTTCAGCAGGCCATCCGGGATGGGCACATTTTGGCTCTATCAAGCCGTTCTCTAGCTCCGACGACGCGCCGCGGCGGCGACATTTCCGCGGTCTAGCCGCGGGCTGGCTTTCCCGGCAACATCTAACTAAGCTGTCGCGCCGTCGTCTACGAAATCTGACGGGACGCCCTTTCGGGCGTGGGAGCTAACAGGCGCCGCCGGAAGAGGCTCCCGGCGCAATTCCAACGGAGGGAATTCGATGCACAGACGCCTCTGGCTCCTTGCGGGAGCTGCGGCCGCTTTGCTTGTGCTGGTGACGTCCGCCACCGCGTCGCATAAGACTGCGGCGTCAGCGAGCGCATCGCGCGGCACCCCTGCTGCTAAGCCGTTTGCCAAGGTCTTCGCACATACGCCGAGGACGCTCGCGGCACGCAAGGCGAAGCTCACCACCATTTGGGCTGAGGAGCAGGACATCAACGGGTTCAACCAGAACCTGAACTGCTGCAACCAGCTTGCCGGAGGCCTCATCGCAGCGAACGAGGCCATCCACGGTGCCTTCAACCTCAACGACAAGGGTCAGTACTTCCTCGACCTCGCGTCGTCGGCGAAGGCCAGCTCGACCGGCATCGTGTACCAGATCAAGCCCAACGCGTGGTGGTACGACGGCGGCAAGAAGGTCCCCGTCACCTCCGCGGACTTCGTCTACACCTGGCAGGAGCTGAACGGCTCGATCAAGACGAACGACTTGACGAGCACGGCCGGCTACGACCAGATGGCCAGCGTCAAGGCCAAGGGTCCGAAGACGGTCGTCGTCACGTGGAAGAAGTGCCCGGCCAGCGGCCCGACCGCTGACAACCCGTGCGGCTTCTACGCCGACTGGCAGTCGCTCTTCACCGGCGTGCTCCCCGGGTTCGCTCTCAAGGGGCTCGACTTCAACAAGATCTGGACGGACTGCATCTGCGATGCGAACGGCAAGCCCGTCGCGAACGGCCCGTTCTACCTCGCGGCGTACACGAAGGGTCAGGGCACCGTCCTGAAGAAGAACCCCTTCTTCTACTCGCCGGCCAAGCTGAACGAGATCGACTTCAAGATCATCGCCGACACGAACTCTGAGGTGCAGGCGATGCGCGGCGGCGAGGTCGACGGCCTCATGTCGCCGACGTTCGGCTCGCAGCTCGCGCCGCTTCAGACCACGCCCGGCGTCACGTTCAGCTCGGTGCCGGGCTACTTCTACGAGCATCTCGACCTGCAGGAGGGCCCGAAGGCGTCGAACCCGCTCCTCCGCTCGCCGTGGATGCGTCAGGCGATCATGCTGGGGATCGATCGCCAGTCGATCATCAACACGATCTACGGCTCGCTTGCCAAGGGACTCAAGCCGCTGAACAGCGCGGTCTACTTCTCGACGCAGGCCGCCTACAAGCCGGACTTCGCGAAGTGGAACTTCAACCAGGCCAAGGCGTTCGCCCTGCTGAAGAACCACTGCACGGGCGGCCCGTCGGCTCCGGATCCCAACACGTCGGCTGTGTGGACGTGCTCGGGCTACCCGGCCGAGTTCCGCTTCTCCTGGACGTCCTCGAACCAGGTTCGGGCGACCCAGGGCGCGATCATCGCGGCGCAGCTCAAGGCGATCGGCATCAAGGTCGACCTCGTTCCCCGCGCGGCGAACGTGTTCTTCGGCACGTACGTCTCGACCGGTGACTACGACCTCGTCGACTTCGCGTGGGTCAGCGGCGACGGCGATCCGAGTGGTTACTTCACCATCTGGAGCTGCGGTGGGGACTCGAACTACCTCCACTACTGCAGCCGCAAGGCGTCTGACCTGATGAACAAGGGCCAGAGCGAGAGCAACCCGGTCAAGCGGGCCGCTCTCTGGAACGCCGCGGACGCGCTCATGGCGGCCACGGTGCCCACGATCCCGCTCTACCAGCGGCCGGCTCCGCTCGCGTTCAAGACGGACCTGCTCGGCGTCAAGAACAACCCGGGCACGAACGGCGCCACCTGGAACATCCAGGACTGGCACTGGAAGTCGTAACGACCGGAACGAGGGGCTAGCACCAGCCCTCACCGTTCGGCAGTATCGGCCCGCGCCCCCGCACCACCGGGGGCGCGGGCCGCATAATCTGACCACCCCGGACACGAGACCCCACCATGCTGACCTACATTGCGCGGCGAGTCCTCTTCAGCATCCCGGTGCTGATTCTCTCCACGTTCTTCTGCTTCGCCTTCATCTCGCTTGCGGGCGACCCACGGCAGAACCTGCTGCTCGAACCCGAAGCTTTCGCGTGAGCACTACGCGGCGCTCGCGCACACGTACCACCTCGACGTCTCGATCCCCGTCCGCTACTGGTACTGGGTCCAGGACGCCTTCGAGCACAGGCTCGGCGTCGTCGCTGCTGACGTCGCAGCCGGTCTGGCCGGACCTCACCCGGGTGATGGGGCACACGCTCCAGGTGGTCGTGATCGCCGAGCTCATTGCACTCGTGCTCGGCATCGCCGTCGGCATCTACTCGGCGATCCGGCAGTACTCGGTCTTCGACTACTCGTTCACGACGTTCAGCTTCCTCGGCCTCGCGATGCCGGTCTTCTGGCTCGCGCTGCTGCTCCAGGTCATCTTCACCGACATCTACCTGAAGTGGAACGTGCGGATCTTCTACACGTCGGGCCTGAACAGCGGGGTGACGTCGGATACCTGGTCGCTCGACAGGCTCCAGCACATCGCGCTTCCCGGTGATGGTGCTGACGATCGCGAGCTTCGCGGTCTACAGCCGGTTCATGCGCGCCTCGATGCTGGACGTCATCAACACGGACTACGTGCGCACGGCCCGCGCGAAGGGGCTCTCGGAGCGACACGTGATCATGCGGCACGTCTTCCGCAACGCGCTGATCCCCGTCGTTACCGTCGCTGCGCTGAACTTCGGCGCCCTGCTCGGCGGCGCCATCGTCACCGAGACCGTCTTCTCGCTCGACGGGATGGGCTACTACTTCATCACGAAGCTCGGCCAGCTCGACGTGTACGCGGTGATGGCGTACCTCGCGGTGACCGCGGTCTTCATCATCGCGTTCAACCTGATCGCGGACATCCTGTACGGCTACCTCGATCCGCGCGTTCGCTATGACTGAGCCTTCGGTCCAAGTCCCGCTCGGCAACGTCCCGCCGGTCGCCTCGGCCCCGGTCGACTCGACGGTCGAGGCCGGCCTCGAGCTGAAGGTCCGGAGCCAGTGGACGTATGCCCGCATGCGCTTTTTCCGGCACCGGCTCGCGATGGGCGGGCTGATCGTGCTGATCATCGTCTTCGCCGCGGGGCTCTTCGCGCCCTTCATCGCGCCGTACCCGTTCGACCAGATCGATCTCAACAACGTCCTGCATGCGCCGACGTGGTCGGGGCACCACGTCATGGGAACCGACGAGATCGGCCAGGACGAGCTCAGCCGCATCATCTACGGCATCCGAACGTCGGCGGAGGTCGGCCTCTTCGTCGCCGTCGTCTCCACCATCATCGGGCTCCTGCTCGGCGCGATCGCCGGCTATTTCGGCGGCTGGTTCGACAACCTGCTGATGCGCTTCACCGACCTCGTCCTGACGCTGCCGGTGCTCGCGATCCTGCTCACTGCGGCCGCGCTGCTCGGACAGGGAGACCAGTGGCGCATCTCGATCATCCTCGCGCTGCTGCTCTGGACGAGCACGGCCCGCGTCATCCGCGGCGTCTTCCTGTCGCTGCGCGAGAAGGAGTACGTCGAGGCCGCCAAGGCCGCCGGCGGCGGAGACATGCGGATCATGTTCCGTCACATCCTTCCGAACACGCTCGGCCCGATCGTCGTCACCGCGACGCTCGCGGTCGCAACCGCGATCCTGATCGAGGCCGCGCTCTCGTTCCTCGGCTTCGGCATCAAGCCGCCGACGCCCTCGCTCGGCGTGCTCATCTCCGCGGGCCAGAACAACCCGCAGAAGTGGTGGCTGACGCGTGTTCCCGGGCCTGATGATCGTGATCATCGTTCTCGCCATCAACTTCGTCGGGGACGGCCTCCGCGACGCGCTCGACCCGCAGCAGCGCAGGGTCCGTGCCTGAGCCCGTCCTGTCGATCATCGATCTCGCCGTCGAGTTCAAGACCGACGACGGCATCGTGCATGCGGTCGACGGCATCACGTACGACGTGTTCCCGGGCGAGACGCTCGGGATCGTCGGCGAGTCCGGCTCGGGCAAGAGCGTCAGCACGCTCACCGTCCTCGGCCTGATCCCGATGCCGCCGGGGCGGATCGCCAGCGGGCAGGCGCTCTTCAAGGGCAAGGATCTGCTGACGCTGAGCAAGAGAAGAGCTGCAGCGAGTTCCGCGGCGACGAGGTCGCGATGGTGTTCCAGGACCCGATGACGTCGCTCAACCCGGTGCTCACGATCGGCTTCCAGCTCGGCGAGGCGATCAAGACGCACTACCCGAAGGTGAGCGGCGACGCGGTCAAGGCGCGGGTCGTCGAGCTGCTCACGCTCGTCGGCGTCCCGAATCCCGACGCGCGCTACGACCAGTACCCGCACGAGTTCTCGGGCGGCATGCGCCAGCGCGCGATGATCGCGATGGCGATCGCGAACTCGCCGTCGCTGCTCATCGCCGACGAGCCGACGACCGCGCTCGACGTGACGATCCAGGCGCAGGTGCTCGACGTGATCGAGACGATTCAGCACAAGACCGACGCGGCGACGATCCTGATCACGCACGACCTCGGCATCGTCGCCGAGCTCTGCGACCGCGTGATCGTCATGTACGCGGGCCGGATCGTCGAGATGGGCGACGTGCACACGATCTTCGCCAACCCGCGGCACCCGTACACGATCGGGCTGATGAACAGCCTGCCGAAGCTGACCGAGGACGAGGAGTGGCTCCAGCCGATCCCGGGCCAGCCGCCGAGCCTGATCAACCGCCCGTCGGGGTGCGCGTTCCATCCGCGCTGCTTCGTGTCGCAGGGACGCGCGCCGTGCCGCGAGCGAGGTGCCGACGCTCGAAGGGGTGGAGGGCGACCCCGAGCACAAGGCCGCGTGCCACTTCAGCCGACGAGCTGATCGGGATTCGCTCGAAGTTCTCCGACACGGCGGTGTCGTCGGGCGGCGCGCTCGTGAGCACCGAGGAGCGGCAGCGCGCCAACACCGGGGACGAGATCCTCCGCGTCGAGAGCCTGGTCAAGTACTTCCCGATCAAGGCCGGCATCTGCGAAGCGGACCGTCGGCCAGATCCACGCCGTCGACGGCGTCGACCTCACGATCCAGGCAGGCGAGACGATCGGACTCGTCGGCGAGTCCGGCTGCGGCAAGACGACGCTCGCGCGCACGATCATCCGGCTCACCGATCCGACGAGCGGCAAGATCGTCTTCCACGGCCGCGACATCACGCAGCCTCAGCCGCAAGCAGATGCGCGACGTGCGGCGCGAGATGCAGATCGTGTTCCAGGATCCGTACGCGTCGCTGAACCCGCGCATGACCGTGCGCGACATCGTCGGCGAGCCGCTGCGCATCCACGGGCAGTGGCGCGGCGGCCAGGGCAAGCTGCGCGTCGACGAGCTGCTGCGCACCGTCGGACTGTCGCCCGAGCACGCGAACCGCTTCCCGCACGAGTTCTCCGGCGGCCAGCGGCAGCGCATCGGCGTCGCGCGCGCGCTCGCGCTGAACCCGCAGCTGATCATCCTCGACGAGCCGGTCTCCGCGCTCGACGTCTCGATCCGCGCGCAGGTCGTGAACCTGCTCGAGTCGCTGCAGCGCGACTTCGGGCTGACCTACATCTTCGTCGCGCACGATCTCTCCGTCGTTCGCCACGTCTCCGACCGTGTCGCGGTGATGTACCTCGGCAAGGTCGTCGAGATCGGGCAGAAGCATCAGATCTACGACTCGCCGGCGCATCCGTACACGCAGGCGCTCCTGTCGGCGGTGCCGATCGAGGAGCCGACGCAGCGCGGCAAGCGCAAGCGGATCGTGCTCGAGGGCGACGTGCCGAGCCCGGCGAACCCGCCGTCCGGCTGTCGGTTCCGCACCCGCTGCTGGCGGGCGCAGGAGCTCTGCGCGACGGAGGAGCCGGAGCTGAAGGACCGCGGCCAGGGCCATCCGACCGCGTGCCACTTCCCCGAGATCGTCAAGCCGCTCGACATCGTCGGGCAGTCGGCCTAGCCGTCGCTCAGACCCGCCGCGCCTTCGCCCGCCCTTCCTTCGCGATCAGGCGCCACTTGCGCGACTCCTCCTTGCGCAGGAGATGGTCCTGGCGGATCGCGATCGCGCGGAGCTCCTTCTGGAGCTTGCGCCAGCTCTGGAACCGCTCGGTCGCCAGCGTGCCGTCCTCGACTGCGGCGAGCACCGCGCACGCCGGTTCGAGCGTGTGCGAGCAGTCGTTGAAGCGGCAGTCGCCCGCCAGCTCCTCGACGTCGGCGAACGTCTCGTCGAGCCCGCCGCCGTCCCACAGCTGGAGCTCGCGGAGGCCGGGCGTGTCGATGACGACGCCGCCGCCCGGGAAGCGCGATCAGCTCGCGGTGCGACGTCGTGTGCCGCCCCTCGTCGTCGTCCGCACGCGTCTCCTTGACCGCCATCAGTTCGCGGCCCGCGAAGCGGTTCACGAGCGTCGACTTGCCGACGCCGGACGAGCCGAGGAGGACGGCCGTCGTCCCGGGCTGGATGCGGACGCGCAGTGCGTCGCAGCCGTCGCCGGTGTGCGCGCTGACGACGTGCACGGGAACGCCGATCGCCACGGCTTCGACCTCGGCGACCATCTCCCACGGGTCCTCGAAGCGGTCGCTCTTCGTCAGGATGATCTCCGGCGCAGCGCCGCTGTCCCAGATCGTGACGAGGTAGCGCTCGATCCGGCGCGGCTCGAGATCGGGCCCGAGCGAACTGACGATGAACGCGATGTCGACGTTCGCGGCAAGCGTCTGGCCCGCCGTGACGAGGCCGGCCGCTTTGCGGACGATCGCCGAGCGCCGCGGCAGCACCGTCCGGATCAGGCCGTCGCCGAGGCCGACCCAGTCGCCGACGGCGACGTCGAGGCTCTCGTGGACGAGTCGTCCGGGCAGGCGGGTACGGACGACCTCCTCGGCCGTCTGCACGTCGTACGCGGCACGGTGCGCCGCGGAGACGCGTCCCGGCACGAGACCGGGCTCCAGGTTGTCGGCGAGCTCGGCATTCCAGCCGAGATCGCTCAAGTCGTACTGAGGCAACGCATGTCTCCTTCGAGATGTGGAACGCGGACAACGGCGACGCAGCGCCGCATCCCGAAGGGGTGCGCCGTCGCGCCGGCTAGGTCGAAAAGACCGAGGAGGCAGTGAGCACAGGCTTCATGTGAACGACCTCCTCTCGCCGGGGACGGAACCGAGAATCAGGGTAGGCGCCGAACGCCCAGCCGTCAAGCGCGGTGTAGGTTGACAGTGGGGTGCACCGCTCCGTCGGATTCGCAGCGATTGTCGTCGCCGTCGTCAGCAGCGGCGGCGCCGCGCGGGCCGGCAACGGGCTTCCGGCCGGTGCGATTCGTCCTCCGGATGCGAAGACCGACATGGACGAGAACGCCGCGAATCTCGCCAGCGCCGTGATCACGCACGCGTTCGGCCAGTTGCCCGAGTACATCGACGCGGCGAAGTACCGGCTCCTCCCGTTCGACGTTTTCCGTTCCGCGCAGCCCGGTGTGAGGACCGTGCGCGTCTATCGGCTGACGTGCCGCGCACGTCGTTCGTGCTCGACACGGCGCTGACGTCCGCGTTGACGTCCGGGGACGCCCGCAACGACGCGTCGCGGTACCGCATTGCCGTTTCGCTCGACGGCGCCTCCGTGCCGCACCCGGCCGACTATTGGGTCTTCTACCGCAATAACGGCCCGCTGATCTGCCGCATCTATTTCCCCGGCGATCTCGGCACGCTGAACATGGGCGTCAACTCGCTCGTGCTGCATCCGCTGACCGCGGGGACGCATTCGTTGCAGGTCGTCGTGCACCGCGAGCATCCCCGGCGGCAAGGACGCGACGCTCGTCACGCGCTACGCGCTGCACGTGCTCGCACGCGCGCCGAACAAGGCCGAGCGTCTGAGCGCACCGGAAGAGGACGCGAACCCGGCAAAGCTCGGCAATACACCGCTCGCGTTCCGCGCACCGCACCGCTGATATCGGGGCGCCCGTTTTTGGGGAGGGGGAGGGGGCGCACCCTCGCTAGGGGTAGGGATCGGGCGCGCCCCCTTTTTGTGCGGTCGACGAGCCGAAAATCCCTCAGACCACTGCGGCGCAGTCCGAGTACTCGTCAACCAATTGTCAACGTTACCGCCCCGATCGGCCGTCACCCATCCCCCGAAGGGCGCAGTCGGCATCCCCCGAAAGGGTGGTGAACGAGTAGCGTGGTCGCCTTCGGACCGAAACACCGAAACAGCGGGAGGCGCGCATGCCCGAGCTCAACGAGCAGCACAGGAAGTTCCTGTCCGAACCGCATCACGCGATCGTGACGACGCTTCGGAGCGACGGCTCGCCGCAGTCGACGGTCGTCTGGATGGACGTCGACGACGACGGCGTCTGGTTCAATACGCAGGCGGGTCGCGTCAAGTCGGACAACATGCAGCGTGACCCGCGCGCCGCGCTCCTCGTCATCGACGCGGCGGATCCGTACCGCTGGCTCGCGATCGACGGACCGGCGATCGTCACGCCGGATCCCGGCGAGGAGCAGATCGAGCACCTCTCGCAGAAGTACACGGGTGCAGCGTTCGGCGGCCCGCGCGACAGGCGGCTCAACGTGCGCATCGAGCCCGCGCACATCACTGCGAACGGACTCGACTAGCTGACGCCGAGGATCTCGTTCGCCGCGCGGATCCCCTCGCTCGCGCCGCCCTCCATGTAGCCCTGGAAGTCCTGCGAGCAGTGCTCGCCGGCGAAGTGGATGTTCCCCTGCGGCACGCCCTCGTAGCCGGAGAACGACGTGTACTGCCCGACGCGCCAGTACGAGTACGAGCAGTTCAGCAGCGGATCTCGGAACGGCGTCGACAGCGTCGCCTTTCCGTTCCACTGCCTCGAGATCCCGGGGAAGACCGTCTCGGCCTTCGCGAGGAACTGCCGTGCGTACGCCGCCACCTGCGGGCTTCGAGCCGGCGTTCGAGTACGGCGTCGACGGCGCGTAGCCCGCCGCGTTGTCGCCGCCCGAGTAGTCGACGAGGATTCCCGTCGCGCCCGCCTGCGCGCGCGTGACGTCCCACGTGTTCTGGATGCCGAGGTCGGTGTACGCGCTCCCGGTCGAGCCCTGCGCGTTCCAGAGCCGGCTGTTGAACTGGAGCTGGAGCTTCGCGTTACGGCCGGCGCCGAGCTGCGTGATCGCCGTCTGCTTGCGCTGGTCGAAGCCCGCGCCCGAGTAGTCGAGCGTGCGCAGCACGGCGAAGCTCATGCAGAGGATCACCTGGTCGGCGGTGACCGTCTGCGTGCGGCCCGGCGTCGCGAACTGCATCGAGACGGAGCCGTCGCGATTCGTGCGGATCGCCTGCATCGTCCAGCCCTGCTTCACGGTTCCGGACGGGAGCGACGCCGCGATCGCCTCGGGCAGCTGCTGGTTGCCGCCGGCGATGTGGAAGCGCTCGTCCGACTCGCCGAAGATCGACAAGCCGCCCGGGACGGGCTGGAACGCGAGCAGGTAGACGAGGTTGAGGCTCGCCTGGTCGGTCGTGTTCGCGCCGTACTCCTCCGCGTACGCGGCGTCGAGCAGCCGCCCGAACGGCGAGCGGTGGCCGCCGGGGACGTACGTCTCGATCCAGTCGTACACCGACATGTGGTCGAGCATCCGCCCGGTCTGCGTGTTGCTGTCCCACGTCGTCGGATAGCCGGCGGCGTCGGAGAGCTTCTGCAGCACCTTGTTCACGCGGCCGGAAGTCCTTGTCGGCCTGGCTCGTCGGGTAGAAGTCGCCGAGGAAGTAGTACGTGTCGTCCGTCCCCTTCGGCTGCGCGGCGAGCAGGTCGGAGGCCGTGAGGCCGAAGCGGTCGGCGAGGGCGAGGATCGTCTCGTGCCCGGTGTCGATCAGCTCGCCGCAGAACTCGGAGACCTGATGGTTCGACCAGTAGCCCGACCGGTCGGAGTGCATGCGGCCGCCGATGCCGGCGGTGTTCGCCTCGTAGACGGTGCTCGCGACGCCCGCGTCGGCGAGCGTCAGCGCGGCGCTGAGGCCGGCGATGCCGCCGCCGACGATCGCGATCCGCTGCTGTGAGCGCCAGCTCGAGCCCGACGGGCGGGCGAACGCGGCCGGGCCCGCGACGGCAACCGCAGCGCCTGCGACGCCGGCGCGCTTGAGGAAGTCGCCGCGCGTATACGCGGCCTCGCTGCGCCGGCCGCGGAGCTCGTCCGGTGGAATGCCGAGCCGGTCGGCGGTGCGGTGCTCCTCGGCCAGGCGCTGGATCGCGCGCAGCAGCGGTGTGCGGGCCATCGTTTCTCCCCCTTGGATGGATGGCTGACGATCCCTCACCACGTCGTCCGAAGTCAAGAGCAACCGCCCCGCGATTGGTCGATTCCCGTCCGATTCATTGACGCAACGCGCAGCCAGCTGGTACGAATGCCTCGCGTTGCGCAGGCCAGATGCCCAGTTGCTCCGTGTCGCCGCCGGCTCGCGCCGCGGCCCGGTCGCGCCCGCGCGGCGCATCGACGAGCTCGACCGGCGGATCATCGAAGCGCTCCAGGACAACGGCCGCGAGTCGTTCCGCCGCATCGCCGCGCGGCTCGGCGTCTCCGAGGCGACCGTCCGCGCGCGCTACGCGCGCCTCACTCACGACGAGATCCTCCAGGTCGTCGCCGTCACGAACCCGCTCGGCCTCGGCTTCGAGCAGGCACTCGTCGGCGTGAAGACGTCGGGTCCGCCCGGCGAGGTCGCGGATCACATCTCCCACTGGCCCGAGGCCGACTACGTCGTCGTGACCGCGGGCCGCTTCGACATCGTCGTCGAGGTCGTCGTCGCCGGCCGCCAGGAGCTGCTCGAGCTGACCGACCGGATGCGCGCGCTCGACGGCGTCGCGACGACGGAGACGTTCTTCTATCTCGAGATGTGGAAGCAGCTGTACGACTGGGGTGCGCACTCGCCGGTCGCGGAGCCGACGCCGTGACGACGTACGAGACCACACTCGAAGCCGAGGCGCTGCAGCGCGCCGCGCGCGACCACCTCTGGCTCCACTTCACGCGCATGGGCGGGCACGAGCCGCCGATCATCGTGCGCGGCGACGGCTGCTACCTCGAGGACATCGGCGGCAACCGCTACCTCGACGCGCTCGCCGGCCTCTTCTCGGTCAACCTCGGCTACGGCTTCGGCGAGGAGATCGGCCAGGCCGCGCTCGAGCAGATGCGCGAGCTGCCGTTCTACACGAACTGGTCGTACGCGCATCCGCGCGCGATCGAGCTCGCGGCGGAGGTCGCGTCGCTCGCGCCGGGAGACCTCAACCGCGTCTTCTTCGTCTCCGGTGGCTCCGAGGCCGTCGAGTCCGCGTGGAAGCTCGCGCGCCAGTACTACGGTGCGCGCGGCAAGGGCAAGCACCGCTACAAGGCGATCGCGCGCAACATCGCGTACCACGGCACGACGATGGGTGCGCTCTCGATCAACGGCATCGAGGAGATCCGCAAGCCGTTCGAGCCGCTGGTGCCCGAGGTGCGCCACGTCAGCAACACGAACCGCTACCACCGCCCGTCGGAGGAGACGGAGGAGGAGTTCACCGCGTTCCTCCTCGCCGAGCTCGAGCAGACGATCGTCGAGATGGACCCGGAGACGGTCTGCATGATCCACATGGAGCCGGTGCAGAACGCCGGCGGCGCGTTCCTTCCGCCTGCGGGCTACTGGGCCGGCGTGCGCGCGCTCTGCGACAAGTACGAGATCCTCCTCTCGGCGGACGAGGTGATCACCGGCTTCGGACGGCTCGGCCACTGGTTCGCCTCCGAGCGCTACGACGTCCGGCCCGACATCGTCACCTGCGCGAAAGGACTGTCGTCGTCGTATGCGGCGATCGGCGCGGTCGTCACGACCGACCGCGTGATGGAGCCGTTCCTCGAGTCGACGTCGATGTACACGCACGGGATCACGTTCGGCGGCCATCCCGTGATGAGCGCGATCGCACTGAAGAACATCGAGATCATGAAGCGCGAGCGGATCATGGAGCACGTGCTCGACAACGAGGATCCGTTCCGCGCGACGCTCGAACAGCTTCTCGACCTTCCGATCGTCGGCGACGTGCGCGGCGCGGGCTTCTTCTACGCCGTCGAGCTCGTGAAGGACAGGGAGACGCGCGAGACGTTCAGCGACGAGGAGTGCGAGACGCTTCTGCGCGGCTTCCTGTCGCCGCGCCTCTACGAGCGCGGGCTGATCTGCCGCGCCGACGATCGCGGTGATCCGGTGATCCAGATCTCGCCGCCGCTCATCGCGACACAGAAGGAGTTCGACACGATCACGGGTGTGCTCGGCGAAGTCCTCGCCGAGGCATGGGAGCGAGTCAACAAGGGAGGGAACACGTGAGCACCGATCCTCAGCTCGTCGAGGAAACGACGACCCTCGCGCTCCACGAGCGCGGCAAGCTGATCAAGTCGCTGAGCAGGTTCGACATGATCTTCTTCACCGTCTGTGCGTTCGTCGGACTCGACACGCTCGGGACGATCGCGAAGAGCGGGCCGCAGGGCTTCTTCTGGCTCGTGCTGCTCGCGCTCCTCTTCGTGATCCCGTACATGCTCGTGATGTCGGAGATGGGCTCGGCGTTCACGCAGGAAGGCGGGCCGTACGAGTGGGTGAAGCTCTCGTTCGGGCGCTTTCAGGGTGGGATCGCGGCGATCCTCTACTGGGTGACGAACCCGCTCTGGGTCGGCGGCTCGCTCGCGTTTATCGCGACGAGCGCGTGGAGCTCGAACATCTCGTCCATCGGCAGCGGCACCGTCGGCGACTACGCCTTCAAGCTCGCGTTCATCTGGATCTCGATCGGCGTCGCAATCATCTCGCTTCGCTACGGCAAGTGGATCCCGAACGCCGGTGCGATCCTGCGCGGCGTCGTCCTCGGCTTCTTCTCGCTGACCGTGATCATCTACGGGATCAAGCACGGCGCCGCGTGGTTCCCGACGCATGACCTGTGGCCCACACGGTCGGTCTTCTTCGGGCTCGTGCCGATCCTGCTCTTCAGCCTCGTCGGCTTCGAACTGCAGAACGGCGCGGCGGAGGAGATGCAGGACCCGCAGAAGGACGTGCCGATGTCGGTGCTGCAGAGCGGGATCATCGGCGTGCTGATGTACGCGATCCCGGTGCTCTGCATCATCCTCGTGCTGCCGGCGAAGTCCGTGACCGGGATCGGCGGCTTCATCAGCGCGGTGACGATCGTGTTCCACGGTGTGTACGGCGGCGCGGCACACGTGCTGCTGGTCGTGATGACGCTGTGCTTCATCCTCGCGCTCGTCACGTCGGGCGCGGTGTGGATGATCGGCTCCGACCGGATCCAGGCTGTTGCCGCATACGACGGCGCGTTTTTCCCGTACTTCGGCGTCTTCAACCGGAAGCTCGGCACGCCGGTGCGCGTGAACGTCCTGTCGGGAATCGCAGCGTCGGCCTTCTGCATCGTCGCGCTGGCAGCGTTCAACGGCGGCGACAACGCGAAGTTCGTCGTCGTGCTCGACATCGCGATCTCGACCACGCTGATCTCGTACCTCTGGATCTTCCCCGCGGCGGTGAAGCTCCGCTACTCGCACGGGCACGTCAACCGCCCGTACAGGCATCCGTGGGGGATGGCCGGGATCTGGGTCTCGACCGTGATGATCACGTTCTGGGTCGCGCTCGGCTCGTGGATCGGCGTCTTCCCCGACACGCTCGAGAAGCTGTTCGGCGTGGGCTACGGCTTCAAGGACTACTGGGGCGTCGACCGCACGACCTTCGAGTATCTGACGATCGGGACGCTGGCGGTGATCGTGCTCGTCGGGATCATCGGCTACTGGGCTGCGGCCGGCGTGCGGCGGCAGACGGTGCCGGTCGAGATCGGCGCCGGGCTCGCCCCCGAGGGCGCGGCGTAGCTTGACCGTCGAGCCGGCGCTGCCGGCCTGGTGGCTCGAACAGGCTCTCGCAGCCGAAGGCGAGCCCGGGCCGGCAGCGCCGCTCACGGAAGACGTCGCCGCCGACGTCGCGATCGTCGGCGGCGGGTACACGGGTCTCTGGACGGCGCTCGCACTGCGCGAGCGGGCGCCGGAGTCGCGCGTCGTGCTGGTCGAAGCGGAGATCTGCGGCGCCGGGCCGAGCGGCCGCAACGGCGGCTTCTCCACGGCTACTGGGCGTCGCTCGCGTCGCTGCGGGCGGTGCTCGGCGACGAGGACGCGGTGCGGCTCGCGACGGCGGCGGAGCAGATCGTTCCCGGCGTGCGCGCGTTCGCGGAGTCGCGCGGCGAGGACGTGTGGCTGCGGGAGAGCGGGATGCTGATGGTGTCGGCGTCGCCTGCGCAGGACGCAGCCGTGGCGCGCGCGGTCGATGCGGCGGCGGCCGTCGGCCGCGCCGACCAGGCGGTCGCGCTCTCGCGCGGTGACGTCGCGTCGCGCGCGGCGTCGCCGGTGTTCCGCGACGGCGTCTTCTTTCCGGACGGCGCGACGGTTCACCCGGGGCTGCTCGTGCGCGCGCTGCGGCGTGCAGCGCTCGACGCGGGCGTGATGCTGTACGAGGGGACGCCCGTGCGCCGCGTGCGCGACGGCGCCGTCGAGACCGCGGGTGGCACGGTGCGGGCACCGGAGATCGTGCTCGCAATGAACGCAGCGCTCACCGGCTGGAGCCCCGCGTCGCGGAACCTGACGAACTTCGGCTCGTACGTTGTGCTGACGGAGCCCGTGCCGGAGCTGCTCGCGGAGATCGGCTGGACGGGCGGCGAGGCGATCCTCGATGCGCGGATGTTCCTCCACTACTTCCGGACGACGAACGACGGCCGCGTGCTGATGGGCAGCGGCTCCGGGCCGATCGGCTTCGGCGGACGCGTCGACGAGCGGTTCAGCCGCGACCGGCCGACGGCGGCGCGCGCGGAGGCGGGGCTGCGGCGGCTGCTGCCGGGCCTGCACGCGGCGCGCGTCGAGCGCGCGTGGGGCGGACCGATCGACGTCTCCGCGGATCACCTGCCGTTCTTCGCGACGAAGCCGGGCACGCGCATCCACTACGGCGCCGGCTACTCCGGCCACGGCGTCGGCCCGACGTGGCTCGGCGGCAAGATCCTCGCGTCGCTCGCGCTCGGCGCGGACGACGAGTGGACGCGGCTGCCGCTCGCGACGCGGCACGTCGCGCGTCTCCCGCCGGAGCCGTTCCGGCGCATCGGCGGCGGCATCGTCCGTGCGTCGGTGATGGCGTGCGAGGCCGCGGAGGAGCAGGGCAAGCGCCCGCCGCTCGCCGCGCGCGCCGGCGCCGCGCTGCCGCGGCTGCTCGGAATGGAGCTCGGCACCCGGTAGCCGCACTACGCTCTTCCCGTGCGCGTGACTCTCTGCGACGTCGGGCCGCGGGACGGGCTCCAGAACGAGCCGGAGACGCTCGCGCCCGGCGAGCGCGCGGAGCTCGTGAACCGGCTCGGCGCCGCCGGCCTCCCACGGATCGAGGCGGTGAGCTTCGTCCGCGACGAGCGCGTACCGCAGATGGCCGGGGCGGAGGAGGTCGTCGCGGCCGTCGAGCGGCGCGACGGCGTCGAGCTCTCCGGGTTGGTGCTGAACGAGCGCGGGTGGGAACGCTTCCGCGCCTCGGGGCTCGACCGCGTCAACGTCGGCTTCGCGGCGACCGAGGCGTTCAATCGCGCGAACGTCAACGCGTCGCTCGACGAGGCGGTCGCGAGCACGGAGGCGATCGTCGACGCCGCGGACGTTCCCGCGACGGTGACGATCTCCGTCTGCTTCGGCTGCCCGTTCGAGGGCGCGGTCGACGCCGGCGTCGTCACGGAGCTTGCATCGCGATTCACCGGTCGCGCGGAGGTCGTGCTCGCGGACACGATCGGCGTGGCGACGCCGTCGCGCGTGCGCGCGCTTGTCACGCGCACCGGCGCCGACGGGTTCCACGGGCACAACACGCGGAACACGGGCTACGCGAACGCGCTCGCCGCGGTCGAGGCAGGGGCGCAGCTGCTCGACGCGTCGGTCGGCGGGCTCGGCGGCTGCCCGTACGCGCCGCGCGCGACAGGCAACGTCGCGACGGAGGATCTCGCGTTCCTGCTGGAGGGCGAGGGGATCGAGACAGGCGTCGACCTCGACGCGCTCGTCGGCGTCTCGGAGTGGCTGGAGGGCGTGCTCGGGCGGCGGCTCGAGGGCTACGTCTACCGCGCCGGCCCCTGGCCGTGAGGCTGCCGCGGGAAGTCGCGATCGTCTGGACGCTGCTCGCCGCGATGCTCGTTGCGGTGCTTGTCACGTATTCGCGGCTGCCGGCGGACGAGCTCTACAACGTCAGCGGGACGGGATTCCGCGCCGGGCTGTCGCGCGTCGTCGTCGATCTGAACTTCCCCGGCGCTCTCGTCGCGCTTGCGGTGCTGGCCGTCGTGGCGGGCCGGCTCCGTCGTCGCGCGCTGCCCGCGGCCTGGGTCGCCGCCGTGCTCTGCGTCGTCTTTGCGGTGCCCGGAGTCGTGCGCCAGTCGAATCTCGACGCGCGCTGGCTCAACGCGATTCCGGCGGCCGGCGTCGTGACGGTGTTCATCCTCTCGCTGCGCGCCGACGGCCCGGAGTCGCCGCCGCACGCGCGCGGCGATTGGCTCCGAATCGCGCTCGGCGCGGTGCTCGTCGTCCTCGCGTCGCCGTGGATAGCCGCGGAGCTCGGGTTCTACCTCGACGGCGTGCCGGTGCTCGGGTGGCTGTTCCAGACCGGGAAGCTCGTCAGCTTCCACAACGCGCCGCATCACGCCGTCCACCACGGCGTCCATCACGGCCTGCAGGGGCTGCTCTTCGTCGTGACTGCGCTGCTGCTCTCGCGGCTGCCGTCGTCACAGGCGGCGCGCGCGTTCCTCGCGCTGCTGCTCGCGTACGGCGTCGCGAACATCGCCAACGACGACTGGCTCGAGCAGGTCGTCGAGCGCGGCTGGAGCTCACACGCGATCCCGAGCGTGCTCGGCTTCGCCGCAAACTGGCTCTGGCTCGCGACGCTTATCTCCGGCTTCGCGGTGTGGGCGCTCTGGTTCCGTCAGCCGGCGAGCTCCGGCGGCGGCGACCCGTAGCGCAGCCGCTCGCCGTCGAACGACAACGGCGGCGTGACGGTGGTGCCGGGGCCGAGCTGCTGCAGCATCCCGAGCGCCTGCGTCTGCGCGTGCGCGACGACCTCGGCGACGTCGCGCACCGGCGACACCGGGACGCCGGCCTCGGTCAGCGCCGCCTCCCAGTCCGCGCTCGTTCCAGTCCGCAGCACCGCGGCGATTGTCTCCGAGAGGGCGGCGCGGTTGCGCACGCGGTCAGGGTTCGTCCGGAACCGCTCGTCGTCAGGCAGATCGAGCGCGCCGCGCAGGCGCGTCCAGAGAGAGTCGCTGCCGGCGCTGATCATCAGCCCGCCGTCACTCGTGGGAAAGACCTCGTACGGGGCGATCGGCAGGAAAGCGGAGCCTTGCCGGCTGGGAACCTCTCCGCTCTCGGCATAGCCGGCGATGTGCGACGACATCGCGTAGAGCGCCGTCTCGTAGAGCGACGTGTCGACCGTCCGTCCCTTGCCGTCGCGGCCGCGTTCGAGCAGCGCCGCGAGGATCCCGATCGCGGCCCACTGTCCCGTGGCGAAGTCGATCAGCGAGACGCCGACGCGGACCGGCGGGCGGTCGGGCTCGCCGGTGACGCTCATGATCCCGCTCGCGGCCTGCATCAGCGGGTCGTAGCCCGGCCGGTCGGCGAGCGGCCCGGTGCGGCCGTACGCGCCGATGGTGCAGTGGACGAGGCGCGGGTTCCGGGCGAGGAGCGCGTCGCCGTCGAGGCCGACCTCGTCCGCAAGTCCCGGCCGGAGGCTGACGACGAAGACGTCGGCGTCGTCGACGAGCCGGAGCAGCGTGTCGACCTCGTTTCTCAGGTTGAGCACGAGCGAGCGCTTTCCCGCATTCGCCGCGAAGAACAGCGCGCTGTCGCCGCCGACGAACGGCGGCCCCCACGCCCGCGCGTGATCGCCGTCGGGCGGCTCGATCTTCACCACGTCGGCGCCGAACGCCGCGAGCAGCTGCGTGCACGTCGGGCCGGCGAGCGACGCCGTGACGTCGACGACGCGGATTCCTGCGAGCGGCTGGAACTCCGTCATCGCGGATGCACCCAGACGCGCGCCGGGCCGTGATGCGTCTCGATCTCCTCCATCGGCTCCGCGCCGAGCTTCTCCGCGACACGCGCCGAGCGGACGTTGTCGGGAGCGATCAGCGAGACGAGCCGCTCGACGGCTCGCTCGGCGTACGCCCAGTCGCGCACGGCACGCGCGGCCTCAGTCGCATAGCCGCTTCCCCAATACCGCTGCGCGATCGCCCAGCCGAGCTCCGGCTGCGCGTGCGCGCCGGCCAGCTCGAATGACG
This sequence comes from uncultured Actinomycetes bacterium, assembly GCA_963816455.1. GTDB lineage: Bacteria > Actinomycetota > Thermoleophilia > Gaiellales > Gaiellaceae > Palsa-739. The sequence goes on from CAWFKM010000016.1 coordinate 58,795, forward strand.
CCGTCTCCCACGTGCGCGTGTCCCAGACGAGCAGCCCGACGCGTCCGATCACATACCCGTCGAGGAGCACGGAGAACGGGCCGACGCCGTCGCGCTCCCAGCGCGAGATCCAACGCTCGACGTGCTCGACCGCGGCATCGCGGTCGCCTGCTTCGCCTCCGATCCAGCGCATCACTTCGTCGTCTTCGATCAGCTCGAGCACGTCGTCGACGTCGCCGAGCTGCGGCTCGCGCAGCACCAGACGCTCAGTCTCGATCTGCATCGCCGGTCGGAACCATGATCGTCCGCTCGAAGTCGATCACGACCTCGTCGCGCTGATTGAGGCCGCGCGTTCGCACCGTCACGATCCCCTGACCCGGGCGGGACTCGGACTCGCGCTTCGCGACGACCTCCGTCTCGGCGCGGATCGTGTCGCCGGCGAAGACGGGCGCGGGCAGCCGTACTTCGCGCCAGCCGAGGTTGACCGCGCGCTCCGAGACGTCGGCGACCGAGAGGCCCGTGACGAGCGCGAGCGTGAAGGTGGAGTCGACGAGCGGCCGCTTCCATTCGGTCGTCGCGGCGTACTCCGCGTCGAAGTGGATCGGATTCGTGTTCAGCGTCAGCAGCGTGAACCAGACGTTGTCCGCCTCGAGGACCGTGCGGCCGAAACGGCTGCGGTAGACGTCCCCGACCGTCAGCTCCTCGTAGGATCGAGCCATCGCCTCGATCATCGCATCACGTCCGTGGCGCGGGTACGACGACCTGCCCGCCATGCAGCAGCTCGCGCTCGAGCAGCGGCGCCTGCTCGGCCCGCGCGCGCAGTGGCACATCGGCGACATCGCGTGGGGCCTGCGCCAGCACGAGGGGCGCGAGCAGGAGTGGCGGATCCGGCTCTGGGAGGAGGACGGCGCGGTCGTCGCATGGTCATGGCTGAAGGGCGACACCGGGAAGCTCGAGATCGACGTCCGGGCCGACCGGCACGGAGCTGCTCGATGAGATCCTCGACGAGCCGGACGCGCGGAGTGCGTTCGCCTTCGAAGACGACGCCGAGGCGCGTGCTGCGCTGGCGCGGCACGGCTTCGAGCGGCCCGGCGAGTCGCTCCACTTCAACGGCCGCGAGCTGACCGAGGCACCCGAGCCGGCACCGCTCCCCGACGGCTTCCGCTTCCGCACCGTCGAGCCTGGCGATCTCGCCGAACGCGTCGCAATCCACCGCGACGTCTGGGCACCGTCGCGCGTCACCGAGTCGAGCTTCGCGAGCGTCGTCGCGACCTGGCCGTACCGCGCGTCGCTCGACTGCGTCGTCGAGGCGCCGGATGGGCGCTTCGCCGCGTATTGCCACATCTGGCCCGATGACGAGAACGCCGTCGGTGAGTTGGAGCCGGTCGGCGTGCGCGAGGAGTTCCGCCGCCGCGGGCTCGGTGCCGCCGTCTGCACGTTCGCGCTCCGGCGTCTGTACGAGGAGGGCGGCCGCGAGGCGGTCGTCCTCTGCCAGAGCGTGACGGCGTGCGCGCTCTACGAGGCGATCGGCTTCCGCAGGCACGCGACGCTCGTGGGGTACGAGCGATGAACCGGCTGGCCGGCGAGACGAGCCCGTACCTGCTCCAGCACGCGGGCAATCCGGTCGACTGGTATCCGTGGGGCGAGGAGGCATTCGAGCGCGCCCGCGCGGAGGACAAGCCGCTGCTGCTCTCGATCGGCTACTCCGCGTGCCACTGGTGCCACGTGATGGAGCGCGAGTCGTTCGAGGACGAGGCGACGGCGCACGACATGAACGAGCTGTTCGTGAGCGTGAAGGTCGACCGCGAGGAGCGGCCCGACGTCGACGCGGTCTACATGGATGCCGTCGTCGCGCTGTCAGGGCAGGGCGGCTGGCCGATGACGGTGTTCCTGACGCCGGACGGCGAGCCGTTCTTCGGCGGCACGTATTTCCCGCCGGAGCCGCGGCACGGGATGCCGGCGTTCCGGCAGGTGCTCGGCGCCGTCGCAGAGGCGTACCGCGAGCGGCGCGAGGACGTCGGCCGGCAGGCTGCGGTGCTCGTCGACGCGCTGCGGCAGGGAGCCGCGCGCGAGCCGTCGCGCGAGCCGCTCGCGGCCGCGCTCTTCGACGGGGCAGTGGAAACGCTGCGCGGCCAGTTCGACGCGCAGTGGGGCGGCTTCGGGATCGCGCCGAAGTTCCCGCCCGCGTCCGTCGTCGAGTTCCTGTTGCGCCGCGGCGAGTTCGACCTCGCGCTCGGCACGCTCGACGGGATGGCGGCCGGCGGGATGTACGACCTCGTCGGCGGCGGCTTCCACCGCTACAGCGTCGACCGGCAGTGGCTCGTGCCGCACTTCGAGAAGATGCTCTACGACAACGCGCTGCTGGTGCCCGCGTATCTGCACGCGTGGGTGCTCACGGGGACGACGACGTACTCCGCGGTGGTCGAGGACACGGTCGAGTACGTGCTCCGCGAGCTCGCGCTCGACGGCGGCGGTTTCGCGTCGGCGCAGGACGCCGACACCGACGGCGTCGAGGGTCTGACGTTCACGTGGACGCCGGAGGAGCTCGTGGCGGCGATCGGCCCCGGCCGCGACGCACTGCTGCAGCCGTTCGAGCACGGACGGTTCGTCCTTCGCGGCGGGCTGACGCGCGACGAGCGCGCCGCGCTGTTCGCCGTGCGCGAGCTGCGCCCGAAGCCGCTCCGCGACGACAAGGCGATCGCGTCGTGGAACGGACTGCTGCTCGCCGCGCTCGCGGAGGCGGGGCGAAGGCTCGACCGGCCCGACTGGCTCGACGCCGCGCGGGCGCTCGCGGAGTTTCTGCTCGGCCCGCTGTCGGACGGCGGCCGCCTGCATCGCACCTGGCGCAACGGCGTCGCGAAGGGAACGGGCTACCTCGGGGACTACGCCGACGTCGCGCACGGTCTCTACGAGCTCCATGTCGCAACGGGCGAGCTGCGCTGGCTCGAGGAGTCGCGGCGGCTCGCGCTGCTCGCGGTCGAGTTGTTCGCGGACGACGAGCGCGGCGGCTTCTTCCTCACGTCGTCCGACGGCGAGGCGCTTGTCGCGCGGCAGAAGGACATCGAGGATCACCCGGCGCCGTCGGGAAGCTCGATGCTCGCGTTCGTGCTCCTGCGCCTCGCGCGGATCTGGGGCGACGAGGAGTTGGAGCGCCGCGCTGCTGCCGCGCTGCTGCTCGTGCGCGACGCCCTGCCGCGCGCGCCGTCGGCGTTCGGCTGGGCATTGTGCGCGCTCGACCTCCATCTCTCGCCGCCGCGCGAGCTCGCGATCGTCGGCGGTCCCGACAGCGACGTGGCGCGCGCCGCGCTGCGCGGCTTCGACCCGAACGCCGTCGTCGCGTTCGGCCCGGCCGACGGCGTGCCGCTGCTCGAGGGAAAGACGCTTGTCGACGGCAAGCCCGCTGTTTACGTGTGCGAGCGCTTTGCCTGCCGCGCCCCACTCACGGATCCGGCCGGTCTTGCCGATGACTGACCGATGCGCCTGCGTCTGCTCCCCGTCGCCCTCGTACTCGCGGGCGTTCTCGCCGCGGCCGCACAGGCCCAGATCCGTCCGGCCCGCCCCGCCGATGCGGCACTCCTGAACCGCGCTCCGACGTACGAGGAGAAGATCGCGGAGAACGTCGCCGCCAGGCTCACGCATCTCCATCCGAAGGCGCGCTGCGGCGCGCTCGGCGTCCCCGCCGGATACGGGATCGTCGGCATCACGCCTTTCATCGGCCCGCCGCTCCACCCAGCAGGCTACTTCCTGATGCTGCCGGAGATGTGCGCGCATCTCGCGGCGTTCCACGCCTCGCCCGCGAGCTACGACCCGGCCAACTGCGACGACTCGTCCTGCACGAACACGATCGCCGGCGTCGCGATGGCGCTCGCGACCGTCTCCCACGAGTCGTATCACCTGCTCGGTTACATCGACGAGGCGCGCGTCGAGTGCTACGGGATGCAGTCGATCTGGTTCGTCGCGTCGAGCCTCGGCGCGTCGGTTGCGGAGAGTCAGCGGATCGCGACGTTCTACTGGCAGAACATCTACGCCGAGCGGGAGAAGGCGACCCCGGCGTACTGGACGGCGGAGTGCCGCGACGGCGGCAAGTACGACCTCCGCCCGAAGTCGCACAGCTGGCCGAGCTGAGGCGGATGGGACGAACGATGCGCCGCCGCGTTCTCTTCGTCGTCGTGCTGGCGGCCGGTCTCGCCGCGGGCTCCGCGCACGCCACCGCGCGCCCGGTGACGGCGCAGGACAAGGCGCTGCTCGCGCGGCCCGCGACCTACGAGGAGAAGATCGCCGAGGTCGTCGCCGGCCGCCTGACGCGGCACAAGGTCTCCGTCCGGTGCGGCTCACTCGGCGAGCCGAGCCCCTATGTGCTCGGCGTGACGCCGTTCCTCGGCAACCACGCCCTCGACTACTTCCTGATGCGGCCCGACGAGTGCACGTACCTGACCTGGTTCCATCAGTCGCCGGTTCGCTGGGACCCGCGTACGTGTGCGTCGAGCGACTGCGACACGGTCCCCGACATCGCGATGGCACTCGCGGTCGTCGCGCACGAGTCGTACCACATCCTCGGCTACGTCAACGAGGCGCAGGTCGAGTGCTACGGCATGCAGTCGATCTGGTACGTCGCGAACAAGCTCGGCGCGTCGGTGCCCGAGGCGGAGGCGCTCGCGTCGTACTACGCGACGCAGATGTACCCGCAACGCCAGACAGAACACGCCGACGTACTGGTCGGCGCAGTGCCGTGACGGAGGCAAGTACGACCTCCGCCCGAAGTCGCGCTCCTGGCCGAGCTAGACGACGAACGTCTCGGGCCGCGGCGTGCCCTCGGCGAACCGCTCGAGGCTGAACGCGGAGAGGTCGAGCGTCGGCGGCCGGCCGGTCACGAGCTCGGCGAGGTGCTCGCCGACCGCCGGAGCCTGCTGGAAGCCGTGGCCGGAGAATCCGGTCGCGTAGAAGAACCGTGACGGCTCCGCCGTCTCTCCGACGAGCGCGTTCCAGTCGGGGCTGACGTCGTACCAGCCCCACCACGACGTCTGCACCGGCAGCTCGACGAGCGCCGGCAGCCGGCGCGCCGCCGCCTCGGCGACGTCCTCGAGCGCGCGCTCGCGGCCGCCGAACGCGAGCCCCGGTCCCTCGCGGTGGACGTAGAAGCCGGTGGAGAAGTCGATTGTCAGCGGCAGCCGCTCCGGCAGTCCGCCGTCCTCCGGCGTGAACCACATCGAGCGCGCCTCGCCCTCGACCGGCAGCTCGACGCCCGCGAGCGCGCCGACCTCGCGCGACCAGATCCCGGCGCAGCAGACGACGGTGTCCGTCGCGATCCGCCCGCGCGGCGTCTCGACCGCGACGATCCTCCCGTCGCGCACGTCGATGCCGGTGAGCGGGCAGCCCTGGACGATCGTCGCGCCCGACGCGGACGCGTAGCCCTGCACGACCGCCTCGGGCGTCGCATAGCCGTCGCGCGCGCAGTACGTCGCCGCGACGAGGCCGTCGAGCGAGAGCTGCGGGACGATCTCGCCCGCCTCGGCGGGCGTCAGCTCGCGCGACGGCACGCCGAGCGAGTGCTGCAGCGTGAGCGCCTCGCGGAACGCCGCCGCGTCGTCGTCCGAGTCGAGGAGAAAGAGATAGCCGTACTGCCGGAATGCGATCTCCGCACCGGTCAGCTCCTCGAACCGCTCGAACTCGTCGAGCGACCGGAGCGCGATGCGGACATTCAGCTCGTCGGCGAACTGCGTACGGATCCCGCCGGCCGCCTTGCTCGTCGACCCGGACGCGAGCGCGTCGCGCTCGAGCAGCACGACGTCGCGAACGCCCGCGCGGCGGAGGTGGAACGCCGCACTCGCACCGATCGCGCCGCCGCCGACCACGACGGCGTCCGCGCGCGCCGGAAACGAAGAGGGGAGCCGCAGCTCCCCTCTCGTTCCCACTATCGATCGCTCGTCAGCGAACGCCGCTGATCAGCTTTCCGAACGGCACCCAGTCGCCTGTGGCGCCGCCCGCCCACTTGGTCATGATCTCCTGCTCGATCGGGAAGTTGTCCCGTGCCGAGGTCTGGAGCTTGATCCCCGGATACGCGAACGGGTCCGTCACGTGGTTCATGCTCTTCAGGGCCTTCATCAGCCCGGCGCGCGTCGGCGTCTTGCCGGCGTGCTGGAGGCCGTACACCATCGTCCACGCCGCACCGAGGCCGTAGACGATGTTTCCGTCGCCGGCGGCGAGGCTCCCCGAGAGCGAGGGCGCGTACTGCGAGATGATCGCCTGGGCGAGCTTCACGCCCGGGAGATTCGCCTGTGCCGCGTAGGTCGACGACACGGTGTAGCCGGTCGAGATCACGCCGTCGACGGCCGCCCCGGCCTTCGCAGCGGCGAGCATGAAGATCCGGTTCGCCGAGACGTTGCCGATCAGCGTCGCGGTCGGCGCCCACCCGATTCCCCGCAGCGTCGCGAGCGCGGTGATCGTCTGCGTCGGCAGTGCGAAGATGACGAGCGTGTCCGCTCCGGCCGCCTTGAGCGCGAGGAGCTGCTGCGTGACGTTCGTCTGGCCCGGGTCGTAGGACTGGGAGCCCACGATCTGGCTCTTCTTCTCGCCGAGCCCGACCCGCAGGCCTGCGAAGTAGTTCTTGCCGAATGCGTCGTTCTGGTAGAGGACGCCGATCTTCGCATTCGGCATGTTGGTCGCGAGGTAGCGACCGTAGACTTTTGCCTCGCCCGGGTAGTCAGGCTGCCAGCCCATCGTCCACGGATACTTCTTGTACGAGAAGCCCCAGTACGAGTCGCCGGTCGCGATCAGCACCTGGGGGACCTTCTTCTGGTTCAGGTAGCTCCAGACGGAAAGGTTCGGCGCGGTGCCGAGGCTGCCGAAGTCCGCGAAGATCTTGTTCTGCTCGACGAGCTGCTGCGTCAGCGGCACCGTCTGTGCCGGGTTGTAGCCGTCGTCGAGGATCGTGAAGTTGATCTTGCGGCCGTTGACTCCGCCGTGGTCGTTGACGTAGGCGAAGTACGCGGCCTCCGCCGCCGGAATCGTCTTGTAGAGCGACGCAACGCCCGTCAGCGGGAATGTTCCCCCGATCGAGATCGACGTCGCCGTGACGCCGGGATCCGTCCGGTGCGCCCCGGACGCCGTCGTGACGGCGAGCGCCGCGACAATCAGTACGCCGGCGAGCGCCGCCAGCATCCGTCCCTTCTTGCCCATCCGACCCTCCTCAGTGGGTTCGATCCTGCTTCGAGAAGCCAGATCCGAATTCGTGAGTATGACTCTCTCGGATCCGATTTGTTAGTCCGAGTCCGCTATTCATGGCCCTTTCTCGCGCCGTCCGGATTCCCGGCAGCGTCCGGAGCCGGCGGAGCAGCCCGGCGAAGCCGGTCGGGAGCAGCAGCATGATCCCGATCACGATCAGCCCGAAGACGACGTCCTGGCCGTGCGACGACCCGATCAGCGGCACGAGGCCGAGACGGTCGGCAGCAGGCTGATGAACAGGGCTCCGATCAGCACCCCCCAGAGCGAGCCGAGGCCGGCGACGGCGGCGCCGACCAGGAGCTCGAGCGAGAGGAAGACGGTGAACTCGTTCGGCTGCGCGTAGCCGTTCGTCGCGAGGACGAGCAGCGAGCCGGCGACCCCCGCGAAGGCGGCCGAGATCCCGAAGGCGAGCGTCTTGTAGATCGGCAGCGTGACGCCCGAGGCGGCGGCCGCGATCTCGCTGTCGCGGACCGCGCGGAACGCACGCCCGGTGCGGCCGCGGAGCACGAGCCACGCGACGAGATAGAGGATCCCGGCGCACGACCAGCTGACGACGTAGAGCCAGAGATGCGTCGGCGCGGACGTGGTCTGGATCCCGTTGCTGCCGCCGAGGAAGGTCGAGAACTTCAGCGCGAACTGCGGTACGGAGACGGCGAACGCGAACGTCGCAAGCGCGAGGTAGACGCCGGAGAAGCGGAGCGCCGGGATCCCGACGAGCACACCGAAGCCGAACGAGATCACGAACGCGAGCGGCAGCGTCAGGATCAGATTCGTGTCGTGGTAGTGCGACATCACCGCGGTCGTGTAGCCGCCGATCGCCATGAAGGCGCCGTGCCCGATCGAGATCTGGCCGGTGTAGCCGGTGAGGATGTTCAGGCCGAGGATCGCGATGAAGAAGATCGCGACCTTCGCGGCCAGGCCCTGGTGGTAGCCGTCGAGCTGGAAGGGCAGCAGCACGATCGACGACCGCGACGATCGCGAGCGCCACGATCGCGGGCGAGGTGCTTCCTCATACGCGCCTCACCTGCTTCCGGCCGAACAGTCCGTGCGGCTTGATCAGCAGCACGATCAGCAGCACCGCGAACGCGATCGGCAGCCGCAGCTCCGACGTCGCGAAGCTGACGTACTGGCCGATCAGGTTCAGGAAGACGCCGAGCAGGAGGCCGCCGATCACCGCGCCGACGGGGCTCTCGAGCCCGCCGAGCACCGCGGCGGCGAACGCGTAGAGCAGAACCGCCTGCATCATCGTCGGCTGGAGGAACACCGTCGGCTCGATCATCAGCCCGGCGACCGCGCCGAGGATGGCGGCGAGGCCCCAGCCGATCGCGAGCATCCAGTTCACGCGCACGCCGACGAGCGCGGCCGACGCGGGGCGCAGCGCGGCCGCGCGCATCCCGAGTCCGAGCTTCGTGAAGCGGAAGAGCACCCAGAGCAGCAGCACCGACACGATCGTGACGACGAGCGTCCCGAGGTCCTGGCGCGAGAACGCGACGCTGCCGATGTGGTAGACGCTGTTGCCGAACGGCGCCGGCATGAACTTCAGGTCGGCGCCCCATTTCCAGGTGACGAGCCCGTCGATGAGCACGAACAGGCCGACGGTCACGATCACGACCGCGATCACGGAGTGCTGCACCGGCCGGATCAAGACGACCTGGATCACGAGCCCGAAGAAGAAGCCCATCACGAGCGCGAGGACGAACGCGTACCAGTACGAGAGTCCCCAGAGCGTGAGCTGGTACGCGAAGTACGTCGTCGCCATCGCCATCTCGCCCTGGGCGAAGTTGATCACCTCGGTCGCGCGGTAGATCAGCACGAGCGACAGCGCGAGGCTCGCGAAGATCGCGCCCTGCGAGAGCCCGGCGACGGTCTGCTGCGCGAAGATCGGGCTCGACGAAGCGACCCGACGAGGAGGAACACCGCCACCGCGAGCAGCAGGATCACCGTCAGCGGCGACGCACCGGTGCCGACGCGGGCGGCGCCGCGATTACGCGTGAGCTTTTGCGCCAGCGCGACCATCAGTACCCGAGGTAGCTCCGGCGAATCGACTCGTTCTCCTCGAGCTCGCGGCTCGGTCCCGTCAGCGCGACGCGGCCGACCTCGAGGACGGTCGCCGTCTGCGCGACCTGGAGCGCGATGTGCGCGTTCTGCTCGACGACGAGGACGGTGAGCCCTTCGTGCTGGTTCAGCTCCTGGATGATCCGGAAGATCTCCGTCACGAGCACCGGCGCGAGGCCGAGCGACGGCTCGTCGAGCAGGAGCAGGCGCGGCCGCTGCATGAATGCGCGGGCGAGCGCGAGCATCTGCTGCTCGCCGCCGCTGAGCGTTCCGGCCTGCTGGTTGCGGCGGTCATCGATCCACGGGAAGTACGTGAGCACGCGCTGGAAGTCGTCCTTCGCCGAGCCGCGGCGGGTGTACGCGCCGAGCCGGAGGTTCTCCCAGACGGTGAGCTCGGCGAAGGTGCCGCGACCTTCAGGCACGTGTGCGATGCCGCCGCGCGCCGCGCCGTCGGGGCCGGTGCGGCCGAGTGCCTTGCCGGCGAAGCGGATCGTCCCGCTGCGCTTGACCGTGCCGGAGATCGCGCGGAGGGTCGTCGTCTTGCCGGCGCCGTTGGCGCCGAGCACCGCGGAGATCTGGCCCTCGTCGACCGCGAGCGAGATGCCGTGCAGCACCTCGATCGGCCCGTAGCGCGCCTCGACGTTCTCGAGCTCGAGCAGCGCAGGCATCTACGCGGTGTCCTCGCAGCTCGCCGCCGAGGTAGGCCTCGATCACCTTCCGGTCGCGCTGGACCTCCGACGGGGGGCCGCTCGCGATCGTCCGGCCGAAGTTCAGGACGTGCACGTGATCGGACACGTTCATCACGAGGTTCATGTGGTGCTCGACGAGCAGCACGGTCACCTTCCGCTCGTCGCGGAGCCGCTTGATGAACTCGCCGAGCTCGGCGACCTCTTCGTGGTTGAGCCCGCCGGCCGGCTCGTCGAGGAGGAGCAGCCGCGGCCGCGACGCGAGCGCGCGCGCCAGCTCGACCCGCTTCAGCGTCCCGAACGGCAGTCCGGTGGCGGGCCGGTTCGCGACGTCGGCGATGCCGACGAAGTCGAGGACGTCGAGTGCGTTCTGCTGCGTCGCGCGCTCCGACTTGAAACGCGAGCGCGCGTGGTCTCCGACGAGGACGTTCTCGAGCACGGACATCGTCGGGAAGAGCTCGACGTTCTGGAACGTGCGTGCGATCCCGTGGCGGATCACGCCGCTCGCGGGCGTGCGCAGCAGCGACTGCCCGTCGAAGACGACGTCGCCTGAGTCGAGGCGGTAGAGCCGCGTGATCACGTTGAACGCCGTCGTCTTGCCGGCGCCGTTCGGCCCGATCAGCCCGGCGATCGTCCCTTCCTCGACCTCGAGCGACACGTCGTCGAGCGCGACGATGCCGCCGAAGCGCAGGGACACGTTGCGCATCGAGAGGAGACCCATCCGGAGCGGGACCCTAAGGAATCGGGAGGGGCGCGTACAGGGTCATAGGTCGGCGGCGGCTCTGCGGCTCCGTGCCTCGAGGTACTCGGCCCAGAGGTGCTCCATCGTCGTGGCCCGCGGGGCGTCGACGTGGGCGGGGTCGTACGGGGTGTGGTTGACGGCGCGGACGATGAATGCGCCGCCGTCGGCCACGTCGAGGACGTTGATGCAACAGGGCGACTGCTCGAAGCCGCCGAGGAAGATCCGGTCGCCGGTGATCGCGCGGCCGAGGATCGCGCGGTTGACGCCGCCGTGGAGCACGAGGAGGACGACGTCCCAGCTCGGGTCGGCGAGGAGCTCGTCGAGCTCCGGGAGCACGCGGTCGAACAGCTCGCCGATCGTCTCGCCGCCGAGGAACTGCGTCTCGTGCGGGGTGACGCCGCGGAACGCTGTGGCCATCATCGTCTGTACTTCGTTGGAGTCGAGCCCGCGGATGTCGCCGCTCTCGATCTCGCGGAACGCGCTGTGCTTTTCCGGCTCGACGCCGGGCGCGACGATCCGCGCGGTCTCGAGCGTTCGCGGGAGGCCGCTCGTCAGCACGCGGTCGAAGCTGACGCCGGCGAGCGCCGCGGCCGCCGCCTGTGCCTGGCGGCGGCCTTCGTCCGTCAACATCACCTGCTCCGGCTGGACGCCCTCGAAGTAGCGCACCTGGGCGTGGCGCATCAGGTAGATGCGGCGCCGCTGCGGCGTCACTTGCTGCTGAGCGACCGCGCGCCGACCGACGCCATGTTCTCGGCCATGCCGCGCGGGCTGACGCCGTCCGGGTATTTCGTCTGCAGCTCGGTGAGGAGCTCGTCCGCGCTCCAGCCGTCGGGTGCGTCGAACAGGTCGGCGCCCGTCCAGCCCTGGAGCCGGCTCACCGCGCCGCCCCAGACGTGGAAGACCTGGCCCGTGATTCCCTGCGCCTCGTCGGCGCAGAGCGCGACGACGACGACGGAGTTGTTCGCCGGGTCGAGCGGGTCGAATCCGTCCGGGATCTCTCCCATGTCGAACGTGTCCTCGGTCATCCGCGTGCGCGCGTTCGGCGCGACGCAGTTGACGGTGACGCCGTAGCGGCCGAGCTCCTGCGCCACGATGATCGTGAACGCCGCGATCCCGGCCTTCGCCGCCCCGTAGTTCGCCTGGCCGACGTTCCCGAAGACACCGGACGGGCTCGCGGTGTTGATGATGCGCCCGCGCACCTCCTCGCCGGCCTTCGAGCGCTCCCGCCAGTACGTCGCCGCGTGCTGCGTCGGGCAGAAGTGTCCCTTCAGGTGGACGTTGATCACCGCGTCCCATTCGGCTTCGGTCATGTTGACGAGCATGCGGTCGCGGAGTATCCCCGCGTTGTTGACGAGGATGTCCAGCCCGCCGAGGTCGTCGACCGCCTGGCGGACGAGCCTCCCGGCGCCTTCGTAGTCGGCGACGTTGTCGGCGTTCGCGACGGCTTCGCCGCCGGCGGCCTTGATCTCCGCGACGACCTGCTCGGCCGGCGAGGCGTCGGCGCCTTCGCCGCCGAGCGAGCCTCCGAGGTCGTTGACGACGACCTTCGCGCCCGCCGCGGCAAGCGCCAGTGCATGCGCGCGGCCGATACCCCTGCCCGCGCCTGTGACGATTGCGACTTTTCCCGTGAGATTCGGCATGCGTGGAGAATACGCACATGGACTTCACTCTTACGCCTGAACAGGAGCTGATCCGCGACTCGGCCCGCGAGTTCTGCGAGCGCGAGGTCGTGCCGTACGCCGGCGAGTGGGACCGGACGGAGACGATGGATCGCGGAATCGTGGCCAAGCTGGCCGAGGTCGGGTTCCTCGGCTGCGCCCTGCCGGAGGAGTACGGCGGCATGGCTCTCGACACGATCTCGTACTGCCTCGTCATGGAGGAGCTCGGCCGCACGGACTCGTCGGTGCGCGGAATCGTCTCGGTCAACAACGGCCTCGCCGGGAAGACGATCGCGAAGTGGGGGACGGAGGAGCAGAAGACGGAGTGGCTGCCGCAGCTCGCGGACGGGCGCGCGCTCGGGTGCTACGGGCTGACGGAGCCGGGGTCGGGGTCAGACCCCGCGTCGCTCGTGACGCGCGCCGAGCGCGACGGCGGCGACTGGGTGATCTCCGGCTCGAAGATCTTCATCACGCTCGGCTCGTGGGCCGGGGTGGCGCTCGTATTCGCGCGCACCGGCGGCGAGGGGCCGCGCGGGATCACGTGCTTCCTCGTGCCGACTGGGTCTGCGAGCTTCAGCGCGAGGAAGATCACCGGGAAGCTCGGGCTGCGCTCGCAGGACACGGCGGAGCTTTTCCTCGACGGCGTCCGCGTGCCGGACTCGGCGCGGCTCGGCGACGAGGGCGCCGGGTTCAAGGTCGCGATGTCGGCGCTCGACAACGGGCGGATCTCGCTCGCCGCCGGCGCGGTCGGGCTTGCCCGCGGCTGCGTCGAGGCGGCGACTGCGTATGCGACGGAGCGGACGCAGTTCGGCAAGCCGATCGCAGCGTTCCAGCTCGTCCAGGACCTGATCGCGGACGCGGCGACGGAGACGGAGGCCGCGCGGCTGATGGCGTGGCGGGCCGCGGCGCTGGCGGATGCGGGCGAGCCGTACACGCTCGCGGCGTCGCAGGCGAAGTACTACGCCAGCGAGGTCGCCGTGCGCGCCGCGAACGCAGCGCTGCAGGTGCACGGCGGCTACGGCTACGTCGACGAATTCCCGGTCGCGCGCTACCTGCGCGACGCGCGCGTGCTGACGCTGTACGAGGGGACGAGTCAGGTGCAGAAGCTCCTGATCGGTCGCGCGCTCACCGGCGAGTCCGCGTTCGTCTAGTAGCCGTCGAGGTAGCGCGGTGACGCGATCCGCAGCCGCGCCTCGACGTCGGCCTTGACGCGCGCGAGCGTTCCCGGCGGGACGTCGCCGGCACGGATCCGCCGTGCGAGCTCCCGTTGCTCGGCGTCGTCGCCGGGCTCGAGCGCGGCGAGCTCTCGGTAGACGATCCCGAGCGCGTTGAGCGCGACGAGCATCCGGAACCGGAGCCGGTGATCGCTCAGCGTCGGCAGGATCTCGCCGGCGAGGAACTCCTGGATCGCCTCGGCGAGCTCCTGCGCGGTCGGGCGGTCGCTCATGCGGCCGCCTTCTCAAGCAGGTGGCAGATCTCGTACTCGACCTCCGCGCCGAGGCGGCCGAGGATCGCGAGCTCGACGCTCCGGTCGAGGCCGCTGAGGTGGCGCTGCGCCTGCGTGAGGCAGCCGATCGCCCAGCCGACGTTCCCGGCCAGCTCCCAGTAGTCCAGCTCCGCCGGCGACACGTCGAAGCCGGTCAGCTCGTTGTAGCGCTCGAGATACGGCTCGACGTCGCCGACGCCGCCGAGACGCTTCTCGGGAACGCCGAACCGCCACGCGCGCACGAGCCCGAACGCGATGTCGCGCGCGGGCTCGTCGAGGTGCGCGAACTCCCAGTCGAGGACGCCGACGAGACCGTCGCTCGCCGACGACGAGGTTGCCGATCCGGAAGTCGCCGTGCGTGACGACGACCGGCCGCGGCGGCGGGCGATGCTCGCGCAGCCACCACAACCCGAGCTCGATCGCGGGGTGCGGCTCGCCGATCTCGTCGAGCTCGGCCACCATCCGGTCGAACTGCGCCGCGGGAAGGAACGGCACGCGCTCCGCCGGGATCGCGTGGATCTTCGCCAGCTCCTCCGCCATCTGCAGCGGCAGCCGCTCGCGCGCCGCCGCGAGCTCCGGCCTCTTGACGATGCGCCGCCCGATCGTCTCGCCCTCGAGCCGCTGCATCACGAACGCCTCGCGCCCGGCGAGATCCGCGAGATAGCCGTACGGGCGCGGCACCGTCACGCCCGCCTCGAAGGCCGCGCTCAGCACCGAGAACTCGTCAGCGAGCGACAGCGTGTAGTGGTGCATCACGGTGGCCGCGGCCCGCCGGACGAGGAGCCGCTCGCCGTCCGCGTCGACGGCCCAGGCCTCCTTCGACGCGCCGCCGGCGACGAGAACGGGCTCCGAGATCTCGACCTCGCGGCCCAGGACGGACGACAGTGCCTGCTGCATTGCCTCGCGCACGTCTGCGATCATCGCGGTAGTCGTGTCCGCTGTCATCCCGGAACCGGTTCTCGAGCGTCGCGCCCGAGTCCGCTCCTTCATGGAGGAGCACATCTATCCGAACGAGCGCGCCCTGGCGGCGGAGGACGATGCGGCCGACGCGCTGATCGCCGAGCTGCGGCAGCACGCGAAGGACGCGGGCCTCTGGGCGCCGCACCTGCCGCCCGAAGCGGGCGGCACGGGCAGCGGCTTCATCGAGTACGCGTACCTCAACGAGGAGATCGGCCGCAGCGTGATCGCGCAGCTGATCCTCGGCTGCCAGGCGCCCGACGCGGGCAACGGCGAGATCCTGCACATGTACGGGACACCGGAGCAGCGCGAGCGGTTCCTCGATCCGCTCGTCGCCGGCGAGACGCGCTCGTTCTTCGGCATGACGGAGCCGGAGGTCGCGGGCTCCGATCCGACGCTGCTCCGCGGCCGCGCTGTGCGCGACGGCGACGACTGGGTGATCGACGCGCACAAGTGGTTCTCGTCCGGCGCCGACGGCGCGGGCTTCGGCGTCGTGATGGTCGTCACGGATCCCGACGCGGAGCCGCACAAGCGCGCGTCGATGATCCTCGTCCCGACCGACACGCCGGGCTACGAGCTCGTGCGGAAGATCCCGGTGATGGGACACCTGGGGCACGGCTGGGCGACGCACTGCGAGACGCTCTTCACCGGCGTGCGCGTCCCGGTCGCGAACACGCTCGGCGAGCCGGGCGACGGCTTCCGGATCGCGCAGAAGCGCCTCGGCCCGGGCCGGATCCACCACGTGATGCGCTGGCTCGGCCAGATGCAGCGCGCCTTCGAGCTGATGTGCTCGTACGCGCTCGAGCGCAAGGCGTTCGGCGAACCGCTCGCCGACAAGCAGACGATCCAGAACTGGATCGCCGAGTCCGCGGCGGAGATCCAGGCGTGCCGGCTGATGACGCTGCAGGCGGCGCACCGGCTCGACGAGGGAGACGAGGCGCGCGTCGAGGTGTCGCTGATCAAGTTCTACGCGGCGGGCGTGCTCAACGACGTGATCGACCGCGCGATCCAGGTGCACGGCGGCCTCGGCGTCACCGACGACACGCCGCTCGCCGTGATGTACCGCATGGCGCGCGCCGCACGCATCTACGACGGCGCGGACGAAGTGCACAAGATGGTCGTCGCGCGCCGCATCCTCCGCTCGTTCGAGGACGGGGGCGTCTGGCGCTTCGTTTAAGGGCCTGGCCGCGCCTTTCGCCGTTCAGGGGCCAGGCCCTCGCCGTTCGCTCGCACTTACACCGGCGCCGATGCTCCACGTAGCTCTCGAGGCGAGCCGTCCGGCTCGAGCCGCTCGAGCCGCGGCACGAGGATCCGCTCTGGGAGGCAGCGCAGGACGAGCGGGTGTTCCGCTGGTTCCCCCTCGTCGCGAACGAGAGCCGTGAGACGTTCCACGGCTGGTTCGAGTCGGTGCGCGAGCTCTGGCTCCCGTTCGCGCAGGTCGTCGGCGGCGTTCCGCTCGGCTCGACGTCGTACATGAACGTGCGCGAGCGCGACCGCGTGCTCGAGATCGGCAACACCTGGCTGTCGCCGGTCGCGTGGAACACCGGCGTGAACGCCGAGGCGAAGTATCTGCTGATGGAGCACGCGTTCGAGCACGAGGGATTTCACCGCGTCGAGTTCAAGACGGACGAGAAGGAACGAACGCGCGCGCGCCGCGCTGGCCGCGCTGCCGTCGCAGTTCGAAGGCGTTTTCCGCAAGCACATGGTCGTGCGCGGCGGCGAGCGGCGCGACTCCGCGTGGTACGCGGTGATCGACGACGACTGGCCCGAGGTGAAGGCCGCGCTATGCGACCGGCTCGCGGGCAAGCCGGCGGCCGGGCAGCCGTAGGCCGATCGCGGCCGCGAGTGCGAGCCCGACGAGCGCGGGGCCTTCGATCGCGACGAAGTAGTAGCCGCTGTCGAGTGGATCGAGCAACAGCCGCACGACGACGACCGCGACGGGGACGAGCCACACCGCGTGACGCGAGTTGCGCGCCGCGCGCGCGACTGCGATGCCCGCGCCGAGCGCGAGTGCGCCCTGCGCGATCCGGAGCGGCCAACCGACCGCGCTGCCGGGAGCGACGACGAGCGAAACGAGTGACTGCGACGAGACGTGCCAGCGGTAGTGGCTCATCCCGAAGTGGCCGGCCGCCACGAACGGCAGGAACAGCACGGTCGCGGCGCCGACCGCGACGACGAAGCCGCGCGCCGCATCGCGCACGGACGGCGCGAGCGCGAGCACCGCGACCCCGAGAATTCCCCACGTCTCGAGCCCTGCGGAGAGCCCGACGATCAGACCGGCGCGAACGGTGCGGCCGCGGCGAGCCTCGACCGCGGCGAGGATCCAGAGCAGCGGCAGCAGCGAGTCCGCCGGATGTCCTGCGTCGAAGCCGGCGCGCGTGAACCCCGTCGCAACCGCCGCAAGGCCGACGCCCGCGAGCAAACGCGGCTGTTCGACACCGGCCGCGCGCGCCGCAAGGAGCACGAGCAGCACGGCCGTCACGCCGAGGACGATCGCCATCAGCACGGGAACGCGCCCGACGGTGCCGTACAGCGCCAGCTGGAGCGGCCCGACCTGGATCCCCGGATCCGTGAATGTCCGGCTCCAGTCGGCCGAGAGGAGCACGCGTCCGCCGCGGACGAACAGCCACGCGTCGCCGCCGTTGCCACGGGCGATCGGCGCGACGGCGGCCGCTGCGGCGACCGGCAGAACCCAGGCGAGAACGCGTTTCACAGGCCGAATATCGGCCGTGAGGGGCTTTACCGTGAGCGGCGGATGATCTGCGTGCAGCGGGCGGCCGCGAGCAGCGTCCCGTCCGCGTCGAACAGCTCCGCGGAGCAGAAGACCACGCGGCGGTTTCGCTGGATCACCCGGCCCTCGGCCCGCAGCGTGCCGGGTGTCGCGGAGCGCATGAACTCGACCCGGAGATCCGCGGTCAGGAAGTCCTCGTCGTCCTCCATCAGCGACCAGCAGGCGCCGCCCATCGCGGTGTCGAGGAATGTCGCCACCATCCCGCCGTGGACGATCCGCATGTCGCCCGGCCCGTGGAAGCAGTACTCGACCGGCGCGTCCCACTCCATCACGACGTGCCCGTCGCCGTACTCGACGTTGCGGTAGCCGAGCGTGTGCCAGACGTGCGGCGCCGCCGGCGGATCCTGGCCCCAACCGGGGCGCGACCGCGTCAACGCGGACCGGGGACGCCGGGAAAGCGGTACGGCTCGACGCGGTTCATCTGGACGACCCAGGCGCGGCCGGTCTCCTCGTCGTTCAGCGCGCGCAGTGCCGCCTCCGCGACGAACGACGGCTCCATCAGCGGCGGGATCACGCCGCGGATCTCCTCCGCGACGATCGGCGTGTCCGTGAACGCGGGACAGAGCGCGTTGATCCGGATCCCACGCTGGATGAGCGCCGGCGCGGCCGCGCGCACGAGGCCGACGACCGCGTGCTTCGTCGCCGCGTACACCGGGTCGAGCGGCGCAGCGACGAGCCCGGCGAGCGACGCCGTCGCGACGATCGAGCCGCCGTTCGGCATCAGCCGCGCCGCGAGCTCGCGCACGCCGAAGACGACGCCGTCGACGTTGACGCGCATGATCCGCCGGTAGTCCTCGTCGGTCACCTCCGCCATGTCGCCCACGCCGATCGCGATGCCCGGCGTTGAGGAACGCCGCGTCGAACGGCCCCTCGAGTGCGTGCCACGTCGCGACGTCACCGACGTCGTGCCCGTCCGCGAGATCGAGGATCGTCACGTCGGCGTCGCCGAGCGCGTCGACGATCGCCGCGCCGATTCCGGAGCGGCCGCCGGTGACCAGAGCCTTCACGGGAGCAGCACGACCTTGCCGACGCTGCGCCGCGACTCGACGAGCGCGTGCGCCTGCTCGGTCTCGGCGAGCGGGAACTCCGCGCCGACGTGCGGCTTCACGGCGCCCTTCTCCCACAGCGCGAGCAGCTCGCCGACCGCCGCGACGACGATCGCCGGGTCGTAGCGCATCAGCCGCCCGAGATAGAAGCCGTGCACGCCGGCGTTGCGGCCGACGAGCAGCCGCGGATCGAGCAACGGCCACGGCCCGGCCGCGGAACCGATCGCCACGAGCGAGCCGAGCGGCCGCAGCCGCGGCAGCGACGATGCGAACAGCTCGCCGCCGACCGGATCGATCACGACGTCGGCCTGCAGATCCTCCGGCAGCTCGTCGTAGACGTACGCCTCCGCCGCGCCGAGCTCGCGGCACACGTCGAGCTTCTCCGCCGAGCCCGCAGCCGCGACGACGCGCGCCGCGCCGAGCGCGAGCGCGACCTGGATCGCCGCCGTCCCGACGCCGCCTGCCGCTGCGTACACGAGCACCGTCGCGCCTTCGCGCATCCGCACCTGCCGCGTCAGCGGGATGTACGCCGTGAGAAACGTCAGCAGGAACGACGCGCCTTCCGCGAAGGTCGCGTTCGCCGGCAGCGGCACCACCGACGCCGGATCGACCGCCGTCAGCTCCGCGTACCCGCCGGCGCTCGGCGTGAACGCCATCACGCGCGTCCCGTCCGCGAGCTCGCCTGCGATCTCCGAGCCGAGGATCGTCGGCAGCTCCGGCATCTGCGGATAGACGCCGCGCCGGATCATCACGTCCGCGAAGTTGATCCCGGCCGCGCGCACGCGCACGACGGTCCTTCCCTCCGCGGCGGGATCGGGAACGTCGACGACGTCGAACGGCCCGTCGACCTCGCTGAGAACCGCGGCCTTCACGACTGCGGGGCGGGCGCGGGCTCCTGCGCGAACTGGTCGCGCAACGCCGTCTTCAGGAACTTGCCGACGCTCGTCTTCGGAATCTCGTCGACGAACTCGAAGCGGTCCGGCAGCCACCACTTCGCGAACTGCGGCGCGAGAAAGTCGCGCAGCTCGTCGCTCGTCGCGGTCTGTGCCCTCGCGGAGCACGACGACGCCGAGCGGCCGCTCGGCCCACTTCGCGTCCGGCACCGCGATCACCGCCGCCTCGGCGACGGCCGGGTGCGCCATCAGCGCGTTCTCGAGCTCGACGGACGAGATCCACTCGCCGCCGGACTTGATCACGTCCTTCGAGCGGTCCTTGATCTGGATGAACCCGCGCGGATGGATCGAGACGATGTCGCCGGTCTTGAACCAGCCGTCGTCCGTCCAGCGGTCGGCCTGCTCCGGCGTGTCGTAGTACGCCGCCGCGACCCACGGCCCGCGCACCTCGAGCTCGCCCATCGCCTCGCCGTCCCACGGAATCTCGTCGTCGCCGACGCGCGCGCGCAGCTCGACGAACGGGAGCGGGATGCCCTGCATCGCGACGAAGTCGAACTGCGTCTCCTCGTCCGCGTTCTTCAGGTCGCCGGTGAGCTGCGCCGTCGACGCGACCGGCGACGTCTCCGTCATGCCCCAGCCGTGGACGACGTTGAGCCCGTGCCGCTGCTTGAAGCCGTCGATCATCGCGCGCGGCGCGGCCGAGCCGCCGACGAGCATCCCCTTCATCCGCGAGAGATCCCACTTGCCGGGGTTCGCGTCGAGCAGCTGGAGGATGCCCATCCAGATCGTCGGCACGCCGGCCGTCCAGGTCACCTTCTCCTGCACGAAGTCCTCGAGCAGGCTCTCCGGGTCGAGGTACGGGCCGGGGAAGACGAGGTTCGCGCCGAGCATCGCGCCGAGATACGGATAGCCCCACGCGTTCGCGTGGAACATCGGCACGACGGGGAGGATCACGTCCTCCTCCGAGATGCCGAGCCCGAGCGGGTTGCCGGCCGCGACGCCGAGCGAGTGGAGGACCGTCGAGCGGTGCGAGTAGAGGACGCCCTTCGGCATCCCGGTCGTCCCGCTCGTGTAACACATCGCCGCGGCCTCGTTCTCGTCCAGCTCTGGATCGCGCCAGTCGGCGGCCGACGCCGTCGCGAGCAGCTCCTCGTACGAGTCCTCGACGACGAAGACGTGCTCGATCTGCGTCCGCTCACGGAACGGACTCGAGCAGCGGCACGAGGCTCTTGTCGACGATGACGGCGCGGTCGCCGGCGTGCTTCGCGATGTACGCGAGGTCGTTCGGGTGCAGGCGCAGGTTCAGCGTGTGGAGGACGAAGCCGCCGCACGGGATCCCGAGGTACGCCTCGAGATGCTGGCTGTGGTTCCAGCAGAGCGTCGCGACGCGGTCGCCGCGCTCGAGCCCGAGCTGCTTCAGCGCGACGGCCAGCTGGCGCGAGCGCGCGGCGACGGATCCCCACGTCGTGCGGTGGAAGCTCTTGTCCGGCAGCCGCGTGACGACGGCGTTGTCGGCGTAGTACGTCTCGACGCGCCGCAGCACGGCGGCAGCGTCAGCTGGAAGTCCATCATCAGTCCGTCCACGGGATCTCCTCTCAGCCGGCGGTGACGGCCGCGCCGACGACGGCGTCAGCCACCTCGGCGCGAAGCTGCGCCGGCCGGTCGCCGAAGCCCTCGAGCCAGAGCGCCCGCTTGTAGAAGCGGTGGAGCGGATGCTCCCAGGTGAAGCCCGTGCCGCCGTGCACCTGGATCGAGCGCTCGCACGCTGCGACGGCGGCCTCCGTTGCGAACGACTTCGCGGCCGCGGCCGCGACGGGCGCCTGCTCGTCGCCCTCGGCGACGCACCACGCGGCCCAGTACGCGAGCGACCGCGCCAGCTCGACGTCGCCGTACGTGTTCGCGAGCGCGTGCGAGACGGCCTGGTAGACGCCGATCGGCTTGCCGAACTGCTCGCGGGTCTTCGCGTGCTCGACCCCGAGCTCGAGCGACGCGCTGCGCGACGCCGACCGCCTCGCACGCCATCGCGCGTGCGTGCGCGTGCCACGTCGTCGGCGCCGGCGAGCGGCGTCGCTCGCCGTACTCGAGCCGGCCGAGCGGCCGCAGCGGGTCGACCGACGCGACTTCTTCTCCGCGCGCGTCGAACCCAGAGCCGTCCGCGACGACGCGGTCGACGGAACCGAGATTCGGAACGAAGCCGTTGATCTCGGCCGACCATTTCGTCTCGCCCGACGCAACGGCCGCCCGCTCGTCGGCCCCGAGCCACGGCAGCGCGAGCCCGATCGTCTCGAGATACGGACCGGGGTAGAGCGCGTAGCCGAGCTCCTCGAAGAGGATCGCCTCCTCGAGGAACGAGAGGCCGACGCCGCCTTCGTCCTCGGCCACGGAGACGCCGAGCCAGCCGAGGTCGGCGAGGCCGCCCCAGTCGTCGTCCCGCGCGCCGTCCCAGTCACGGTCGAGCGGGAACCGCTCGGAGAGCCAGCCGCGCGCGAGGCGCTTCAGCTCCTGCTGCTCTTCGGTGAAGGAGAAATCCATCAGCGACTCCTCGGCAGATCGAGCACGCGCTCGGCGATGATGTTGCGCAGCACCTCGGAGGTGCCGGCCTCGATCGTGTTGCCGCGGCTGCGCAGCTGCTGGTGGTGCCACCAGCCGTCGTCGAGGATCCCGTCGTCGCCGAGCAGCTCGCGGCCGAGCTTCGTCAGCCGCTGGTTCTGCTCCGACCAGCGCAGCTTCGCGACGGAGCCCTCGGGGCCGGGGATGCCGGTGCGCTGGTACGTCGTCAGCGCGCGGTAGTTCGTGTAGCGGAGCGCCTGCAGGTCGATCCATTCCTGCGCGACCTTGTCGCGGGCCAGCGCGTCGCCGTTCACGCGCTCGCGTGCGACTTCGATCAGCCGGCCGAGGTGCACCTCGAGCTGCGCGCTGAGCGCGAACCCGAGCGTGCCGCGCTCGTGCAGCAGCGTCGTCATCGCGACCTGCCAGCCCTGGCCCTCCTCGCCGAGGAGGTTCTCGACCGGGACCTCGACATCCGTGAAGAAGATCTCGTTGAACTCCGACTCGCCCGTGATCTGGCGCAGCGGCCGCACCTCGACGCCGGGCGCGTGCATGTCGACCATCATGTACGTGAGGCCCTTGTAGCGCGGCGCGTCGGGGTCGGAGAGGCCGACGAGGATGCACCAGTCGGCGATGTGCGCGAACGACGACCACACCTTCTGGCCGTTGACGACGAAGACGTCGCCCTTCCGCTCCATGCGCGTGCGCACCGCGGCGAGGTCGGAGCCTGCGCCCGGCTCGGAGAAGCCCTGGCACCAGATCTCCTCCGCGGAGAGGATCTTCGAGAGGTGCGCCTGCTTCTTCTCCTCTGAACCGTGCGCCATGATCGTCGGTCCGGCCATGCCGATGCCGATCACGCCGATGTGCGACGGCGCCTGCGCGCGCGCCGACTCCTCGAGGTAGATCGCCTGGTAGCTGTACGGAGCGCCGGCGCCGCCGTATTCCTTCGGCCACGTCAGGCCGGCGTAGCCGCCGTCGTAGAGCGCGCGGCTCCAGTCGCGGTAGAACGAGTCGTCGAAGCGCTGCGCTCCGCCGCGGTAGCCGCGCCGCTCCTCCGGGAGATTCGTGTCGAGCCACGCGCGCAGCTCGGCCCGGAAGGCGGCTTCCTCAGCGTTGTCGCGGAGGTCCACGTTACGAGCCTAGCGCCGTGACGAGGCTCGCGTCGAGGTCGGCCACGGACGAGGCTCCGCAGAGCGCCATCGTCAGGTCGACCTCGGCGAGGAGTTGGCGGACGACGGCCTCGACGCCGTCCACGCCGCCGACGGCGAGCCCGTACGCGTAGAGCCGTCCGATCAGGACGGCGTCGGCGCCGAGCGCCAGCGCCTTCACGACGTCTGCGCCTCGGCGGATCCCGCCGTCCAGCAGCAGCGGGTAGTCCGGGCCGAGTGCCGCGCGCACCTCGACGAGCGCGTCGAGCGCGGAGATGGTGCCGTCGACCTGGCGACCGCCGTGGTTCGAGACGAGGATCCCGTCGACGCCGTGCTCGCGCGCCAGCAGCGCGTCCTCTGCGGTGAGGACGCCCTTCACGAGCAGCGGCACGTCGAGCTGCTCGCGCAACCACGCGAGGTCGGCCCACGTCAGCCCGAGGTTCGAGAAGGTCGCGAGCATCGTCGCCGCCGCGGTGAGCGGATCCTCCTCCGGCGTCTTGTCGAGCTTCGCGAGGAACGCGGGGTCGCTGAAGAAGTTGCCGCAGCCGTGGCCGCGGAGAAACGGGAGGTACGCGTTCGCGATGTCGCGCGGCCGCCACGCGAGCGTGCCGGTGTCGATCGTGAGGACGATCGCGGAGTAGTTCGCCGCCTGGGCGCGCGCGACGAAGCTCGCGGCGACGTCGCGGTCGTTCACCCAGTAGAGCTGGAACCAGCGCGTCGCGTCGCCCATCGTCGCCGCGACTTCCTCGATGGTCGACGTCGAGGCGCTCGAGAGCACCATCGGGACGCCTGAGGCGGCGGCGGCGCGCGCGACCGCGACCTCGCCGTCCGGGTGCGCGGTCGAGAGCTGGCCGACCGGTGCGAGGAACACCGGCGAATCCGACCGCGTGCCGAGGATCTCGACCGAGAGGTCGCGCGAGACGGCGCCTCTGAGCATCCGCGGGCGGAGCAGGCGCCGCTCGAACGCCGCGAGGTTCTCGCGCGCGCTGCCCTCGCCGCCGGCTGCGCCCGCGATGTAGTCGAACGCACCCTCGTCGAGCTTGGCCTTCGCGGCCGCCTCCCACTCCTCGGGGAGGATCGGCCACTCGGCGTGGCCCGAGATGTAAATCGCGCTCTGGACGGAGCCGCCGTCGTATCGACTCATGCGGGGATCATCTCGCACCGTGACACGTCCCGCAGAGCCACGTCTCGGTGCCTGGCACCTGGACGGCGCTCGCGCGGACATGTCCGCTTCGCGAATGCTCGGTCGGCGTGCGGTTCGGTCGCGACCGGACATGTCCGGGTGCCTGGCACCGGTCGTGTCCGCATTGGACAGTCGTCCGCAGGCTGCTCGGCGGCGCGTAAGCTCTTTTCGTGGACGCGCGCGAGTTCTTGGCGACGCCTCTGGACGAGCTCTGTGCGGAGGCGCGGGCGATGCGCCGTACGCGCCTCGTCACCTACTCGCCGAAGGTCTTCATCCCGCTGACGAAGCTCTGCCGCGACGTCTGCCACTACTGCACGTTCGCGGCGCCGCCGAAGCGCGGCGAGCGCGCGTACCTGACGATCGACGAGGTGCTGGAGATCGCGCGCGCCGGCGCCGCCGCCGGCTGCCGCGAGGCGCTCTTCACCCTCGGCGACAAGCCGGAGCTGCGCTACCGCGCCGCGCGCGACGAGCTCGCGGAGCTCGGTTGCGCGACGACGCTCGAGTACCTCGCCCGCGCCGCGCGCGCCGTCCTCGACGAGACCGGCCTGCTGCCGCATCTCAACCCGGGCGTCCTGACGCGCGACGACGCACGCGCGCTGCGCCCGCTCGCCGCGTCGATGGGCGCGATGCTCGAGACGACGTCCGAACGGCTGTCGCAGCGCGGCGGCCCGCACTTCGGCTCGCCGGACAAGCTGCCCGCTGCGCGGCTCGCGACGCTCGACGCCGCCGGCGCGGAGCGCGTCCCGTTCACGACCGGGATCCTGATCGGGATCGGCGAGACGCGCGAGGAGCGCCTCGACGCGCTCGCCGCGATCGCCGCCGCGCACGAACGGCACGGGCACATCCAGGAGGTCATCGTCCAGAACTTCCGCGCGAAGCCCGGCACGCAGATGGCCGACGCGCCGGAGCCGACGACGGACGACCACCTCTGGACGATCGCCGCCGCGCGCCTGATCCTGCCGCCGGAGATCCACCTCCAGGCGCCGCCGAACCTGACGGAGGACTTCGCCGTTCTCCTCGACGCCGGGATCGACGACTGGGGCGGCGTCTCGCCGGTGACGATCGACCACGTCAATCCGGAGGCGCCGTGGCCCGCGATCGACCTGTTGCGCGACGCGACGCGCAGCCGCGGCCTCGAGCTCGCCGCGCGCCTGCCGGTCTACCCGGAGTGGCTCGACGCGCAGTGGCTCGAGCCGGAGATCCTCGCAGCGCGCCCTCCGCGCATCCGACGCGCTCGGACTCGCGCGCGAGGACGACTGGGCTCCCGGCGAGCCGGTCGACGTTCCGTTCGTCCCGCGCGACGCGCTACCCGTCGACTCGCGCGACGAGCTCGACGAGGACGCGATCGCGCGTCTCTTCGCCGCGCGCGGCGAGGAACGCGAGCGCGTCTACGCCGCCGCCGACGCGCTCCGTCGCGAGGTCAACGGCGACACGGTCAGCTACGTCGTGACGCGGAACATCCAGTACACGAACGTCTGCTACTTCCGCTGCGGCTTCTGCGCGTTCTCGAAGGGCAAGCTCGCCGCGAACCTGCGCGGCCCGGCGTTCCTCGTCCCGCACGACGAGATCGCGCGCCGCGTCGAGGAGGCGTGGGAACGCGGCGCGACGGAGGTCTGCCTCCAGGGCGGCATCCATCCGGCGTTCACCGGCGACTACTACGAGTCGGTCGTGCGCGCGATCAAGGACGCCGTGCCGGGGATGCACGTGCACGCGTTCTCCGCACTCGAGATCTGGCAGGGCGCCGCGACGCTCGACCTCCCGCTCACCGATTACCTGGAGCGGCTGCGCGACGCCGGGCTCAGTTCCCTGCCGGGCACCGCCGCCGAGGTGCTCGACGACGAGATCCGCGCGATCATCTGCCCGGACAAGATCACGACCGCGCAGTGGCTCGAGGTGCACGACGCCGCGCACTCCGTCGGGCTTCGCTCGAACAACACGATCATGTTCGGCCACGTCGACGGGCCGCGAAACTGGGCGCGCCATCTCGTCGCGGTGCGCGAGCAGCAGCGCCGCAGCTTCGGCTTCACCGAGTTCGTGCCGCTTCCGTTCGTGCCCATGGAGGCGCCGATGTACCTCCAGGGCCGCGCGCGCCGCGGGCCGACGTTCGCGCGAGGCGCTGCTGATCCACGCGGTCGGCCGGCTCGCACTCCATCCGTGGATCGACAACATCCAGGCGTCGTGGGTGAAGCTCGGCCCGCGCGGCGTCGCGGCCGCGCTGCGCGCCGGCGTCAACGACCTCGGCGGCACGCTGATGAACGAGTCGATCTCGCGCGCGGCCGGCTCCGAGCACGGCCAGGAGATGACGCCGGAGCAGATGGAGGAGCTGATCCGCGCCAACGGCCGCACGCCGCGCCAGCGGACGACGCTCTACGCCGACGCGCCGGCGGAGCGCCGCGCCGCGAGCTTCGGCGCGCCGCCGTGCATCGAGCCGGTCAACCCGCCGGTACGCGACGCGGGGCTCAAAGCGCCGCCGCGGCTCGTCCGGCCCGGCTTCCTCACCGCCGCCCGCGCGCGCTGACCGAACCGGAAGCTCCGGCTACAGGAGGCTGGCGCAAACGAGTGGGCTCGCTCCACGAGCTGCGCTTGAGGCTGCGCCGGGGGCCTACGCCGCTACTCGTTCGGCAACGGCAAGCATCTCGCGCGCCACCGGCTGCAAGCCGACCTTGGTGCCGAGCAGACCGGTCGAGACGCGCTCAACAGCACCCCACTCCCAGATGGCGGTGGCGTCGAGACCGGTGCATGCGGCCAGCCACCGGGCGCGCTCGTGCGCGTCACCCTCGAGGAGGTCGAGCGGATCCTCACGCATGACGATGCCCAGGTCGTACTCGGGTTCGGCCAGCAGGCCGTCCGGGTCGACAAGCTTGAAACCATCGTGCGCCTCCAGGGCATTCCACTGGTGTACGTCACCGTGCACCAGGACGGCGCGTTCTTCCCGGTATGCGTCAGCGCGCCGCTTCGCGCAGGCCAGCGCGTGGTCGATGACGCGCTCTGAACACGGGTGATTCAGTTCCTCCCAGGTTGCGGTGATGAAGTCCGCCAGCCAGCGACTCTTCTCGGCGCCGGTTGGTAAACCGGAGTCAGGTGCGGGTCGCCAAACGCGCGCCGCCGTCGAGCAGAGGATCTCGTGACGTCTGCGGATCGGTAACGCAAGCTCGTAAAGCGACCGGCCGAGACGTTCGAGCAAGAGCGCGCCCCGAACGGCGTCATCTCGCAGCAGCCGCACGCATCCTTCTCCGCCGGTGAATCGCAAGACCGCGATCTCGTTCTCCGCGGCGTCACCGCTACGAGGCACGATCAGCTTCAACACGGCGGCGGTGCCGTCTGCGCAGATCGCTTTCGCGACGAACGCCTCCGTCGAGTCCGTGTAGGCGTCACCGACCGCGATGCCCCAGTCTTGTTCGACGCTTGCTACGAGTAGCGGCAGGTCATCAAGCCAGCGGCCCGCACCGACTGCGAATGCCTTTTGGCGCACCACGTCGGGAACCTCGATCACGGAGTCACACTCTCACACCGCTGACCCGCGCTCGGGTGACATTTACGGACGCTGGCGCACATGACGTTGCTCTCCGTCGGCTCGATGTGCTCGCGTCCGAGGAGGACACTTCCCGGCGTTTCTCTAGGCGTTTGTCGGCGGTGGGGGCCATTCGGAGGCGCTGACGACGCCCGGTAGCGCCTTCTCGAGGAGTCGGGCGAGGCGGTCGTGCTCGTGCTTGGTGAGCCGGCCGAGGTAGAGCTCTCGCACGGTGGCGTGGTGGACGACCTGCGCGTGCCGCAGCGCCTCGAGTCCGGGCCGGGTCAGCGCGGCAAAGGCTGCGCGTCCGTCGGCCGGGTCGGGTTCCCGGCGAACGAGACCCTGTTTCTCGAGGCGGACGACCACGCGCGTGATCCCGCTCGGCGTGAGCATGCGCTGAGTGCCGAGGTCGCTCATGCGCAATCTCAGCCCCGGGGCGGTGACGAGCGTGATCAGGACGCCGTAGTCGGCGAGCGAGATCAGCCCCTCGTGACGGAGGCGGCGGTCGATCTCGCGCATCACGGCCTCTCGCAGGCGGATCAGCCCGCGCCACGCGTCGAACTCCCCGGGACTGAAGGCCTCCGGCTCGGGCAGCTCCTCGAGCCAGCGCTCGGGTTCAGATCGATTACTTGACACGGTGAAATAAATCCCCGATCATCTATTTGCGTGTGTGAAGTATATCGGCCGAGCCAGTCGGCCGCCCT
The DNA here is from genome assembly GCA_963816455.1 of uncultured Actinomycetes bacterium. Taxonomy (GTDB): domain Bacteria; phylum Actinomycetota; class Thermoleophilia; order Gaiellales; family Gaiellaceae; genus Palsa-739. The sequence goes on from CAWFKM010000016.1 coordinate 87,402, forward strand.
TGCGGGAAGGAGACGGCGATGACAGCTGTTGCTAAGACCAGGGTTCTGGCCCCGAGCGAAGGATTGCGACTCCAGTCCGGCCCGGGACGCGACCTCGTGTTCAAGGTCACCGGAGAAGACACCGGTGGCGCATTCGACTACTTCATCGTCGAGGTCGGTCCGAAAGGCGGGCCGCCGCTCCACGTTCACCACGGCCAGGAGGAGACGATCCACGTCCTCAAGGGGCGGTACAAGATCCAGATCGGCGAGGAGACGTTCCGCCTTGCTGAAGGCGGCTTCGCCTACCTGCCCTCGGGCGTTCCCCACGCGTTCCTCAATCTGACCGACGACCCGGGCGAGATCATCGTCGTCTACACCCCCGGCGGCGGGCACAAGTTCTACGAAGAGCTCGGCCCGCTGACCCGGAACGGGATGCCAGACCGCGCAATCGTCGCCGCCGTCTTCGAGAAGTACGACATGACACTGCTGGGGCCACCATTGACCGATGACTGAGGCCCGACGACCCTGAGACGACGCGAGACGCAACGCCGGCCCAGGCTAGAGTCCTCACCTCACGTCCTGAGGCGCGGCTAGCTCTCGAGTCTGAGCAGGTCGTCGACCGACTCGCGCTGCCGAATCGTCCGCGTCTCGCCGTCGCGGACGAGCACGACCTCGGGCCGCGGGATGCCGTTGTAGTTCGAGCTGAGCGCCAGCGTGTACGCGCCGGTCGCGGGAACCGCGAGCAGGTCGCCGCGCACCGGCTTCGGCAGCTCGACCGCTTCGATCAGCACGTCGCCGGACTCGCAATGCTTCCCCGCGATGCGGTAGACGCCGGTCGTGAGCTCGTCCGCGCGGCTCGCGAGCAGCGCCTCGTACCGCGCGCCGTAGAGCTGCGGACGCGGGTTGTCCGACATGCCGCCGTCGATCGCCGCATACGAAACGCCGCCGCTGTCCTTCACGACGCCGACGCGGTAGAGCGAGACGCCGGCGCGCGAGACGAGCGACCGTCCCGGCTCGAAGACGACCTGCGCCGGCTCCGGCCACTGCTCGCGGAGCCGCGCGACGAGCGGCTGCACCCACGCCGCGACCTCCGGCGGATGCTCGTCGCGGTTGTGGCGGACGCCGAGCCCGCCGCCGAGGTCGATCATGGACGGAGTCCAGCCGAGCTCGGAGCGCGCCTGCTCGCAGAACGCCGCGAGCCGGTCGACCGCGAGCAGGCTCTCGTCGATCTGCGCGAGCTGCGAGCCGACATGAAAGTGGACGCCGGCGACCTCGAGCCCGAGGCCGCGCGCGCGGTCGATCGCTGCGAGCGCGTCCTCGCGCGCGAGCCCGAACTTCGAGCCGGTGTGCGCGGTCGCGATCGCCTGGTGCGTCACGGCCTCGACGCCGGGCGTGAGCCGCACGAGCACCCGCCGGACGCCGGCCGACTCGGCGCGGTCGGGCTCGTCGAGTGCATCGAGGACGACGGTCGCCTTCGCCTCCGCCGCGGCGCGCAGCTCATCGTCCGACTTGTTGTTCCCGTGGAAGAGCAGGCGCTCGCCCGGAATCCCGGCCCGCTGCGCGAACGCGAGCTCCCCGAGCGTCGACACGTCGGCGCCGACTCCCTCCGACGCGAGCACGCGCAGCAGCTCGACGTTCGCGAACGCCTTCGTCCCGTAGACGACGAGCGCGTCGGGTGCCGCGTCGCGGTACGCGCGCGCCTGCGCGCGGATCGTCTCCTCGCAGAACACGAGCAGCGGCGTTCCGTGCTCGGCCGCCAGCCGGGACACGGGGACGCCGCCGATCGAGAGCTCGCCGCCCTCGACCCGCGCCGTCTCCGGAAAGAGCTCGAGCACGACGGCGACGCTACCCGAGCCGCGGGCCTTCCAGCACGAGCGCGACGAGCCCGTCGTCGCTCCGCGTCTCGTGCTGCTCGCCCGCGCTCCACACGACCGCCTCGCCCGCGTGAATCGGCTCCTCGACGCCGTCGGCGCCGCTGACGACGCCGCTTCCTTCGATCACCGCGAGCAGCTGCGGCACCGCTGCGGGATGCCGTGCGACCCGCCCGCCGGGGGCGAGACGGAAGATCGCAGCCTGGAACGGCGCGCCGTCGCGCATCGGAGATGTCAGCGGCGCGATCGAGACTCCGTCGAGCCGGGAGTCGTCCGGCTCGTAGCCCTCGGCGAAGGTGAAACGCTCCATGACGCCGACGCTACCGGTTGCTACAGTCCAAGCCAATGTTGGAGCGGCTTAGCTAACTCAGGGAGTCACGCGCGGCGGGAGCCGCGCCGGCTTCCCACGGCCTCTCTCACGAGAGGCTTTTTCGTCTCTGGAGACAAAATGGACGAGCGATACGACCCGAAGGCGATCGAGGAGAAGTGGCAGCGCGTCTGGGAGGACGCGAGGGCCTTCTACGTCGACAACCCGGAGCCCGGCGAATCGGCGGACGAGCGTCACTGGTACCAGCTCGAGATGCTGCCGTACCCGTCGGCGAACGGCATTCACATGGGCCACGTCCTCAACTACACGATGGGCGACGTGCAAACGCACGTCCGGCGCCGCAGCGGCTGGCGCGTCCTGCGTCCGATGGGCTGGGACGCGTTCGGCCTGCCCGCGGAGAACGCCGCGATCCGCGAGGGCGGCCATCCGCGCGAGATCACCGAGCGCAACATCGCGACGATCCGCACGCAGATGAAGCGGCTCGGCTGGGCGATCGACTGGGACCGCGAGGTCTCGTCGGCCGACCCGAAGTTCTACCGCTGGACGCAGTGGCTCTTCCTGAAGTTCTACGAGGCAGGCCTCGCGTACCGGAAGGAAGCGCCGGTCAACTGGTGCCCGAACGACCAGACCGTGATCGCGAACGAGTACATCGTCGACGGCCACTGCGAGCGCTGCGGCGCGCTCGTCGAGCTCCGCAACATGACGCAGTGGTTCTTCAAGACGACGGCGTACGCCGACGAGCTGCTCTCGTATGACCTGCCGCCCGGCGGCGAGTGGCCGGAGCGGACGAAGACGATCCAGCGCAACTGGATCGGACGCTCCGAGGGCGCGGAGATCCTCTTCCGCGTCGACGATCTCGATCTCGATCTGCCGGTCTTCACGACGCGCGCCGACACGCTGTTCGGCGCGACGTTCTTCGTCGTCGCACCGGAGCACCCGTTCGTCGAGGCGCACGCGAGCGAGGAGGCGCAGGCGTACGCGCGCCACGCCGGCGCGCGCCGCTCTGAGGATCGCGCGGCCGAGACGGAGAAGACCGGCGTCTTCACCGGCCACCACGCGACGAACCCCGTCAACGGCGAGCGACTCCCGATCTGGGTCGCCGACTACGTGCTCATGGACTACGGCACCGGCGCGATCATGGCCGTCCCGGCGCACGACGAGCGTGACGGCGAGTTCGCGGCGACGTTCGGGCTGCCGGTCGTCGAGGTGATCGACGAGGACGGGCGGCTGATCAACTCCGAGGGCTACGACGGGCTGGCCGCGGCAGACGGCGCGCGCGCGATCGTGGCCGCGCTCGAAGAGCAGGGCCGCGGCGCGATGACGGTGTCCTACCGGCTGCGCGACTGGAGCTTCTCGCGGCAGCGCTACTGGGGCGCCCCGATCCCGATCGTCTACTGCGACGCGTGCGGCATCGTCCCGTTGCCCGAGGACGAGCTGCCGCTGCTGCTGCCGGACATCGAGGACTACACGCCGAAGGGGAAGGCGCCGCTTGCGTCCAACGAGGAATGGATGCACGTCGCGTGTCCGCGCTGCGGCGGCGACGCGCTCCGCGATCCGGACACGATGGACACGTTCGTCGACTCGTCCTGGTACTTCCTGCGCTACGTCGATCCGGACAACGACGCTGCCCCGTTCGAGGAGCGCATCGTCGACTACTGGCTGCCGGTGTCGCAGTACATCGGCGGCATCGACCACGCAACCGGGCACCTGCTCTACTCGCGGTTCTTCGTCAAGGCGCTGAACGACTTCGGGATGCTCGGCTTCCGCGAGCCGTTCGGGCGTCTGTTCCACCAGGGCTGGGTGCAGAGCGGCGGCACGAAGATGTCGAAGACGAGAGGGAACGTGCTCGGTCCCGACGACCTCGTCGCCGCGTACGGCGCCGACTCGGTGCGCCTCTACATTCTCTTCCTCGGGCCGGCCGACCAGGACATGGAGTGGACGGAGTCCGGGCTCGAAGGGATCGTCCGTTTCGTCCGCCGGTTGTGGCGCGTCGTGCACGATGTCGCCGAGCGCGCGCCCGCCGGCGTCGGAGCCGAGGGCGCGCTCGGGCGGAAGGCGCACGCGACGATCGCGAAGGTGACCGACGACGTGATGCGGCGGTTCCAGTTCCACACGCCGATCTCGGCGATGATGGAGCTGGTGAATGCGCTCTCCGACGATCCGACGGCGCCGGGCGCGCGGTTCGCAGCGGAGACGGCGGTGTCGCTGATCCAGCCGTACGCGCCGCACGTCGCCGAGGAGCTGTGGGTCGTGCTCGGACACGAGCGGCTGTGGGAGCAGCCGTGGCCGGTGGCGGACGCATCGCAGCTCGAGCGCGCGACGTTCGAGCTCGTCGTGCAGGTGAACGGGAAGGTGCGGGACCGGTTCGAGGTCGAAGCGGGCTTGTCGGAGGACGAGCTCGTCGCGCGCGCGACCGCGTCCGCGAGGGTGCAGACGCATCTGGACGGCGTCGAGATCCGGAAGACGATCGTCGTGCCGGACAAGCTCGTCAATCTCGTCGTCGGCTAGGAGTCTCCACACAGTCGGCACGGTCTTGTGACGGTTGCGTTGTCACGATTGGCGACATGGCGTTTCTCGGCTCGATCTCGCCGGCGCGGCGGCGACTGCTTGCTGCCGGGGCGCTGCTCGTCGTCGCGGCGGTGCTCGTGTTGCGGCACGGCGGCGGCGGCGCTCCGCCGTCGGTCCAGCCCTTGCGTCCGGCGCGCCGCGCCGCCGCCGGTGTCGTTGCGGCTCGTCCGGTTGTCATCGACGTCGTCGGGGCGGTGCGGAAGCCTGGGCTCTACCGCTTGCGGCAAGGGACGAGGATCGCCGACGCAGTCGCGCTTGCAGGCGGAGCCACCGCGAGGGCCGATCTCGGGCTCGTCAATCTCGCGGCACCGCTCGCCGACGGCGAGCAGGTCGTCGTGCCCGCACAGGGTCCCGCCGGCGGGGCCGCCGCCGCTCCCCCTTCGGCGGCGGGTGCCTCGTCGACGGCGCCGCTCGACCTGAACACCGCGACTGCGGAACAGCTCGACGCGCTGCCGGGAGTCGGCCCGGCCACGGCGGCGAAGATCATCGCGTTCCGGCAGGCGCACGGCGCTTTCCATTCCGTGGACGAGCTCGACGCGGTGCCGGGAATCGGTCCGGCCCGGATCGCGCAGCTGAAGGGGCTGGTGCTGCCGTGAGCGCGCGCCTCCCGTCGCTCCTCGTCGCGGCGCTCTGCCTCGGACTCGCGGGCGCGTTGCTCCTGCGCGCGAACGCTGTCGTCGTGGTGGCTGCCGGCGCGTCTGCGGTCGCGGTGGCCGTCGGCGCGCACGAGCCGCGCGTGCGCGTCGTCGCGGTTGCGGTGACGGTTGCGCTCGTGGGGTGGTGGTGGGCCAGCCACCGGCTTGCGATCCTCGATGCGAGCGTCCTCGCGCCGCGCATCGGCACCGCCGAGCGAGCCGTCGTCGAGATCCAGGAACCGCCCCGACCAGGCCGCTTCGAGACGCGCGTCCGCGCGCTCGTCGTCCGCTGGGGCGAGCTGCGTCCGAGCGAGCCGGTGCTGCTCGAGCTGCCGCCCGGCCGCGCGCCGCCGCAGGGCGCAACCCTGTCCCTGCTCGGTGAGCTACGCGAGCCGCGCGGACCGTCGCACGGCTTCGACGAGAAGACATGGCTTCGCCGTCACGGAGTCCACGCCGTGCTGCGCGCGGACTCCTGGCGCGTCGTCGGACGGCGCGGTGGTCTCGGCGGCGTCGCCGACCGGCTGCACGCGTGGCTCGCGCGCGACGGCGCGCCGGGTCTCGGTGGTGAACGGAAAGGTGTGATCGAAGGGATCGTGCTCGGCGAGGATCAGGGACTCAGCGACACGCTCAAGCAACGGTTCCGCGCGAGCGGGCTCTACCACCTGCTCGCGGTCAGCGGCGGGAACGTCGTGGTGGTCGCAAGCGGCGCGCTCGCGCTCGCGTTTCTGCTCGGCGTCTCGCGAATCGCGGCGGAGGTCGGTGCGCTCGCAGCGATCGGCGCGTACGTGCTCGCGGTCGGTCCGCAGCCGTCGGTGATTCGCGCAGGCGTCGCCGGCGCCCTCGGTTCGCTCGCGTGGATTCTCGGCCGGCAACGCGACGCGTGGCACGCTCTGCTTCTCGCCGCTGTCGTGCTGCTCGCGTGGAACCCCTACAACGTGCTCGACGCGGGCTTCCAGCTCTCGTTCGCAGCGGTGCTCTCGATCTTCCTGCTCGCGCCGAGGATCCGGCGCGTCCTCGACGGGTACCCGCTGCCGGACTGGCTGCGGACGGCGGTCGCCGTCTCGGCGGCGTGCGGCTTCGGGACCGCGCCGGTGTCCTGGTTCCAGTTCCACCAGATCCCGCTGCTCACCGTGCCGGCGAATGCCGCTGCGGCCCCCGCCGTCGCGCCGATGCTCGGGCTCGCGCTCGTCTCGGCTCTCGTCGCCCCGTTCGCGCGGCCGCTCGCGGTCGTCCTCACGCAGGCAAACGGCTGGTGCGCCGCCTATCTCGCCGGCTGCGCGCGTCTCTTCGGCGGCCTGCCCGGCGCGCAGGTTCGCTCCGCGCCGGTCGCCGCCGCACTCGCTGCGGGCGTCCTCGCGGCCGCCGCTTATGCTTGGCACCGTGGCCAACGAGCTGAAGCCGGTCTATCTCCTCACCGGCAGCGATCGCCCAAAGATCGCGCGGGCCCTGCTCCGGTTGCGCGACCGGATCGGCGCTGACGGCACCGAGCAGCTGAACGCACGCGAGGTCTCCGGCGAGGAGGTGGTCGCAGCGTGCAACGCGCTCGGCCTGTTCGTCGCCGAGGGCCGGCTCGTGATCGTCGAGGAGGTCGATCGCTGGAAGGCGGCGGACGTGAAGGAGATCGCGGCCTACCTCGCGTCGCCGGCGCCGGCGACCGTGCTCGCGCTCGTCGGCGAGGAGATCAAGGCCGACTCCGCATTGACGAAGGCGGTCGCCAAGGTCGGCGACGTCCTCGCCTACGACGTCCAGAAGCGCCGGATCCACGAGTGGGTCGCCGAACAGTTCTCGCGGATCGGCGCGAAGGCCGACGGCGACGCGTGCCGCGCGCTCGTCGAGATCGTCGGCGACAACCTCGACGCGCTCACGACCGAGATCGACAAGCTCGCAACCTGGGCCGCCGGCGACACGATCACGCTCGTCGACGTCGAGCGCCTCGCGAGCCCCCGGGCCGAGACGTCGATCTTCACGCTCACCGACGCGTGGGGAGCCCGCGACGTCGGCCTCGTCCTGGCCACGGCGGAATCGCTACTCGAACGATCTGGCAAGCCGCGCTCCAGCGAGCTCATCCGCCTCGTCGCGATCCTCGCGAGCCACGTTGGCAAGGTCAGCCGCTGCGCGCGCCTCGCCGACGAAGGCGTGCGCCCCCGCGACGCAGCGGGACAGCTGAAGATGCATCCGTTCGCCGCCGAGAAGGCGTTCGCTCAGGCCGCGAACTTCTCGCCGGAGGAATTGTCCGCGGCGATCGTCCGTCTCAGCGAGCTCGACGCCGCATCGAAGGGCGGCTCGCGCCTCCCCGTGGATCTCGAGTTCGAGCGCGCGCTGATCGCGATCACGCGTCCGCGCGAGCGGGCGCGCCTAAGTACTAGGAAACGGAAGACGCGTCGCGCTCACCGGCGACGACGCGGGAGGCCTGCGCCTTACGGCGGGCCGCGGTGTTCTTGTGCAGGGCGCCGTGCGCCGAGGCGCGGTCGAGCCAGCGCTCGAGCTCCGTGTGCCGCTGCGCGACGACGGTCGAGTCGCCCTCGTCGACAGCCTCGCGAAGCCGGCGCATCAGCGTCTTCGCGGTCGAGCGCCAGCGCAGATTCTCCGCCCGCTGACGGGCGGCCTGGCGAACGCGCTTCTCTTGCTGTCTGATGTTCGGCATCGCGTGAAAATGCCCGCTCCGGCGGGCCGCACGATGGTAGCAGCCGTCGGGCGGCAGCGGCTCCCGCAAGTCCGCTCCCTATGCTCCCCACTGTGAGCGACGACCGCGAGCGCGAGCGCCAGGAGCGACGTCTCGAGCGCGACCGCCGCCGTCGGGCTGAGGGCAAGCCGGCCTACTTCGCGGCCGACGAGACGACGGTCGAGAGCCGGCCGCTCGTCGCGGACGCCGGCGACCAGCCGACAATGATCCTGCGCCCCGCACGCCTGCGGGAGGACGAGCTCGCCTGGGACGCACTCGAGGAGGCCGAGACGATGGCCGCGCTCGAGCAGGACTCCTTCTCCGGGGCGGAGACGGCGTTCGTCCCAACACCGGAGCGCCCGCATCCACACGGCGCTGTCCCGGAGGCAACGCGACGCCGCCTCGCGGTCTCGACCGCGATCTTCGCCGCCGCGACAGGCCTCTCCAGGATTCTCGGCCTCGCCCGCGAGATCGTGACCGCGAACTACTTCGGCGTCGCCGGAAGCATCAACGCGTTCACCGTCGCGTTCCAGATCCCGAACCTGATCCGCGCGCTCGTCGCCGACGCAGCGCTCTCGTCTGCGTTTGTCCCTGTCTTCAGCGAGCTGCTCGAGCGCGGCGAGCGCAAGCGCGCGTGGCGCGTCGCGTCGAGTCTCTTCTGGCTGATCCTGCTCGGGCTCAGCGGGCTGACGGTGATCTACATCCTGATCGCCCCGTGGGTGATCGGCGCGTTTGGCGATCCGGGCGGAGACCAGATGCTCGCCGTCGGCCTCTCGCGCGTGCTCTTCCCGATCGTCGTGCTGCTCGGCGTCAGCGGGATCATCGTCGGGATCCTCAACAGCTACGACCACTTCACGGTCCCGGCGATCTCGCCCGTGTTCTGGAACCTCGCGATCATCGTCGGCCTCGTGATCGGCGTGCCGAACGCAACGACGATGAACGCGCAGCTGTACGTCTACGCGTTCTCGATCCTCGGCGCGACGATCATCCAGACGCTGCTACCGGTGCCGTGGCTGCGCGGCCGCGACGGGCATCTGCAGATGGTGATCGACTGGCGCGACCCGGCGGTGAAACGCGTCTTCGTGCTGATGGTTCCGGTGACGCTCGGGCTCGGGTTGATCAACTTCAACGCCGTCATCGACACGTTCTTCGCGTCGCGCTTCATCGATCCGGAGCTCGCGCCGAGCGCGATCCAGAAGGCGTTCCTGATCTACATGCTGCCGCAGGGGATCTTCTCCGTCGCGATCGCGACAGTGCTGTTCCCGTCGCTGTCGCGCTTTGCGGCGCGCGGCGACACGAACCGATTCCGCGAGACGGTGAGCAGCGGGCTGCGGCAGATCGTGTTTTTCCTCGCGCCCGCCGCGGTGATCAGCGCCGTGCTCGCGACGCCGATCGTGCGGATCCTCTTCCAGCACGGCCACTTCACGTCCGACCAGACGCCGGTCGTCGCCGGCGCGCTCGCCGCGTTCAGCGCGGGCCTCGTCTTCAACGGCGCGATGCTGATGCTCAACCGCGGCTTCTTCAGCCTCCAGGAGAACTGGATTCCGACGATGGTCGCGCTCGGCAACCTGTTCCTGAACGCGCTCCTCGACTGGGGGCTGTACCGCTACGGCGTCTGGGGGATCCCGCTCGCGACGGCGCTCGTGAACCTCGCCGGCTCGTGGGCGCTGTTCGTGCTGCTCCGCCGCAGGCTCGGCGGCATCGACGGCGGAGCTATCGCCGCCACGTCGTTGAAGGTCGTCGTCGCGTCGTCGGTTGTCGCAGCGGTGGCGTGGACGGTCTGGCGCGTGGTCGACAACGCTGTCGGCCAATCCTTCGCAGGTCAGCTCACGTCGCTCGGCCTGGCGCTCGTGGCCTCGATCGCCGCGTATTTCCTCTGCTGCAAGCTGCTCCGCGTGCGCGAGCTCAACGCACTTCTGTCGCTCCGCACGCGGCTACGCCGCGCGTAGCGCGTCGAGCGCGCCGAGGATCTCGCTGCGCATCGCGTCGCTTCCGGTATGTCCCGAGTCGTCGATCACGACGAGCCTCGCATCGGGCCACGCACGCGCCAGCTCCCACGCGGTGCCGAGCGGCGACCCCAGGTCGAGCCGGCCGTGGATCAGCACGCCCGGAATCCCGGCGAGTCTGTGCACATCGCGAAGCAGCACACCCTCTTCGAGCCACGCGCCGTTCGAGAAGTAATGCGAGCAGATGCGGACGAACGCGAGTTGCGCGTCCGGCGGCCGGGAGCTGTAGGCCTTCGGCCTGCCCTTCGGCTCCTGCGAGATGACCGCGTCCTCCCAGTCGAGCCAGTCCGCCGCGGCTCTGGCCCGAACATCGGGGTCCGCGTTCTCCATCAGCCGCGCATACGCCGAGACGAGGTCGCCGTTTCGGTCGGCCTCAGGCACGCCGGCCCGGAACTGCTCCCACTCCGCAGGAAAGAATCGAGCGACGCCGCGATACAGCCAGTCGATCTCCGATCGCCGCGTCGTCGTCACACCCGGGATGACGATCGCCGACACGCGCTCGGGGTGCCGCTCGGCGTAGGCGAGGATCAGCGTCGATCCCCACGAGCCGCCGTACAGGAGCCAGCGCTCGATCTCGAGGTGCTCGCGGAGGCGTTCCATGTCGGCCAGCAGATGCTCGGTCGTGTTGACGCTCATGTCGGCGGCCGGATCGCTCGCGTGCGGCGTGCTCCGCCCGCAGCCGCGCTGGTCGACGAGAACGACGCGGTACTGCTCCGGGTCGAAATAGCGGCGGCTGCCGGGTCCGCAGCCGGACCCCGGGCCGCCGTGAACGACGAGCGCCGCCCGGCCGTCCGGGTTGCCGCAGGTCTCCCAGTAGATGTGGTTCGCGTCGCCGACGTCGAGCATCCCGTGCTCGTACGGCTCGATCGCTGGATACGGCTCTCTCACCCTGTGCATTCTCCAAGGTGAACCGGGTCTGCGGCTACGATCGCCGCGGAGGCCCCTTGGACCAGAGCAGGATCCGGGGGAACCCGCGATTTGCAGGGACGCTCCGACGCCTTTCACCGTCGAGACCTCACCGAGACCTCACCGGCACGACGCAGCGCAGCAAGAAACGTGTCCGCCGGCACTTCTCGAACGGGCATGACGTGCGCGTAAATGTCGAGCGTCATCGAGGCGCGAGCGTGGCCGACGCGGCCCTGAATCTCTTTCGTGGGCATCCCGCCGTGATGCCAGATCGTGATCCGACGGTGGCGCAGATCGTGCGGCGAGTAGGTCGGGATTCCGGCGCTCCGACAGGCGCGCAGCATCGCGTTTCGTAGCCCATCCTCAGTCCACTCGCGGGAACACGGGACGGTCAGGGAGACGATCTTCGAGCGGGCAAGCTCGCGGCGATCTCGTCCATCAGCCACGCCGGGCACACGGCACCCACTTCGCCTTCCTCGACTTCGTCTCGCGCGCACGTATCACGGAACTGTGAGCCGGCGACGTCGACGTCCCGCCAGCAGATCGACGCGATCTCTCCGACGCGCATTGCGGTTTGGTCGGTCGTCACGAACGCGAGCAGCCAGCGCTTCGTCAACTTCCCGAGCCATCGCATCGACGTAGCGGCGCATCCGGCGGCTCTGGTTCCTCGCGGACGACGGCGGCAGCTTCACTCGTCGGTCGCGCGCAACGTTCGGCTCGACCCCGGCGAAGTCCAGGACCTGCTCGCAGCGTGTTCGCGTACTTGTGCAGTGTCGTCGGCTTCAATCTCCGTCGACGAGCGCGCTCGATCGCCTCCTGCACATCGGCAACGGTCAGCGCGAACGGGTCACGCGAGCCAAGCAGGGGCGAGAAGCGAGCGCGCTGCCTTCCGGTAGTTCGCGCGCGTGCCCTCGGCCGTGTCGAGCCGCGCGCCGATGAACCGTTCCCACCATGCATCGAGGTCCATCGACCGAACAGCCGGTTGACGCAGTCAGCGCCGCACGCTGAAGTTCCGTCCGCGGATCACGCGCTGCAGCAAGCTCGCCGGCTGCCCAGTCACGCAGCGCGCGCGCGTCTCGCAGCGTCCGCTTCGACCCAGATGGACGAGCTTGAACCCGCGTCCGCCCCACCGATAGCGCACAACGTGACTCACGCCGTCGCGCGTCTGCCGCCGCGTGATGTAGACGTGCGGGCTCACGCGTCCAGCACCTCGTGCTGCCGGACGACGCGAAGCACGTCCTCGGTGTAGACGAACACGCGCCGCCCAATCGGAACCTTCCGAGGGCAAAGCCGCATCAAGCGCTCGGCAGTCGCCCGCTTGACCCCGATCTCGTCAGCGATCCCCTTGCAATCGATCAGCAGCGGACGCTGCCGAGACGACTCAGGCGGGCTTGACTGCACCGCCCTCTTCCTCGCCGCGCCGGGTCTCGATCCAGCCCTTCGCGTCCTCGAAATACAGCTGCAGACCTCTCACGAATCGCGCGTGAAAGCGTCACGTTCTCGTTCTTCGCCAGCTCGTCAAGCGTCCGCTTCTCGTCCTCCGTGAGCCACACCGCGGAGGCCCTTTGGACCAGAGCAGGATCCGCAACTTCTCGATCATCGCGCACATCGACCACGGCAAGTCGACGCTCGCAGATCGCATCCTCGAGCTGACCGACGCGGTGTCGGCGCGCGATATGCGCGCGCAGGTGCTCGATTCGATGGACCTCGAGCGCGAGCGCGGGATCACGATCAAGGCGCAGGCCGTGCGCGTCAGCTGGAAGGGCCACGAGCTCAATCTGATCGACACGCCGGGCCACGTCGACTTCACGTACGAGGTCTCGCGGTCGCTGCAGGCGTGCGAGGGAGCGCTTCTCGTCGTCGACGCGGCGCAGGGAATCGAGGCGCAGACGCTGGCGAACGCGTACCTCGCGATCGAGAACGGGCTCGACATCGTCCCCGTCGTCAACAAGATCGACCTGCCGGCCGCAGATCCGGACGGCGCGTCGGCCGAGGTCGCCGACCTGCTCGGAGACGACCCGGAGCACGTGCTTCGCATCTCGGCGAAGACCGGCATCGGCGTCGCCGACGTGCTCGACGCGATCATCGAACGCGTCCCGGCGCCGGCGGGCGATGCGGACGCGCCGCCGCGCGCGCTCGTCTTCGACTCCGTCGTACGACCAGTTCCGCGGCGTTGTCGCGTTCGTCCGCGTGATCGACGGCTCGTTCTCGCGCCGCGAGGCGCTGCAGACGATGGCGACCGGAACGCGGTTCGACGCGGAGGAGCTCGGTTTCTTCTCGCCGACGATGACGCCGGTCCAGTCGCTGTCCGCCGGTGAGGTCGGCTATGTGATCACGGGGCTGAAGGATCTCTCGAGCCTGCGCGTCGGCGACACGCTCACGTCGGTTGCGCGCCGCGCGAGCGAGCCGCTGCCCGGCTACAAGGACGTCAAGCCGATGGTGTTCGCGGGCCTTTTCCCGACGGACTCCGACACGTACCCCGAGCTGCGCGACGCGCTCGAGAAGCTGAAGCTGAACGACGCCGCGCTCTTCTACGAGCCGGAGACGTCGCAGGCACTCGGCTTCGGATTTCGCTGCGGCTTCCTCGGGCTGCTGCACATGGAGATCGTGCGCGAGCGGCTCGAGCGCGAGTTCAACCTCGACCTGCTCGTCACGGCACCGAATGTCGCGTATCGCGTGCAACGGAAGAACAGCACCGAGTGGCTCGAGGTGCACAACCCGGCCGAGTTCCCGGCCGAGATCGAAGAGGTCGAAGAGCCGTACGTGAAGGCGTCGATCATCGTCCCGAAGGAGTACGTCGGCGCGGTGATGGAGCTGAACAACGACCGGCGCGGCTCGTTCGACCATCTCGAGTACCTGTCGCCGGAGCGCGTGCATCTGACGTACCAGCTGCCGCTTGCGGAGATCGTGCTCGACTACTACGACCAGCTGAAGTCGCGGACGCGCGGGTACGCGTCGTTCGACTACGACCTCGTCGGCTTCCAGCCGGGGAACCTCGTGCGCGTCGACGTCTTGGTCGGCGGCGAGACCGTCGATGCGCTGTCGCTGATCGTCCATCGCGACTTCGCGTACGACCGCGGCAAGCTGCTCGTCGACAAGTTGCGCGAGGAGATCCCGCGCCAGATGTTCGACGTGCCGATCCAGGCGGCGATCGGTTCACGCGTGATCGCGCGCGAGACGGTGAAGGCGCGGCGCAAGGACGTGATCGCGAAGTGCTACGGCGGCGACATCTCCCGCAAGCGGAAGCTGCTCGAGAATCAGAAGAAGGGCAAGAAGCGGATGAAGCAGGTCGGCATGGTCGAGGTGCCGCAGGAGGCGTTCCTCGCCGTCCTCAACATCGGGCAGTCGGGGAAGAGCTCGTGAGCGCTCGAGATGCGCGCGGTCTGCGAGCGCTGCGGCGCGGCGCTCGCGCCCGACGGCGCGGCGGTGATCTGCTCGTTCGAGTGCACGTTCTGCCCCGCGTGCGGGGACGCGATGGCGCATGTGTGCCCGAACTGCGGCGGCGAGCTCGTGCCGCGTCCGCGGCGGGTAGCCGCGCGAGTGAGCGGCGCGCGGCACCTCTACGTGCATCTGCCGTTCTGCGCGCACCGGTGCGGGTACTGCGATTTCGTCACGGTCGTCGGGCGCGGGGGACAGCACGGCGCGTACGTCGACGCGCTGCTGCGCGAGCTCGAACTGGAGGGCGGCGCGCTCGCCGACCGGCTCGACACGGTGTTCCTCGGCGGCGGGACGCCGACGTTCACCGCGCTGCCGGAGCTCGTGCGGCTGCTCGAAGCACTGCCTTCCGCGGACGAGTTCACGGTCGAGGCGAATCCCGAGACGGTCACGCCGGAGCTCGCGCGCGCACTGCACGACGCGGGCGTGACGACGGGTGTCGCTCGGCGCCCAGACGTTCCGAGCCGGAGCTGCTGCGCGTGCTCGAGCGTGTTGCCGGACCTGACGACGTCCGACGCGCCGTGCATCATCTTCGTGATGCCCAAGTTTGACAACGTCTCGCTCGATCTCATCTACGGGATTCCGGGCCAGAGCGCCTCCGATCTCGAAGCGGACCTCGACGACGCGCTCGCGCTCGACCCGGAGCATCTCTCCTGCGTACGAGCTCGAGGCGAAGCCGGGGACGCGCTTCACCCATGCCTGGGGAGAGGAGCTGGCCCGTCAGGCCGACGCGATGGAGGACTACTTCGAACGCGTCGTCGCCCGGCTGAGCGGCGCCGGCTACCGCTGGTACGAGACGGCCAACTTCTGCCGCGCGTCCGAGGACGCGGGTGGGCGCGACCTCCGCGCGCGGCACAACATGGCCTACTGGCTCGGCCACGACTACCTCGGGATCGGGATCGGCGCGGTTTCGACAATCGAGAATGTGCGCCGGCGGAACACGCCGCGGCTCGGGCGCTACCTGGAGGCGCTCGGAGCGGGGCTGGCTCCGGAGCGCGAGCTGGAGCCGCTCGACGGCGACGTCCGCGCGCGCGAGCGCGTGATGCTCGGACTACGTCTGGACGAGCCGTTGTCGCTCGCGGGGCTCGACGCCGCGCTCGACGCGGACGGGCTCGCGCGGGTCGAACGGCTCGGCCTCGCCGAGCGGGTCGCGGACGGGCGCGCGCTGACGCTCACCGAACGCGGGCGGTTTCTCGGCGACGCGGTGACGGCCGAGCTGGTCGTGTGAACCGGGTCAGCTGCGGGCGCGGCTAAAATCCCTGCAAATGCCAGGTCAGATCGACACCGTTCAGCTCACCGCGCGGCAGCAGGGGATCCTGCGCCGGGTCGTCGAGGAGTTCGTCGCCACCGGGCAGCCGGTCGGCTCGAAGGCGCTCGTCGAGCGGTCGTCGCTGAACGCGTCGCCGTCCACCGTGCGCGCGGAGCTCGCCGAGCTCGAGAGCCTCGGCCTGCTGATGCATCCGCATACGTCCGCGGGGCGCGTGCCGACCGAGCGCGGCTATCGCTACTACGCGGACGAGCTGCTCGGCCGGCTCGACCCGCAGCCGGCCGCGTTCCCGCTCGACCTGCACACGACGCGGCCCGAGGTCGAGTCCGCGCTGCAGGCAACGACGGAGATGCTGTCGCAGGTCACGCGGCTGCTCGCGCTCGTCTCCGCCCCGCCGCTCGAGGGGACGCACGTCCGCCATGTCGAGGTGCTGCTGCTCAAGCCTGAGCTCGTGATGGTCGTGATCATCACGTCCGCCGGCGGCGTCACGAAGCGGCTGTTCCAGTTCGAGGACCCGGTCGATCCAGGGCTCGCGCAATGGGCCGGCGAGTACCTGAACGAGACCGTCGCCGGTCTTCAGCTCGGCACGACGCTGCTCCGCCGCCGCTTCGAGGACCAGAGCCTGTCGGTACGCGAGCGCGCGTTCCTCGCGGCGATTCGCCCGGTCTTCGTGGACGTTCTCTCCGCGGAGCAGCGTCTCTACGTCGGCGGCGCGGCCGACCTGCTCGGCGAAGTCCGGAACGAGGAGCTCGAGGCGTACCGCCGTCTCTTCGAGCTGGTCGAGAAGCGAGCGGCGCTGCTCGACGTTCTCGGCGCGCCGCAGGAAACGCATCGCCCGTTCGTCCGCGTCGGACATGACCTCGACCATCCGGCGCTGCTGGAGATCGCGCTCGTCGGTGCGTCGTACGGGCTCGTGCACCGGGCACTCGGCGCCGTCAGCATCGTCGGCCCGGTCCGCATGGACTACGAGAAGGCGGTCGGCGCCGTCCGCTCCGCCGCGAACGAGCTCTCGCGCTTCGTCGAGTCGATCTACGACGAGCGCTGATGGCGACGACCGAGCGCGACTACTACGAGCTCCTCGGCGTCCCGCGGACCGCGACCGAGACGGAGATCAAGAAGGCGTTCCGCGCCCTCGCGCGTGAGCTCCATCCCGATGTCTCCGATTCGCCCGACGCGGATGAGCGTTTCCGCGAGGTTGTCGAGGCGTACGAGGTTCTCTCGAAGTCGGAGACGCGCGAGCTCTACGACCGCTACGGCCACGCCGGCCTCCGGAGCGGCGGCTTCCAGCCCGGGCACGTCGACTTCGGGAGCCTCTCCGACCTCTTCGCCGCGTTCTTCGGCGACGACGTGCTCGGCGGCCGCGCCGGACGCGGGCGCGGCGGCGACGTCGGCGCACTCGTCGAGATCGAGCTCGTCGACGCCGCGAAGGGAGTGAAGCGCGACGTGCCGTTCGGCGTCGCTGTCGTCTGCTCGCACTGCGGCGGCGACGGGGCCGAGCCGGGCACCAGCGTGACGACCTGTCCGACCTGCGGCGGCGCCGGGCGCGTCCAGCAGATCTCGCGCACCGTCTTCGGCGAGTTCGTGCGCGCGCAACCCTGCCCGACCTGCGCCGGCTCCGGCCGCAAGATCGAGCAGCTGTGCACCGTATGCGCGGGCGAGGGCCGCGTCGTCCAAGAGCGGACGCTCGAGGTCGACATTCCCCCCGGCATCCACGACGGCCAGCGGATCCGCATCTCCGGCGAGGGACACGCGGCCGGAGGCGGCGGCCGCGCCGGCGACGTCTACGTCCAGGTTCACGTGAACCCCGACGAACGCTTTGTCCGCGAGGGTGACGACATCTTCTCCACCGTCGACCTGACGATGACGCAGGCCTCGCTCGGCGCGAAGGTCACGATCGCGACCCTCGACGGCGACGAGGAGCTCGACCTCGACGCCGGCACGCAGCCGGGCGAGATCGTCGTCCTCCGCGGCCGCGGCATGCCGGTGCTCCAGGGCTTCGGCCGCGGCGACCAGCGCGTCCTCGTCAACGTTCTCGTCCCGCACCACCTCAGCGACGAGCAGCGGCGGTTGCTCGAGGAGTTCGACACGCACACGGACGAGAAGACGTACAAGCACGACCACGGCTTCTTCGAGAAGCTGAAGAGCGCGTTCCGCTGAACCGCTACGTCATCGTCGGCGGCGATGCGGAGCTCCTGCTCCTGCTCCATCTCTTTCCGGAAGGCGTCGAGGAGCTCGACGGGGCGTTCGCGGTCTACGCCGACGAGCCGCCGATCGGCTTCGACGTCCTCGAGGCCACGGACGTGCGCGAGGGCTGGGAGGACTCGTGGCGCGAGTTCCACCACGGCGTCGCGGTCGACCGCTTCTGGGTCGGGCCGCCGTGGGAGAGCCCGCCGCCGGGGCTCGAGCCGATCGTCGTCGATCCCGGTCGCGCGTTCGGGACGGGCGCGCATCCGACCACGAGGCTGAGCCTCGAGCTCCTGCAGAGCATCGAGCCGGGCTCCCTCCTCGACATCGGCTGCGGCTCCGGCGTCCTTTCGATCGGCGCGGCGAAGCTCGGGTTCGCCCCGGTGACGGGAGTCGATCTCGACGACGCGGCGATCGAGGCGACGAACGCGAACGCCCGCGTGAACGGCGTCGACGTGAGGGCGCGCGTCGCCGACGGGCTCGCCGACGACCTCCCGGCCGCGGACGTCGCCGTCGCGAACGTCGCGCTCGACGTCGTCGAACGGCTCGCACCGCGGCTCGCGGCGCACCTGTTCATCAGCTCCGGCTATCTCGACCGCGACACGCCCGACGTCGCCGGCTGGGAGCATGCCGACCGCCGCGCCGCCGACGGCTGGGCGGCTGATCTTTTCCGCGCCGGCTAGTTACAGTCCCGCCATGGCGACGTTCTCCGTTCGTTTCCTCGGCTGCAAGGTGTCCCACGTCGACGCGCACGACGTCCGCGAGCGGCTGCTCGCCGACGGACACGCGGAACGCGCGAACGGCGCCGACGTCGCCGTCGTCAACACCTGCTGCGTCACGCACGAAGCGGTGTCGAAGTCGCGGAAAGAAGCCGCGCGCGCGCCGCGCGCACGCACCGACGCGTCTACGTCACCGGCTGCGGCGCGAATCTCGCTGCCGACGCATTCGCCGGGCTCCCGGACAACGTCGTCGTCGTCGCGCGCCGCAGTGAGGAGACGCCGGAGTTCGTCGCGGGCGACGTCGGCGCGATCGGCTGTGTCCAGGCTGACGCGCGGCTCGACCGCGTCCGCGCGTTCGTCAAGGTGCAGGACGGCTGCAGTTTCTCGTGCGCGTTCTGCGTGATCCCGCTCGTCCGCGGCGCCTCGCGTAGCCGCACCGCCGTCGCGGTGCTCGCGGAGATCCGCCGCCGCGTCGACCAGGGCCATCGCGAGGTCGTGCTGACGGGGATCAACCTCGGCTGCTACCGCGACCGCGCCGCCGGCTACGGGCTGCCGCTGCTCGTGCGCGAGGCGGGCGCGACGCCCGGACTCGAGCGGCTCCGCCTCTCGTCGATCGAGATCAACCACGTGAACGACGAGCTGATCGCCGCGCTCCGCGAGACGCCGACCGTCAGCCGCCACCTGCACGTGCCGCTCCAGTCCGGCGACGACGGCGTGCTCCGCGCGATGGGTCGCCGCTACACCGTCGCGACGTATCTCCGCCGGCTCGCGCCGCTGCGGGACGAGTTCAACCTGACGAGCGACGTGATCGTCGGCTTCCCGACCGAGGACGAGCCGGCGTTCGCGAACACGCTCCGAACCGCGCGCGACGCCGGTCTGACGAAGATCCACGTCTTCCCATATTCGCCGCGCCCCGGCACGGTCACCGCCGGCGACGACGCGGTCCCGCCGCAGATCAAGAAGGAGCGCGGCGCCCGGCTCCGCGCGGCATCGCACGACGCGTGCCTGGCGCGCTGGCAGACGAAGATCGGCCGCGCCGATCGCGTGCTCGTCGACCGCCCCGGCCGCGGCTACGGCGACGACTACTCGCCGTGGCTCCTGCCCGAGTCGGCGCCCGTCGGCGCGCTCGTCCCGGTCAGCGGTGCCGCGGTTTCGGAGGAGGGGATCCTCGCTGCCTGACGACTGTCTCTTCTGCACGCTCTACCGCGACGGCGACCACGTCGCCGCGACCGACGGCTTCGTCGCGATCCGCGACATCAACCCGCAGGCCGCGACGCACCTGCTGATCCTGCCCGAGCGGCACGTCTCGTCCTTCCACGAGATCGGCGACTTTCCGCCGGATGAGGCGAAGCGAATGCTCGACTTCGTGGCCGAGGTTGCTGCAAACGAAGGCCTGACGGACTACCGTGTCGTCGTCAACGCCGGCGCAGGGGCCGGACAGACGATCTTCCACCTGCACTGGCATGTGCTGAGCGGAGGATTGACCGGGAGGATGGCGTGAGCCTGATCGCAACGATCGAGGACGAGCTCAAGGACGCGATGAAGGAGCGCGACGCGGACCGCCGCGACGCGCTGCGCCTGATCCTGAACGCGTTGAAGACCTCGGAGAAGGAGCTTCAGCGCCCGCTCTCGGACGACGAAGAGCTCCAGGTCCTCCAGCGCGAGCGCAAGCGCCGCGTCGAGGCGGCGGAGGCGTTCCGCTCCGGCGGCCGCGAGGAGCAGGCCGAGGACGAGGAGTACGAGCTCGAGGTGCTCGAGGAGTTCATGCCCGAGCCGCTCTCGGAGGACGCGATCGAAGAGATCGTCGACGATGCGATCGCAGAGGTCGGGGCGACGAGCATGGCCGACCTCGGCCGCGTGATGGCGGATGTGATGCCGCAGATCGCCGGCCGCGCCGACGGCTCGGTCGTGAGCCAGATCGTTCGCGAGAAGCTGGCATAGTGCCCCTTCAGGCAACACATGCCCGCTTCTGGCCCGCTATCACGCGGCGCGCTGCGGCGTCCTCGGTCGCACCCGTAGTCTCGACTACGAGTGCTCCCTGCGTCCTTGCATCGCTTGGTGCTAGCGACCCAGAAGCTAGACGGCATTACCTGAAGAGGCACTAGTGCGTCGCGCGCCCGCGGCCGCTGCGGTCGTCGTACTCGCAGCCGTCGTACTCGCGCTCATGCTTCCGGGCAAGGCCGCTGCGGCTCCGCTCCCGTGGTGCGGCAGCGGCGAGCAGTCGGCCGATCTTCCGGACGCGGTCAGCGCGTTCGAGTGGCACGCGATCTACGCGATCCCGGCCGACGGCGCCGACCGCTTCTCGTACTTCGCGCCGCGCATCACGTCCGACGTCGCCGCGATGAGCGACTGGTGGCTCGGCCAGGACTCGACGCGCAAGCCGCGCTTCGACCTCCTCCAGGTGACCGGCTGCCCGAGCGACTACCAGCGCGTCGACATCTCGGTCGTGCACCTCGCCCACCCGAACAGCGCCGAGTCGTATAACCAGATCGTCGCCGACCTCGAAGCCGCGGGTTTCAACAGCCCGGACAAGGGATACCTCATCTACTACGACGGCTCGCTGCACGTCGGCGAGGAGTTCGGCGTCTGCGGCCAGGGCGGCACCGCCGACGTGTCGTGGGCATACAGCATCGTCTACCTCCAGACGTGCGGGATGGAGACCGACGACGGAACGCGCGCGGCGGTGGCGACGCACGAGCTGACCCACGGGCTCGGCGCCGTTCCCGACGAGGCGCCGCACGCCTGCAACGACGGCCACGTGTGCGACAGCTCGAGCGACCTGATGAAGGCCGAGCTCGAGGACGGCGACTCGCTCGCGAACCTCCAGCTCGACGTCGGTCGCGACGACTACTACGGCCACTCGGGCTCGTGGTGGGACACGCGGGACTCCGACCTTCTCTACGACCTCGACGTGCACCTGCTTCCCGCACCGGCGATCGTCGCGACGGCGACGAGCTCCGGCCAGAACGTCGAGGTCGACTGGAATCCGTCGCCGGCGAACGACGGGGTCGACCTTCGTATCTACGGCGCCGACGGAACGTTCGAGCAGCAGATCCAGCACTCGAGCTTCGCCGACCACGGGGCGGTCGGTGAGACGTTGACCTGGGTGCTGCGCTCGGTCGACAACGGCGGCTACCTGGGCCCGCCCACGACGCTTCAGTTCAAGGTCGGCTACGGCATCGTCGACTCGACGGGCAAGGTGACGAAGGACACCGTTCCGCCGGGCGCGGTGCGCAACGTCCGCGCGGGGCGCTCCGGGAAGCGCGTGATCGTGAGCTGGACGAGGGTGCCCGACCTGATCGGCCTCCGCGGCTATCGCGTCTCGGTTCCCGGGCTCGCGCCGGCGATCGTGAAGACCACCGCGGCGTCGATCCCGCTGGCCTCCGCCCGCGGGAGGACCGTCACCGTCACCGCCGTGGACGAGGCCGGCAACCGGGGCGCCGCCGGAACCGTTCATATCGCCCGTTGAGCGCGGGGCCGCTCCGGGCGGCGCTGCTCCTACACTGAGACCGGTGCAGGAAGTCCTCGACGTCCCCAACGAGGTCGCGGCGGAGCTCGCCGGGATCGGCGACGGCGTCCTCGTCGCGCTCCGCGACCGGCTCGGCTGCAGCGTGAACCTCCGCGGCAACCGGCTCACGCTCGAGGGCGAGGACGTGAAGGTCGCGGAGGCCCGCGCGGTCGTCGAGGAGCTCGTCGAGCTCGTCGAGAGCGGCCAGGAGATCGGCGCCGGGACGATCGACACCGTCCTCAACGCGATCGACGAGGCGGAGGACGTCCGCGCGATCTTCGACGACGTCGTCTGGTCGCACCGCGGCAACCGGATCACGCCGAAGACCGTGACGCAGAAGCACTACGTCGACGCGATCCGGAAGTGCACCGTCACCTTCGGGATCGGCCCGGCCGGCACCGGCAAGACGTACCTCGCGATCGCGCTCGCCGTTGCGGCGCTCTCGGAGCGACAGGTCGGCCGCATCATCCTCACGCGGCCCGCGGTCGAGGCCGGCGAGCGGCTCGGCTTCCTGCCGGGCGACGTGCTCGCGAAGGTCGACCCGTACATGCGCCCGCTCTTCGACGCGCTCTACGACACGATGGACCCGGAGAAGCTGAACGCGTTCATGGAGCGCGGCACGATCGAGGTGGCGCCGCTCGCGTTCATGCGCGGCCGCACGCTGAACGACAGCTTCATCATCCTCGACGAGGCGCAGAACACCTCGCCGGAGCAGATGCAGATGTTCCTGACGCGGCTCGGATTCGGCTCGAAGGTCGTCGTCACCGGCGACATCACGCAGATCGACCTGCCGCGCGAGCAGGCGTCGGGGCTGATCCAGGTGCAGGGGATCCTCGAAGGGATCGACGGGATCGCGTTCGTGCAGTTCTCGCATCAGGACGTCGTGCGGCACAAGCTTGTCCAGCGGATCGTCGAGGCGTACAAACGCCACGCCGAGGAGACCGGGACGGCGCGGAAGACGTGATCGAGGTCGAGGTCGAGAACCGGTCCGGCGTCGCGTTCGACGAGCCCGCGGCGGTCGAGCTCGTGCGGATGGTGCTCGGCGCGGAGGGCGTCGACGACGGCGAAGTCGGTCTCGCGCTCGTCGGGCCGGACGAGAGCCGTGCGCTGAAGGCGGAGCATCTCGGCATCGACGAGGCGACGGACGCGCTCGCGTTCCCGATCGACGGCCGCGACGAGATTCCCGACGGGCTGCCGCGCCAGCTCGGCGACGTCGTCATGTGCCCGCAGGTCGTCGGCGACGAGTGGCGCGCGCCGCTCGTGCACGCGGTGCTCCATCTCGTCGGCCACGACCACGGCGCCGAGATGGAGGCGCGGGAGGCATTGCACCAATGAGCGTGACGACTCCGCGACCGCAGGGCGAGGAGCGTCCGCCGGAGCCGCCTCGTCGTCCGCGCGCGGCGCCGTCGGCGCCCGGCCGCGCGCCGACGCTGCTCGACAGCTTCAACTATGCGTTCGAGGGGATCATTCACGTCCTTCGGACGCAGCGGAATCTCCGCATCCATTTCCTGATCGCGATCGCCGTGATCGCGGCGGCGGTGTGGATCGGCGTCGGCCGCCTCGAGTTGATCGCGCTGCTGTTCGCGATCGCGTTCGTGCTCGTCGCGGAGATGATGAACTCCGCGATTGAGGGCGCGATCGACGCGTCGACGACGTCGTTCGACCCGAACGCGAAGCTCGCGAAGGACGTCGCGGCCGGAGCGGTGCTGATCGCGTCGGTGACGGCGCTCGCGATCGGCTATCTCGTCTTCTCGCAGGCGGCAGCGCACCGGACGGCGCGGCTGCTCGACCGCGTGCGCGATGCGCCGGCGGAGATCACGATCGTCGCGCTCGTCCTCGTCGTGCTGATCGTGATCGCGACGAAGGCGTGGACAGGCAGCGGCACGCCGTTGCGCGGCGGACTTCCGTCGGGTCATGCGGCCGTCGCGTTCGCCGGCTGGATGGCGGCGACGTACGTGATCGGCGACGACCACCGCTTCCTCGTCTCGTCGCTGTTCTTCGTGATGGCGCTGCTCGTCGCGCAGACGCGCGTCGAGTCGGGCGTCCACTCCGCGCTCGAAGTTCTCTACGGCGGCGTGCTCGGCGCGCTCGTCACGCTCGTCGTGTTCCAGGTGCTGTCGTGAAGATCGACGCATTGCTCGCCGAGCAGCGGCGCTACTACGCCGAGCGCGCGCCGGAGTACGATGACTGGTGGTTCCGCCGCGGCCGCTACGTCGTCGACGCGGAGACGGAGGCTGCCTGGTGGGCCGACGTCGCGGAGGTCGAGGACGCGCTGGAGGAATTCGCGCCGCGCGGCGACGTGCTCGAGCTCGCGGCAGGCACGGGTATCTGGACGCGCAAGCTGGCCCGGCTCGCCGAGCGCGTGGTCGCGGTCGACGCGAACGCCGAGACGCTCGCGCTGAACACGCCGGACGCAGAGCACGTGGTGGCGGACGTGTTCGACTGGGATCCTGCCGAGCGGTTCGACCTCTGCTTCTTCTCGTTCTGGTTGTCGCACGTGCCGGAGTCCCGGTTCGACGAGTTCTGGTCCGTCGTCCGGCGCGCGCTCAAGCCGGGCGGGCGGGTGTTCCTGCTCGACGGCGCGATCGGCGATCGCGTGCCGGCCGGCGAGGAGGAGATGCGGTCGCTCGCGGACGGTCGCGAGTTCCGGATCATCAAGCGGTTCTGGACTCCGGCGGAGCTCGAGGAACGCGTCGGGCGGCTCGGCTTCCAGCTGTCGCTCCACGAAAGCGCGAACGGCCAGTTCCTCTACGGCGGCGGCGCGTGACCGGCGAGGAGCTCGTCGCGCGCGCCGAGCGCGCAGCGGCCAACGCGTACGCGCCGTATTCGAACTACCTCGTCGGAGCGACGGCCGTGACCGCGGATGGGCGTGTCTACGACGGTGTCAACGTCGAGAACGCCGCGTATCCCCTCGGCATCTGCGCCGAGAAGACCGCGATCGCGAAGGCCGCGAGTGACGGCGTCCGGCCCGGGGAGCTCGCGGCGATTGGGATCACGGCCGCGCCGTGCGGCGGCTGCCGGCAGTGGCTTCACGAGTGGCGCATCGGCACGGTCTATTTCCGGCGCGAGGACGGTTCGGTCGCCGAGTACCGGCCGGAGGGTCTGCTGCCGGACGGCTGGAACCTCCCAGCGAGATGAGGTCAGGTTTCATCGCCGTCGCAGGCCGGCCGAACGTCGGCAAGTCGACGCTCGTGAACGCGTTGTGCGGCGGCAAGGTCGCGATCGTCTCCGACAAGCCGCAGACGACGCGCCGCCGGATCTTCGGAATCGCGAACGGAGACGACTTCCAGCTCGTCCTCGTCGACCTCCCCGGCTTCCAGCGGCCGCTCGACGAGTTGACGGAGCGGATGCAGCGGACGGTCGACGCCGCGTTCGAGGACGTCGAGGCGGTCATGTTCGTGTTGTCGGCCCGCGAGCGGATCGGCGCCGGCGACCGGTTCATCGCGTCGCGCGTCTTCGCGCTCGACGTGCCGATCGTGATCGCCCTGAACAAGGTCGACCGGCTGAAGGGGGGCCACATCGCGCAGCAGATGAATGCGGCGGCGCGGCTCGGCAACTTCCATGCGCTGCACCCGATCAGCGCGAAGACCGGCGACGGGATCGGCTCACTGCGCGACGAGCTGATCGCGCTGCTGCCGGAGGGGCCGCTGTATTTCCCGGTCGAGCAGCGCACGGATCTTTCGGTGGAGCATCAGATCGCGGAGCTCGTGCGTGAGAAGGCGCTGTGGCTGACGCGCGACGAGGTGCCGCATGCGATCTCGGTCGAAGTGACCGAGCTGGGGGAGACGGTCGTGCACGCGAACATCCTCGTCGAGACGGAGTCGCAGAAGCAGATCCTCGTCGGCAAGGGCGGCACGATGGTGCGGGACATCGGCACGCGGGCGCGCCCGGAGATCGAGGCGCTGCTCGGCCGCACGGTGTATCTCGAGCTGATGGTGAAGGTGCGCCCGCGCTGGCGCCGCGACACGACGACACTCGAGCGGCTCGGGCTCTAGACCCGAGCAGCGCCGGCGTTCCGCCGGAGAGCTGTGACAACTGCGTGTCGAAGTGTCCGGTAGCGTCGCATCCGAGGGCGGAGGGATGCGACCCCGCCCTTGGGTGGGGGTGTGGGCAAACGCCCGTCAGCTGCAGCTCGGCTCGCCTGCGTTCGCGAGCCAGCGCTTCAGTGCGTCGATTCGGACGGCCGCGGTGCGCAGCTCGGTCCGCAGCTTCGGGCTTGCGGAGGCGTCCGCGACGAGGCTCGCGAACCCGGCCTCGCTCGCACCCTCGCCGGTGTAGAGGAGCAGGTCGACGCCGGCGCTGATCGCCCGCGCGGGAGCGTGCGGCGTTCGCGCGGCTGCGGGAGCGTCGAGCGCGTCCGTGACGACGACGCCACGAAGCCGAGCTCCTTGCGGAGCAGCGTCGTCACGATCGGCCGCGAGAACATCGCCGGCTGCGCCGCCGGTCGAGGGCCGGATACGCCGCGCTCGAGATCATCACGAGCTGCACGCCGGCGGCGACGGCCGCGCGAAACGGAGCGAGGTTGTGGCGAAGCGTGACAGCGCTCGCCCGCACGACGACCGTACCGTCGTCGGTGTTCGCCGTCGCGTTGCCGAGCCCGGGGAAGTGCTTCGCGGTCGCCGCGACGCCGGCCGACTGCAGACCGTCGACGAACGCCGGGACGAGCTTCGCGACGAGCGCCGTGCTCGTGGAGAACGTCCGGCTGCCGAGCCAGCTCGACTGCGCCGACCGAACGTCGGCGACCGGGGCGAAGTCGACGTCGATGCCCGCCGCGCGGAGCGCGACCGCTGCCTGACCGGCCTTCTGCTCGACGACGCCCGGCTCGCCGACGTCCCCGAGCGCCGCGGGCGACTCGAACGGAGCGGCCCACGGCAGCCGTCGCACACGGCCGCCCTCCTGGTCGACGCCGATCAGCAGCGGCGACCCGGCGACGCAGGCGGCGGCACGAAGCCGCGCGGTCGCCGCGGTCATCGTCGACGCCGACCACGAACGACCGACGAGGATCACGCCGCCGACCTCACCCGCGCGCACGCGCGCGAGGAACGACACTGACGGCTTGCCCTCGAGGGCGCCGACGATCACGCCGCCGACGAGGAGCCGCAGAGGCCTCGCCGGTGCCGCGCCTACTGAGCCGCACGGCAGCAGTGCGGCCGCGACGGCGAGGACTGCGGCGACGCGGACCCGCATCGCGCCGACTACTGCGCCGGTGCGAGCACGGCCGGCTCGTGCTGCGGCTCGAGGCGCAGGCCGGTCGCCGGATCGAAGTAGTGGAAGCGGCTCGTGTCGACGGCGAGGCGGATCGTGTCGCCGGGCCGCGGGGAGCTCTGCGGATCGAGGCGCGCGGTGAAGTGAACGCCTTCGATCTTGAGCAGGTCTTCCTCGTCGCCCGCCTCCTCGTGGATCTCGCCGACGTCGACCTTCGCCTCCTCGACGTTGAAGATCACGAGCGTGTCGGGGCCGAGCTCCTCGACGACCTCGACCGTTGACCTCGATCGTCGGCAGCTCCGGGCTCGCACCGCCGGCCTCCGAGAACGCCTCGGGCCGGATGCCGACGACGACGCGGGGCGGCATGGCGCCGTCGAGCGTGACCGGGATCCGGTAGCCGCCGAACTCGAGCGCGCCGTCGCTGACGTCTGCCTCGACGAGATTCATCGCCGGCGAGCCGATGAACGCGGCGACGAAGAGGTTCGTCGGCCGGTTGTAGAGCGCCTGCGGCGTGTCGATCTGCTGGATGCGGCCGTCGCGCATCACGGCGACGCGATGGCCGAGCGTCATCGCCTCGACCTGGTCATGGGTGACGTAGACGGTCGTCGTGCCGAGCCGGTGGTGCAGCGCCGAGAGCTGCGCGCGCATCCCGACGCGCAGCTTGGCGTCGAGGTTGGAAAGCGGCTCGTCCATGAGGAACGCCTTCGGCTCGCGCACGATCGCGCGGCCCATCGCGACGCGCTGCCGCTGGCCGCCCGACAGTGCGGCGGGCTTGCGGTCGAGCAGCTGCTCGAGCCCGAGCATCTCCGCGACCTCCTCCACCTTCCGCTTGATCTCCGGCTTCGCCGTCTTGCGGACGCGAAGGCCGTAGCCGAGGTTCTCGCGAACCGTCATGTGCGGGTAGAGCGCGTACGTCTGGAAGACCATCGCGACGTCGCGCGAGCGCGGCGGCAGGTCGGTCACGTCGCGGTCGGCGATCGCGATCGTCCCGTCGGTCACCTCTTCGAGCCCGGCGATCATCCGCAGGAGCGTCGACTTGCCGCAGCCGGACGGGCCGACGAGGACGAGGAACTCGCCGCTCTCGATCGCAAGCGAGATCGCGTCGACGGCAACGACGCCGCCGGCGTAGACCTTCGTGACGTTGTCGAGGACGATCGCTCCCACGGCCGTTCCCCATCTATACCGGCCGAGACGCTGGATTGCAATGGCATTGACCAATTCTGTCTGGGCGGTATAGTCGTCCAAGGCCATGGCGGGGCGCGAACAGGACGAAGTGGTTGCCGGCTCGCCGCAGCGCGTCACGAAGACGAGCGCAACGCGGCAGCAGGTCCTCGACCTGATCGAGCAGCTCGGCGTGGGGACGGCGATTCCGTCCGAGCGGCAGCTCAGCGCCGATCTCGGCGTCTCGCGATTGACCGTCCGGGCGGCCCTCGGCGACCTCGCCCGGGAGGGCTATCTCGTGCGGCGGCGGGGCAGCGGCACCTACGTCCAGCACCCGAAGATCTCGCAGGAGCTGACCATGACCTCGTTCAGCGAGGACATGCGCCGCCGCGGCATGACGCCCGGAAGCCGCACCCTCTCGATGACGACCCAGCACGCCGGAGCCCGCCTCGGCCGCTTCCTCAATGCCTCTCCGGGGGACGAGATCGTAGTCGTGAAGCGGCTTCGGCTCGCAGACGGCGAGACGATGGCGATCGAGACGCTCCACATTCCGAGCGCCCTCGTGCCCGGTCTGTCCTCGAAGAGCCTGACCGGCTCCTTCTACGACCTGCTCCGCGACGGCTACGGGATCACGATCGCCAGCGGCACCCAGTCGATCGAGCCGACCGTGACGAACGACGAGGAATCGGCGGCGCTGGGCGTACCGCTCCACTCGCCGGCCTTCCTCTTCGAGCGGACGAGCCGCGACGCGAGCGGCCGGACGGTCGAGTTCGTCCAGTCGATCTATCGCGGCGATCGCTACCGGATCGTCACCGAGCTCGGCCCCAGCGCGCAGGCCTGAGCCGCCTTTCACCGGACCGCCCGTCACCCTCTTGACACAGGTGGTCTGGTGTGCAAGCCTCCGCGCGTGGCCATTTGGTACAGACCACTCGGCGTCTCAACCATCGCGCGCGCCCTCGAAGGCCACCGGGGATCTTCAGCGCCGAGGTTCCGCGTCGACGGCTCGAGGAGAGGTTCATGAGACTACGAATCATCGCGGTGGCGGCCATCGTCGCCGTACTCGGGGTCGTCGCGGCGACCGCGAGCGCCGGCACCAGCCGGCAGCAGGCGAACAAGCTGACCGTCTGGCTGCAGGTCGACGCGCAGTCCGGTTGGCCGGATCTCGTTGCGGCCGCCAATCAGCAGTTCCAGAGCGACCACCCCGGCTGGAGCGTTGACGTCCAGTACCAGAACTGGGGCGACCACCTCCAGAAGTTCGACGCCACGATCGCCGGCAACACCTCGCCGGACGTGATCGAGATGGGCAACACGGAGATGGTCAAGTACATGGCGGCGGGAGCCTTCGCCGACATCTCGTCGTTCAAGTCCAACTTCGCCAACTCGGCGAACTGGCTCGCGGGCCTGGCCAAGTCGGGTCAGTACGGCGGCAAGACCTACGGCGTCCCGTACTACGCGGGCTCGCGTGTCGTCACCTACCGCACCGACCTCTACAAGAAGGCCGGCATCACGCAAGACGCCGACGAGCCTGAGCCAGTTCATCGCCGACGCCGGCAAGCTCGCGTCGTCGAACGCGAAGGTGAAGGGCTTCTCGCCGGTCTACAGCGCCGGCACCGACTGGTACTTCGCGATGGCGTTCGTCTACGACTTCGGCGGCACGATCGCGAAGACGAAGAGCGGCAAGTGGGTCGGCGCCCTCGACTCGAAGCAGTCGATCGCGGGCCTGACCGCCTGGAAGGCGTTCTGGAACGCGACGTCGAAGGCGAGCCCGACCTCCGACGAGAACAACCCGGCGCCCTACACCGTGTACTCGCAGGGAACCGCCGCGTCGATCATCGGCCCGGGCTGGTTCAGCTGCTGCGTCGGCAACGAAGTACAAGGCGACCACGGCGCAGTTCGTGATGCCGAGCCACACGGCCAACAAGCCGATGCCGGGCTTCCTCGGCGGCTCGGACCTCGCGGTCCCCGCCGGCAGCTCGAACAAGGCACTCGCGGCCGACTGGATCAAGGACTTCACCAGCACGAGCAACGAGAAGGGCCTCCAGGCGAAGGGCAACATCCCGAACGCGACCAACCTGCTCGGGACGAGCGTCAACGAGCGCGCAGCCGCGCGGAGCTGGTTCGTGCCCGCGGCGAAGCACTGGGTCGACGTCGAGAACGGGAATATCCTCCGCAACATGCTCTCCGAGATCCTCACCGGAAAGCTGTCGGTGGCGCAGGCCGCACAGTCGGCAAGCGCGAACATCACGTCGGTTCTGAACCAGAGCTAATCCCCTGAGCGGCCGGCTCTCAACGGCCCCAACCGCCGCCGCCGCGCCCATCGCGCGGCGGCGGCGGCCGCTCACCTGGCGGCGGGTCGGCAGCGCGGCGGTGCCGTACCTGCTGATCCTCCCGGTGGTCGTCGCGATGGTGGCGATCCTCGGCTATCCGCTCTACAGCCTCGGTCACCTCTCGCTCCAGCAGTACGGGCTCTTCGAGCTCGTGCAGCACAAGGGGAAGTACATCGGGCTCCACAACTTCGGGCGCGTGCTGCACGACCCGGTCTTCTGGCACACGCTCGAGCGGACGATCGTCTTCACGATCGCGAACGTCGGCCTGACGATGGTGATCGGCGTCCTGCTCGGGCTGCTGCTCGTCCGCGTCAGCATGTGGGTGCGGATCGCTCTGACCTCGGCGCTCGTCCTCGTGTGGTCGATGCCGCAGGTCGTCGCCGTCCAGGTCTGGCAGTGGATGACGAACTACCAGAACGGCGTCATCAGCTACGTCCTGACCGAGCTCCACTTCGGCGACTACTACCACCACGACTGGTACGGCTCGACGCTCTCGCAGCTGAGCATCGTCACGGCGCTCATCGTCTGGGGCGCGGTGCCGTTCGTCGCCATCACGTCGTACGCGGCGCTGTCGCAGGTGCCGCGCGAGCTGATCGAGGCGGCGGAGATCGACGGCGCACGGTCGTGGCGCGTGTTCTTCGACGTGACGCTGCCGATCCTGAAGCCCGTGCTGCTGATCCTCACGAGCCTCTCGATCATCTGGGACTTCTCGGTGTTCACGCAGCCGTTCCTTCTGATCGGGCAGCCGCATCTCCACCCGGGCAACTACCTGATGGGCGTCTACCTCTACGAGGAGGGCTACCTTCAGACCAACTTCGGCCGCGGCGCGGCAATCTCGATCCTGATGCTCGTGATCGTCGCTCGTGCTGAGCGTCTTCTACGTCCGCCGGATGATCAGGACGGGAAACGAGGCGACATGACCGTTCGCAACGCGCGGCGTCAGATCTGGAACGCGGTCGGGCTTGTGTTGACGGTCCTGATGGTGTTCCCCGTCTTCTGGATGATCTCGACGGCGTTCAAGCCGGACGACCAGATGAACTCGCTCACGCCGACGTGGATCCCGCTCCACCCGACGCTGCGCCACTTCGCCGACGCGATCCACAAGCCGTTCTTCTGGGCCGACGTCAAGAACAGCCTCATCGTCGTGACCGTGACGGTCGCGATCGCGATGACGCTCGCGTTCCTCGCCGCGGTCGCGATTGCGAAGTACCGCTTCTCGGGGCGAGGCCTCTTCATCGTGCTCGTGATCGGCATCCAGATGCTGCCCGGCGCCGGCCTGATCATCCCGCTCTACGTGGTGCTCGCCCGCTACCACCAGGTGAACGTGCTGAGCGGCGTGATCATCACGTACCTGACGTTCGTGCTGCCGTTCTCGGTCTACACGCTGCGCGGGTTCATCCTCGGCATCCCGAAGGATCTCGAGGAGGCGGCGATGGTCGACGGCAGCACGCGGCTCGGCGCGTTCATGAAGATCCTGCTTCCGCTCGTCGCGCCGGGCCTCGTCGCGACGTCGGTCTTTGCGTTCATCACGATCTGGAACGAGTACATCTTCGCGCGCACGCTCCTGAACGACGGGGCGAAGCAGACGCTCACCGTCTGGCTCTCGTACTTCCTCGGGACGAGCCGGCAGACGGACTGGGGCGCGTTGATGGCCGCGTCGACGCTGACCGCGATTCCCGGTCGTCATCTTCTTCCTGCTCATCCAGCGGCGGATCGCCTTCGGCCTGACCTCCGGCGCCGTCCGCGGCTAGAACCGGTTTCGGTGGCATCTAAATTGGTATTGACCACATTCCGCGGGTGTGAAAAGATCAGTCGCGGAACGCCGGAATCGCGTCCGGCTCCCTCCGAGGAGAGCGACCTGGATCAAACCCTCCATCCGCGCGGCCCGGCCGCTGCACGTCCTTCGGCCGGGTCGCCGGTCGCTCCCGGAGTCTGCGCATGAGCGCGGGCTGCTCGTACTTCGGCGTCCGGATCGTGCGCCACGCGCGCCGCGACATGGCGGACCTCGCCGCCCGCGGCTACACCGGCGTGCTCCACACGGTCTCCGAGAACGACCTCGCGTACTACCGCGGGACGATGGCCGAGATCTTCGAGGCGTCGCACGCCGAGGGGTTGAGCGTGCAGGTGAGCCCGTGGGGGCTCGGGCGGACGTTCGGCGGCGAGGCCGAGAGCCGCTGGGTCGCGTTCCATCCCGAGGCGTGCCAGGTGATGGACGACGGCCGTCGCGTCGCGGCGGCGTGCCTGAACCGGCCCGCGTACCGCGCGTTCTGCAAGGACTGGGCCGACGTCGTGCTCGACGCCGGCGCCGACTCGGTGTTCTGGGACGAGCCGGCGTGGGTCGTGCCGGTGCACGTGGGCGTCGACGATGCGT
The DNA here is from genome assembly GCA_963816455.1 of uncultured Actinomycetes bacterium. Lineage (GTDB taxonomy): Bacteria > Actinomycetota > Thermoleophilia > Gaiellales > Gaiellaceae > Palsa-739. The sequence continues at coordinate 120,534 of CAWFKM010000016.1, forward strand.
CGCGGTGGTCGTGCCGCTGCGACGCATGCGCCGAGCGGTTCGGCGGCACGCTGCCGACGGAGCTGACGCCAGAGATGCAGGCGTTCCGCGAGGCGTCGGTCGTCGACTTCCTGCGCGAGGTCGTCGCGCACGTCGCCGACCGCGGCGGTCAGAACACGATCTGCCTGCTGCCGTCCACCGACGGCGCGCACGGCATCTCCGACTGGAACGACGTCGCGTCGCTCCGCGGGCTGACGACGTTCGCGACAGATCCGTACTGGAAGCACTGGAACGAGCCGGCAGGTCCGTTCGTGCGCCGGTTCGCAAAGCTGCTCCGCGAGACGTGCGACCGCCACGGCGTCGGCGCCCAGTTGTGGCTGCCGAGCTTCGGGCTCACGGCGGACGAGATCCCCGAGCTCGAGGCTGCGGTCGCCGGCGCGCGCGAGGAAGGCGTCGACGATCTCTGGACGTGGGGCTACGAGGCATGTGGGCACATGACGAGCCTCGCGACGCCGGACGCGCCGCTCGTCTGGGAGGCGATCAGCGCCGCGCTGACCGGGCGCACGCAACGGCCGACTGAAGCCGCGGCGTCGCGGTTCGCGGATCTCGAGTTGCGCACGTCGCGCGAGCTCGTCCGCCTGCTCAACGAGGAGGACGCGTCGGTGCCGGCCGCCGTCGCCGACGCGGGCGACAAGCTCGCAACCGCGATCGACGCAATCATCGAACGGCTTGACGCGGGCGGACGCCTGATCTACGTCGGCGCGGGAACCTCCGGCGCGCTCGCGGCGATGGACGCGGCCGAGTGCGGGCCGACCTTCGGCTCGCCGCCCGGCGAGGTCGTTGCCGTCGTAGCGAGCGGGGAGGAGGGCGAGGACGACTCCGAACGCGGCGCCTCCGATCTACAGGCGCTCGGTGTCGGTCCCGGCGATGCGGTCGTCGCGGTCACGGCGAGCGGCTCGACGCCGTATGTGCTCGCGGCACTCGAGGTCGCGAAGACCGCGGGTGCGCTGCGCGTCGCCGTCGTCTCCGTCCGCGGCAGCGCGGCGTCGCTGCTCGCGGACTACGAGGTCGCCGTCGTCGTCGGGCCCGAGGCGATCGCCGGCTCGACGCGCCTGAAGGCCGGCACCGCGCAGAAGCTCGTGCTGAACACGATCTCGACGGTCACGATGGTGCGCCTCGGCCGGACGTACGCGGGTCTGATGGTGTCCGTCGCGCAGGACAACGCGAAGCTGCGCGAGCGCGCGCGCCGCAACGTGGTGCTCGCGAGCGGCGCGCCGGAAGAAGAGGTCGATGCGGCACTCGCAGATGCCGGCGGAGACACGAAGGTCGCGCTCGTTTCGCTGCTCACCGGCGTCGACACGCCGACCGCGCGCGAGCGGCTCGCCGGCGCGGGCGGTTCCGTTCGGCTCGCGGTGGGTGAGACGCGATGAGGCTCGGCGTCGAGGCCGCGCTCGTGCGCGGCGAGCTGCTGCCGGGCGACGTCGACGTCGAGGACGGGCGCATCGTGGGCGTCGGTCTCGGCGGCGCGGTTCGCGGCCGCATCGCGGTTCCGGGATTCATCGACCTCCAGGTCAACGGCTTCGGCGGCGTCGACTTCCTCGCTGCGTCGACCGAGGACTACGCGCGCGCCGGCGAGGCGCTGCTCGAGACCGGCGTCACCGCGTACCAGCCGACGTTCATCACTGCGTCGGAGAGCACGATCGTCGACGCGCTGCGCGCACTGCCGGCCGAGGACGTCCGCCCGCGTGTGATCGGCGCGCACCTCGAAGGTCCGTTTCTTTCGCCCGAGCGCCTCGGCATGCATCCGCTCGAGCATCGGCGCGACCCGGATCTTGCGCTGCTCGACCGGCTCCTCGACGCCGGCCGCGTCACCGAGTTCACGATCGCGCCGGAGCTGCCGGGCGCCGACCTCGCGATCACCCGGCTGCTGCGGCGCGGCGTCGTCGTCTCGGCGGGCCACTCGAATGCGACCGCCGCCGAGGCGCACGCAGGGTTCGAGCTCGGCATCGCCACTGTGACGCACCTGTTCAACGCGATGCGTCCCGTGCGCTCGCGCGATCCGGGAATCGTCGGCGTCGCGCTCACCCGGGGTGACGTCTTCGTCCAGATCATCGTCGACGGCCGCCATCTCGCGGACGACACGGTGAAGCTCGTGTGGGCAGCAGCCGGCGGCCGCACCGCGCTTGTCACCGACGCGATGGCCGGCGCCGGGGAAGGCCCGGGGACGTATCCGTTCGGCGAGATCGAGGTCGAGGTCGCCGAAGGCGTGCCGACGCGCGACGACGGCGTGCTCGCCGGCACGGTGCTGACGATGATCGAGGCTGTGCGCAACCTGCACGCGCTCGGGATCCCGTTCGAGCAGGCGATCGGCGCTGCGACAACCGTCCCCGCGACGATCATCAACCGGCCGGATCTCGGCGTGCTCGAGCCCGGCGGCGCCGCGGACATCGTCGTCCTCGACGACCGGCTCGAGATCGCAAGCGTTCTCTGCGCGGGAGAGGCCCGTGTCGTGGCTTGAGACTGAGCTTCGTGAGCAGCCGGCGGCGCTCGCGCGGTTGCTCGAGCGGCAGGGGCCGCACGCAGCCGAGCTCGCGCGCGCGTTCAGCCAGGAGGACATCCGCTACGTCCTGATCGCGTCGCGCGGCACGTCGAGCAACGCCGCCCGCTACGCGCAGTACGTGCTCGGGCGCGCGCACCGCGTGCCCGTGATGTTCGCGACGCCGTCGCTCTACACGATCTACGGCCAGCCGCCGCGGCTCGACGGCGGCCTCGTGATCGGCATCTCGCAGTCGGGCGCGTCGCCGGACGTCGTGTCGGTACTGCTCGATGCGCGGCGGCAGGGGAGGCCGACGATCGCGATCACGAACGACCCGGACTCGCCGCTCGGCATGACGGCGGAAGCCGTGCTTCCGCTCGAAGCCGGCGAAGAACGCGCGGTCGCCGCGACGAAGACGTACCTCAACTCGCTCGGCGCCATCGCGCTCCTGTTCACTGCGATCGGCAACGACGACGCCGCGCGCCGTGAGCTCGAGCAGATGCCGGATGCGCTCGAACGCCAGCTCGCGCTCTCGTTCGAGACCGCGCCGCCTCTGCGCGAGTACCGGAACGCGATCGGCGCGACCGTCGTCGCCCGCGGGGTGAACTACGGCACAGCGTTCGAGATCGCGCTCAAGATCCGCGAGCTCTCGGGACTGCTCGTCGAGGCGTATTCGCCGGCCGATCTGATGCACGGCCCGATCGCGGCGATCCAGCCGCGCTGGCCCGCAATCGTCGTCGCGCCGAGCGGTCCTGCGCAGCCGAGCGTCGAGGAGATCCTGCCGCCGTTGCTCGAACGCGGCGCGCGCGTGATCGGCGTCTCTGATTCCGAGTCCGTGCTCGCCGACGCGCACACGCGGCTGCCGCTCGTCCCGGACGTGCCGGAATGGCTCAGTCCGCTCACCGCGGTGATCCCCGGTCAGGTGACGGCGATGCGCCTCGCGGAGCTGCGAGGTCTCGACATCGACAACCCGGCCGGGCTGAAGAAGATCACGCTGACGCGCTGAGCTTCCGCAGCAGGACGAGATCCTGCGTCGGGTTGCCGGTTGCGCCTTCCGGCTCGATCTCGAGCAGCGCGAATCCCTGTGCGAACGTGTCGCGGAGATACGGCTCGGGGTGGTACGCGCTGCAGAGATTCGTGCCGGCGACGTCGGCCCAGCGGACGACGAGCTCGCCGCGCTCGTACGCGTCGCGTTCGTCGCGCTCAAGTCGCGGCAGGTATGAACGGCCGTGCGTCGTCAGCAGCAGAAAGCCGTTCGGCCGGAGCACGCGGCGCAGCTCGTCGCGCCACGCGAGCTGCAGCTCGGCGGTGAGATGCGTGAAGACGGACAGCGCGTAGACGAGGTCGAAGCTCTCGTCCGGGAACACGAGCGGCGGCTCGAGTCCGTTCTCCTCGAAGCGCGCAAACGGCAGATGCCGGCGGCACCAGTCGACCGCCGGCGCGCTGACGTCCGTGCCGGCGACGTCCACGCCGCCGAGCCCGGCCCAGTTGCGCGTGACGCGGCCGCAGCCGCAGCCGAAGTCGAGCATCGCGCCGAGCTCCTCGAGCGGGACGCCCTGACGCTGGAGCGCGCCGCGGACACTCGCTGCGCCGAGCCGGCCTCCTTCGAGGAACCACGCAACGTCGGCCGTGCCCGCGACGCGCACGATCAGCCGCGGGGGCGGGACCGGCAGCGCGTCGTCGGCGTCGTTCTGCGGACCGCGCCCGGCGAGGAAGCGCCTGCGCGGACTCCCACGCGCGAAAGGCCGGGCCGATCAGCCCGGTGCGTTCGAGGAGGCGGAGGAATCGTCGCTTCACAGCCCGGCAACGCTATAGCGTGGGCGCGTGGACGACGCGGCGCGCGCGGCGCTCGCCCGGGCGAAGGCGAGGCTGGACCGGCTCGAGCTGTATCCGCGACCGGTTTCGATCCGTCACGTCCGCATCGTCGTTTCGCCGCGCGTCTTCCGCCTGCCGTGGTTCCGCCGCTTCGACGGCTACGCGGCGCACTGGACGATTCTCTTGCGCAGCAGCGCCCTCGTCGCCGACGACGACCTCGTCACGCACGAGCTGTGCCACGTCTGGCAGATGCAGCACCGGCCGTTCACGATGCCGTTCTCGTATGTCATCCGCGGCTACGTGAGAAACCCTTATGAGTTGGAGGCGGAGGGTGCCGTTGCGCGGACGCGGCCGGTAGCGTGAGAGCAACGAGGCAGGCACCTTCCTCGTGTCGAGATCGCGTCGCGCAGCACTTGTCGTCGTCCTCGCGCTGCTGAGCGGCGTGGGCGCTGCCGCGGTTCTCGCGGAACGCGGCACGGTTGGCGACGACTCAACGCCGACGGTGATCGATACCTCGTTTCCCTCGCAGTCGCTCGACGCCGCGCTTCACGTGCTTGTCGTGCTCCCGCCCGGATACGCGACGAGCGGGCTCCGCTATCCGGTCGTCTACTTCCTGCACGGACTTCCCGCGGGACCGACTGCGTACCGGAGCGTCGGGTGGGTCGCAACCGCTGCGCAGCGCACCGGGAAACAGGCGATCGTCGTCGTCCCGCAGGGAACACGCACTGAGAACGGCGATCCCGAGTACCACGACTGGGGCCCCGGCCGGAACTGGGAGACGGCGCTCGCCGTCGAGCTTCCGCGCTGGGTCGACACGACCTACCGGACGATTGCGTCGCGGGACGGGCGAGCGATCGTCGGGCTGTCGGCCGGCGGGTACGGCGCGGCGATCCTCGACGCGCACCATCCGGATGAGTACTCGGTGATGGAGTCATGGAGCGGCTACTTCCGGCCGACGGATCCGACCGGCGAGCAGACGCTCGACGTCGGGACGGACGCCGACGACGCGTACGCGAGCGTCTTCGCGCAGGTACCCACGCTGGCGAAGGTCTTCCGGCAGGAACCGACGTTCTTCGCGTTCTACGTCGGGCGCGCGGATCCGCGATTCGTGTCCGACAACGTGCAGCTCGACCGGCAGCTGACGGCCGCGCACGTCCGCCACGTCTTCGACGTGTATCCAGGCGGGCATGACAGCGCGCTCTGGCAGAGCCATGCCGTACGTTGGCTGGGCATCGCGCTGAACCAGCTCGCGGCTCCGTCGCCGTAGCGCTCGCGGCCCGGGTCTAGACTCAGGGTGTGGCTCAGGCGCCCGCACTCCCGGCCGGCTTCGAGCTGCCGCTCGAGCCGCGGCTCCCTCGGATCGGCTCCGTCGATGCGGTCGCGCTCGAGGCGCGTGCCGCGGAGCTCGCGAAGCGGTCGATCAAGAAGGACGCGAAGGTGTTCGCGCTCGAGCTCGCGATCCGCACGACCGACCTGACGACGCTCGAGGGCTCCGACACGCCGGGAAAGGTCGCTGCGCTCGCGTCGAAGGCGATCCGTCCCGACCCCGGCGATCCCGGAGTTCCGTCGGTCGCGGCGGTGTGCGTCTATCCGAACCTCGTCCCGGTCGCGCGCGAGCGGCTGCGCGGCACGGGCGTCAAGGTCGCGGCGGTCGCAACGGGGTTCCCGTCCGGACAGTTTCCGCTCCCGGTGAAGATCGCCGACGTGAAGAGCGCGGTCGAGCTTGGCGCCGACGAGATCGACATGGTGATCGACCGCGGCGCGTTTCTCTCGGGCCGCTACGCGAAGGTCTACGACGAGATCGTCCAGGTCAAGGAGGCGTGCGGCGAGGCGCACCTGAAGGTGATCCTCGAGACGGGCGAGCTCGGCACGTACGACAACGTGCGTCGTGCGACGCTGCTCGCGATCGCGGGCGGAGCCGACTTCGTGAAGACGTCGACGGGAAAGATCAACCCGGCCGCCACGCTGCCGGTCGCGCTCTGCATGCTCGAGGCGGTGCGCGACGTGCACGAGGAGACCGGCCGGCGCATCGGCTTCAAGGCGGCGGGAGGCGTGCGCCAGGCGAAGCAGGCCGTGCAGCACCTCGTGCTGGTGCACGAGACGCTCGGCCCCGAGTGGCTCACGCCCGACCTGTACCGGATCGGCGCGTCGTCGCTCCTCAACGACATCCTGATGCAGCTCCGCAAGGAGAAGACCGGCGCGTACCAGTCCCCCGACTACTTCACGATCGACTGACGCAGGGACGAAGATCTTGGCTTCCGTGACGAACTCGGCACACCTGCGTAACACGTGCGCCCCTATTTTTCGCCCCACCCAAAAGGGTGGGGGGTGGGTGGTGGGACGGGCCGCGACAACCGCAGGCACACCCGCAGCCCAGCGGAGCCGTCGTGTCTGACCTCGACCGCAAACCGGATCGTGCACCCGTCCCGGCCGACTGGACGTACGCGCCCGCGCCCGAGTCGCGCGACGTCGTCCACCTCGAGGAGCGCTACGGACACTTCGTCGGCGGCCGCTGGCTCGAGGCTGCGGAGACCTACGAGACGATCTCGCCCGCGAGCGAGGAGCCGCTCGCCGCGATCGGCCAGGGAACCGCGGCAGACGTCGACGCGGCGGTCGCGGCCGCGCGCGACGCGCAGCAGAACGGCTGGTCGGCGCTCCCCGGCTCGGAACGCGCGAAGTACCTCTTCCGGATCGCGCGCATCCTCCAGGAGCGCTCGCGCGAGTTCGCGGTGCTCGAGTCGCTCAACGGCGGCAAGCCGATCAAGGAGTCCCGCGACGTCGATCTTCCGCTCGCGGCAGCGCACTTCTTCTACTACGCGGGCTGGGCCGACAAGCTCGAGTACGCGTTCCCGAACCGGCGCCCGACGCCGGTCGGCGTCGCCGGCCAGATCATCCCGTGGAACTTCCCGCTGCTGATGCTCTCCTGGAAGATCGCGCCGGCGCTCGCGTGCGGCAACACGGTCGTCCTCAAGCCCGCGGAGACGACGCCGCTCACGGCGCTTCTCTTCTGCGACGTCCTCCGCCAGGCCGAGCTTCCGGCCGGCGTCGTCAACATCGTGACCGGCGACGGGCGCACCGGTGCCGCGCTCGTCGAGCATCCCGACATCGACAAGATCGCCTTCACCGGCTCGACGGAGGTCGGCAAGGCGATCCAGCGGCAGCTCGCCGGGACCGGCAAACGCCTGACGCTCGAGCTCGGCGGCAAGGCCGCGAACATCGTCTTCGACGACTGCGCGCTCGACCAGGCGGTCGAGGGAATCGTCAACGGGATCTACTTCAACCAGGGACACGTGTGCTGCGCCGGCTCGCGCCTCTTCGTGCAGGAGTCGATCTACGAGCCGCTCGTCGAGAAGCTGAAGCGCCGCCTCGAGACGCTCCGCGTCGGCGACCCGCTCGACAAGAACACCGACGTCGGCGCGATCAATTCCGCGATGCAGCTCGAGAAGATCAAGGAGCTCGTCGCCGCCGGCGAGGCCGAGGGCGCGGAGATCTACCAGCCGCCGTGCCGGCTGCCGGAGAAGGGCTACTGGTTCGCGCCGACGGTGTTCACCAACGTCGCGCAGAGCTACCGGATCGCGCAGGAGGAGATCTTCGGGCCGGTGCTGTCGGTGCTGACGTTCCGCACGCCGGACGAGGCGGTCGAGAAGGCGAACAACACGCCGTACGGGCTCAGCGCCGGCGTCTGGACGGAGAAGGGCTCACGGATCCTCTGGATGGCGCAGCGGCTCCGCGCCGGAGTCGTCTGGGCGAACACGTACAACCGCTTCGACCCGACGTCGCCGTTCGGCGGCTACAAGGAGTCGGGCTTCGGACGCGAGGGCGGCTTGCACGGGCTCGAGCCGTATCTGAGGTTCGAGAGCGAATGAGCGAGCGGCTCCCCGTCAAGAAGACCTACAAGCTGTTCGTCGGCGGAGCGTTCCCGCGCAGCGAATCCGGCCGAACGTACGAGGCCGAAGGCCAGAACGTCGCGCGCGCATCGCGCAAGGACGTTCGCGACGCAGTCCGCGCCGCGCGCGCCGCGCAGCCGGGCTGGGCCGCCGCGACCGCGTACAACCGCGGCCAGGTTCTCTACCGCCTCGCGGAGATGGTCGAGTCGCGCATCGCCGAGCTCGCCGAGTTCTGCGACGGCCGCGCCGAGGTCGAGCAGACGGTGGACCGGATCGTCTGGTACGCCGGCTGGGCAGACAAGCTGTCGCAGGTGCTCGGCGGCTCGAACCCCGTCGCCGGCCCGTACTTCAACTTCACGATTCCCGAGCCGACCGGCGTCGTCGCGGTGCTCGCGCCGGACGAGCCGCCGCTGCTCGGCCTCGTCACGCGGCTGCTGCCGCCGCTCGTCGGCGGGAACGCCGTCGTCGCAGTCGCCTCCGAGACGCGGCCGCTCGCCGCGGTCGAGCTCGCCGAGGCGATCGCGACGAGCGATCTCCCTGGCGGTGTCGTGAACCTGCTCACCGGCTTCCGCGGCGAGCTCGCGCCGGTCCTCGCGTCGCACATGGACGTGAACGCGCTCGACGTGTGCGGGGCCGACGGAGAGCGCCCCGAGCTCGAGCGGCTCGCGGCGGAAAACGTGAAGCGCGTCGTCGCCGGCCGCGCCGACACGCAGAGCCCGTGGGAGATCGCGAGCTTCCTCGAGCTGAAGACCGTCTGGCACCCGATCGGCCAGTAGCGTGTTGGGTGATCTAGGCTACGGCCCCAGAGGCATGGCGAGCAGCCGTTTCAGCCACGCGATCGCCGAGGGCGACGGGATCTCCGTCATCGCATCGGTCGACGATCCGGACTCGGCGCGAGCAGCCGAGCGACAGCGCGCGGAAGCACTCGTCGTTCGCGGCGATCCAACGGCCGTCCGCGCGGCGACCTCGCTTCCGATTCTCTGGCGCGCCAACGTTTCGCTCGAGCTGGCCTCGGCCTCGGCCGACGCGGTGATGCTCGTCTTCGACGCCCTCGAGGACGACGACCGCCGGCTCGAGGAACTGCACGGGCGCGCGCTCGAGCTCGGCCTCGACTGTGCGGTCGAGGTGCGGAACGAGGAGGAGCTGGAGCAGGCGCTCGAGCGAGTCGACCCGGAGATCTTCCTGCTCTCGCCCCTCGAGGCCGAGGGCGACCAGACCGCCCTCGAGGTCGTCCTCGACCTCCTAGCCGCCGTCCCCGCGGGCAAGCTCGCGATCGCCGACCTCCCGCTCACGACCCAGGACGAGGTCGCTGAGCTGGAACGCGCCGGGGTCGACGCAGTGATCGTCCACCAGGGCGGCGACATCTCGCTGCTCGCGGGCGGCCCTCCGCCCGAGGTCTAGCGCCCGTACGGCCTGCGCGACTTCGGCGCTACCCTTTCGCGCGTGAAGGTCAGGGTGGTCAGGGCGGCGACGTGTGCGGCGGCCGCGGCGGTCATCGTCGCAGTGTCCGCAGCCGCGGCGCCCGCGAGCGGCAAGACCGCCGCGTGTCCGGGGGCCTGGCGCGCAGGCTGGACGAAGCTCGCCGACAAGGTCGGCGCGCCCGTCTACTGCCCGACGTGGATGCCGAACCCGCTCGACGCTCAGATCGGCGGCGAGTGGCAGGACATCTACTCGGTCGGCAAGGACCACAGCTACCTCGTCAGCTTCCTCTCGCACGGCGATATGGGCAGCGGCGACGTCCACGTCAACTTCCGCGGCTATCCGGGCCGGACGACGATCCCCGACTGCACGACCGTCGCGATCGAGGGCAACCGCGTCGTCCGCGGCAAGACGAAGTGCTTCGCGGATCCGCACGCGACGATCAACGTCGGGAACATCCACGCGACGATGTACTCCGCGAACCAGGACGCCGACCAGTGGCATCTCCTCTACGCGTGGCGTCACAACGGGTCGCTCTACACCGTCAGTGAGCACGTGATCGCGCCGTACACCGGCCCGCAGGTGCTCAGGAATCTCCAGAAGCTCCTGCACAGCCTCGTCCTCGTCGACCCGAAGCGGTAGGTCGAGATGAAGCTGACGCGTCGCCAGCTCGTCGTCGGCGCGGGCGCGACCGCCCTCGGCGCGGCCGGCATCTACGAGCTCGTCGACCAGCTGTCCGGGCCGTCGACGCCGAAGGCGACCGCCGTCGCAATCGGCTCGCGTCCGCCGGAGCAGCACGTCCTCGACGGGATTCCCGTCGTCGTCGAGAACGGCGTCGAGGTGATCGTGCCGCCGCGGCACCACCTCGTCGTCACCGCGACGCTCAAGGACACCGATCTCGCGAAGGCGAAGCGCGATCTCGAGGACGCGCTCCTCACGCTCGAGTCGAAGTACGAGCAGACGCCGGCCGGTCTCGGCGTCACCGTCGCGTGGGGACTGCCGTACTTCACGCGCCACGTCTCCGCGGCCGCGCAGCGCCACCTCCCGTACGACCGGCGCGCGCAGAAGCCGGCGCTCCTCGACACGCGGCGGTTCCCGAGCGATCCGCACAACACCGTGCTCGAGCAGAACGACGTCGCATTGCTGATTCGCAGCGACCGCCTCGAGCACATCGAAGTCGCGCGGAAGACGCTGCTCGACGACCTCGGTGTGTTCGAGCCGGCGAGCCTTCGCCGCGGCTTCGTCGGCGGTGACCTGCCGCGGAAGCTTGCGATCGCGGCCGGTGTTCCCGGCGCGTATCTCATCCCGCACGACTCCGAGCTCTTCCTCGGCTTCACCTCGACGCAGAAGGCCGGGCTCGGGCCGCGCCGGATCGCGAACTTCGAGACGCTCGGCCTCGTCGACACCCGCGGCGGCTACTTCCGCGGCGGCACGCACATGCACCTGTCGCACATCTTCGAGGACCTCGAGGCGTGGTACTTGAATTTCGATTTCCAGGAGCGCGTCGACACCGCATTCCGTCCCGGACTGAAGGTGCCGCAAAACGCGCAGGTCGTCCCGCAGGGGCCGAAGCTCGTCTCGAGCTCGGCGGAGGTGCAGCGCGACTTCGACCGCGCCGGCCGGTTCGGACACAGCGCGTCGATCCAGACGAGCTCGCGCCTGACCGCCGATCACATGGGGGAGGACGGCACGCTGTACGTCAAGGGAACCGCGATTCCGCAGCGCGCCGACTTCAACACACTCGACAATCCGTTCGCATGGTCGGCGGACCCGAAGCGCGACGGCCTCGTGACCGGCTCCGCGGCGGGCGTCCACTTCGTCGTCTTCAATCCTTCGAGCGACGACTTCCACCGCAACCGGCTCGCGATGGACGGTGTCCTCCCGGACGGGACGACGCTGAAGCTGCAACCGCAGGCGCGCGGCCAGGGCTTCAACTCGGTGCTGAAGACGACGCACCGGCAGAACTTCCTCGTACCGCCGCGCCGGAACCGCTCGTTCCCGCTCGCCGAGCTTTGACGGACGGCGGCAGCTCCGTCCCCGAAGTGCGTGCGCTCCTGCGCGTGCTCGCGGCCGGTCGCGACGTCGTCGAGCTCGGCTCCGCGTTCGGCGAGGGCGCGGCCGCGATGGCGGAGACGGCGCGGTCCGTCGTCACGGTCGAGCTCGATCCGGAACGCATCGCGGTCGCGAAGCGCAGGCTCGATGCGATCGACAACGTCGAGCTGCTCGAGGGCGACTGGAGCGACGCGCTCCGCGGCCGCGGGCCGTTCGGGCTCGTGTACGCCGACTCCGGCGACTACGACTGGGAGACGATCCTCGAGCTCGTCGAGCCGGGCGGACTGGTCGTGAAGGACGACCTGACCCCCGGCGGCACCGTCGACGGCGACCCCGTGCGCGAGTTCCTGCTCCGCGATCCGCGGCTCGTCGCGACGGAGATCCTCGTCACTCCCGGAATGTCGGCGATCGTCGCGGTGCGGCGCTAGCCGAAGAACGCGCGCGCGACTTCGTACCACTCCGGCGTGACCGTCTTCAGCTCGGCCGTCGCCTCCGCGAGCGAGACCGCGATCACGTCGTCGCCGCGCAGCGCGGCCATCTGGCCGAACTCGCCTGCGACCGCGAGGTCTGCCGCCTTCAGCCCGAACCGCGTCGCGAGCACGCGGTCGCGCGGTGTCGGCGAGCCGCCGCGCTGGATGTGGCCGAGCACGGTGACGCGCGTCTCGAACCCGGTGCGCTCCTCGATCTCGTAGCCGAGCACGTCGCCGACACCGCCGAGCTTCACGTGCCCGAACTGGTCGCTCGCGCGCGCCTCGGCGCCGACGACCTGGCTCGTTTCGCCGCCCTCGTAGCTCACCTCGTAGCCCTCGCTGACGACGACGATCGAGAAGTTCTTCCCACGCGCGTGCCGGCGCCGGATCTCACCGCACGCGGCCTCGACGGTCATCTTCTGCTCCGGGATCAGGATCACGTCGGCGCCGCCGGCGATCCCGCTCATCACCGCGATCCAACCTGCGTGGCGGCCCATCACCTCGACGACCATCACGCGGTTGTGCGACTCCGCGGTCGTGTGCAGCCGGTCGATCGCCTCCGTCGCGATCGTCACTGCGGTGTCGAAGCCGAATGTGTAGTCGGTGCCCGAGAGGTCGTTGTCGATCGTCTTCGGGACGCCGACGACCGGGAACGCGTGCTCGCTGTAGAGACGCGACGCGACACCGAGCGTGTCCTCGCCGCCGATCGCAACGAGCGCGTCGAGACCGCGGTCGGCGAGATTCCGGAGCACCTTCTCGACGCCGCCCTCGATCTTGTACGGGTTCGTGCGGCTCGTGCCGATGATCGTGCCGCCGCGCGGCAGGATTCCCGACACCTCGTGCGGCCCGAGATCCTCGAAGACGCCCTCGACGAGGCCGCGCCAGCCCTCGCGCACCGCGACGCAATCCCAGCCTGCCGAGTCCGCGCGACGGACGACCGCGCGGATGACCGCGTTCAGGCCGGGGCAGTCGCCCCCGCCGGTGAGAATGCCGACCGTTTTTGCCATCGCTGTAGTCCTACCAGCACTGCGCAGCGGCCACCGGCCGGTTGCGCAGTTATTCGACGCGGATGACGTCCGCGCCGAGCTCGCGCTCGACCTCCGCGGGCACGTCGGTGCCGAGCAGGCTGTCCATGAACCGGTGGTGATGCGCGCCGAGAACGACGACCGACGCCTTCCGGTCGTGCGCGGCGTCCGCGATCACGCGGGCCGGGTCGCCGGCGGCCCAGAGGTAGTCCGCGGAGACGCTCGCCGCGTCGATCGACGGCTGCGCGCCGGCGAAGAGGTCCTGGAGGTCCGGTGGCGCTTCGATCGGGATCATCCGCATCGGCTCGTCGTCGAGGCTCCCGTAGTTCTGCGGGCCCTGCGGGTCCAGCGGCATGTCCTCGACCGCGACGACGACGAGCTGCACGCCGCGCGTCTTCGCCTCCTCGATTGCCCGGGCGAGCGCGCGCTGCGCCGGCTCCTTGCCGTCGTACCCGACGACGACCGGACCGCTCTGGCTGGGGCTCAACGCGTCACGCCTTGTCCGGCCTCTTGATCTCGGTCGCCAAGACGCCTTGTGCGGCTTCCGAGCTGGACGTGCCGCCTCCGGCGCCGCGCAGGACGTACGCGAATCCGACGGCGATCACGGCACCAACGAGCGGGCCGACGACGTAGACCCAGTAGCTTCCGAAATCGCGACCGACAAGGTCGGGGCCGAACGTGCGGGCCGGGTTCATCGAGGCGCCCGAGATCGGGCTGCCCCACAGTCCGGCGAGGGCGATGTAGGCACCGACGCCGATCGCCCCGAAGATGCCGATGTTCTGGGCGCCCGATGCGGTGCCGAGGATGACGCTCACGAGCCCGAGGGTGAGCAACGCCTCCATCAGGAGCGCCTGCCAGTTTGCGTAGCCGCTCGCGGGGTAGTTCGAACCGTACGTCGCGGAGACCTTGACGACCTCGTGGACGAGAAGCGCGGCCAGCGTCGCGCCGATCAGCTGGACCACGACGTAGCCGGGCACGCGGCGCCAGGGAAAGTCGCCGCGAAGCGAGAAGGCGACGCTGACCGCCGGGTTGAGGTGCGCACCGGAGACCCTGCCCATGAACATGATGATCCCCATCACCATCAGCCCCGGCGCGACGACAGCTGCCGTGCGGCTGATCGTGTTCGGGAAGGCCTGCCCCATCATCCCGCCGCCCGAGGCCACCACGACGAGAAGGAACGTCCCGTAGAGCTCCGAGAAGAGGCGGCGCCACTCCTGCTTCGGATCCTGGAAGTTCGCCAAGGGCTGAAGAACGTCCTGCTCGAACCGGTCAGCCACGGCACCTTCGACGCTCTTGGTCGTTTCGCTCACCGCCGCGCTCCTCTCGTGGGCTTTCCTGCCATCAGGCACGGCATCATCCCAGATGGATAACGGCCCCGGCGCCGGGCCCTCCCCCGGCGCGGGTGACAGATCCCCTGTTCGAGGCTAGCCCGCGGGTGGGTGGCGGCCGATACAAGCGGAGATCCGCCTCTCCTGGAAGGAGCCGCACCCTTTATGACCATGCGCCCAACGACACGCCTGAGCTCCGAGGAGGGTTTCACCCTGATCGAGCTCCTAGTCGTGATCATCATCCTCGGCATCCTGCTCGCGATCGCGGTGCCGTCCTATCTCAGCTTCAAGGATCGCGCCAACAAGACCGCGGCGGCGGCCAACGTCCGTTCGCTCATCCCGAGCGTCGAGTCGTACAACGCCGACAACGTCCCGGCCGGTACCAATGACCCGGACGCGGCCACCAGCACGACCGACAACGGCTACCAGAACATGACGATCGCCCTACTCAAGTCGACCTACGACCAGGCGATTCCGGGCACGGACTTCGTCAACAATGCAAACCCGGCGCTCGAGGCCGCCGGCGTCACCGCGACGGCGCCCCTCGACCAGACCCACTACTGCGTCTACTCGCAGGTCGGCAACTGGTTCGCGTACAAGCTGAACCCGGCCGGCGTCATCAAGCAGACCACAGACCCGACCGTCGTCTGCACCTAGTCCCTAGCAGCTGACGCGCCGCCGCCCGGGCGAGGCGGCGCGTCAGCGCTGCGGCGTTCGATGCCGAAGGTGGGGGTCGAACCCACACGCCCCGAAGGGCACCGGATTTTGAGTCCGGCGCGTCTGCCAATTCCGCCACTTCGGCGTGACCCGCGAATGGTAGACCGCCCTCGCTTCCTTTTTCGAAGCGGCCCAAAGCCGGGTTGGCTCTTGAAACCCGGTTTTCAACAGGGGATACTCACGCATCGGTTCCGGATGCCGGAACCGTCCGTGGATGCGATCGAGGAGGAAGCGTGAGTAGAAAGCTTTCGGTTGGGGTCTTGCTCGGTGCGACTGTGGCCGTCGCTGCGGTGGTCGCCGGGTATGCCGGCGGAGCCAGGAGTGCGACCAGTGTCTCGCCGTTGCCGTCGTCGTCGTGTGGACCGGTCGTCTACAAGGGATCGGGCAGCCCCGATTTCATCATCGCGTCGGACCTGCCGATGCAGGGTGCGATCCGTCATCAGACCGTCCAGGTGTCGCGCGCGGAGATCTGGGCCCTCGCCAACGCGGGCTGGAAGGCCGGCTCCTACAAGATCGGCTACCAGTCCTGTGACGACTCGACTGCGCAGACCGGAGGCTGGGACTCGGGCAAGTGCGCGACGAACGCCCGCCTCTACGCCCTCAACAAGTCGGTCATCGGCGTGCTCGGAACGTTCAACTCGGGCTGCGCGAAGATCGAGGTTCCGATCCTGAACCGCGCCAACCCCGGTCCGGTCGCCATCGTCAGTCCTGCGAACACGAACCCCGGAATCACGAAGAAGTGGGATCCGGGCGAGCCGCAGAAGTACTACCCAACGGGTGTGCGCAACTACGCACGCGTTGTGGCGACGGATGACATCCAGGGTCCCGCGGACGCAATGTGGACGCAGGCGCAGCACTTCAAGAAGGTCTTCGTCCTCAACGACAAGCAGACGTACGGCTTCGGCGTCGCGTCGACGTACAAGAACGCGGCGAAGAAGCTCGGGATCACGGTTGTCGGCTTCCAGGGCTGGGACGCGAAGCAGTCGAGCTACGAAGCGCTTGCGAACGCCATCAAGAAGTCGGGCGCGCAGGTCGTCTTCCTCGGCGGCATCGTGTGCAACAACGGCGCGAAGCTGATGCAGGACATCAAGTCGGTCAACCCCCGGATCAAGTTGCAGATGCCTGACGGCTTCAGCGACCCGGGTGCGAACGGCTCGGTCGGCAACGGCGCGTTCATCAGCGTCGCCGGCCAGCCGCCGTCGGGCCTCGTGGGTGCAGGCGCGACCTTCGTCAAGAGCTTCGGCAAGCAGATCGGCACCGTCCCGAACCCGTACGCCGCCTACGGCGCACAGGCTATGGACGTCATGCTGACTGCGATCGCCAAGGGTGGCGGTCAGCGCTCAGCGACGACGAAGAGCCTGTTCGGCCTCACGGTCACGAACGGGATCCTCGGCACCTTCACGATCAACTCGAGCGGCGACACCAGCCTGACGCCGATCACGATCTACAAGCAGTCCGGCAAGAACCTCGTGCCGGTCAAGACGCTCACTCCGCCCGCGAGCTTGATGGGCTAGCGGCAGAGAAGTAACGGGCATGACGCCGGGGGAGGCATCGTCCTCCCCCGGCGCTCATGGCCACTCTTTTCTCTCCCATGGCCACAACTGCTCACCCCGAAGCGCTGGCGAAGCCGGCCCGCCCGCTCGGCTCCTACGTGATGCCGGTGATGGCGACGTTGCTGATCGCGCTGCTCGTCGTCTGGCTCGTCGTCAACTTCGCCAAGGGGCCGGCGTACTTCACGAACATCGGCTTCATCGGCCTCACCAACGGGGCGGTGTACGCGCTTGTGGCACTCGGCTACACGCTCGTCTACGGGATTCTCGAGCTGATCAACTTCGCGCACGGCGACGTCTTCATGCTCGGCGCGATGTTCGCCGCGACGATGCTGATCTCGGTGTTCCATCTCTCGGGACACTCGTCGAACGCGTCGCTCGCATTCGCAATCGTCTGCTCGCTGCTCGTGTCGATGGGCGCCTGCGGCATCCTCAACGTGACGATCGAACGCATCGCGTACCGGCCGCTGCGCGGCGCGCCGCGACTCGCGCCGCTGATCACCGCGATCGGAATGTCCTTCATCCTCCAGGACATCGCGATCGCGTGGAAGGGCCCGGGCTACACGGCCGTCCCGCAAGTGCTCCCGACCGGCGATGTCTTCTCCGTCGGCGGCGTCTCGTTCACGTGGGAGAAGCTGATCGTCGTCGTGATCACCGTGCCGGTGCTCCTGCTGCTGATGTGGCTCGTGCGGAAGACGCGGCAGGGGAAGGCGATGCGCGCGACCGCGCAGGACCGCGATGCCGCAGCGATGATGGGGATCAACGTCAACCGGACGATCTCGTTCACGTTCATGATCGCCGGCGCGCTCGCCGGGGCCGGCGGGCTTCTCTACGCGTTGTACTTCGGGCAGGTGCGCTACGACACCGGTTTCCAGCTCGGCCTGATCGCGTTCACAGCGGCCGTGCTCGGCGGCATCGGCAATCTCCCCGGCGCCGTGCTCGGCGCCCTTCTCATCGGCTTCATCCAGGCCTTCAACGAAGGACTGAGCTGGCACTCGCCCGGCAGCGACTGGACGCAGTCGATCGTCTTCACGATCCTGATCCTGATCCTCGTCTTCCGGCCCGAGGGGCTCCTCGGCGAACGGACACCAGAGGGCGCTTGACCATGTGGGGCAGATCCACGTCTGCGATCGCGCGCGTCTGGTGGGGAGGTCTCGGCCTCGTCGGTCTCTCGCGCGCGCGCTGGCTCGGGTTCTCGCGGCGGACGCGGCGCACCGTGAAGGCCGTCGTCTGGGTTGCGATCGGCCTGCTGCTGATCCAGTTCTTCGGGGTCTGGGCGAACTCCGCACTCGTGATGGCAGCGGTCGTCCTGCTGCTCGTGCTCGTGCCGTACCAGAACTGGACGTGGCGGGGCCGGAAAGTCGGGACCTGGGTGTTCCCCGGCGCCGTGCTGCTGCTCGCGATCACGTATCCGTTCTACGTCGACAACCTGCCGGGAATTCCGATCTTCCTGTCGTTCCCGGAGATGAGCACGATGGTCGCGATGATGATCTTCTCGATCATGGCGCTCGGCCTGAACTTCGTCGTCGGCTACGCGGGACTGCTCGATCTCGGCTACGTCGCGTTCTACGCAATGGGCGCGTACATGGCGGGCTGGTTCGCGTCGAACCAGTTCGCGGGCCAGAACTTCGACTTCGGTGCGGTCGGCCTCTACAAGGGAGCGACCGGATTTCATCTCTCGATCTGGCTCGTGCTGCCGCTCGCCGGACTCGCGACCGCGCTCGTCGGCGTGCTGATCGGCATCCCGACGCTTCGCCTGCGCGGCGACTACCTCGCGATCGTCACGCTCGGCTTCGGCGAGATCCTGCCGCAGATCGCGCGCAACGGCGACAACCTCTTCGGCTTCAACCTCACGAACGGAACGGGAGGAATCACGCCGATCGACGGACCGGGCTTCGGCAACTGGGCTCACGCGCACCTGGGCCTTCCTGCCAACTACCTGAACGCGACGAACTTCGACGAGATCTTCTTCTGGACCTCGCTCGTGCTCGTGCTGATCACGATCTTCTGCAGCGCGCGCATGCGTGACTCGCGCCTCGGGCGCGCGTGGATCGCGATCCGCGAGGACGAGATCGCCGCCTCGGCGATGGGCGTGCCGCTGATGCGCACGAAGACGTGGGCGTACGCGACGGGCGCGTTCTTCGGCGGCGTCGCCGGCGCGTACTACGCGAGCTACAAGAGCGGCGCTTTCCCGGACGACTTCTACTTCCAGATCTCGGTGTTCATCCTCTGCATGGTCATCCTCGGCGGCATGGGGAACATCTGGGGCGTGATCTTCGGCGCGTGCTTCCTCTCGTACCTCGACCGCGAGGGACTGTCGAACGTCGGTGCGTGGCTGAACGACAAGTTCGGCCCCGGCGGCGCGCTCGTGCAGGTCTGGCACAAGCCGCTCGACGTGCCGCTGTACGAGTTCGGGATCTTCGGCGTGATCCTCGTCGTCACGATGCTGTTCCGGCCGGAGGGCTTGATCCCGAGCTCGCGGCGGAAGGCTGAGTTCCATGAGGGCGTGCACGAGGAGTACCTCTACGACGTCGAGCACGGCGCGCAGATCTACGAAGATGCCACATGAGCGAGCCGCTCCTCCAGACGCAGCGCCTGCGCAAGGAGTTCGGCGGGCTCGTCGCGGTCGACGACGTCGACTTCACCGTTCCCGAAGGCTCGATCGTCAGCCTGATCGGGCCGAACGGCGCCGGCAAGACGACGTTCTTCAACATGCTCACCGGCGTCTACAAGCCGACGTCGGGGCTTGTGTTCTTCGCGGGAGAGAACCTGACCGGGAAGCCGCCGCACATGTTCACGCAGCGCGGCATCGGTCGCACGTTCCAGAACATCCGGCTCTTCCAGAACATGACCGCACTCGAGAACGTGCTCGTCGGCATGCACGTCCGCCTCAAGGGCAACGCGATCCAGGCGATCCTCCGCACGCCGAAGGTGAAAAAAGAGGAGAGCGACGCGCGCGACCGCGGACGCGCGCTGCTCGAGTTCAGCGGCCTGCGCCGGAAGGACGACGAGATCGGCCGCAACCTCTCGTACGGCGACCAGCGCCGGCTCGAAGTCGCGCGCGCGCTTGCGACCGAGCCGAAGCTGCTGCTGCTCGACGAGCCGACGGCCGGGATGAACCCGCAGGAGACCTCCGAGTTCACGACGTTCGTCAGCCGGCTGCGCGAGGAGCGGGGACTCTCGGTGCTGCTGATCGAGCACGACATGCGCGTCGTGATGGGCGTCTCCGACCGCGTCACGGTTCTCGACTACGGCGAGCTGATCGCCGAAGGCGAGCCGAAGGAGATCCAGAAGAACGAGCGCGTGATCGAGGCGTACCTCGGCAAGGCGGCGGTCTCGTCGTGAGCACCGCGGCGACACCGCAGGCGGTGCCCGAGCTGATCCTCGAGCTCGACTCGGTCGAGACGTTCTACGGCTCGATCCAGGCGCTGAAGGGGATCTCGCTCAACGTGCGCGAGGGTGAGATCGTGACGCTGATCGGCGCGAACGGTGCGGGGAAGTCGACGACGCTGCGCTCGATCAACGGCCTCAACCATGCGCGCAAGGGGACGATCGTGTTCCGCGGCGAGGACATCACGGCGAAGCCGGCACACGAGATCGTCAAGCTCGGAATCGCGCAGTCACCGGAGGGACGAAAGCTCTTCCCGCGGATGACGGTGACCGAGAACCTCGAGATGGGCGCGTTCCAGCGCTCCGACAAGGGCGAGTTCAAGGCCGACATGGAGCGCGTCTTCACACTCTTCCCGCGCCTCGCCGAGCGGCGGACGCAGAAGGCCGGAACGATGTCCGGCGGCGAGCAGCAGATGTGCGCGATCGGCCGCGCGTTGATGGCGCGCCCGACGTTGCTGATGCTCGACGAGCCGTCGATGGGTCTCGCGCCGATCTTCGTCGAGCGGATCTTCGAGACGATCGTCGAGGTCAACAAGCAGGGCACATCGATCCTGCTCGTCGAGCAGAACGCACTCATGGCGCTCGATGTCGCGAACCGCGGCTACGTCCTCGAGACCGGGAAGGTCGCGCTCGCGGATGACGCGAAGGCGCTCGCGCAGAACGAGCAAGTGCGAAAAACGTACTTGGGCGAGACCTAGCCCGCGCCGACTCGTAAGGGGAAGTACGGCGGCGAGAGCAGGAAGCCGATGCGCGGCGGCCCGCCGGTTCGGCCTTCCGCCATCTCGAGCGCGGCGCCGATGCCGTGGACCGGGACGAAGCCGAGCTGGCGTACCGCGGTCGCGTCGCGCGCGCCGGCGACGAGCACGGCGCCGAGGCGGTCGAGCGCGGGGCGGCACGCGTCCCAGTCCCGGAACGGAAGCAGCGGGTGCACGCTGCGTCCGGCGCGGTAGTCGCGCAGCGCGCGCGCATCCGCGGCGGCTGCGAGCTCGGCCTCGGCGAGCAGCTCCGGATCACGCCCAACGCGCGTCGCGTGGAAGAACGAGCGGTACGGCTGCTGCGTCGGATGCGCGAAGTGGCGCGCGAACCGGTCGACGAGGATCGCCGTGCCGCCCTCCGCCACCGGGAACGCGTCGCGCCACAGACGCAGCGCGAGCCCGAGCCCGAGGTATGCAGCGAGCAGCGGATTCGGGCGCTCGCGCGGGAGGTACGGCGTCGTGCCCGGGATCCCGATCACGATCGCGTCGAGCGGCGCGTCGAGCTCTGCCCGCCGCAGCTCCAGCGTTCGCAGCATCGCCTCGGTGTGCGCAACCGACGGCGGCCCGCCGAACGCGCCGGCGACGCTCAACTCCGTCGACAGCGAGCTCAGCACGCTGCGCCGTAGGCCGCCCGGCAGCGCGGAGAAGAGATGGCGCAGCGGCGACCGCGCGATGCGTTCGCCCGCGTCCGGGTCGTATGGGTACCCGTGCGCCGTGCCCGAGACCAGCGGATGGTTGAGGACGAGCGACGCGCCGATCAGCGGTACGCGCCGCGCCAGCGCTCGCTCGAGCGCGAGCGCGAGCCGCCAACCCTGCGAGGCCCGCGTCTCGAGCAGCGAGTCAGCTGACGCCGCGCGCAACGCTGTCGTGTCGGCGGCTGCGAGCAGGGCGGCGGGGCCGCCGTTCAACACGGTCTCGGCAGCCGTCACGACGACGACGAGATCCGTGTCGACGAGCGCCGGGCTGACGCGGAACGGCGGCAGCGCAGAGTCCTCGAGCTCGACGAGATCCGCGTCCTCGACGTCGTGCACCGCGACGCGTCCGTGAAAGCGCCGCGCGAGCTCCGGCGTCACGAGCGACTCGAGCTCCTTCTGCGATGTCCGCCGCGCGAGCCCGCTCGCGACGAGGATCGTCTGGTACCCGGTCGGGATGCCGCAGCGCTCGAGCTCCGAGACGACGGCGCCGATTGCGAGCTGCCGCGGATCGGCGGAAACGGACGGAATCGGCAGCGACGGCGGCTCGACGACGATGGTCGCGCGCGTCCCGCGCCGCGCGAGCGCCTCGAGCGGCGCGCCCTCGAGCGGGAACCGCAGCGCGTCGCGCACCGCGGCGGCGACGTCGGCGACGCCGTCGCCCGGAGCAGGCGGCCGCAGCACGAGCGCGTCATCGGGAGCGGTCGCCACGACGAGTCGCGTGCCCGAGAGAAGCGGGATTCGCGGCATCCGCGGATTGAATCAGCGGCTCCGGAGCGTTACGGTTTCCTACGGATGCTCAGCGTCGGCGCACCGGGGATTCTGCGCTAACTGCATGGACGGAACTCGAGGCCCACGGCTCGTCCCGGCGATCGCCTTTGCGGTGATCGCATTGGTCGCGGTGGGCACGATCGTCGGCTTCGCCGCCGGAAACTGGCGCGGCCACACCACGACCGTCACCGTCGCCGGCGGCACGACGCCGGCACCGACCGCGGCGGCCTCCGTCAGTCCCGCGGTCGCAGCGGGCGCGCACGCGTTCACCCAGTTCGCGTGCTCGCAGTGCCACGGCCCCCAGGGCGAGGGCGGGATCTCGCCGTCTGTCCCGGCGCTCACGAGTGTCGGCAAGACGCTGACCGTCGCGCAGCTGACGCACATCATCAACCACGGTCTCGGCGAGTCGGCGAACCCGAAGCAGCCCTACATGCCGGTCTGGGGCGCGGTGCTGTCGAAGACGCAGGTCTCCAACCTCGTCTCGTACATCCGCGCCGGCCTGCCGGTCGTGTCGGAGAACGAGCCGATGGCAGATCCCGCAGGGCCAGGGCCAGGCCGTCGCCGGCGCCGCGCTCTACGTCCGCTACGGCTGCATCAACTGCCACGGGCCGAGCGGCCTCGGCGGCGTCCCGAACCCACTTTCGCCCGATAAGTCGATCCCGCCGCTCTCCGGCGGGGGCTTCCGCCACGACTTCCCGACCGACGCGGCGATCGCCGGCATCATCCGCAGCGGCAGCGTGATCGGCAAGGCGCCGATCGTGAGCATGCCGCACTGGGGCGGGATCATCCCTCCGGGCGACGTCGCGGCGCTGATCGCCTACCTGAAGACACTGAAGTAGTCCGCGTAGACTCGGGGGAATGGCGCCGAAGACGCTGACGGGCCTCGAGCTCGACCTCGACGACGCGCCGGCGCGCGACGCAGACCTCTTCCTCGTCGACGGGAACAACCTCGCCTACCGCGCGTTCTTCGCGCTGCCGGAGGAGCTCGCGACCTCCGAGGGCTTCCCGACCGGCGCGCTGCTCGGCTTCACGAACATGCTCTTCAAGCTGCTCTCGGACTACAAGCCGAAGGGCGTCGCCGTCGCGTGGGACACGCGGCCGGTGCACCGCGCCGCCGCCGCCGAGGCGGTCGAGGTCGTCTACAAGGAAGGCCGGAAGCCGATGGCCGACCTGCTGCGCGAGCAGTTCCCGTACTTCCGCCCGATCGTCGAGGCGTTCGGCTATCGCAACCTCGAGTTCGAGGGCTGGGAGGCGGACGACGTGATCGCGACGCTCGCAACCGACGCCGACGGCACGGGCATCCGCACGTGCGTCGTCTCGACCGACCGCGACGCGTTTCAGCTCGTGACCGGGAACGTCTGCCTGATGATGACGCCGCGTGGCGTCAGTGACGTGCAGGTCTACACGCCGGAGCGCGTTGAGGCGCGCTATGGGATCCGGCCCGATCAGATTCCGGACTTCATCGGACTGAAGGGCGACACCTCGGACAACATCCCCGGCGTCCCGGGCATCGGCGACAAGACGGCCGGGCAGCTGATCGCGCAGTACGGCTCGCTCGAGTCGGTGCTCGAGCACGCGGAGGAGCAGTCGCCCGCGCGGAAGAAGAACCTGACGGAGTTCGCCGACCAGGCGCGCGCGTCGAAGGAGCTCGCGACGATGCGGCGCGATCTCGAGCTCGACTGCGATCCCGCGCAGCTCGTGCTCGCGCCGCCGGACCGGTCCCAGCTCCGCGAGATGTTTCGGCGCTTCGAGTTCCGCGGGCTCCTGTCGCGTATCGACGACCTCGACGAAGCCGTGCCGGCCGCGCAGGCGCCGGTCGTCGCAGGCACCGCGGTCGCGTGGCGCGAAGTCGCGCAGCTGCCGGCGCTCGACGGCGTCGTCGCTGTGGCCGCCGACGAGGGACGCATCGCAGTCGCGACAGCTGCGGAAGTCGTCGTCGCCCCGCGTCCCGCGCAGCTTCAGGGCGAGCTGATCGCGCACGACGCGAAGGCGATCGGCGTCGACGCAATCGACGACACGATGCTGCTCGCGTATCTGATCGAGCCGGGGCGCAGCGAGTACCTGCTCGACGATCTCGCCGCCGAGTACGCGGTCGAGGCGAAGCCCGTGCCCGACGCGGAGGAGGAGACCGACCGGCTCGTCCGCCACGCCGCGGTGACGCTGCGCGTGCGCGACCCGCTCCTCGAGCGCGTCCGCGAGCGCGGTAGCGAGCGGCTGTACCGCGACGTCGAGATGCCGCTCGTCGGCGTCCTTCGCGCGATGGAGAACGCCGGGATCAAGATCGACACGTACCGGATGGGCGAGATCACCGCGCGACTCGCCGACCGCGTCGAGGAGCTCGAGGCGAGCGCGTACGACCTCGCGGGCGAGGAGTTCATGCTCGGCTCGACGCAGCAGCTCGCGCGGATCCTGTTCGAGAAGCTCGAGCTCACGCCGGGCCGCAAGGGCAAGACCGGCTACTCGACCGACACGAAGGTGCTCCGGCTCGATCCGCGACGAGCACCCGATCGTCGAGGTCATCGTCGAGTGGCGCGAGCTGACGAAGCTGCTGAACACGTACCTCGGCCCGCTGCCCGCGCTGCTCGGCGACGACGGCCGCCTCCACACGACCTTCAACCAGGCGGTCGCCGCGACGGGGCGGCTCTCGACGTCGAACCCGAACCTCCAGGCGATTCCGATCCGCACCGACCTCGGCAAGGAGATCCGCTCCGCGTTCGTCGCCGAGTCGGGGCACCGGCTGATCTCGGCCGACTACTCGCAGATCGAGTTGCGGATCCTCGCGCACGTCTCCGGCGAGCCGAAGCTGCGCGAGGCCTTCGAGCGCGGCGAGGACATCCACCGGGCGACCGCCGCCGAGGTGCTGGGAGTCGACCCCGCGAAGCTGACGTCGGGCGAGCGCAGCATCGCGAAGATGATCAACTTCGGGATCGTTTACGGCATCTCCGCGTACGGACTCTCCGAGAATCTCGAGATCCCGCGCGAGCAGGCACAGCAGTACATCGACGCGTATCTCGCGCGCTTCCCGCTCGTGCAGGACTTCATCCAGCGGACGATCGAGCAGTGCGAGCGCGACGGCTACGTGACGAGCCTGCTCGGCCGGCGGCGCCCGGTGCCGGAGATCCGCGCGCGCAACCGGCAGACGCGCGGGCTCGGCGAGCGCATCGCCGTGAACTTCGTCATGCAGGGCTCGAACGCCGACATCATCAAGGTCGCGATGGTCGCGATCCAGCGCCGTCTGCGCGACGAGGGCCGGAGCGCGCGGCTCGTGCTCCAGGTGCACGACGAGCTGCTCGTCGAGGCGCCCGACGCGGAGCTGTCGGCGGTGAAGGAGCTCGTGCGCTCCGAGATGTGCGCGGCGTATCCGCTCGACCCGCCGCTCGCCGTCGACGTCGGCGCCGGCGACACCTGGGGCGAGGCGAAGAGCTAGAGCGCGTCGGGGAGCGAGTCCGGGACGAGACCGAGTCCCTGTTTCAGCTCCTCGATCAGCGCTTGCGCCTGGTCGAGCAGCGCGACGAGATCCGGGACCTCCTCGCGCGGCACCTCCAGCGTGACGCGGACCGGGGAGCGGGCGGTGGAGGAGATCGCGATCGACTCTTCGTCGTCGCGGGTCAGCGCCGTCAGGTCGAGGTACTCGTCGCGGCCGAGCCGCGCGCCCGGCGCGAACTTCTCGTTGGCGACGCGGAGCCGCTGCGCGAGGACGCCGGGATAGTGCCCGGGCACGTGCACCGTCGCCTCGCGGCCCGTGCGCCCGATCGCGCACGACCACTGCGGGTAGCCGGGCTCGCGGGTCTCGTGTCGCAGAACGGCCACCGCCACGGAGTCGGTGTCGCCGATCGGGTAGCGCTCGTCCACGTCGTCAGGGTATCGGCGTTACGCGTAGCCGAGCTCGGCGAGCAGCTCGCCGGCTTCGGCCTCGACGTCGGCGACCTGCTCGGCCGTCAGGTCGCGCTGCCACCGGCCGACCGAGGTGGGGTGGGCCTCTCCGAACGAGTCCGCGAGCGGGCCCGAGTCGAGACCGAGCAGGCCGCCGACCCGTTCGGCCTCCGCCGCCGGGTCGGCGACGAGACTCTCGTAGCGGAGCTCGACCGTCCGTTCCACGGGCGCGAGGCGCGCCGACGTGACATAACGGCGCCAGGCCCACGCCGCGCGCCGCGCGTCGCTGACGCGCTCGAACTCGTCCCGGCGCTCCGGCTCGACCCAAAAGCGCGCGTGCGCCCCGTAGCCTGCGCGCGCGTCGTCGTGTCCGTTGCGCCCGGCGCTGAGCCAGCCCCGCTCGAG
The DNA here is from genome assembly GCA_963816455.1 of uncultured Actinomycetes bacterium. Taxonomy (GTDB): domain Bacteria; phylum Actinomycetota; class Thermoleophilia; order Gaiellales; family Gaiellaceae; genus Palsa-739. The sequence goes on from CAWFKM010000016.1 coordinate 147,198, forward strand.
CAGCGAGCAGACGACGTCCCGTCCGTCGCGCACCACGTGGAGAGCGGTTGAGCTCGGGTAGGCGTCCAGCGCCGCGCCGACGACGAAGCTCGTCTCCGGCGTCTGCTCGACACCGCGCAGGTGCTGGACGAACGCGAGGCGGCGGACACGGTCGAGGATCCTCCGGATCGCGAATGTCTGGTCGGCCGGCCCGAGCTCGACGAGGCCCGGCAGCGCCGCCTTCAGCGGCTTCACCTCGCCGAGATCGACAAACCCCGGCTGCTCGCCGAGCCGCGTCGCGGTAAAGGTCGTCCCGGAGCGGGGCGAGCCGACGACGAACACGAGCCGGTCGTCCCGGCGGAGCAGCGCTCCCTCGCGCCGACCGCGCACTCCGACGCGTACGGCCGTTTGGCCGTACGATGCGAGCGCCCAGACCTGCCGGACGGCGTGCGTGAGACTGCCTGCCTCGTGCACCGGACCACGAACTATGCCAGCCGGCAGGAACCGCACGTGACGACGGCCCACCGGCAAACAAATCGGGCCATCTGGGCGTCTAGTGCTGTGGGGCTATACTGACCCGCCGCAAATATGGCCAACGAAACCATCAACGATCCCCGGCTCGAAGAAGGCGTCTGGACGACAGGTCCGGACGGCGAGCTCGTCCCGGATTACGAGTCCACCTTCCCCACGATCAACGAGGGAGAGGTCGTCCACGGCACCGTCGTGCGCGTGGACAAGGACGAGGTCCTCGTCGACATCGGCTACAAGTCCGAGGGCGTCATCCCGGTCAGCGAGCTGTCGATCCGCCGCTCGGTGAACCCGGCGGACGAGGTCTCGGTCGGCGACGAGATCGCCGCGCTCGTGATGACCAAGGAGGACGCCGAGGGGCGTCTGATTCTTTCGAAGAAGCGCGCGCGCTTCGAGATCGCCTGGAAGGCGATCGAGGCTGCGCACGAGCAGGGCGAAGCCGTCACCGGCCGCGTGATCGAGGTCGTCAAGGGCGGCCTGATCCTCGACCTCGGGGTCCGCGGGTTCCTGCCGGCGTCGCTCGTCGACATTCGCCGCGTCCAGGATCTCGACGAGTACCTCGGGCAGGAGCTGCGGTGCAAGGTGATCGAGCTCAACCGCTCGCGGAACAACGTCGTCCTCTCCCGTCGCGCCGTCCTCGAGGACGAGCGCAAGGAGATGCGCCAGGCGATCCTCGACAAGCTCAACCCGGGCGACGTCGTCGAGGGCACGATCTCGAACATCGTCGACTTCGGCGCGTTCGTCGACCTCGACGGGATGGACGGCCTGATCCACATCTCGGAGCTCTCGTGGAGCCACGTCAACCATCCGTCCGAGGTGCTCGAGATCGGCCAGAAGGTTCAGGTCAAGGTGCTCGACATCGACCGTGACCGCCAGCGGATCTCGCTCGGCCTGAAGCAGACGCAGTCCGACCCGTGGCAGCAGGTGCTCGAGAGCTACGGCGAGGGCGACGTCGTCAAGGGCAAGGTGACGAAGGTCGTCACGTTCGGCGCGTTCGTCGAGATCCTCCCCGGCGTCGAGGGCCTCGTGCACATCTCCGAGCTTGCGCAGCATCACGTCGAGAACCCGCGCGAGGTCGTCTCGCAGGGCGACGACGTGAACGTGCGCATCCTCGAGGTCGACGCCGAGCGCCGTCGTCTCTCGCTGTCGCTGAAGCGCGTCGAGGACGGCATGCCGATCCAGCCGAAGCCGGGCGACGAGGCCGCGCCGCCGACGATCGATCTCTCCGAGGACGTCTTCACGGACGAGCCCGCGGCCGAGGTCGTTGTCGTCGAGGAGGTCGCCGCCGAGCCCGAGGTCGTTGTCGAGGTCGAGCCCGAGCCGGTCGCCGAGACCGAGCCGGAGCCCGAGCCCGTCGCAGTGGCCGAGGACGCGGCGCCGGCCGAGTCCTCCGAGCCCGCGTCCGACTAGCGTGGCGCGGCCGCTCGCGGTCGCGATCACCGGGGGTATCGCGGCAGGAAAGACCGAGGCGCTCGCGGCGTTCGCGCGTCACGGCGCGGCTGTCGTCTCGAGCGACGAGATCGTGCACGGGATCTACCGCGGCGACGAGGACTTCATCGACGCGGTTCGCGAGCGGTGGGGCGATGCGGTGTTTGCCCACGACGGCGAAGTCGATCGCGCGGCGGTCGGGCGGATCGTGTTCGCCGACCGCGACGAGCTTGCATGGCTCGAAGGCGTGCTGCACCCGATCGTGCGCCGCGTCTCCGAGGCGTGGCTCGCGTCGGTGCGCGCCGAGCCGGATCCGCCGGATCTCGCCGTCGCCGAGATTCCGCTGCTCTACGAGACCGGAGGCGAGGCTCGCTTCGACAAGGTCGTCGTCATCACGGCGCCCGAGTCGGTGCGCGCCGCGCGGCGCGAGGCGTTCGCCGACCGCGAGTCGCGTCTGATCCCCGACGAGGAGAAGATCCGCCGCGCCGACTTCGCCTACGTCAACGACGGCACGCTCACAGAGCTCGACGCGTTCGTCGCCGGGGTCGTCGAGGAGCTCACATCCTCCTGAAGCGCCTGATCATGACCGTCGCCGTTCTCGTCGCAGCGGCCGGCGCCGTCCTCTATCTCCAGCGCACGGAGCCGCCGTGGTGGGCGCGGCTCTGGTACCCGCTCCACTACTCCTCGATCGTCCGCGGCCACGCCGCGAACTACCACCTGAATCCGGCGCTGCTCGCCGCGGTGATCGAGCAGGAGAGCAAGTTCGACGCCAACGCGAAGTCGAGCACCGGCGCGATCGGGTTGATGCAGCTGCAGCCGAGCACTGCGAAGGGGATCGCGATCCGGACCGGCGGCTCGAAGTTCGTCCTCTCGGATCTCTACAACCCCGAGCTGAACGTCCGCTACGGCGCCTGGTATCTCCGCCACCTGCTCGACAAGTACCGCGACGAGCGCACGGCCCTCGCCGCGTACAACGCCGGCCAGGAGAACGTCGACCGCTGGCGCGCGGCGCACGAGGACATCCAGTTCTCGGAGACGCGCGCGTACGTCGCCCGCGTCGAGCGGCTGAAGGGGATCTACCGCCGCGCATACACGTCGCAGCTCGGGCTCGGCTAGCCCGATGTCGCCGTGCCGGACGAGATCCGGCGGCGGGGCCGGTGCCTCGGCCGACGCGAGCGACCCGCGGCACCCGGCGCCGCTGTTCGCGACGGAGAACGTCTTCGTCGACGCGCTCGTGTTGCCGCGGACGTCGGTCGCACGAACGTGGATCGTGTACGTGCCGTTGCGGAGGTACCTCGTGTCGAATCGCGGCGCGAGCAGGAACAGGTAGCGGCCGGGCGTCGCCGCGAACTGCTGGTCGCCGAAGCGGGTGTCGTTCTGGTACGAGCCGCGCGCGTAGACGTCCCAGAAGTGCGAGTTCGGCGGAAGCCGGTGGCGGAAGTCGGCGGCGACGCGCGTCGGCTCGACGACCTTCGAGCCGCGCGTGATCTGCCACGTCACGAGCGCCGGCGCGACGGGAAGCCCGTCGAACTTCCCGGTGACGCGCAGCGGCGGCGTGTCGAAGGCGTCGGCGACGATCTGCACGCGGCCGCAGAGCCCGGTCGGGTCCTGGACGACGCCGTCGTGGTTCTCGACGAGGATGCTCGCGACCGTCGGGCGCGTCGAGTCGGAGTACGGCGTCAGGTGGCCGCGCTGCAGCGGGTTGACGGCATGGCCCTTCCGGATCTCCGAGATGTGGACGTGACCGTACGGCGCCTGCACGTAGCCGATCACGGTCTGGCGAGCGACGACGTGCTGGCCCTCGCCGACGACGGCGACGACGTGGAAGTACTGGAACGTGACGCTGCGGGCCGTGACGAGGTTGAGCGTCGCGGCGCCCATGTAGCGGATCCTGCCGTTGGCGATCGCGTAGACCGGCGTCCCGTCCGGGGCGACGATGTCGACACCCTGGTGGAACGAGAAGCTGCCCGGGCCGGAGATCCCGTTGTCGTCGACGCCGCCGGCGTACACCGTGCGCGGGTCGCCGAAGAAGCCGCGGATCGGGTGCTGCCGGTCGAACGGCTTGATCGGCCACGGGTACGCGGCCGCCGCCGCCGGGACTGCGAGGGCGGCGAGCGCAAGCGAGAGGAGCAGGAGTGAATGCCGCATGGACGGAGAGAGTCGGGTTAGCCGCGAGTTCGGCAAATCCTGCCTACGCCGCGACGACACCGTCGGCGATCTGGAAGCCCAGTCGTCCAGCGGCCCGGTTGCCGCGGGTGTCGGTTGCCTCTACCTCGATCTCGTACGCGCCGTCGCCGAGGCTGAGTCCGCGCGCGAGGTAGAAGCAATACGTGCCGGGGCGATCCGGGTGGTTCTGGGTCGTCTCGGGCGCGTACACCGAGGGGTAGAGCGCCGCGTCGAGCATGCGCGCTCGGAAATCGGCCGCGACGTTCCACGGTGACGTCGGCTCACCGTGTCGCAGCAGGCGCCAGCGCAGCAACGCCGGCGTGACGGGCAGACCTGCCCAGTCGCCCGGTACGGCCGGCGACGGCATGTCGTAGGCGTCTGCGACGAACGTCAGGGTGCCGTTGCCCACGTCCTGGATCGAGACCCCGGCGATGCTCGGTGCGGACGTATCCGAGTACGGCCCGATGCCGCCGGGGCGAAGCGGATTGACGTACACGCCGTCGATGCGTTCAGCGAAGTGGACGTGCTCCCAGCCACGCGCGACCCAACCGAGCAACTGGTGCTGCTCGACGTGTTGATGCGACGTGACGGCGGGGACGACGTGCCAGTAGCCGAACTCGTGCTGCTGTCCCACGACCACCGCGATCGCCTGCCCGGAGTCGAAGAACACCTCGCCGCCGCGGACCGCGTAGACGGGCGTGCCGTCCGGAGCGGAGATGTCGATGCCGAAGTGGAACGCGTGCGAGCCGTGGGCGCCGATACGGGGATCGTCGAGGAACCCGCGAACGGGGTGCTGCTGGTCGAACGGCTTCAAGGGCCAGCCGTATGCCGGGGGAACCTCCGCCGACCGGCCACGCGTCTGCGTGACACGGAGCTCGGTCGGCGCAATTGCCGAGACGCTGCGGGGTCCGTTGCATTGGCCGGGCGACTGCGCGGGGGCGGGGTGGACGTCGATTGCGAGGAACGAGGCGGCGATGACGAAGGCGGCCGCGGCGCCGATGCGGATGAGGTTTTGGGTAGCCATGCGGCCACCGTCGTAAGACCCCCAAATGGGTCTCTCATCGCCCGGTCACGGCGCGCTAACGTTGACCGGCTTAGATTCCGGTGACAGAAGTCGACTCGGTTCCGCACGGCTAGACAGGCACGAAATGGCTGACTTCCGGATACTCGGACCAATCGAGGTCGCCGGCGACGACGGCGTCCCGCTGCCTCTGGGCGGCGCGAGGCAGAGGGCGCTCCTCGCCGTTCTGGTGCTCCGAGCAGGCGAGGTCGCGTCGACAGACTTCCTCATCACGTCCCTGTGGGGCGAGAGCGCGCCACGCACGGCGGCGACCTCGCTCCAGAATCTCGTCTCGGCGCTGCGCAAGCTCCTCGGCCACGACGCGCTCGTCACGCGTCCGCCGGGGTACATGCTCGCGGTCGATCGGGAGTCCATCGACCTCGGTCGGTTCGAGCTGCTCGTCCGCGACGCGGCGGGGCGGGAGCCGTCGGAGCGTGCGCGGATGCTGCGCGACGCACTCGCGCTCTGGCGCGGCGAGCCGCTCGCCGACATCGCGTTCGAGCCGTTCGCGCAACCGGAGGTCCTCCGGCTGGAGGAGCTCCGGATCGCCGCACACGAGGATCTGATTGCGGCGGAGCTCGACGCCGGCCGGGACTCGGAGCTCGTTCCGGAGCTCGAGGCGCTGGTCGCGAAGCATCCGCTCCGGGAGCGGCTCCGCGGCCAGCAAATGCTCGCCCTCTACCGCGCCGGCCGGCAGGCCGACGCGCTGTCGGCGTACGCGGACGCACGACGCACGCTGCTCGATGTCGGACTCGACCCCGGCCCGCAGCTCCAGCAACTGCACGCGTCGATCCTCCGTCAGGAAGCCGGCCTCCAACCGGCTTCGGTCACGGCCTCGGCGGAAGATCAGCTTGGCCAGGTCGCCGATGCTCTCCGCGGCGGCCGGCTGGTCGCCGTGCTCGGCACGAGTGTCTCCGAACTGGCGGCTCAGCTCGCGACACGCTTCGAGTATCCAGCCGACGAGGCGTCCGACCTGACGCGCGTCGCCCAGTTCGTCGCGCTCACGAAGGGATCCGGGCCGCTGTACGACGAGCTGCACGCGATGCTCTCCGCGGGCGCCGCGCCGACCTCGATCCATCGATTCTTCGCCGCGCTTCCGCCGCTGCTCCGCGAGAGCGGTGCGCCGCACATGCTGCTCGTGACGACGAGCTACGACCTCGCGCTGGAGCAGGCGCTGCTCGACGCGGACGAGGAGTTCGACGTCGTCTCGTATGTCGCGTCGGGACGGAATCGCGGCCGCTTCTGCCACGTGCAGCCGGACGGAACGTCGTTCGTGGTCGACCTGCCGAACACGTATGCGACGGAGCTCTCGCTCGAACGCCGGACGGTGATCCTGAAGCTCCACGGCGGCATCGACCCGACCCCGACGCGGGCACTCGAGAGCTTCGTCGTCACCGAGGACGACTACATCGACTACCTCGCGTCCGGCGACATCGGCGGCGCGGTTCCGGTCGCGCTCGCGGCGAAGCTCCGGCGGAGCCACTTCCTGTTCCTGGGCTACGGCATGTCCGACTGGAACCTCCGACTCGTGCTCGGGCGGATCTGGGGGAGCGAGGGCGTCTCGTACCGCTCGTGGGCCGTACACGCGGGCACGAAGAATCTCGAGCGGCAATTCTGGCGTGCGCGCGATGTCGATCTGCTCGAGGTAGAGCTCGACGAGTACATCGGCGCGCTGGGACGGTACCTCGGTCTCAACGGTGCGGTGTCGGTATGAGTACGACCGCGCTGCGCTCGCCGTACAAGGGTCTCGCACCATTCGAGGATTCCGAGCAGGACGCGCTGTTCTTCTTCGGCCGCGAGCGCGAGTGCGAGGTCGTCGTCGCGAACATGCTCGCGTCGAAGCTGACGGTCCTCTACGGCCCGAGCGGTGTCGGCAAGAGCTCGATGCTGCGGGCCGCCGTCGCGCGAAGGCTGCGCGAGCTCGCGCCGGAGGCAGAGGTCGCGGTGCTCGACGTCTGGGCCGGCGAGCCGACGTTGCCGCGGCCGCACGGCGAGACGTATCTGATTCTCGACCAGTTCGAGGAGTACTTCCTCTACCACGGCGAGGGGCCGCTGCTCGACGAGCTACCGGAGCTCCTCGCGCAGCCCCGTGTCCACGTCCTCATCTCGCTGCGCGATGATGCGCTCTCGCGGCTCGACGCGTTCCAGGCGCGGATCCCGAACGTCTTCGCGAACCGCCTGAGCATCGACCACCTCGATCGCGACGCCGCGCGTACCGCGATCGTCGGGCCGATCGACCGCTGGAACGAGCTCGTCCCGGCAGCCGAGCGCGCCGGGATCGAGGCCGCACTCGTCACCGCCGTTCTCGACGAGGTCGCCGCGGCTCCCGGTGGCAACGGCTCGGAGGCCGCCGGACGCATCGAGGCGCCGTATCTCCAGCTCGTCATGGAGCGCGTCTGGGAGGAGGAGCACGCGGCGGGCTCGTCGTTCCTTCACCTCGCGACGCTCGAGCGCTTGGGTGGCGCGCGCGCGATCGTCAGCATGCACCTCGAGCGGACGCTCGGCACGCTGACACCGCACGACGCGGCAATTGCGGCGAGTGCGCTCACCTTCCTCGTCACCCCGACCCGCTCGAAGATCGCGCAGTCGTTCGACGATCTCGTCGGCTACACCGCGGAGCGGCCGGCGGAGCTCCGCGGCGTGCTCGACCTGCTCGCGGCGCAGCGCATCCTCCGCGTGGCATCGGTCAACGGCGACGGGGCAGGCAGGCGCTACGAGATCTTCCACGACGTCCTCGCCGAGCCGGTGCTGTCGTGGCGGCGAGGGTTCGTCGCGGCGGCCGCGCTCGAAGTCGAGCGCGAGACGGCGAAAATCGGCAGCCGGCGGGTCTGAAGTCCGCAGCAGGCCGCGAGCCCACCGGCGGGTAGCTCGGACCGCGGCCGATACGCTTGAGGCCGTGCCCGAGTTCGCGACAACCGACGAATATCGCCCGATCGCCGACCAGCCGCGCGCGATCGAGACGCTCGCGGCCGGGATCGAAGCGGGCGAGCGTTACCAGACCTTGATCGGCGCGACCGGCACCGGCAAGACGGCGACGATGGCGTGGACGATCGAGAAGGTCGGCCGCCCGGCGCTGATCATCGCGCACAACAAGACGCTCGCCGCGCAGCTCTGCAACGAGTTCCGCGAGTTCTTCCCGACGAACGCCGTCGAGTACTTCGTCTCGTACTACGACTACTACCAGCCCGAGGCGTACGTCCCGCAGGCCGACCTCTACATCGAGAAGGACTCCTCGCGGAACGACGACATCGACCGGCTGCGCCACGCCGCGACGTCGAACCTGCTCTCGCGCCGCGACGTGATCATCGTCGCGTCGGTCTCGTGCATCTACGGCCTCGGCTCGCCGGAGGAGTACAAGGACCGCGTCGTCTTCGTCACCGCCGGCGAGGAGCAGGACCGCGACCTGATGCTGCGGAAGCTCGTCGACATCCAGTACGTCCGCAACGACACGCTGCTCGGGCGCGGCCGCTTCCGCGTCAAGGGCGACGTCGTCGAGGTGCAGCCGGCGTACTCCGAGACCGCGCACCGCATCTCGTTCTTCGGCGACGAGGTGGAGCAGATCACGCACTTCGACCCGCTCACCGGCGAGGTGCTCGCGCGCCAGGACACGATCACGATCTTCCCGGCGACGCAGTACGTCACGTCGAAGCCGACGATCGAGCGCGCCGTCGGCGAGATCAAGCACGAGCTGGCGCAGCAGGTGCGCGCGTTCGAGTCGGAGGGGAAGATGCTCGAGGCGCACCGGATCCGCCAGCGCACCGAGTACGACCTCGAGATGATGCAGGAGCTCGGCTTCTGCAACGGGATCGAGAACTACTCGCGCATCCTCGACGGCCGTCCGCCGGGCACCGCGCCGCACACGCTTCTCGATTACTTCCCGTCCGACTTCGTCGTCTTCGTCGACGAGTCGCACCAGACCGTGCCGCAGGTCGGCGGCATGTACGAGGGCGACCGCTCGCGCAAGCAGACGCTCGTCGACTTCGGCTTCCGCCTTCCGTCCGCGCTCGACAACCGTCCGCTGCGCTTCGACGAGTTCCTCGCGAAGGTGCCGCAGCTCGTGTTCGTCTCGGCGACGCCGGGGCCGTTCGAGCAGCGCCACGCGACCCGGGTCGCGGAGCAGCTGATTCGCCCGACCGGAGTCGTCGATCCCGACGTCGAGCTGCGCCCGACGCGCAACCAGATCGACGACCTCCTCGGCGAGATCCGCAAGCGGGAGACCGCGGGCGAGCGCACGCTCGTCACGACGCTGACGAAGAAGATGGCGGAGGACCTGACGGACTATCTCCTCGAGTCCGGCGTCAAGGCGCGCTACCTGCACTCCGAGATCGACACGCTCGAGCGGATCCAGATCATCCGCGAGCTGCGGCTCGGCGAGTACGACGTTCTCGTCGGCGTGAACCTGCTCCGCGAGGGACTCGACCTCCCGGAGGTGTCGCTCGTCGCGATCCTCGACGCGGACAAGGAGGGCTTCCTGCGCGGCCGCACCTCGCTGATCCAGACGATCGGCCGCGCGGCGCGGAACATCCACGGCAAGGTGCTGATGTACGCCGACAAGCAGACGGAGGCGATCAAGGACGCGCTCGACGAGACGAACCGCCGCCGCACGATTCAGCTCGCGTACAACGAGGAGCACGGGATCACGCCGGAGACGATCACGAAGGGCATCTCCGACATCGGCGACTTTCTGTCGCTCGGAGCGCCGCACGTGCCGGGCCGCCGCCGCCGCGGCGCCTCCAAGGTCGAGGGCCTCAGCCGCGACGAGCTCGAGAAGCTCGTCGTCACGTTGGAAGAGGAGATGCTCGTCGCCGCCGAGGAGCTGCGCTTCGAGTACGCCGCGAAGCTCCGCGACGAGATCAAAGACCTGCGCCGGGAGCTCCTGGCGCTCGAGGAGGTGTCAGCCTGATGTGCCGTTCCATTCACACGCTGTACAACGTCGCACCCGCCGCGAGCGAGGAGGAGGCGCGCGCCGCCGCGCTCCAGTTCGTCCGCAAGATCAGCGGCTACCGCAAGCCGTCGCGGGCGAACGAGGCCGCGTTCGAGCGCGCGGTCGACGAGATCGCGGAGATCTCGTGGCGGCTGCTCGGCGAGCTCGAGACGTCGGCCGCGCCGCGCGTCCGCGAGCACGTCCACGCGTAGGCGCTACGCTCCGTCGGTGTTCGCCAGCGTCGTCGCCCTGCTTCTCTCGGCGTTCATCACCGGCGGGCTCGCACGGTTTGCCGTGCCGGGCCCCGATCCGATGCCTGCGTGGCTGACGATCCTGATCGGCCTCGCCGGCTCGCTGATCGGCTGGGGAATCGTCGTCGCCACGATCGGTCCCGAAGCGGCGTGGGTCGGAATCGCCGGCTTCCTCTGCGCGATTCTCCTCGTGATCGGCTACCGCTTCTTCGTGCAGAAACGGCCGCTGTTCGGGCCGGATGCATACCGCTTCCCGCAGCGTGGGCTCGGCGTCCAGGAGTACCGGCAGCGCTTGCAGCGCGCGGGCATCGACCCGGACCGGATCGGCTCGCCGTTCGGCGCGCCGCCGAACCCCGAGGCTTCCGGACTCGCGCTCGCCGCGACGGCGGCCGACGCAAGCACGCCCACGACGAATGACGACCCGACCGAGAATCCGGCTCACTATCTCGGCCTGCTCGAGGAGCTGCACGACTCCGGCGTCCTGACGGACGAGGAGTACACCGCGTCGCGGACGCGGCTGCTCGAGTCGCTGCGCTAGGAACGCTGGAAGATGCGTCGCGCGGCCGGCTCCGGACCCGCGTCGCGCCAGAGATACGTCTCGACCGTGAGCGTCCCCTCGGCGATCTCGTAGACCTGGAGGCCGCGCGCCTCGCCCAGGCGGTGCGGGCGCGGCCGGCCGAGACCGGGAGCGACCGAGACGACGACCGCGCGGCTGTTGCCTTCGACGACCTCGAACTCCCGACGTTCGCCGACGGCGGCCTGGTGGATGTGCCCGCCAACGATCAGCTCTGCGCCCGCGTCCGTGAGCGTCGCGAGCACCGAGTCGCGATGCGAGAGCGGCCGCTTGCGCGCCGCACGCCACGGCGCGCCGAGCAGATGGTGATGGAGCACGACGACGCGGCACGCGCCGTCCGCGGCTGCGCGCAACCGCTCGCCGGCACGCGCCAGCTGCGCGTCGTCGACCGCGCCGCCCTGGTGCCGGAACGGCCGCGCCGAGTTCAGCCCGACGACGTGAAGCGTGGGGGAGGTGTACACCGGCTCAGTCGTCTCCCACTGCCGCTCGAACTCCGCCCACGGGCGCGTGAAGCGCGCGGGGAACGTGTACGGCAGGTCGTGGTTCCCCGGCACCGCGAGCACAGGGACGCCGAGGCCGGCCAGCAGTGCGTGCGCCCGCTTCTGCTCCTCCCGCCGCCCGCGGTTGGCGAGATCGCCCGAGGCGACGACGAGCTCCGGCCCGATCCGGGACACGAGCTCCCCGAGCGCGGCCGCAACCTCGGGATCCTCGCGCGCGCCCATGTGGAGGTCGGAAACATGGAGGATGGGTGCCGTCACGACCGAATGAGGCTATAGATTGGTGTGATGGCCGACGAGTCCGCCGAGATCTTCGACGACCTCTACCTCGGGCTGCGAGCCGGCGGCGCGATGCGGAAGCAGCGCCGTGGGGAGGCGCTGACGACCGAGGAGCAAGAGGTGCTCGGCCGCTGGCAGCGTCTTTCGAAGGCACGGAAGGCGGTCGCGATCAGCACGTTCTCGATCGGGACGTTCGGGCTCGGCTTCACCCTCGGCGGCCTCGTGTTCGGCCGTTGGCGCAAGGCCTGACCTACGCGCTGGGCGCGACGCGCCGGCCGAGCCGGCTGCCGGCCCAGGCCTGGATCGAGTCGAACGAGGCGACCGCCGCGGCGGCGCCGACGAGCTCGATCGCGAGCGGCGTGTCCCAGTAGTAGTACGTCCCCATCGGGTCGATCGCGAGCCGCACGATCGCGGTCGCGGCGGGGACGATGAAGATCGCGGCGCCGAGCCCGCGCACACGCCGCGCGAGCGGCACGACGATCGCGAGCGTCACGAGTGCCTGGAGCAGCCGCAGCGACCAGCCGAACGGGTGCCCGGGAATCACGAGCGCGAGCGGCCCGCCGGTGACGCGCCAGTGGAAGGTGAGCATCTGGAAGTCGCCGGAGAGCAGCCACGGCCCATACAGCAACAGGAACGCGCCGCCGGCGACGCACGCGCCCTTCGCTGCCGAGCGCAGGCTCGGCGCGAGTGCGAGCACGGCGACGCCGAGCAGCCCCCACGGCTCGAGCGCCGCAGACAGCCCGACGAGGACGCCGGCGCGCATGACACGCCCACGTTGAGCGTCGCGGGCGGCCGCGATCCACAGCACCGCCGAGATCGGTTCCGCGAAATGTCCGAGCGTGTACGGGTGCGTGACGAGCCCGAGCCCGAGCGCGCCGCCGCACACCACCGCGAGCGCCAGCGTCCGCCGCCCAACGAACATCAACACGGCGCCGACGAGCAGCAGCGCGATCAGCAGGTCGGAAATGATCGCGAGCGTGACCGGCCAGCCATGCAGGTGCCAGAGCGCGCCGTCGAGCGCGAGCTCGAGCGGCCCGGCCTGGATCAGCGGGCTGTGGTACGCGTGCAGCGACGACGCCGAGAGCAGCGTTCGTCCTGCGCGGCCGTAGATCCCGAAGTCGTCCCCCGTCCAGCCGTGCGCCGTCTGGATCGCGAAGACGACCGTGACCGCGAAGAACGCGGCGGCGACGAGCTCGAACCGTCCGGGCCTGGAAATCCGCATCCTGAACCGATAATCGGCACCTGCGGCGCCGCCCTTGACCGGCCAGGGAAGGGCGCCCCCGCGTCGAACGGTCAAGCCCGTGCTCAAGACGAAGAACGAACGGGTCTGCCTCGACGCGCGCCGCCACGGCGTCGTCCTCGTGCGTCCGCTCCTGCGCGCGCTCGTCGTCGCGGTGCTCGGCGCGATCGGCATGGTGGGCGGCTGGCCGATCTCCGCGGCCGGGGCCGCGCTGCTCGCCGTGGCCGCAGCGATGGCAGTCCTCGCCGTCTGGCGCTGGGAGCGCACTCACGTCGTCCTCACGACGGAGAAGCTGTTCGTCGTCCACGGGATCCTGCACCGGCGCGCCGCCGCCGTGCGGCTGTCGCGGCTCGGAGCGGTGGAGATCGAGCAGTCGCTCCCCGGCCGGCTGCTCGGCTACGGCACGATCGTCGCCGGCGAGCTCGAGATTCCGTGCGTCTCCGGACCGCGCGAGGTTTACGGGCTCGTCGAGCGGATCCTCGCGTCGTAACTGGCCCTTCCCGAACACACGTTCGGGCGATACAATGGGCCACCAATGGCTGCCGAAGAGCTGGTCGTCCACGGGGCGCGCGAACACAACCTCAAGGACATCACCGTCCGGCTGCCGCGAAACCGCCTGATCTGCATCACCGGGCTCTCCGGCTCCGGCAAGTCGAGCCTCGCGTTCGACACGATCTACGCCGAGGGCCAGCGCCGCTATGTCGAGTCGCTCTCCGCGTACGCGCGCCAGTTCCTCCAGATGATGGAGAAGCCGGACGTCGACCACATCGACGGCCTCAGCCCCGCGATCTCGATCGACCAGAAGACGACGTCGCGCAACCCGCGCTCGACCGTCGGCACCGTCACCGAGATCTACGACTACCTCCGCCTGCTGTACGCGCGCGTCGGGCGGCCGCACTGTCCCGTCTGCGGTAAGCCGATCGCCGGGCAGTCGATCGACGCGATCGTCGACCAGGCGCTGCGCATCGAGGACGGCACGCGGTTCACCGTCAACGCGCCCGTCGTCCGCGACCGCAAGGGCGAGCACAGGGACGTCCTCGAGGAGCTCCTGCGCGAGGGCTTCACGCGCGTGAAGGTCGACGGCGAGGAGTACCTGCTCGAGGACGGCGTGCCGGCGCTCGACAAGAAGTTCAAGCACACGATCGAGGTCGTCGTCGACCGCCTCGTGATGAAGGCCGACCTGCGCACGCGGCTGACGCAGTCGATCGAGACGGCGGCCGGGCTCGGCGAAGGCCTGATCGTGATCGACCGCCTCGACGGCGGCGAGCCGATGCTGTTCTCGCAGAACTTCGCGTGCCCGGATCACGGCGTGTCGCTGCCGGAGCTCCAGCCGCGCATCTTCTCGTTCAACGCACCGCACGGCGCGTGCCCGCGCTGCACGGGTCTCGGCTCGCAGCAGGAGATCGATCCGGATCTGCTCGTGCCGGATCCGTCGCTCTCGATCGACGACGGGGCGCTCGTGCCGTGGTCGGTCGGCGGCTCGTCCGGCTTCTACGAAGCGGTGATCCAGGCGATCGCCGAGCGGTACGAGATCGACACGTCGCAGCCGTGGTCGGAGATGTCGGAGGACGACCAGGCGAAGTTCCTGTTCGGCACCGACGGCGAGAAGGTCTACGTCCAGTACCGCAACCGGATGGGGCGGCGGCGCCAGTACATGCTCTCGTTCGACGGGATCGTCTCGAGCCTGCAGCGCCGCTACAGGGAGACCGACTCGTCGCAGCAGCGCGAGCGGATCGAGGAGTACATGTCGTTCCGCCCGTGCCCCGTCTGCAAGGGCGCGCGGCTGAAGCCGGAGGTGCTGGCGGTCACGGTCGGCGAGCGATCGATCAACGATTTCACGCAGATGTCGGTGAAGCGCGCGCTCGCGTTTCTCGACGAGCTCGGGCTGACGGAGACGGAGCAGCTGATCGGCCACCGGATCGTGAAGGAGATCCGCGAACGGCTCACGTTCCTCGACGACGTCGGCGTCGGCTACCTGACGCTCGACCGCGCCGCGGCGACGCTCTCCGGCGGCGAGGCGCAGCGGCTGCGGCTCGCGACGCAGATCGGCTCGCAGCTCGTCGGCGTGCTCTACATCCTCGACGAGCCGTCGATCGGGCTGCACCAGCGCGACAACGCGCGCCTGATCGCGACGCTCGAGCGGCTGCGCGACCTCGGCAACACGGTGCTCGTCGTCGAGCACGACGAGGAGATGATGCGGCGCTCCGACTGGCTCGTCGACATGGGTCCGGGCGCAGGCCTGCACGGCGGCGAGGTCGTCGCGGAGGGGCCGGCGGCGAAGGTCGCGCGGAACCGGAAGTCCGTGACGGGACAGTTCCTGTCGCATACGCGGACGATCGCGATTCCGGAGCGGCGCGACGAGGATCGCGGCACGTTCCTCGTGCGCGGCGCGTCGCAGCACAACCTGAAGGACATCGACGTCGAGTTCCCGGTCGGCAAGTTCATCTGCGTCACCGGCGTCTCCGGCTCCGGGAAGTCGACGCTCGTGAACGAGATCGTCTACAAGGCGCTCGCGAACCGGCTGAACAGGGCACGCGTGAAGCCGGGCGCGCACGCCGCGGTCGACGGCATCGACGTCTTCGACAAGGTGATCGAGATCGACCAGAAGCCGATCGGGCGCACGCCGCGCTCGAACCCGGCGACGTACACGGATCTCTTCACGCACATCCGCGAGCTCTACTCGCTGACGCCGGAGGCGAAGGTGCGCGGCTATAAGCCGGGTCGGTTCTCGTTCAACGTGCGCGGCGGCCGCTGCGAGACGTGCAAGGGCGACGGGCAGATCAAGATCGAGATGCACTTCCTGCCGGACGTGTACGTCCCGTGCGAGACGTGCAAGGGCGCGCGCTACAACCGCGAGACGCTCGAGGTGCGGTTCAAGGGCCGCTCGATCGCCGAGATCCTCGACATGTCGGTCGAGGAGGCGCTCCAGTTCTTCGCCAAGATCCCGAAGATCCGGCGGCGGCTGCAGACGCTGCACGACGTCGGGCTCGACTACATCAAGCTCGGCCAGCCGGCGACGACGCTCTCCGGTGGCGAGGCGCAGCGCGTGAAGCTCGCGTCGGAGCTGTCGAAGGTTGCGACGGGGAGGACGCTGTACATCCTCGACGAGCCGACAACGGGGTTGCACTTCGCGGACATCGAGAAGCTGCTCGAGACGCTGCAGCGGCTCGTCGACGCGGGGAACACGATGCTCGTGATCGAGCACAACCTCGACGTGATCAAGCAGTCCGACTGGATCGTCGATCTCGGCCCGGAAGGCGGCGAGGCGGGCGGCGAGATCGTCGCGGTCGGCACGCCCGAAGACGTGGCGCGGGTCGACGGCAGCTTCACCGGCGCGTTCCTGCGGCACGTGCTGCCGGCGACCGCAGTCGCAGCGTAGCTACGCGAGCTTGAACGCGAGCTCGATCTCCCAGCGCGTCTTGCGCGGCTCGAGCTGCGGGTCGCTCAGCGTCATCTCGTAGCGGCACGCGAACGCGTCGCCGGCGGGGGTGTCGTGCCGGTCGAACGCGAGCTCGTTGTCGCGCGCCCAGTCGATCAGCGCGCGGTTTGCCTGGATCGAGTGGTTGACGTAGGAGAGCGTCGCGTAGCGCCCGGCGAGGAGGACGCCGGGCCGGACGCGCTCGTCGCCGTCGTGCGGCGTTCGCGTCACGAAACCGACCTCGATGTCCATCGGCCCGCTCATGTCGATGACGTAGAGGCGAAGGAACCCGTATCCGACGCGCTCCGCGTCAGACGCACCGAGCCAGGTCAGGAGCTCTTTCGTGAGCGCGCTCGCGGTCCCGAGCATTCCGCGAAACGGGGTCACGACGCGGATGCCGAGCGTCGGGCGCTCCGGCAGCTCGACGACGCGCGGCGGCGACGTGATCTCCACCCGCTACAGCACCGCCTGTGTCTGCGTGACGCGGGCGACGAGCTTCCCGTCGTCGTCATAGAGCTCGGTGTCGACGACGATCGTCCGCTTGCCCGTGTGCAGCGGACGCGTGACGGCATGGACGTAGCCGCCGCGCACCGGGCCGAAGAAGTTCGTCTTCGACTCGATCGTCGCCGTGCCTGCGGCGCCGTCCGGCAGATTCAGGAAGGCGCAGAAGCCGCCGGCGTTGTCGGCGAGGCCCATCAGCGCGCCGCCGTTCAGCATCCCGCCCGTCGTGCACAGCTCCGCGCTCCACGCGAGCCTCGCGCGCACCTCGTGCGGGGAGGCGGAGACGACTCTCGACCCCGAGGAACGCGGTGAACGGCGACGCCGCGGCGACCTGCGCGGTCAGCTCCGGGTCGGCGGGCTCCACGAGCGGGAGGCTACCCTCCCCGCGTGAGCAGCGAAGCCGCGCCGGCATCGGCATTCCAGCGCAACTGGTGGGTCCGCGCGCCGATGGTGCTCGTCGCGCCGCGCGCCGTGTTCGTCTCGCTGCGCGACGAGTCGCCGGATGCCGTCGAGGCGCGCACCGAGCCGATCACGGCGATCGCCGGGCTCGCGGGAATCGCCGGCGTGCTCGGCACGTCGGTCGCGCGCACGATCCTCAACGATCCGTCGGTGTCGCTCGTGCTCGTGCCGGTGTGGGCGTTCCTCGGCGGCGCGGTGTACGCACTGGCGGGCTACTGGATCGGCGGCGGCCTGCTCTTCGGCGCGGCGCGCCGGCTCGGCAGCGTCGGCACCTATCGCCGTTCGAGGCAGACGCTTGCGCTCTCGGCGACGCCGCTCGCGCTCTCACTCGTCACGCTGTGGCCGATCCGCATCGCCGTCTACGGCCAGGATCTCTTCCGCACCGGCGGCGACGACTACGGCCGGACCGACGCGATCTTCGGCGCGCTGTTCTTCGCGTGCCTCGCGTGGTGCGGCTGGCTGCTACTCGTCGGCGTCCGCTCCGTGCACGGCTGGACGTGGGCACGCTCCGCGGCGACCGTCGCGATCGCCGCGGTCGTCCCCGTGCTCATCGTCGTCGCGTCGAATCTGTAGCTTCGAACGCCTTCAGCTCGTCCTCGGGCATCGCGTACGTGTGCTGCTCCTCGGGGAACGTGCCGCTGCGTACCTCGTCGGCGTAGCGCGCGAGTGCCTCGGTGATCACGTCACCGAGATCCGCGTAGCGCTTCACGAACCGCGGCGACTGGCCCTCGTAGTAGCCGAGCATGTCGTGCCAGACGAGCACCTGGCCGTCGGTGTCCGCGCCGGCGCCGATCCCGATCGTCGGCACCGAGAGCGCCTTCGTCGCCGCACGCCCGACCGCCGCCGGCACCGCCTCGAGCACGATCGCGAAGCAACCGGCCGCCTCGAGCGCGAGCGCCTCGTCGATCACGGTCTGCGCGCGGTCCGCGCTGCGTCCCTGTGCCTTGAAGCCGCCGAGCATCGTCGCCGTCTGCGGCGTCAGCCCGACGTGTCCCATGACGGCGATCCCCGCGCCGGCGATCGCGTGCGCGCGCGAGATCGTCGTGCCGCCGCGCTCGAGCTTCACCGCGTCCGCGCCGCCGTCCTTCACGAGCCGGACGGCGTTCGCGACCGCCTGCTCGTCGGAGACCTCGTAGGAGCCGAACGGCATGTCGGCGATCACGAGCGGCCGCTTCGCGCCGCGCGTCACCCACTGCGTCATCAGCAGGATCTCCTCCATCGTCACCGGCACGGTCGACTCGCGTCCGTGCACGACCATCCCGGAGGAGTCGCCGACGAGGATCAGGTCGACGCCGGCCGCGTCGGCGAGGCGCCCGCTCGGCGCGTCGTACGCGGTGACCATGACGATCTTCTCGCCGCGGCGCTTGATCTCCAGCAGCTCCGGCAGCGGCAGCTTGCCGGCGGTCCACGACGCATAGCGCGGAGGCTTTGCGCTCATTCGAGGTCTCCTCTCAGGATGACGTTGTCGATGAGGCGGATCGAGCCGACGCGGACGGCGGACGCGAGAACAAGCGTGCCGTCGAGGTCGAACAGCTCGACGTAGTCGGGAGTGAGGCCGTTCAGGTCGGCGCGCGCCGCGGCGACGGGATCCGCGCCTGCGGCGTATGCATCCGCGCCGGCGACGAGTGCACGCGGCAGCATGCGCGCGCGGGCGCGCTCCTCGGGCGAGAGCAGGACGTTGCGCGACGAGAGCGCGAGCCCGTCGACCTCGCGCACCGTCGGCAGGATGCGGATCTCGAGGGGCAGCTCGAGGTCGCGCACGAGCTGCCGGACGACCGCCGCCTGCTGTGCGTCCTTCTGGCCGAAGTAGGCACGCTCCGGCCTCACGACGTTGAAGAGAATGAAGCAGACGGTTGCGACGCCGCGGAAGTGGCCGGGCCGCGCGTCGCCTTCGAGCCCGCGGGAGACGTCTTCGACCTCGACCCAGGTCTGGAACCCGGGCGGGTAGATCTCGTCGACGTCCGGCGCGAACACGATGTCGACGCCGGCGGCTTCCGCGAGCTCGAGGTCGCGCTCCTCGTCGCGCGGGTACGCGTCAAGGTCGGCCCCCTCGTCGAACTGCGCCGGATTGACGAAGAGCGACACGACGACGACCTGGTTCTCCGCGCGTGCGGCACGGATCAGCGAGAGATGCCCTTCGTGAAATGCACCCATCGTCGGAACGAGCCCGATCCCGGGAACATCGCGCAGCTCGGCGCGCAGCTCGTCGACGGTGTGGACCGTCTTCATGTCGCGAGCGCCAGCGTCGCGCCGGCGAGGGTCTCGTAGAGGTCGTCGAGCTCCGGCCGCGCGGCGTGGATCGCCGCGCGGTGGGCGTCGACGGTCTCCCAGTCTCCGCGGGAGATCGGCCCGGTCAGCTCGAAGCCGTTTTCGATCGTGCCGCGCAGGAGCGGCTCGAGCGCCTCCGGCGGCGCGCCCGCCGACTCGAACAAGAGTGACGCGGCACGATGGAGCGTCACGAGGTAGTTGGAGACGAACACCGCGCCCGCGTGGTACAGCGTGCGAGCCGAGTCCGCGAGCTCGAACGGCCGCAGGCCGAGCGTCTCCGCGAGCCCGAAGCCCGCCGCGCGCGCCTCCTCGGTTTCCGCGCACACCGCGCCCCACGCACCGTCGAGCTGCTCCGGCCCGCGCGCGCGAGTGAACGTCTGGAGCGGATGGACGCTGAACCGTCGCGTGTGCGGCGCGAGCGCGGCGAGCGGCGTCGCCCCGCTGACGTGGGCGACCCACGGCCCCGGCTCGACGGACGCGGCGACCTCGGCGATCGCGCCGTCCGGCACGCAGAGCAGCACCAGTTCCGGCGCGTCCGCGCCCACGGCGACGCCTCGCTCGCTGAGTCTCGCGGCGACAGCCGAGCCGACGCGGCCCGAGCCGATGACGTGAATGCGTTCTATGGCTCTCTCGCTCCAGCTCCGTACCGGATGCCGGGCACGGCCAGTGTACTCCTCGCGTCAGTACTCGTCCGCCACCGCAGGCCCGCGAACGTCCTGATGCGGAGCCGCCGCCCCGCGCCGATGGTGGGCTTGATGCCCGTCAACGTCTGGACCGTGACGGTCGCGGCGCTCTTCACGGCGCTCGCGACCGGGCTCGGCGCGATTCCGTTCCTCTTCCTCCCGAAGAAGGGCATCGGGAGGACGTGGTTCGGCACCTCGAACGCGATTGCGGCGGGGTTCATGCTGGCTGCGAGCGTCGGCCTGCTCTGGCAGGGCTTCAACCTCGGCCCATGGCGGCTCGTGCTCGGAGCCGCCGGCGGCGCGGTCTTCATCTGGGGCTTCCGGCGAATGATCGGCGAGAACGACGGACTCGTGCTCGGCCGCCTCGCCGGAGCGGATGCGATGAAAGCGCTCGTGATCGTCGCCGTGATGACCGTCCACTCGGCGGCCGAGGGTGTCGGGGTCGGGGTCTCCTACGGCGGAGGGGAACGGCTCGGCCTGCTGATCACGATCGCGATCGCGGCGCACAACGTCCCCGAGGGACTCGCGATCAGCCTCGTACTCGTCCCACGCGGCGCGACGGTTGCCGCCGCGGCGGGGTGGAGCGTCTTCTCGAGCCTGCCGCAGCCGCTGATCGCTCCGCTCGCGTTTCTCTTCGTCGAGCAGTTCGTGCCCTTCCTGCCCGTGGGTCTCGGTTTCGCCGCCGGTGCGATGATCTGGATGGTCTTCTCCGAGCTCTTGCCTGAGGCGGTTCACGACGCGCCGAAGCGCGCGCTTGCGCTTGGCGGCGGCATCTCGTTCGCTGTGATGCTCGTGGCGCAGCTGTTGCTGTTCGGCGTCTGAGCTCGTCGTAGAATGCGAGCCATGCCGATCTACGAGTACGTCTGCATGGAGTGCGAGTCGCATTTCGAGGAGCTCGTCCGCGGCGAGCAGCAGGTCGCGTGCCCGGATTGCGCTGCGACGAATGTTGCGCGGCAGTTCTCGACGTTCGCCGTCCACGGCGCGGCGAAGCAGCCGTCGTTCGGGGGTGGCGGCGGCGGTGGCTGCTGCGGCGGCTCCTGCGGCTGCGGCCACTAGCGCGGTGTCCGAGCCACACGTCGAGCAACTGACGCGCGCGCAGCGCGAGCAGCTCGAGGCCGAGCTCGCCGAGCTCGAAGGCCCGCGCCGCAAGGAGATCATCGAGGCGATCGCGGTCGCGCGCGCCCACGGCGACCTCTCCGAGAACTTCGAGTACCACTCCGCGAAGAACGAGCAGGGTCTGCTCGAGCGGCGGATCACGATTCTCCGCTCGCGGCTCCAGAACGCGGTCGAGATCGACGAGGATGCGGCGGCCGCGAGCAACGTCGTCATGGTCGGCTCGCACGTCGAGATCGAGCGCGACGCGACGGCGAGAAGATGACGGTCGAGATCTCGAGCGTCGGCGGCGTGTCGCCGGAGTCGCCGGTCGGACGTGCTGTGCTCGGGAAGGCCGTCGGCGACAAGATCGTCGTCGAGGCGCCGCGAGGCCGCTGGACAGGCCGCGTCGTGTCAATCGGCCGCTGACAGTCGTGAACGACGCGCTCGAAGGCGGCTGCTCCTGTGGGGACGTTCGCTACCGGCTCACGTCGGCTCCGCTGTTCACGCACTGCTGTCACTGCCTGAACTGTCAGCGGCAGACCGGAAGCGCGTTCGTCATCAACCTGCTGATCGAGACCGACCGCGTCGAGCTGCTCGCGGGCGAACCGCAGGCGGTCGACGTGCCACGCAGCGGAGGCAAGAAGCAGCGGATCTTCCGCTGTCCGAGCTGCCAGATTGCGGTCTTCAGCCGCTACACGAGCGACGGCATTCGCTTCGTCCGGGCCGGCACGCTCGACGATCCGTCGCAGGTTGCGCCCGACGTGCACATCTACACGAGGTCGAAGCTGGGCTGGGTCGTGCTCCCGGATTCGGTTCCGGCGTTCGCGACGTACTACGACACGAAGAAGCTTTGGCCGGCGGCGAGCCTCGAACGTCTCGCGGCAATGAAATAGCATCGCGCCGATGCGTGAGCTGCGTCCCGGTGTCTGGTATTGGCAGTCACCGCATCCCGACTGGGACGAAGAGGAGTGGTGGCCCGAGCTCGTTTCGTCGTACGGGATCGCGCTCGGCGACGACTTTCTGCTTGTTCGACCCGCTCTCCGTTCCCGACGAGGTGCGCGACCGGGCGACCGCCGTCGTCCTGACCGCGCCGTACCACGAGCGCGACGCCCGTCGGCTCGGCCTCCCGGTGCACACGCCGCCCGCGGACACCTGGGAGGACTGGGTCGAGAAGTTCGGCATCGACCCCGACCGCGTGCGCGGCATGGAGAGTGATGACCTCGCCTGGCTGCGCGCGGGCGATGGCGAAGGACATTTCCACGGTCCCGGTGCGTGGCCGTTCGGCATCGACGCGTACGCAGGTCGCGAGGACAACGATCTCGTCCTCTGGCTGCCGTCGGTCAACGCGATCGTCACCGGCGACTCGCTCTCCGACTTCGGCGACGGACTTGACATCCAGCTCGGCGGTCGCAAGCACGTGACACGCGACGATGTCGTCCGAGGGCTCCGTCCGGTGCTCGACCTGCCGGTCGAGCTCGTGCTGCCCGCGCACGGCGAGCCGACGGATCGCGCAGCGCTCGAGCGCGTGCTTTCCTAGCGGCGGCGAGACCGTTGCTACATCCGGCGGGCGATACGGGCGGCGGCGGCACCGGCCGCTGCGGCGAAAACGCCGACGAGAACCAGTGCCCCCCAACTTTTCGCACGGCGCGCCGGCACCGGCGAGAGCCTACTCCGCGTTGACGTCCGACTGGTGACGCGACTGCGGCCCGCGCCGGCGTCTGCGAATGACGCCAGAGCCAGCGACCCGAGATCGTGACGGCGCCGAGGGGCCAGCTGCACGTGGCTGCCCCAAACCAACGCGACGCGCCGGTGATGCATCCACTACGCGCGCCCAAGCCGGGCGAGCCAGGCTAGGCGATCTGAACGAGTGTGACGGTGTCGTGGATGCCGCGTGAGCAGGCGCGGCCGCGTGGGTTTGATGCTGCCGAAACGCATGTCCAGCCGCGCGGACTCCTGAGGGTGGTGATGCGCACCCCGCCGCGTACGACGTGGCCGGTCACGCGAGCCGTCGCGAGGCTCCGCGCTACCGGCAATGCCACGCTGCAGGGAACGGTTGCGGCCACGATCCACTGGTGGCCCCCGGCCGTGATTCGGGAGCCGCAGGATGCAGTCGAGGCGGGCGCCGCGGGGGACACGGCGACCAGGAACCCACCGGCAACCACGCCTAGCGCGACGAGCACTCGCATGCGCTCACCCTCGCATGACGCTTCCGTGGTGTCAATTACTCCAGAGAGCGACGCAGGCGTATCTCATGGGTGCGGAAAGCACTGGCCGGTTCCGTGTCCATGCTTCCTCCGGCGAGACAGGCTACGACGATCGCGGCCGCGACAAGAGCGAGCGCTCCGGCGACCGCATGGTCTCACCTACGCGAGCGTCCTCTCGCTCGAACGCTTGGAGGCTAGAACAGGCCGAGCTGCTCGACCTGCGCCGCCGCTGCGGCGGGCGCGACGAGCGTCAGCTCCGGTGCCGGCTCCGGTGCGAGCTCCGGCATTGCCGAGCCGATCAGCGACGGCAGGCGCGCGAAGTCCGACTCGAGCACCTTCAGCATCGCGGGCGTGTAGAGCGCGGCGGCCGGGTGGTAGAGCGGGTAGAGCAGGAGCCGCCGGCCGGCGAGCGTCGTCTGCTGCTCCTGGCCGTGGACGCGCGTGATGCCGAGCGGCTTGCCGGAGAGAAGCTTGGTCGCGAAGTTGCCGAGCGTCGCGATCACCGTCGGCTCGATCAGCTCGATCTGCCGGAAGAGGTGGCTCTCACACGCCTCGATCTCGTCCGGCTGCGGGTCGCGGTTCCCCGGTGGCCGGCACTTGAGGACGTTCGCGATGTAGACGTCGCTGCGCTGCAGCCCGATCCCGGCGAGCAGCTTCTCCAGCAGCTTGCCGGCCTGGCCGACGAACGGGAGTCCCTGCTTGTCCTCGTGGAAGCCCGGCGCCTCGCCGACGAACATCAGGTCCGCGTGCGGGTTGCCGGAGCCGAACACGACCTGCGTCCGGCCCTGCGAGAGGCGGCAGCGCGTGCACCCGGCGACCTCGGCCCCGTAGGCCTCCAGCTCGCCGAGGTGCTCGACCGGAACTGCACTCACGGCGGTGAGTCTAGGGCCGCTCTCGGACGTCTCAGATTCCCTCGACGGCGACCATGTTCAGGTGCGCGGCGCCCTCGCGCAGCGCTTTCGCAGCCTGATACTCGGGCGACTCGTAGAAGCGCTGCACGGCCTCGAGATCCGGGAACTCGAGCACGACGACCCGCGTCGGACTCCAGTCGCCCTCGAGCACCGCGAGCTCGCCGCCGCGCGCCACGTACCGCCCGCCGTACGCAGCGAGCGCAGCAGGCGCCGCCGCCTTGTACAGCTCGTACTGCTCCGGATCCGTGATCTCGGTCTCGACGATGAGATACGCAGGCATCGCTCGGAACTCTACGCTTCGGTGCGTGGCCGAGACGACGACCTCATCGCCCGAGGAGACCGAGGCGCTGGCCGCCGGGCTGACCGGCCGGCTCGTGTGCGGAGACGTTGTCACCGTGTCCGGCGAGCTCGGCGCCGGGAAGACGACGTTCGTCCGCGGCGCATGCGCGGCGCTCGGCGTCCGCGAGCGTGTGACGAGCCCGACCTACACGATCGGGCACCGCTACCACGGGCGCGACCTGGAGATCTCGCACCTCGACCTCTACCGTTTCTCCGGCGTCTCGGCGGCCGAGTGGGGAGACCTCGAACCGTATTTCGACGACGCGATCGCGTTCGTCGAGTGGCCGGAGGCGGGAGCGGGGGTGCTGCCTGCGCCGCGGTTCGTCGTCCGGATGCGGCATGCTGACGACTCTCGCAGGGTGATTTCGATCGACGAATGTTGACGCTCGCTTTCGACACGGCGACCGAGGTGGCGACGAGCGCGCTCGTCGACGACGGCGAGGTCCTGGGCGAGCGCATGTCGCGCGCGCAGACGCTGCTCGAGGACGTCGACGCGCTGCTGCGCCAGGGCGGCGCGCACCCCGCCGACATCGGTGCGCTCGCGGTCGGGATCGGACCGGGGAGCTTCACCGGCGTGCGGATCGGGCTCGCTGCCGCGCGCGGGCTCGCGGTTGCGCTCGAGCTCGAAGGCGCGGGAGTCTCGACGCTGGACGCGCTCGCGGCCGGCGCGCCCGGCGCGGTCCCCGTCGTCGACGCGCGGCGGCGCGAGGTGTTCGCGCTGCTCGACGGCGAGCCGCGCGTGCTCGCGCCCGCCGATCTGTCGGTCGACGAAGGAACCGTGTGCGTCGGCAGCGGCGCGGTGCGCTACCGGCAGCTGCTCGAGGAGAAGGGCGTCGTCGTTCCCCCGGACGGCGACGAGCGCCACCTCCCGCGCGCACGTTTCCATGCGCAGCTCGCAGGCGCGCTCGGTCCGGTCGACGGAATCGAGCCGCTGTACCTGCGCCTTCCCGACGCGAAGCCGAGCGCGCAATGACGACGATCGAGCTCCGCCGTCTCGACCTCGCCGACCTCGGCGACATCGAGGAGATCGAACGGCTCTCGTACCCGACGCCGTGGTCGCGCTCGATGTTCGCGGGCGAGCTGGCGAAGCCGAGCTCGCTCTGCCTCGGCGCGATCAATGCGCAGGACGAGCGCGCGAGCCTCTGCGGCTACCTCATCGTCTCGCGCTACGTCGACGCGTGGCACGTGATGAACGTCGCGGTGCATCCGGACCATCGCGGCCACGGAATCGCGACGATGCTGCTCGAGCGGCTCTTCGAGCTCACCGCCGATGACGCGCGCCGCGGCTACACGCTCGAGGTTCGCGTCTCGAACGAGACGGCGATTCGCCTCTACGAGCGCCTCGGCTTCGAAGGCCGCGGGATCCGCCGCGGGTACTACACGGACAACCGCGAAGACGCTTTGATCATGTGGCGAGATCCAATCGCGCGCTCCGCCGGCGCGTGATCCTCGGGATCGAGACGTCGTGCGACGAGACCGCCGCGGCTCTCGTCACGACCGACGGCGAGATCCGTTCGAACGTCGTCGCGTCGCAGGAGGATCTGCACGCGCGGTACGGCGGCGTCGTGCCGGAAGTCGCCTCGCGCCGCCATCTCGAGTTGATCTCGCCCGTGATCCGCGAGGCGCTCGCGCAGGGCGGCGCGACACTCGATGACGTCGACCGGATCGCGGTCACGCAGGGGCCGGGACTGATCGGCGCGCTGCTCGTCGGCCTCGCCGCGGCGAAGTCGATCGCCTGGGCGCGACGGCTGCCGCTCGTTCCCGTCGACCATCTGCGCGGCCACGTCGCGTCGCTCTATCTCGAGCCGGCGCCGCTCGAGCCGCCGTTTCTCTGCCTGCTCGCGAGCGGCGGGCACACGATGCTGCTCCA
Source organism: uncultured Actinomycetes bacterium (assembly GCA_963816455.1). Lineage (GTDB taxonomy): Bacteria > Actinomycetota > Thermoleophilia > Gaiellales > Gaiellaceae > Palsa-739. The sequence continues at coordinate 173,872 of CAWFKM010000016.1, forward strand.
TGTCCGCGACCACCGCGAGCACGAGCTGCTCGGGACGACGCTCGACGACGCGGCGGGGGAGGCGTTCGACAAGGGCGCGCGGCTGCTCGGCCTCGGCTATCCCGGCGGGCGCGAGATCGACCGGCTCGCGCGCGAGGGCGACCCGGCGGCGTACGACTTCCCCGTCGCGCGCGTGCCCGGGCTGGACTTCTCGTTCTCGGGGCTGAAGACCGCGCTGCTCTACGCGGTGCGCGAGCTGACGCCGGACGAGCTCGAGGCGCGGCGCGCCGACCTCGCCGCGTCGTACCAGCGCGCGATCGTGCGTGCGCTCGTCGGCCGGGTGCAGGAGGCGGCCGCGCAGCTCGGCCATGCGCAGGTCGCCGTCGTCGGCGGTGTCGCGGCGAACTCCGAGCTCCGGGAGGCGCTCCCCGGCGCCGCGCTCGCGCCGCTCCAGCTCTGCACCGACAACGCGGCGATGATCGCGTCGGAGGCGCGGTTCGCCGAGCCCGTCCCGTACCCGGGATATCTTGGGCTCGATGCGTATGCCTCGCGCTGAGCCGCGCCGTGCCGTCCTGCTCGGGGCGGTCGCCGTCGTCGCGACGGGCGCGCTGCTCGCAACGGGCAGCGGCGCCGGCCAGGCACCGGCTCCGGCGACGGGGGCGGAGAGCTGGCTCGGCCTCGTCGCGTCGCGGCCCTCGGTTGCGCTCGCGCAGCGTGTGATCGTCGTGTTGAAGCGCCGTCGCTCGCGCAGCGTGTCGCGGCGGCCGGCGGTCGGCGTCGCCTTCGCGCGAACGCGCCTGGACGCGCGATGCGCTCGCGGCGCAGCGGCTCGTGCTTGCGCGACTCGGCGCGCAGGGGATCGCGCTCCATCCGGACTTCAGCTTCAGCCGTGTGCTCGACGGATTCTCCGCTCGCGTCGACGGGAGCGCCGTCGCGCTGCTCGAGCGCGACCCCGCGGTCGCCGGCGTCTATCCGGTCCGCGCCGCCTATCCGGCGGCGGTCTCGACTCAGGCGTTTGCCGGTTCCGTGTTCCGGTGCCGGCGTTCGCCTCGCCGGCGCGAACGGGCGCGGTATCACGATCGCGCTGCTCGACACCGCGGGTCGACGCGGCAGTGCCGTATCTGCGCGGCCGCGTTCGCGACGGGATCGATCTCGTCGGCCCCGGCGGCCCGTCGCAGCTCGAGCGGCACGGGACGGAGATGGCCGGCCTGCTCGTCGGCGGCGCCGGAGTTGCGACCGGCGCGTCCGTCCTCCCGATCCGCGTCGCCGGCTCGCAGCCGGACGGACACGCGGCACTGGGTCGTGTACGCGCGCAGCGACCAGCTCGTCGCCGGGCTCGACCGCGCGGTCGATCCGAACGACGACGGCGACGCGAGCGACGCCGCACGCGTCGCGCTCGTTCCGCTCGCCGAGCCGTTCGCGGCCTTCGCCGACTGCGCCGGAGGCGCGCGCCGTCGCCGGCGCGCTCGCGCTCGACACGCTCGTCGTCGCGCCGTCGGGGAACGACGGCGCCGCCGGACCGGGCTACGGCGACGTCTCCGCTCCCGGCGCGTCGCCCGCCGCGCTTGACCGTCGGCGCGATGGATACGCGGCCGCGTGCTGCCCGCGCGCAGGTCGTGATTCGCAGCGGGCTCGCGACGCTCTTCGCGGGGACGCTCCCGCTCGCGGGCGCGGTCGCCGTGCCGGCGCGCACGAGCCTCGAGATCGCGGCACCGCGTTCCGCGTCGCGGCTGACGGCGTTCTTCTCGCCCGGGGGCGCGAGCCTCGTCGCAGGACGCGCGGCGTTCGTCCTCGGCGGGCGCCGCGCCGCTCGCGGCCGCGACGAACGCGGCGACGGCGGGCGCGCTCGCGGTGCTGCTCTACGGCCGCCGGCCGCTCCCGGCCGGAGCACTCGGCTCCGACGGAGCGCTGACGGTTCCCGTCGTCCCTGCCGCCCGCCGTCACGCGCACTCTGCTTCCGCGGCTCGCCGCGGGCGCCACCGCGACGCTTTCGCTTCGGAGCGCGGCGAGGCGCTGCGAATCCGGATCGCGGGCACGTGACGAGCTTCTCGTCGACGGGCCTCGCGTTCGACGGGCGCGTGAAGCCGAACCTCGTCGCGTCCGGCGTCGGGCTGACGACGGCGATCCCGGCGCGAACCCCGACGGCTCGCCGCGCTTCGTCACGCGTGAACGGCTCCAGCGCTGCGGCCGCGGTCATCGCCGGTGCGGCGGCGCTGCTCGCGCAGGCGCGTCCGCGCTCCGTGCCGCGGCGTTCGCCGGGCTGCTCGCGGGAACTGCACGTGCGTTGCCGGACGAGCGGTGACGACGCAGGGCGGCGGCTGGTCGACGTCGGCGCCGCCGCGATGACGGAGTTGTCGGAAGCTCGGCGCGTCGCCGACGAGCCACGGCATCGTGCTGACAAACTCGACGCAACGTCCATTGCACGCGACGCTCGCAGTGCGTCGGCTCGACCACGGCTCGTCTCGCGTCGATGTGCTCGTCGAACGGAGCCTCACGATCGGCGCAGGTCGGAGCGTGAGTGTCGTCTCACGCGAGCAGCACGGGGCCGGCGAACGGCGTCGTCGTCGTGCGCGGCGGCGGCTCGACGTCCGCGTCCCGTGGGCGACCGCACGCGTGGGAGCGCGGCCGCTCGTCGGCGCACGTGTCGCTCTCCGTGCCGCAACGCTGACGATCGACGCGGGCCGAGTCACGACGACCGCCGGCACGCCCGCGATCGTCCCGGTCGCGCGTCTCGACGTCGAGCTCGTCGGCGTCGGACTGCTCGCGCGTCTCCGCGACGTGCTCCCCGGCCGCTACACCTTCGCGCTGACCGGGCGCGGGCCGACGGGACGACGACTCGCACCCGGTGCGTACGCGATCCGCGTGCGTGCGACCCCCGTCGACGGCGGTCCCGCGACCGTCAGAACCGTGCGGTTCACACTCCGGTGACCCGGCGTATACTCGCCGCGGCACCACGCAAACCCTCTCATTTGCTCGGGAAAAGGAGCTGACTGTGACCGCAGTCGGGGCATCGGTCTCGCATCTCCGCGAGAACCCCTTCGAGATTGCACGCGAGCAGCTCCGCCGCGTCGCCGGAATCTTCGACATCGACGACAACCTCGTCGCCGTCCTCGGCGAGTGCAAGAAGGTCGTCGAGGTCTCGATCCCGGTCGGCATGGACAACGGCGTCACGAACGTCTTCAAGGGCTACCGCGTCACGCACAACATCGCGCGCGGGCCGTCGAAGGGCGGCATCCGCTACCACCCCGACGTCACCGCCGACGAGGTGAAGGCGCTGTCGATGTGGATGACGTGGAAGTGCGCGCTGATGGGCATCCCGTTCGGCGGCGCAAAGGGCGGAGTCGTGTGCGACCCGAAGCAGCTGTCGCGCGGCGAGCTCGAGCGGATGACGCGCCGCTACACGAGTGAGATCATCAACGAGATCGGGCCCGAGAAGGACATTCCCGCGCCGGATGTCGGCACGGACGGCTCCGTGATGGCGTGGATCTTCGACACGTACTCGATGAACAAGGGCTACTCGGTGCTCGGCGTCGTCACCGGCAAGCCGCTGTCGATCGGCGGCTCGCTCGGCCGGGAAGAGGCGACCGCGCGCGGCGGGCTCTTCTGCATCCGCGACGCCGTCGCGAAGCGCGACCGATCGCTCGCCGGCATGCGCGTCGCGGTGCAGGGCTTCGGCAACGTCGGCAGCTACCTCGCGAAGTTCCTGCACGAGGAAGGCGCGCTCGTCGTCGCGATCTCCGACTCGACGACCGCCTGGTACAACGCGAAGGGAATCGACATCCCGACGGCGTTCGCGCACAAGCGCGAGCACGGCACGCTCGCCGGGCTGAAGGGCGCCGACGCGATCACGAACGCCGAGCTGCTCGTGCTCGACTGCGACATCCTCGCGCCGTGCGCGCTCGAGCAGGTGATCAACGAGCAGAACGCGGCGCAGGTCAAGGCATCGATCATCTGCGAGGGTGCGAACGGCCCGGTCACGCCGGGCGCCGACGCGATCCTCGAGGACAACGGCGTGCTGATCCTCCCCGACGTGCTCGCGAACGCCGGCGGCGTCGTCGTGTCGTACTTCGAGTGGGTGCAGGGCCTCCAGGAGTACTTCTGGAAGGAAGCCGAGGTGAACGCGAAGCTGAACGACATCGTCAGCCGCGCGTTCGACGAGACGTGGGACACCGCCGAGCGCCGCACGCTGCCGATGCGGGTGGCAGCGTACGGGCTCGCGGTGCAGCGTGTGGCGGAGGCGACGGTCACGCGCGGGATCTATCCGTAGTTCACGTCACGTGCTTCGTGTAGATCTGCGTCACGACGTCGCGGAAGAACTTCGCCGGATTGCCGATCGGCGAGTTTGCGAGCACGACGCACTCGATGTTCTCCGGGAAGAAGTACGCGAGGCTCTGCTCGATGTGGCCGCCGCCGTCCCCCCAGGACCCGTTCTTGTTGTAGAGGTTGCCCAGCGGCGTCGACAGGATCATGTCGATGCCGAAACCGAGGTCGAGGATCTTCTGCGCCTCGGTCGCCGGCAGGATCGAGCCGGACTTGCGGAATGTGTGCATCACCTTCAGCAGGTCGTCGACCGACATGTGCCAGCCGGCGCCGCCGGCCATCGTCGAGAGGTCGCCTGAGTTCCAGCCATGCCCTGACACCGGGAACGTGTACGCGAGCGCGTCCGGCGACGGGTGAGTGAGCGTCGGGCCGGACACGTTCGCCGGCGAGAACACGTGGCTGTTCACGTACTGCGCGTACGCGTTGATCGTGACGAGATCCCAGACCATGTCGTTCGGGTTCGGGAGGAACGGGAACGGGAACGTCGTGCTCGGCGCGATATTGCCGTTGATCGTCGAGATGAGGATCCGGCACAGGCCGAAGTTCATGTTCTGGTAGCTGTAGTTGCCGATGTTGTGCGTGCCCGCCGGCGATCTGCGACTTCATGAACGCGTAGTCGGATGCCGAGGTCGGCACCTGGTAGGCGAGTCCCGATCGGTGCGTCATCAGGTTCGCGAACGTGATCTTGTCGACGTTCGGCCCCTTCACCCAGTAGTTCGGGAGATGGCTGATGATCGGCGCGTCGTACGAGATGTTCTTGTCGTGCAGGAGCTTCGTCATGGCGATCGCGGTGACGAGCTTGCTGCAGCTGGCGATGTGCATGCGCACGTCGGGATTCCAGCCCTCGCCGCCGTCGTCGGGCTCCTTCGCCCAGTTCCACTCGAGCGTGTAGATCGTCGCGCCGTTCTGGCGCATGCGCATCACGTACCCGGCGACCGAGTCCTTCAGCGCCTTGTGCAGGTCGTCGCAGAACGCGCCGCCGTCGAACTGGTGCTTCTTCCTCGTCGGCTTCGTCGGGAACTTGAACTTCGCCGGGGCGAGGCCCTCCTCCAGCCCGCGGCTGGAGATGACGTGTGCGAGCGCCGGCGGCGCGATGACATGCGCGCGGAGCTCCGGCTCGTCGAGCGTCACGTGACGGACGCCCTCGAGCTCGATTCCGGTGACCGGAGTCATTGCCGTTCCTCCTGACGTGGTTCAACGCGCGTCGGGCGCGTGCCGGTCGGCGCCGTGTGATCGCATGCAAAGGCACGCACCCCCGCGAGGGGGCACGCTGGTGCGCCGCAGCTCACGTCGCCGCATGCCTCTCCCTGCATGCCGTGAGCTCCTTAGCCGACAGCGACGAGTCTGGTACCCGACCTCCCGGCCCGTCAAGGAGGTCTACCCTCCGATTCCGTGGCCGAGGTCGTCGTCTACCACGCCGAGGGTTGCCATCTGTGCGACCGGGCGCTCGCCCAGGTGCGGTCTCTCCAGGCGGAGCTGGGGTTCGACCTGCGGGAGGTGGACATCGGCGGCGACCCGGAGCTCGAGGCCGCCTACCGCGAGTGGCTGCCGGTCGTCGAGGTCGACGGGAGGCGCCGTTTCACGTACTACGTTCACCCGGATGGACTACGAAAAGCGGTTGCACAAGCAGAGGCGTCGTAGCTCTTGCTACAACAGCCGCCGGTGTTACAAACGGAACGGAAGGACGCGTAGGTGGCGGATCGTTTGACCGTGGGAGTTGCGGCCCGGCTCTCGCGGTATCTCCAGGTGCTGACCCAGGCTCGGAAGATGGGGAAGTCGCGGATCTCCTCGCAGGAGATCGCGGAGTACACGAACATCAACGCGACCCAGATCCGCCGCGATCTGTCCGCCTTCGGCAAGTTCGGCAAGCGCGGCGTCGGTTACAACATCGACTCGCTTCTGGGCGAGATCCGGAAGATCCTGCGCACCCAGGGGCAGCACAACATCGCGCTGATCGGCGCCGGCCGGCTCGGCCAGGCGATCGCAAGCTCCCCGATCTTCGCCGAGCACGGGATCAACATCGCCGCGGTCCTCGACACCGACCCGGAGAAGGTCGGGCGGCCCGTCGGCAACGTCACCGTCAGCGAGTACGGCGCGCTGGCCGACCTGATCCGCGACAAGAACATCATCGTCGGCGTGCTCGCGGTTCCGGCCGGTGCGGCGCAGGGCGCGGCAGACGACCTCGTCGCCGCCGGCGTGAAGATCGTCTTCAACTACTCCGAGGCGCTGCTCGAGACGCCGGCCGACGTGACGGTGCACACGTCGAATCCCGCGGTCGAGCTGCTCTACGCCCTCTACTTCCACCTGACGTAGGCGCCGCGCGCGCCGTGCGGATCCTCGTCTGGCACGGCTATCTCCTCGGCGGAACAGGTTCCAACGTCTACGCGCGCGCGATCGCGCGGGAGTGGTCGCGCGCCGGCCACGACGTGACCGTCGTTTGCCAGGAGCGGCACCCGGAGGAGTTCGATCTCGGCGGGGCGCGCGTCGTCGTGCCGGAGCTGCCGGATCGGATCCTGCCGGTGTTCGTGCTCGACCGGTACGAGGGTCTCGAGCCGCGCCTGCTCCAGGATCTGACGCGCGAGCAGCGCGAGCGCTTCGTCGAGGCGAACGCCGCCGCGCTGCGCGCGCTGCTGCCGGCCGATCTCGTCTTCGCGAACCACGTGCTGCTCGGCGGCCCGGTCGCCGCGGCGGTGGACGCGCGGACCGCCGTCTACGCGCACGGCTCGGAGCTCGAGTACTCGATGCGCGGCCGTCCGGAGCTCGAGCGCTGGGGCGCGGAGTCGCTGGCCGGCGCCGACCGCGTCTTCGTCGGCTCGGCGCACATCCGCGGCGTGCTCGAGGACGTCGTCGGCCACGTCGAGCGCGTGGAGGAGGTGCCGCCCGGCGTCGACGTCGACCTGTTCCGGCCGGAGCCGCGCGACGAGGCGCTCGCGGCGCTGCTGGACGAGGCCCGCCGCGATCCGCCGAACCCCGGCAACCGCGAGGAGCGGCTGCCGGACGAGGGCAACGCCGAGCGGTTCGCCGCGTTCTTCGCCGACGAGCGGCCCACGGTCGTCTACTTCGGGAAGCTGATCGAGAACAAGGGCGTCCACGTGCTGCTCGAGGCGCTGCGCGGGCTCGACGCGCGCGCGGTGATCGTCGGCTTCGGCGACTACCGCGCCGAGCTCGAGGCGATGGCTCCGCCCGGCACGCTCTTCACCGGGCCGCTGGAGCACCGGCATCTCGTGCATCTGCTGCCGCTCTGCGACGTCGCCGCCGTTCCGTCGATCTTCCCCGAGGCGTTCGGCATGGTCGCCGCCGAAGCCGCGTCGGCCGGCGTGCCGCCGGTCGTCGCCGACCACTCCGGGCTCGCCGAGGTGGCGGCGGGCCTCGCGCGAGGAGTACCCGCCGGCGCTCGCGCATCTCACGGCGTCGCCCGCGGGCGACGCGGACGCGCTCCGCGCGCGGTTCGCCGAGCTGCTCGCGCTTCCCGCGGAGGAGCGCCGCGAGCTCGGGCTCGCCGCACGCCGCGCCGTCGAGCGCAACTGGAGCTGGGCGCGCATCGCGGAACGGCTCCTCGTCTGATCTAGGCTTCCGCCGTGGGTGACGAGCAGAAGGTCGGTTACGAGGAGCTGCTCGCGCAGTCGCGCGCGAGCTTCGAAGAGGTTCCCGACTTCACCGTCGCGGTCGAGGAGGAGTTCGCGCTGCTCGACCCGGCGACGCTCGGGCTCGTCAGCCGCTTCGAGGAGATCCAGGCGGCAGCGAAGGGCACCGATCTCGAACCGCATCTCGCCGGCGAGCTGATCGCGTCGGAGGCCGAGGTGCGGACCGGCCGCTGCGAGACCTTCGCCGAGGCGGCGGAACGCATCGGCGAGCGCCGCGCGCAGCTCCGCGCGCTCGCGGACGGGCTCGGGGTCGGCCTGTCGGCGGTCGGCACGCATCCGTGGAGCCCGTGGCAGGAGCAGCGGATCATCGACACGCCGCACTACCGCCGCAACGACGAGCTGCTCCGCTACGTCGTCTGGCGCAACAACACCTTCGGCCTCCACGTGCACGTCGGCGTGAACGGCCCGGACCGCGCGATCCGCGTCTGCGAGCGCGCTGCGGAACTTCCTGCCGGAGATGCTCGCGCTCTCGGCGAGCTCGCCGTTCGTCGAGGGCGTCTTCACGCACCTGCACTCGGCGCGCACGCAGCTCTTCACGCGGATGTTCCCGCGCTGCGGCATCCCCGACGCGTTCGAGGGCTGGGACGAGTGGGAGCGCTACGTCCGCTTCCTCTACGAGACCGGCTCGATCACCGAGCACACGCAGGTCTGGTGGAGCGTGCGCCCGCATCTCGCGTTCCCGACGGTCGAGTTCCGCATCTGCGACGGGCAGCCGGATGTCGGCGAGGCACGCGCGCTGTCGGCGTTGATCTACTCGCTCGTCGCGCGGTGCGCGCGGGCGCTCGACGAGGGCGAGCCGCTGCCGTCGCTGGCCGAACCGGCTGCTCGAGGAGAACCTGTGGCGCGCGATCCGGCACGGGCTGTCGGGCGAGTTGATCGACTTCGAACGCGGCGAGTCCGTCTCGGCGCGTTCGCGGATCGAGCAGCTCGTCGAATGGGTGCTGCCGGTCGCGGAGGAGCTCGGCGCCGCACCGTGGATCGCGATTCCGGAGCGGAACGCGGCCGAGCAGCAGATCGCCCGGCACGCCGAGGGCGCGACGATCGAGGAGATCTACGCGGAGCAGGTCGAGCCGGAACGGGTGACCGGGTGACCGCGGGCGGGCCGACCGCCGAAGACCTCGTCGCCGAGCTCCGGAAGGCCAAGGTCTCCGAGCTGCTCGTCCACACGTGCTCGCTGCTGGCGTCGCTCGCCTACGGCAAGCTCGCGCCCGAGGCACGCGACCTCGAGGACGCGCAGCTGGCGATCGAGGCGCTGAAGGCGCTCGCGCCGCTGCTGCCCGAGGAGCCCCGCAAGGACATCCAGCAGGTGGTCGCCAACCTCCAGCTCGCGTTTGCCGAAGCCGTGTGAGTACGCTGTCGCCGTGGCGAAGAAGAAGCGCAACAAGCGGATGAAGACGAAGACGGCGCAGCCGAGCGGCCGTCCAGAGCCGCAGGCCGTCCACGGACGCGACCAGCAGTTCGCGCCGCCGCGCCAGGCCCAGGTGAAGCCGGCGATCCGGCTCCCGGGCAAGGGCATGCGCTGATCTGATACAAAGCACGCCGCGCCGGGGACAAACCGGCGCGAGCTTTGTGATGTCCTGATTCAACAAGGAGAGCCCCCAGGCTATGAGCTGGCTATCGGATCACGCAGTGCTGTTCGCCCTCCTCTGCGGAGCGGCAGCTGTCCTCTACGGCATCTGGCTCACGGTCTGGCTGCTCCGCCAGCCGGCCGGCACCGAGCGGATGCAGGAGATCGGGCGGGCGATTCAGGAAGGCGCTGCGGCGTACCTGCGCCGGCAGTACAAGACGATCGCGATCGTCGCGATCGCACCGTTCCTCCTGATCGGCTTCTACCACTCGCTCGGCTGGGCGACCGCGGTCGGGTTCGTGATCGGCGCAGTGCTCTCCGCCGCTGCGGGCTTCATCGGGATGAACGTCGCCGTCCGGTCGAACACGCGCACCGCCGAGGCGGCGCGGCACGGGCTGCCGCAGGCGCTGAACGTCGCGTTCCGCGCCGGCTCCGTGACCGGACTGCTCGTCGTCGGTCTCGGCCTGCTCGGCGTCGCCGGCTACTACGGCGTGCTCACCGCGTGGGTCGGCGACAGCCCGAAGCTCGCGATCGAGCATCTGATCGGGCTCGCATTCGGCGGCTCGCTCATCTCCGTGTTCGCGCGGCTCGGCGGCGGCATCTACACGAAGGCCGCCGACGTCGGCGCCGACCTCGTCGGCAAGATCGAGGCGGGAATTCCGGAGGACGACCCGCGCAACCCGGCCGTGATCGCGGACAACGTCGGCGACAACGTCGGCGACTGCGCCGGCATGGCCGCCGACCTCTTCGAGACGTACGCGGTGACCGCGGTCGCCGTGATGCTCCTCGGCGTCACCGGCGCCGCTGCGACGACCGGCACGCACCTCTGGCTCTTCCCGCTCGCGATCGGCGGCGTCTCGATCATCGCGTCGATCATCGGCGTGCAGTTCGCGCGCGTGAAGGCCGGCGGCAACGTGATGAACGCGCTCTACCGCGCGGTCATCGTCGCGACGGTCATCTCCGCGGTGCTGTTCATCCCGGTGACGAAGGCGTTCGACTCGACCGGCCCGTTCTCGTTCGGGAATCTCTACGGCTCGGCGCTGGTCGGTCTCGTCGTGACGGCGCTGCTCGTCGGGATCACCGAGTACTACACCGGCACGCGCTGGAATCCGGTGAAGAAGATCGCGAAGGCGTCGCTGACCGGACACGCGACGAACATCATCGAAGGACTCGCCGTCGGCATGCAGGCGACGGCACTGCCGGTGATCGTGATCGTCGCGCGGGATCCTCGTCGCGAATCACTTCTCCGGGCTCTACGGCATCGGCGTCGCCGTGATGGCGCAGCTCTCGATGACCGGGCTGATCGTCGCGCTCGACGCGTACGGCCCCGTCACCGACAACGCGGGCGGCATCGCCGAGATGGCCGACCTGCCGCCGGAGGTGCGCGCGATCACCGATCCGCTCGACGCCGTCGGCAACACGACGAAGGCCGTCACGAAGGGCTACGCGATCGGCTCGGCCGCGCTCGCCGCACTCGTCCTGTTCGGGTCGTACGCCGACGCGCTCCACACGCAGGGGGCGGGCCACGGCTCGCTCGGCTCACTCACCTTCGAGCTCTCGGACGCGTGGGTGATCGCCGGCCTGTTCATCGGCGGCCTGATGCCGTTCCTGTTCGCGTCGCTCGCGATGCAGGCGGTCGGCCGCGTCGGCGGCGAGGTCGTCGAGGAGGTGCGCCGCCAGTTCCGCGAGGATCCGGGCATCATGGAAGGGACGTCGCGGCCCGAGTACGGGCGCGCGATCGACATCGTCACGCGGTCGGCGATCCGCTCGATGATCGTCCCGGCGATCATCCCGATCGCGTTCCCGATCATCGTCGGCCTGATCAGCGTGAAGATGCTCGGCGGCCTGCTGATCGGCACGATCGTCACCGGCCTCTTCCTCGCGATCGCGATGACCTCGGGCGGCGGCGCCTGGGACAACGCGAAGAAGCTGATCGAGGACGGCGAGTACGGCGGCAAGGGCTCCGAGGCTCACGCGGCCGCGGTCACCGGCGACACCGTCGGCGATCCCTACAAGGACGCCGCCGGCCCCGCGATCAACCCGATGATCAAGATCGCCAACATCGTCGCGATCCTGATCATCCCGCTGCTGATCTCGGTTCACGGCTAGTCGCCGTGAACCGAGGGGGGACGGAACTTCGGTCGGCCGGGAGCGCGGTCCCGGCCGACCTCCGTGCTGCGCTTGCCCGGCCCTGAGCGACGCTCTCTGCTGCGCGGCCCGTGGTGCTTCGCATCCCGGGCCGCTTCCTCCGCCTTCGGCTAAGCACGGCTTAGCCTCCGGCCTCTGGTCGCGCTGTCGGCGACATGGTCTGGGAGTACCGTTGGCTCGATGAACGCGTGGTCGCGTCGCGGGCTGGTCGTCGGGGTGCTGTGCAGCCTCGGCGCCGTCGCGCTCGTCAGCGGCGTGATCTTCCTCGTGAAGCCGTATGTGCCGGTGCTGAGCCTCGGCGTGCTCTACGTCTTCGCGGTGCTACCGATCGCCGTCGTGTGGGGCCTCTGGCTCGCGCTGCCGGTGTCGGTGCTGAGCATGCTCGCGTTCAACTGGTTCTTCCTGCCGCCGGTGCACACCTTCACGCTCGCGAACAGCGAGAACTGGTTCGCCCTCGCCGTCTATCTCGCCACCGCCGTGGTCGTCAGCGAGCTCGCCGCGCGTGCCCGGCGTCGTGCGGCGGCCGCGGAGCAGAGGGAGCGCGAGTCGGCGCTGCTCGCAGAGCTCGCGACGGAGTTGCTGGGCGGCCGCGCGCTCGAGGAGGAGATCGACGAGGTCGCGAGCAGGACGGCCGAAGTGCTCGGCGTCAAGAAGGCCTGGATCGAGCTCGGGCCGGCGCGCCGGCCGCCAAGCGGGGCGTCGCCGCATCCGCTCGAGGCCGCCGACCGTGCGGTCGGCACGATCTACATGCCCGACGACGCGGACCCGAATGTCACGGCGCGACACCGGTTCCTACCCGCTCTCGCTGCGCTCCTCGCCGTCGCTGTCGAGCGCGACCGGCTGGAGCGGGAGGCACTCGAGGCGGAGGCGCTGCGCCGTAGCGACCTCGTGAAGACAGCGCTTCTGCGTGCGGTGTCGCACGATCTCCGCTCGCCGCTGACAGGGATCCGGACCGCAGTCGGCGCGTTGCGCAATCCGACGCTGCAGATCGACACCGCAGACCGCGCCGAGCTCCTCGAGACTATCGACGTCGACTCGGAGCGGCTGAGCCGGCTCGTCGGCGATCTGCTCGATCTCTCGCGCCTCGAGGCCGGGGGTGCGGCGCCGGCGCCCGAGGTCTGGTCGCTCGACGATCTCGTGCTCGAGGCCGTCGACCTGCTCGGTGCGAGGGACCGCGTCGAGGTTGCCGGCGAGTCTCCGCTCGTGAATGTCGACCCGACGCAGATCCAGCGCGTGCTCGCGAACCTGATCGAAAACGCTCTGAAGTTCTCGCCGGAAGGCGCGAAGGTGCACGTGCGCATCACGGCGACGCGCATGGAAGCGATCGTTCGCATCGTCGACCAGGGGCCGGGCCTCGCGGAGGATGAGCTGGAGCGCGTCTTCGAGCCGTTCTATCGCCGCGACACGCGCACCGGCGCAGGCCTCGGTCTTGCGATCGCGCGCGGGTTCGCCGCGGCGAACGGCGGTCGCGTCTGGGCCGAGTCGCGCCCAGGGCAGGGCGCGTCGTTCGCGCTCGCGCTGCCCGTCGTCGACGTGCCGGCGGAGCTGCCGGCATGAGCTCGAACGGACAGCGGATCCTCGTCGTCGACGACGAGCCGCAGATCCTGCGCGCGCTGCGCACGACGCTCCGCGGCGCCGGCTACACCGTCGATTCCGCGTCGACTGCGCAGGAGGCGCTCGCCGCCGCCGCCGCGCATCCGCCGGAGGCGGTGATCCTCGACCTCGTCCTGCCGGACGGCAGCGGCACCGATGTCTGCCGCGAGCTTCGCTCCTGGAGCGACGCGCCGGTGATCGTGCTGTCGGCGGTGGGGGAGGAGCGGGAGAAGATCGCCGCCCTCGACGCAGGCGCCGACGACTACGTGACGAAGCCGTTCAGCGTCGACGAGTTGCTCGCCCGGCTCCGTGCCGTCATGCGGCGACGCAGTGCAAGCGCCGAGCCGGTGATCGACGTCGGCGACCTCCGTATCGATGTCGCGGAGAGGGTCGTCACCGTCGCCGGCCAGCGCGTAAAGCTCACGCCGCACGAGTTCGACCTCCTGCGCGTCCTCGCGCAGAACCGCGGCAAGCTCCTCACACACCGCACGCTTCTGCGGGAGGTGTGGGGGCCCGCGTACGAGGTCGAAGCGCATTACCTGCACGTCTACATTTCGCATCTTCGCCGGAAGATCGAGCCGGATCCGGCGCGCCCGCGGTATCTCCTCACTGAAACGGGCGCGGGCTATCGGCTGGTCGATCCGGACTCACAGCATTGAGAGAACTTTAAGACCGGTCGCCTGAACCTTCAGGGGCCGTTGACGGTCGCCGTCCTAGCGTGGCGGCATGGATCTCGTTCACGTCAGACATGCGGATGCGCGGGCCGTCCTGGCGCCGCGGACGCCTCTGACTCCGGTTGTGCTTTGCACCGCTGGAGCGGCTGTCGTTCTCGGTTTCGGAGCGCTTTTCGGGCTCGACGGCGACTCGCTGCTCGTCGCCCCGATCTCGCTCGTCCTGTTCGGCGGTCTCCTAGCGGTTCGCCGCTGGGACGAGCGCCGGCATTCGCGCGCCGACGCCGACGCCTGGATCGCGCGCGGCCACGACCGCCACCTCGCCGCACGGTACGGCTGGCGTATCGGCGAGCTGACGTCGCGGCGCGAGCGCCAGATGCTCGGCTGCTCCGTACGGGAGATCGTCCCCAGTCTGTCTCCGGGGCGACTCCAAGGCGCGTCGCCCCTGAACCGTGTTGCTCTGCGTCCCCATCGCGACGGCTTGATCGCTCTCGCAGACCGTCTCGACGATCTCGAGCAGCCGGTCTCCGCCGCCGGGATACTCGCCGTTCGCCGACTCCTCACAGAGCCCGACAGCGTTCTCTACCACCGACCGCTCGTCGACGAGCGCCCGCGTGACATCGGCGCCGAGCTCGGCGTGATTCTCGACCGCCTGGAGGCGCGTCACTGATGTACGACCTCGCCGCCATCGGAATCGCATTTGCGTGCTTCGCCTTCATCTTCCTGCTCCTCTGGGTTCTGGAGCGCGTCTGATGTCCGCCGCCAACGTGACCGGACTCGTGATCGCGCTGCTCGTGCTTGCCTACCTCGTCTACGCGCTGTTCCGCGGGGAGAAGTTCTAAGACACTGATGGGCCAGGGCATCGCGCAGATCGTCGTCTACACGGCCGTCCTGATCGGGCTGGCGTATCCGCTCGGCCTCTACATGGCGCGCGTCTACACGGCACCGCGCTTCGGCGGCCGCGTCCTCGCGCCGGTCGAGCGCGTCTTCTACCGCATCGTCGGCACCGATCCGAAGCGGGAGCAGGACTGGAAGAGCTACGCGAAGACCGTTCTCGTCTTCGGCATCTTCTTCTTCCTCGTCGTCTACGCGATCCAGCGTCTCCAGGCGCACATCTTCCTGAACCCGAACCACAACCCGGCGGTGCCGGCGCATCTCTCGCTCAACACCGCTGCGAGCTTCATCACGAACACGAACTGGCAGTTCTACGGCGGCGAGTCGACGATGTCGTACTTCACGCAGATGACGGCGCTCGCGGTGCAGCAGTTCGTGTCAGCCGGTGTCGGGATGGCCGTGCTCGCCGCGGTGATCCGCGGGATCGCTCGCCGCTCCACGGGTACGCTCGGCAACTTCTGGGTCGACCTCTACCGGTCGCTCGTCTACATCTTTCTGCCGCTCTCGCTGATCCTCGGGTTCATCCTCCTTACGCAGGGCGACCCGCAGACCTTCGGTGCCACGGTCAATGCGCACACGCTCGAGGGAACCGTGCAGCAGATCGCGCGCGGGCCGGTCGCGCTGATGCTTGCGATCAAGCAGCTCGGGACGAACGGCGGCGGCTTCTACAACTCGAACTCCGCCGTCCCGTTCGAGAACCCGAACGGAATCACGAACTTCCTCGAGCTGCTCGCGATCCTGCTCATCCCCGCGGGCCAGGTCTTCATGTTCGGGAAGATGGTTCTGGCGCGGCGTCATGCGATTGCCGTCCTCGCCTCGATGGTCGTGCTGTTCGTCGTCGGCGTCGCTATCGCGTATCCATCCGAGCAGCACGGCTCGCAGGTGCTTCGCGCCTCCGGCGTCAACATCACGCAGGGCAACGGGCAGAGCGGCGGCAACATGGCCGACAAGGAAGTCCGCTTCGGAATCGCCAACACGGCGCTCTGGGCCACCGCGACCACCGACGCGTCGAACGGCTCCGTCGACGGCGGCCACGACGCGTTCACCGCGTTCGGCGGCGCCGTCCCGCTCGTGAACATCTTCTTCGGGGAGGTGGTGTTCGGCGGCGTCGGGACGGGTCTCTACGGCATGTTCTTCTACATCATCATCGCCGTCTTCGTCGCGGGGCTGATGGTGGGCCGGACGCCGGAGTGGCTCGGGAAGAAGATCGAGGCGCGTGAGATCAAGTACGCCGCAGTCGGCGCGCTCTTCGTCCCGACCATGGTCCTCACGCTCGCGGCGCTCTCGATCGCGACGAAGTCGGGAATGGCGTCGATCTTCAACCCCGGTGCGCACGGATTCACCGAGACGCTCTACGCGTACACCTCGCAGTCGAACAACAACGGCAGCGCGTTCGCCGGCTTCGGCCTGACGAACTTCAGCGCCGATTTCGGGGCCGTCGCGATGCTGCTCGGCCGCTTCACCCCGATGCTCGCTGCGCTCGCTCTCGCCGGCGCGCTCGGAAAAAAGAAGATCGTGCCGGCGTCGGCGGGGACGTTCCGCACCGACGGGCCGACGTTCGTGATCCTGCTCGTCGGCGTGATCCTGCTCACCGCCGGGCTGATGATCTTCCCGGCCCTCACGCTCGGCCCGATCGTCGAGGGGCTGACGCACTGATGCTGCGCGATCTGAAGTCATCCGTGATCGCAGGCGTCCTGTTCACGCTCGTCCTCGGCCTGGCCATCCCGGCGCTGTTCACCGGATTCGCGCAGGTCGCATTCAAGAGCCAGGCAAACGGCAGCCTGATCACGGTCAACGGCACCGTCGTCGGGTCGCGGCTCGCCGCACAGAGCTTCACGAAGCCGCAGTACTTCCACGAGCGCCCGTCCGCGACGTCGCCGGCGTACAACGCCGCCGGCACGACGTTCGCGAACCTCGGCCCGACGAACCCGCAGCTGGCGACGAACGTGCAGAAGGCGGCGCAGGCGATCCTCAAGCTCGAAGGGCCGTACAACCCGGGGCTGACGATCCACGACATTCCGGTGGACGCCGTTACGACGTCCGGGTCCGGGATCGATCCCGACATCTCGCCCGCGTACGCACAGCTCCAGTCCAAGCGGATCGCCACGGTGCGGCACCTGCCGCTCTCGACGGTGCAGAAGCTCGTTTCCGAGAACACCGACGGCAGGAGCCTCGGGTTCTTCGGCGAGCCGGGTGTGAACGTGCTCGAGCTCAACCTCGCTCTCGACAAGGAGACCGGACAGTAATGGCACGCCAGAGCACGAGCATCTTCTCGCGCGACCTCACAGCCGCTGCGATCCGCGATTCGTTCCCGAAGCTCGACCCTCGGAAGCAGTTCAAGAACCCGGTGATGTTCATCGTCGAGCTCGGCAGCGTCATCACAACCGTGATCTTCTTTCTCGAGCTCGCCCGCGGACACCACAGCCAACTCGCATTCGTCGGCGTGATCGCGTTCTGGCTCTGGCTCACGGTGCTCTTCGCGAACTTCGCTGAGGCGATCGCGGAGGGACGCGGCAAGGCGCAGGCCGATGCGCTGCGCGCGACGCGCACGACCACCACCGCGCTGCGGCGGAGCCGCGACGGTCACCTCGAGGAGATCGCGGCGGCGGATCTCCAGAAGGGCGACACCGTCGTCGTCGAGGCCGGAATGGTCATCCCCGCGGACGGCGAGATCGTCGAGGGAGTCGGCTCGGTCGACGAGTCGGCGATCACCGGCGAGTCCGCGCCGGTGATCCGCGAGTCCGGCGGCGACCGCTCGGCCGTCACGGGCGGCACGAAGCTGCTCTCCGACCGGCTCGTGATTCAGGTCACGCAGGAGCCGGGCGGGTCGTTCCTCGACCGCATGATCGCGCTCGTCGAGGGCGCCGAGCGCCGCAAGACGCCGAACGAGATCGCGCTCAACATCCTCCTCGCCGGCCTGACGATCACCTTCCTTGCGGCCGTCGTGACGCTGAAGCCGTACGCGCTGTACGCGGGCACGCCGACGTCGCAGACGGTTCTCATCGCCCTCCTCGTCGCGCTCATCCCGACGACGATCGGCGCACTGCTCTCCGCGATCGGCATCGCGGGAATGGATCGCCTCGTGCAGCGCAACGTCCTCGCGATGTCCGGCCGCGCGGTCGAGGCGTCGGGAGACGTCGACGTGCTGCTGCTCGACAAGACGGGCACGATCACGCTCGGCAACCGCCAGGCGGCGGAGTTCCTGCCGGTGAACGGCGTCGACGAGCGTGAGCTCGCCGAGGTGGCCCAGATCGCCTCGCTGGCCGACGAGACCCCGGAGGGCCGCTCGATCGTCGTCCTCGCGAAGGAGCGCTTCAACCTTCGCGAGCGGGAGCTCGGCGGCGAGCACGAGTTCGTCCCGTTCAGCGCTACGACGCGCATGAGCGGCGTCAACCTCGACGGCACCGTGATCCGCAAGGGCGCCGCGGACGCCGTCAAGAGGTTCATCGTCGAGCAGGGGGGCCAGGCACCGCCGGAGCTCGACCAGCTCGTGCAGGGCGTCGCCGAGCAGGGTGGGACGCCGCTCGTCGTCTCGCGCGACAACTGGGCGCTCGGAGTCGTCCATCTGAAGGACATCGTCAAGGGCGGCATGAACGAGCGGTTCGACGAGCTCCGGCGAATGGGCATCCGCACGGTCATGATCACCGGCGACAACCGCGTCACCGCCGCCGTGATCGCCCAGGAGGCGGGCGTCGACGACTTCCTCGCCGAGGCGACCCCCGAGACGAAGATGGCGCTGATCAAGGACGAGCAGGCGAAGGGCCGCATGGTTGCGATGACCGGGGACGGCACGAACGACGCACCCGCCCTCGCGCAGGCCGACGTCGGCGTCGCCATGAACACCGGCACCACCGCGGCGAAGGAGGCCGGCAACATGGTCGACCTCGACTCGAACCCGACGAAGTTGATCGAGATCGTCGAGGTGGGCAAGCAGCTTCTGATCACGCGCGGCTCGCTGACGACGTTCTCGATCGCCAACGACGTCGCCAAGTACTTCGCGATCCTGCCGGCGATGTTCGCCTTTACGTACGCCACGAAGCCGGGCGAAAAGGGGCCGCTGAACGCGCTCAACATCATGCACCTCGGCTCGCCGAAGAGCGCGATCATCTCGGCGATCATCTTCAACGCCCTCGTGATCCCCGCGCTGATCCCGCTCGCCCTCAGGGGCGTCAAGTACCGCGCGATCGGCGCGACGGCACTCCTGCGCCGGAACCTGTTGATCTACGGGCTCGGCGGCGTGATCCTGCCGTTCATCGCCATCAAGCTGATCGACCTCATCGTGTACAACGTGTTCGGAGCCTGATGCATGCGAGGGCGCTACCGCATCCTGCTCGGGATGGCGGCGGGGGTCGGCAAGACCTACCGCATGCTGCAGGAGGGCCGGCAGGCCCAGTCTGAAGGCCGCGACGTCGTGATCGGCTATCTCGAGCCGCACGACCGTCCGGACACCTCGGCGCTGGCGGAAGGGCTCGAGGTCACGCCGCGGTCCCGGGCGGCGCACGGGAATCTCGAGCTCGAGGAGATGGATGCCGACGCGGTGATCCGCCGCGCTCCCGAGCTCGCACTGATCGACGAGCTCGCGCACACCAATGCTCCCGGCATGCGCAACGGGAAGCGGTACCAGGACATCGACGAGGTGCTCGACGCCGGCATCGACGTGATCTCGACCGTGAACGTCCAGCACCTGGAAAGCCTCAACGACGCGATCGCAGAGCTCACGGACGTTCGCGTGCGCGAGACGTTCCCCGACCGGATCCTCGAGGAGGCGGACGAGGTCGTGCTCGTCGACATCTCGCCGCAGGCGTTGCAGGAGCGGCTGCGTGCGGGGAAGGTGTACGCGCCGGAACGCGCCGAAGTGGCGCTGCAGAACTTCTTCCGCACAGACCGCCTGTCGGCCCTGCGCGAGCTCGCGCTGCGCGAGGTCGCGGAGGACGTCGAGGCGCGGCGACAGACGCTCGTGCTCGACCCGCTGAGCCACCAGGCGGTGGCGGAACGGGTGCTCGCGCTCGTCACGCCGGAGGCGCGGTCGCAACGGCTGCTGCGGCGGGCCTGGCGGTCTGCGGAACGGCTCGGCGCGCAGCTCGACGCGCTCTGGGTCCGCACCCCCGGAGACCTGAGCGACGAGGAGCAGGTCTCGCTCGCCGCGCTGAGGCGGCTCGCGATCGTGCTCGGTGCGCACTTCCTCGAGGAGGAGGGGGACGAACTTGTCGCGACCGTGCGCCGCGTCGTCTATGAGCGCGGCACAACGTACGTTTTCGTCGGCACTCCGGACGAGAGCCGCAGGCGCGAGGTGCTGCGCGGCTCACTCGTCTCCGCGCTCGTGCGCGAGTTGCCGGGCGTGGACATCCGCGTCGTCGCGAACCGGGCCGACCGGCCGGAGGCGCCGCAATGACGAAGCTCGACGCAGGCCTTCTCGGCGCCGCAATTGTGCTCGCGATTGCGCTGGTCGTCGTGCTGGTCCGGCGACGCCCGCCGAAGCGGCTGCCGGTGTTCGCGGACGCGCGGCGGGTGCTCGTGCCGTTCTCCGGTGCACTCGACGAAACCGTGCTCGCGGCGGCAATCCGCATTGCCCGTGCCGAGGAGGCGGTGCTCGTTCCCGCGTACCTGCTGATCGTGCCGCTCCGGTACGGCGAGGACTCGCCCTCGAAGGACGAGGTGAAGCTCGCGATGCCGCTGCTCGAGGCGGTCGAGCACGCGGCGCTCCGCGCCGGGGTCGCGGTGGACGCGCGCATCGAGAAGGGGCGGACCCTGACGCACGCGCTGCGGCGGCTCTGGGAGGTCGAGCGGTTCGACCGCATCGTCGCGCCTGCGCCGGTCAACGGCGGCGGAGGTTTCAACGAGAAGGAGCTGGCCTGGCTCCTCGCCAATGCCCCGACCGAGACGGTCGTCCTGAAGCCGATGCCGACCGGACCACCTCGGGTGCGCCCGAGGCATCGCGCCGCCTAGTAGTCCGTCACACCCGACCTGCGGGTGCTCTACCGTTGGCGCGTGAGCGCGACGCGCGAGGACGCTCGGACGGGCCTGCCGGTCGAGCCGCCGCGCCGCGCCCGCCGGCTGTTCGTCGGCCGGCCGATGCAGACGCATCAGGCCGAGGACGAGCTGCTCCCGATCGGGCTCGCGCTGCCGATCTTCGCGGCGGATGCGATCTCCTCCGTCGCGTACGCCACCGAGGCGGCGATGGTCGTGCTGCTCACAGCGGGGCTCAGCGCCCTGCACATCGCGCTCCCGATTTCGATCGCCGTTGCGCTGCTGATGGCAATCGTGATCGCGTCGTATCGGCAAACCGTTCGCGCCTACGAGACCTCGGGCGGCGCATACGTCGTCGCACGCGAAAATCTCGGCACGCTTCCGAGCCTCGTGGCCGCCGCGGCGCTCCTCGTCGACTACGTCCTCACAGTCGCGGTATCCGTCGCAAGCGGCGTGCTCGCGATCACGTCGGCGGCACCGTCGCTCAACCACTACAACACCGAGCTGTCGCTCCTCGCGATCGTGCTGATCACGGTTGTCAACCTGCGCGGCATCCGCGAGTCCGGCTTGACCTTCGCCCTGCCGACGTACGGCTTCATCGTCGCGATGCTGGTCGCCGTCGGCGCGGGCGTGACGAAGTGCGCAGTGAGCACGTGCCCACGCGCCGTCGCGCCGCACGCGATTCCGCCCGGTGTCGCTGCCGTGACGCTGTTCCTCGTGCTGAAGGCGTTTGCGTCCGGCGCGAGCGCGCTGACCGGCGTCGAATCGATCGCAAACGGCGTCAATGCATTCCGCCACCCGCAGTCGAAGAACGCCGCGAAGACACTGGGCGTGCTCGGCGTCGTCGCGATCACGATTTTCGTCGGCGTCTCGTACCTCGCGGTTGCGACGCACGCGCGGCCGAGCACGACTGCCTCCGTCGTCTCGCAGATCGTCCGCGCAGTCTTCCCGGCCGGCAGCGCACTCGGCTGGTTCTTCTGGGTCGTCCAGATCTTCACGTTCGCGGTGTTGATCCTCGCGGCGAACACGTCGTTCCAGGGCTTCCCGCGCCTGTCGGCGCTGCTCGCGCAGGATCGATTCATCGCGCGGCAGTTCACGAACCTCGGCGACCGGCTCGTGTTCTCGAACGGCGTCGTCGTGCTTGCCGGCGCGGCCGCACTCCTCGATCTGGATCTACCACGCGAACGTCAACAACCTGATCCACCTCTACGTCGTCGGCGTGTTCACGGCGTTCACGCTCTCCCAGGCGGGGATGGTGCGCTACTGGCTACGGACGCACGGGGCGGGGTGGCAGTGGCGTGCCGTCATCAACGGGGTCGGCGCGCTGGCGACCTGCGTCGTGATGGTGGTCGTGGTCGTGACGAAGTTCCAGGAGGGCGCGTGGATGGTGATCGTCGCGATCCCGGTGATGATCTCCGGTTTCTACGGCGTGCGCCGGCACTACGTTCGCACGGCGCGCCGGCTCGCCGCAGGGGCCGCAGCCGTCGTCGCGGCGCCGCCGGCACGCAACGCCACGATTCTCGTCGTCGAAGCACTCGACGACGCGATCGACCGCGCGCTCTGGTTCTCGCGCGCGATCTCGGGCGGCGACTTCCGCGCCGTCCACGTTCCCCGTTCGAATACCGATTCGGGGATTCGGCCGCGCTGGTTCAAGCGCGTCGGCGGCGGGCCGCAGCTCGAGATCCTCGACAGGAGCCTCGGGGTCAGCGAGGCGATGCTCGACCAGGTCTGGCGTCTTCCGCGCGGCGAGTCCGACTTCGTCACGGTTGTCGTGCCGGAGTACTTCCAGTCGGCGTCGATGTGGTCGCAGGTGCGCCACCCGAGCGAGCTCGTGCTGAAGTTCCGGCTGCTCACGGAGCCGGGCGTCGTGATCGCGAACGTGCCGACGGTCGCCGGTCGGTCGACGGCGGCTCCGAAACGGATCGTGGCGCGAGTTCTCGTCTCCAGCGTCAATGCGGCGTCGATGCGCGCGGTGAACTACGCGACGACCCTCGGCATCGACGACACGCGTGCCGTCAACTTCGCTTTCAGCGAACAGGACGTGCGCACGATCCGGCACGAGTGGTCGGTGCAAGGCCCGCGACTCACGCTCGAGATCGACGAGGCGCCGTACCGTGATATCGGCGGGCCGCTGCTCCGGTATCTCCGCGACCTCACCGCCGAGGAGGGGACGGAAGTGCTCGTGCTGATGCCGGAGCTCGTCACGCACGGCTGGCGGCGCCTCCTCCACAACCAGCGCTCGCTGTACATCAAGCGCCTGCTCCTGCTCGAGCCGGGAGTGATCCTCGCCAGCGTCCCGTACCAGATCCTGCGATGAAGATCGGCGGGGTCGATGTGCGCGCCGTCGTGTTGCGTGCCCGCCGCCGGCTCCGGCGGCTCGCGCGGCGTACGGCCGCGTTCGGATTCCAGAGCATCGTCGTCCCGCTGCTGGGGCGAGAGGAGACGCAGCACGCAGTCGACCTCGCGTGCCGTCTCGCCGCCGACCGCCGTGCGCGGGTCGTCCTCGTCGCGCCGCTCGTCGTTCAGCCGGATCTGCCGCTCGACGCGCAGTTCGTCGCGGAGACGGCTGAGCTCCGGGCCGAGCTCGGCGATGCGGCGTCGATCGCGGACTCGTACGGCGTCGGGACGCGGCGGCATCTCGTGCGCACGCGCGAACGCGCACTCGGACTCAAGCTCGCCGAGCTCGCCCGTGACCACCGCGCCGAGTTGATCGTCGTCGGCTCACCGGTCGAGTCGCGCCGCGGCTTTCGGCACGCGTTTCCGCCGGAGATCATGTCCGTGCTGCGGGAGGCGCCGTGCCGGGTGATGGTCGCGACCGGCCCGGTCGCCGGCCGCGGAAGCGCCCACACGTAGGGGGCGCCGTCTAGAGTCGGCGCGTGAGCAGGCGCCGGCGTCAGCACCAGCTCGAGCGCGTGCTCGGGACGAATGCCCTCTTCGCGACTGCGTACGGCAACGTCGGCTCCTCGATCTACTACGCCCTCGGCGTCGTCGCGGTCTACGCGCTGGGGCTCACGCCGGTCGTCTTCATCATCGCGGGCTTCATCTTCGCCTGCACCGCGTTGACGTACGCCGAGGGCACGGTTCGCTATCCGGAGGCCGGCGGCTCGTCGAGCTTCGCGCGCCACGCCTTCAACGAGACGGTGAGCTTCACCGCCGCGTGGGCGCAGATGCTGAACTACATCGCGACGATCGCCGTCTCGGCGTTCTTCGTTCCGCACTACCTCTCCGTGTTCTGGGAGCCGCTGCGGCAGAACCCGTGGGACATCGCATTCGGGATCGCCGTGATCGTCGTTCTCGTCGTCGTCAACATCATCGGTGTTCAGGAGTCGGCGCGGATCAACATCTTCCTCGCGGTCGCCGACTTCGCGACGCAGTTGCTGCTCGTCGGGATCGGCGCGATCCTTGTGCTCTCGCCGGAGGTCCTCAAGTCGAACATCCATCTCGGAGTCGCGCCGACGTGGTCGAACTTTGCGCTCTCGATTCCGGTGGCGATGCTCGCATACACCGGGATCGAGACGGTGTCGAACATGGCGGAAGAGGTGCGCGACCCGGTGCGCACGGTGCCGCGCGCGGTGATGTTCGTCGCGATCGCGGTCTTCGCGATCTACTTCACGCTGCCGTGGATCGCGCTCTCCGCGATGCCGGTCGTCCACACGGTGCGCCACGGCTACACGACACTGCTCGCACTGCCGCCGACCGAGCACCTTCAGGGCCAGCACGGCTACCAGAACGACCCGGTACTCGGGCTCGTCAACAACCTCGGGCTCGGCAGCGTCGTCACGCACATCCTGCAGGTCTATCTCGGGATCCTCGCGTCGACGATCCTCTTCATCGGCGCGAATGCGGGAGTGATCGGCGCGTCACGGATCACGTACGCGATGTCGGGCTACCGTCAGCTGCCGCTCGCGTTCCGGAAGATCCACCCGAAGTTCAAGACGCCGTGGCTCGCGCTCGTTGTGTTCGCCGGCGCGGTTCCGATCCTGCTCACGCTCTCGGGGAAGACGGCGTTCCTCGGCGCGATCTACGCGTTCGGTGCGACGTTCTCGTTCACGATCGCGCACGCGTCGCTCGTCGCGATCCGCATCAAGCGCGCCGGCGGCGATGACGTCTCCTTCCGTGCGAAGGGGAACGTCCGCCTTCGCGGCGTCGAGTGGCCGCTGTTCGCGATCGTCGGCGGGCTTGGGACGGGCCTCTCGTGGTTCGTGATCGTGACGCAGTCGCCGTCGATCCGTTACGCCGGCCTCGCGTGGCTCGCGATCGGACTCGTGTTCTACGTCGTCTACCGGCGCCGGATCCTCCACGTTCCGATGAGCGAGACGGTTCGCGCGCCGATCCAGCTCGGTCCGGCGGAGGTGCTCGAGTACCGCAGCATCCTCGTTCCGATCGCGCCCGGGTATCCGTCCGACGAGGCGATGGATGTCGCGTGCCGCCTCGCGGCGGAGCGCCGCGCGACGATCGTCGCCGTGACGGCGATCGAGGTGCCGCTCGACTTGCCGCTCGACGCGTATCTGCCGGAGGAGATCGAGGCCGCGAACGAGCAGCTCGACGAGGCGCGCGCGATCGGCGAGTCCTATGGGGTCAACGTGATCGGGCGCATCGCGCGCTCGCGCAACGCGGGGAAGGCGATCGTGACCGAGGCAATGAGGCGCCAGGCCGAGATCGTCGTCATGGGCGGGCCGCGGCGCGTGCGCCTCCAGGCCGGCCGGCGCGCGATCTTCGGCGACACCGTCGACTTCGTCCTCAAGCACGCGCCGTGCCGCGTGATGGTGACCGCGGGGAGGTCGACGACGTGAGATCGGCCCAGCGGCACACCGTCGTCGTCTTCGCCGTCATTGCGATCGTGCTCGGGCTGGCGATCCTCGTCCGCACGGCGACCCTCGGCGGCGGCGTCGGCTACCTCTTCGGCGCGCTGTTCATCGGGCTCGGCGCCGGCCGGCTCTACCTCCTCCGACGACGTTAGGCTGACCTCCGCATGGCCCGCAAGCTTCCCCGCCTCGAACGGGTCCTCGACGCGCCGGCGCTCGCTTCCGTCGCGTACGGCGAGATCGCCTCGTCGATCTACTTCGCGCTCGGGATCATCGCGCTCCACGCGCTCGGCTTCACGCCATTCATCCTCGGGATCGTCGGCGCGCTGTTCCTCCTCGTTGCGCTCTCGTACGCGGAGGGAACGGCGTCGATTCGCGAGACCGGCGGCGCGGCGACGTTCGTCCGCGTCGCGTTCAACGACCTCGCCGGGTTCCTGACCGGCTGGGTGCTCTTCCTCGACTACCTGATCGTGATCGCGCTGTCGGCGCTGTTCTTCCCGCACTACCTCGGGATCGCGCTCGGCATCGACTCGATCGCGCGGCATCCGGGCGACGCGATCGTCGGCTGCCTGCTGATCGCAGGTATCGCCGTCGTGCGTCTCGTCAGGCACACGCACCTCTATACGTTCGGGATCGTCGTGCCGGTGCTCGACCTCGTCACGCAGCTCGTGCTTGTCGTGCTCGGGTTCGGACTGCTGTTCTCGACGGAGGCGTTGACGCGGGGCCTGTCGCTCGGGACGACTCCGAGCTGGCACGACCTCGCGTTCGCGCTGCCGCTCGCGATGCTCGCGTACACGGGGCTCGAGACGGTTGCGAATCTCGCAGAGGAGGCGCGGCGACCCGGCCGCGACCTGCCGCGGAGCTTGTTCAGCGCGATCGGCGGCGTCGTCGTGATCTACGTCCTGATCGCGCTCGTCGGGCTGTCGGCGTTTCCGCTGGAGAACGGCACGACGGCGCTCGGCGTCGAGTGGCTGCGCGCGCCGATCATGGGAATCGTCTCGGAGCTTCAGCCGCACCTGCCGCACTGGTTCGGACAGATCCTGCGCGTGTACGTCGGCCTGACCGGCGCGCTCGTGCTGCTCGCGGCGGCGACGACGTCGATCTCCGGCTTCGGGCGGCTCGCGTACTCGCTCGGCGAGCACGGACAGCTGCCGCGCGTGTTCGGCCGGCTGAACCGGCGGACGCACGTGGCGCCGGCCTCGGTGATCGCGGCCGCGGTGATCTCGATTGCGCTACTGCTCGGCACGGCGTTCCTCACGCGCCCGGTCACGTTCCTCGCGAGCCTCTTCAGCTTCGGCGTGCTGCTCGCGTTCACAGCCGCGCAACTCGCGGTCGTGAAGCTCCGCTTCTCCCAGCCCGACCTCCGCCGACCGTTCCGCGTGCCGCTCGGGATCAAGATGCGCGGCGGTGTCCTGCCGTTACCGTCGGTGATCGGTGCGATCCTCACGGCAACCGTGTTCGTCATCGCGATGGTGACGCACATCGGTGCACGCTACGGCGGTCCGGCGTGGCTGCTCGGCGGGTTGGTCGTCTACTTCGTCGTGCGCCGTGAGCGGGGCGCAGGCATGCTCGAGCACGTCGTCGCGACTGACGAGCAGGTCCTGCCCGAGGCCGCGTTCTCGCGGATCCTCGTCCCGATGAAGCTGGGGGAGATCGGCGAGGAGATGATCGCGACGGCGGTGAAGCTCGCGCAGGAGCGGCACGCGTCCGTCGAGGCGCTGTTCGTGATCCGCGTGCCGCTCGACCAGCCGCTCGACGCGCCGCTCGAGAAGCTCGAGGCGCAGGCGGCCGAGTCGCTCGAAGAGGCGTCCGCGCTCGGCGCCGACCACGGCGTCGAGGTCGTCGGCCGAACCGTCCGGGCGCGGGCGATCGGCGAGGCGATCGTCGACGCGGCCGCCCAAAGCGGCGCCGATCTGATCGTCCTCGGCTCGTCGCCCCGCTGGCGGCGCCAGTCGCGGTTCTTCTCGCCGACCGTGGACTACGTCCTCCGGAAGTCCCCGGCCGAGGTGCTGATAGTCGCCTTCCCGCAGGGCGTCCTCGAGGAAGCCGGCACCTGACGGCCCTCGACCGGGCCCTCCGCGCTACGCTGCGCACGGCATGGGGAACGGCAGGCTCGGACTGAACGCTCTGATCATCGGCTGCGGCCGGGTCGGCTCATCGATCGCGCTCCAGCTTCAGCAGGAGGGCTGGGACGTCACCGTCGTCGACGAGAACGAGGACGCGCTCTCGCGGCTGGGCGACCACTGGCCCGGTCTCTTCCTCGTCGGCCACGGCATGGACGCCGACCTGCTCCGCGAGGCCGGGATCGAAGACGCCGACGCCGTCGTCGTTGCGACCAACGGCGACAACACGAACATCGTCGTCGGCCAGGTCGCGCAGAAGCGGTTCGGGATCGACTGCGTCGTCGTCCGCGTGCTCGACCCCGCACGCGCCGATCTCTACGCCTCGCTCGGGATGCGCACCGTCTGTCCGACGAAGACGGCGATCGACACGCTGACCGAGGCTGTGCGAGCCTGCGAGATTCCGATTCCGCAAAGGACGACGGCATGATGTATGTCATCGTTGCGGGCGGCGGGAAGGTCGGGGCAAACGTCGCGCGCTCGCTGCTCCGGCTCGGCCACGAGGTGACGCTGATCGAGGAGCGCCGCGACCGCTTCGAACGCCTCGAGGAGGAGTTCGAGCACCAGGTGCAGCGCGGCGACGCGACCGAGATCCACGTTCTCGAGCGTGCGGGCATCGCTCGCCCGCCCGACATCCTCCTCGCGCTCACCGGCGACGACGAGGACAACATGGTGATCTGCCAGGTGGCGCGGGAGAAGTACGGCGTGCCGAAGGCGATCGCGCGCGTGAACGACCCGCGCAATCAGGCGCACTTCGACCTGCTCGGCATCTCGCCGACGATCTGCGCGACGTCGAGCATCATGGCGCTCGTCGAGCACGAGGTGCCGGAGCACGACCTGATTCATCTGCTCGAGCTGCGCAAGGAGAATCTCGAGATCGTCGAGGTGCAGATCGACCGCGACTCGCCGTCGGCGGGCAAGCGCGTCGAGGGGCTCTCGCTGCCGGAGGGTGCGCGCCTCATCTCCGTGATGCGCGAGGGCAAGGCGGAGATCGCAGTCGGCTCGACGATGCTCGAGCCGGGCGACCAGGTGCTGGCGATTCTCGAGCCCGGTAAAGAGGACGAGCTCCGCCGGGTTCTGCTCCGTCGCTAGCGCAAGCTTTTGCGCGGTGACGGCGTCCTAGCCAACGTGGGCCGCGATCGCACTGCACTTGCCGCTGCCGCTTTGGCGGCGCTCTTCGTCGCAACGGCCGTCGGCCACAGCGCGTCCACCGGGCCGGACTGGACGCGGTTCGGCTGGAACGCGGCGCGCACCAACGCGTCGACCGCGGCGACCGGCATCACGGCCGCAAACGTTCGCAAGCTCGTCGAGAAGCAGGTGCAGCTCGACGGGACGGTCGACTCGTCTCCGATCTATCTCCACGGCGTCCGCGTTCGCGGCGTGAAGCACGACACGTTCTTCGTCACGACGACGTACGGGAAGACGGAGGCGATCGATGCGACGACCGG
The DNA here is from genome assembly GCA_963816455.1 of uncultured Actinomycetes bacterium. Classification (GTDB taxonomy): domain Bacteria; phylum Actinomycetota; class Thermoleophilia; order Gaiellales; family Gaiellaceae; genus Palsa-739. The sequence continues at coordinate 203,028 of CAWFKM010000016.1, forward strand.
CACGGTCCTCTGGACGTACACGCCGCTGGGCTACACGTCGTGGGCCGGCTCGCCCCAGATCACGACGGCAACACCGGTCGCCGACCCGAGCAGGCAGTGGATCTACGCCGCGTCTCCGGGCGGCACGATCTCGAAGCTCGCCGTTGCCGACGGGCACGCCGCGTGGACGGTCTCGATCACGCGGCTGGCGCAGCGCGAGAAGATCGCCGCGTCGCTGAACTTCGACGACGGTCACGTGATCGCGACGACCGGTGGCTACATCGGCGACGCGCCGCCGTACCAGGGTCATGTCGCGGTGATCGACGCGGCGAAGGGCACGCTGCTGCACGTCTGGAACTCGCTTTGCAGCGACCAAACCGGGCTGCTGTTCCCCGCGAGTTGCGGCTCGAGCGACTCCGCGATCTGGGGACGCGCCGGCGCCGTCGTCGACCCGAAGACGCACGAGCTCCTCGTCGCGACGGGAAATGCACCGTGGGACGGGAAGACGAACTGGGGCGACGCCGTTCTCCGGCTCTCGCCCGACGCGACGAAGCTCGTCGGCAACTACACGCCGACGAACACCGACGAGCTGAACACGACCGACGCGGATCTCGGCTCGACCTCGCCGGTCGTGCTCAGCGCGACCGTGATCGCGCAAGGCGGCAAGGACGGAAAGATCCGGCTGCTGAGCGTCGCGAAGATGAAGGGCACGCGCCGCACAAGGACAACGAGCTCCAGGTCGTCTCGACGCCGTCGGGCACCGACCTGTTCACGGCACCCGCGGTGTGGCGCCCGTCGTCGGGGACGTGGATGTTCGTCGCGGACAACGGCGGCACGCAGGCGTGGCGCTTTCGCAACGGACGGCTCGTCTCCGCCTGGCGCAACGCCACCGGCGGCACGAGCCCTGTCGTCGCAGGCGGACTGCTCTGGGTCTACAACCCCGGCGGCGGGCTCAACGTCTACACGCCGGCAACGGGCAAGCTGCTGACGACGCTCCAGTCGGGCGGCGGCCACTGGAACAGCCCGATCGTCGTCGACGGCCGCGTCGCGCTCGCCGAGGGCAATGCGAACGACCACTCGACGAGCGGCGTGCTCGACATCTGGCACAAGCCCTAGCGCCGCACATGTCCCGTTGGGACGTGGCGGTTCTCTTAACAGTGACTGTCACCGTTAAGGCTCGCGGTGACGTGGCGGTCGCGGTCGTAGGGCCACGCGACCGCGGCGGTTCTCTTAACGGGGTCTGACCCCGTTAAGGTCGGCGGCGGCGGACTTGCGGCGCCTGCTGGCCGAGCGCCGCGTACGCGATCGCCTGCAGCGACTCGTTCAGCGAGTTCAGCTCGCGCGTCAGGCGGAGGAAGTTCTCTTCGTTGTCGAGCCGCTTGTTCATCTTCGTCAGCTCGTCGCCGATCCGGTCGAGCCGCTCGAGCAGGGTCTCGAAGCGCCGGTCTGAGAGATCGTGCTCCACGCCTGGATCCTAGACCGCAGCCGCCGCCGTGAGCTCCGCACGCGTGCGCACGACGACCGCGCCGTCGCCGAGCTCGCGGAGCACCTCGTCGAGCGTCCCGACCGCCGCCAGACGACGCGCAGCGCCCGCGTGCGAGAGCGCGACGTCCGCGAGCTCGCGCGGCGCGTCGGTGAACGCGCCGAGCCGAACGCCCGCGGCATGGAGCTTGCGCAGCTGAGCTGTCGTCTCGGCCCGCGGCCGGAAGTAGACGGGCGCGCGATCCTCGGCGAAGCGCTCGAGCAGCGGCCGCCAGTCGCCGAGCCGCTCGTCGAGCAGCAACGCAGCGGCCCCGCGGTCCTCCGGCAGGTCGAGCTCGACGCGCGTCCGCCGCGACGCGTCCTCGACCCAGTCGTTCCACAACGGCCGCGTGTCCGCGAGCACCGCGTCGAGGTCGAGTGCGAGAGACGGCATGACCCGATGCTAGACTCGCCCGCACATCGGCGAGCGGTAAGGGAACTCCGGTGCAAGGCCGGGACGGTCCCGCCGCTGTAAGGGGAGACGCTTCTCCGCCACGACGCCACTGGGCCTCCGGGTCTGGGAAGGCGGCGGGGGAGGGAGCCCCGAGTCAGAAGACCTGCTGCCCGCCGCAGACACCGAACCCCTCGCGGAAGGGAGGATTCGTGCTTCGCCGTTCCCTCATAGCTCACTGCTGCGCTCGTGGCCGCGCTCGTCGTGGTCCCGTTCGCCGCCGCCGCTCTCGTCCACATCCGGGTCGAGGGCAAGACGCAGACCATCTTCGGTCCGAACGATCCAAGGGTGGTCGCCACGACGCCGCTCGACGCGCTTCAGAACGCCGCCAAGGCGGGCGAGTTCTATGCGCACGTCACGGCTTCGTCGTTCGGCAACTACGTCGACCAGGTCGGCTACTACGGCGGCACCGGCGACTCCGGCTGGGTCTTCAAGGTCAACGGCGTCTCGCCGCCCGTCGGAGCCGACCAGGTGCAGCTGAAGGACGGCGACACCGTCGAGTGGTACTACGCGACCTTCGGCGCGAACGGCGGCCCGCCGACGCTCGTGCTGACGAGGACGGCGCCCGGCTGCTACGCCGCAACGGGGCAGGACGACACCGGCGCGAAGAAGGTGCCGGCCGGTCTCGTCTTCCGCACCGGCGCGCGGACGATCTCCGCGCCGGCCGGACACATCTGCTTCAAGACCGCACACGGGCTCGTGTGGGCGATCGCGCCCGGCGCGGTGCGCTCGAACCGTCTCCCGTGATCCGGGTTGCCCTCGTCGCCGTCGCCGCCGCCGCGCTGCTCGCCGGCTGCGGCGGCGGCGCGGGCTCCGGTAAGGCGACGCTATGGGTGACGCGCGACGAGGGCAAGCAGGTGCTCCTCGTGCGGACGGTGCCCGCGGGTGAGACGGCGATGCAGGCGCTCGCGCGGTCGCTGAAGATCTCGACGCGGTACGGCGGACGGTTCGTGCAGGCGATCGACGGCGTCTCCGGCTCGGCCGGCTCGCGCCACGACTGGTTCTACTTCGTCAACGGGATCGAGGCCGATCGCGGCGCGGCGGAGTACGTGCTCCATCCCGGCGACGTCGAGTGGTGGGACTACCGCGACTGGGGCCGCGTCGGCGAAGCGGTACCCGTCGTCGTCGGTGCGTTCCCGGAGCCGTTCCTGCACGGCTACGGCGGGAAGGTGCGGCCCGCGGTCGTCGTCGGCGCCGACTCCGCGGGCGCGCGTGCGCTCGCGAAGCTCGTCCACGGGAAGGTCGTGGCGACCGCGCCTGCGGGCGCGAACGTGCTCCGGCTCGTCGGCGGCCCGCATCGCTTCACGGCGAAGAAGCTGGCGGGCGGCGCGATCGAGCTGGACTACTCCGGAGACGCGGCCGCGCTCGCGCGCGACCCGGCGCTGTACCGCTACCGGTACGCGGTTCCGTGAGGCCGACCGCTGCAGCCGCGCTCCTCGCCGCGCTGGCGGTCGCGGCGCTGCTCGCCGACCATCTCTGGTCGGTCGGCGCGCTGACGCTCGGCCTGCTCCTCGTGTGCCTCCGCGCCGGACGCCGCGCGCGTCCGTATCTCTGGGGGACGCTGTTCAGCGCCGGCTTCGTGTTCCTGCTCTCGCCGCTGCTCCAGTCGACGGGCTGGCACGTGCTCTGGAGCGGGCCGGACATTCCGGTGCTCGGCCGGCTCGACGTGACGACGGAGGAGCTGTACGTCGCGGCGCTGAATGCGCTGCGGCTGGCGGCGGTCGGGCTCGCGTTCGCGGTGTATGCGCTGCTGCTCGACCACGACCGGCTGATCGCCGCGTCCACCGGCCGGCGCTCCGTCCTCGCCGCCGCGCTTGCGACGCGGCTCGTGCCGACGTTCGAGCGCGACGCGACAGGGCTCGTCGAGGCGTTGCGCGGGCGCAACCTCGCGCCGGTCGGGCTGCGCGGGCACGCGGCGCTGCTCTCGCCGCTGCTCGCCGGCTCGCTCGAGCGCGGCACGAACCTCGCCGAGGCGATGGAGGCCCGCGGCTTCGGCCGCTCCGGGCGCACGCGGCTGCCGTCGCCGCGGTGGCGCACGCGCGACTTCGCCGCGATCACCGCCGCCGTCGCGATCGTCGTGGGGGCGTTGTGGCTCTAGCGACCGTCGACCGGCTGTCGTTCGCGTATCCGGACGCGGCCCCCGCGCTCGACGACGTGTCGCTCCGCGTCGAGCCGGGTGAGGTCGTGCTCGTGCTCGGTCCGTCGGGCTCCGGGAAGTCGACGCTCGTGCGCGCGCTCGGCGGGCTGGTGCCATGGTTCCACGGCGGCCGCTTCTCGGGCCGCGTCGAGGTCGCGGGCCATGACACGCGCAGCACGAAGCCGTCGGAGCTCGCCGGCATCGTCGCGACGGTCTTCCAGGATCCGGAGGATCAGATCGTCCTCGCGCAGGTCGAGGCGGAGATCGCGTTCGGGCTCGAGAACGTCGGCACACCGCCGGCGGCGATCCTCCTACGCGTCCACGACGCGCTCGCAGCGGTCGAGGCGGAGCATCTCGCCGGCCGCCGCATCGCGGAACTCTCGGGCGGCGAGTTGCAGCGCGTCTGTCTCGCGTCCGCGCTCGCGCTCGACCCGCGGCTGCTGCTCCTCGACGAGCCGACGTCGCAGCTCGACCCCGACGGCGCCGAGGCGTTTCTCGACCGCGCGCTCGGCAGCGGCGCAGCGGTCGTCCTGTCGGAGCAGCGACCTGCCGCGGCGCTTCGTCGCGCCGATCGCGTCGTCTTCCTGGAGCGCGGCCGCATCGTCCTCGACGCGCCGCGCGACGAGGCGATCGCCTGGCTCGACGAGCATCGTCCAGCCTGGACGAACCTTCCAAGTAACACTGTGTTACAAGCCTCGTGCGCGAATGCTGGAACGGCGCAGAGCTCAAGTAACACTGTGTTACATGGGAAGGGAGACGTCGTCGCGCGCGTTGCGGATGCGTCCTTTGCATACGGCAGCGGCCCGCGCGTGCTCGACGGCGCGTCGCTCGAGCTCCGCCGCGGCGAGATCGTTGCGCTCACCGGCCCGAACGGATCGGGGAAGACGACGCTGGCCAAGCTCGCCGCCGGTCTCCTCGAGCCCGCGGCCGGAACCGTCGAGCGTCACGGCCGCGCGGCGTTCCTCCTCCAGGATCCGGGCCGGTACCTCGTGCGCGAGACCGCGCTCGACGAGGTCGCGCTCGGCACGGATACGACCCGCGCGCGGCGCGCGCTGGCGGAGGTCGAGCTCGCATGGGCGGAGACACGTCACCCGCGCGACCTCTCGAGCGGGGAACGTGAGCGGCTCGCCCTCGCGACGGTGCTCGTCAACGAGCCCGATCTACTCGTGCTCGACGAGCCGACGCGCGGCGTCGATCCGGAGCGGAAAGCGGAGCTCGCGAACCTCCTTCGCGCGCAGGCGCCCCGTCGCGCGACGCTCGTCGTCACGCACGACGTCGCGTTCGCACAGGCCGTCGCCGACCGCGAGGTCTCGCTCGGCATTGCGCGGGAGGTGCTCGTTGCGTAGCCACGTCACGCAGATCGCGTTCGGTGTCGCGCTCGCCGCGGCGGCGGCGGTCGCATTCGCGACGCACGCATCGGCACTCGCGCTCCTGCTCGCGGCCGCGTCGCTGATCGTCGGCGCGATGACGTGGGTCGACGCCGGCCCGCAGTCGGCGAAGGAGGTGACGCTGATCGCGACGCTCGCCGCCGCGGCAGCCGCGGGCCGCGTGCTGATGGCGCCGATCCCCGACGTGCAGCCGGTGACGGTGATCGTCGTCGTGACCGGCGTCGCGCTCGGAATGCGCGCCGGCATCGCCGTCGGCGCGTCGGCTGCGTTCGTCTCGAACTTCTTCCTCGGCCAGGGCCCGTGGACGCCGTGGCAGATGCTCGCGTGGGGCGCGTGCGGCGCGGTCGGCGCCGCGATGGCGCCGGTGCTGCATCGCCGCCTGCCGCTCGCGGTGACGTGCTTCCTGCTCGGCTACGCGTACGGGTTCGTTCTCGACGTCTGGAACTGGTACGGCTTCTATCCGCACACGTGGTCGTCGTTCCTCGCGCGACAGGCAGCCGGGTTCCCGTTCGACACCGCGCACGCCGTCGGCAACTTCGCGCTCGCGTTCGCCGCCGGCCCCGAGCTGCGGCGGCTGCTAGAGCGGTACGGGAAGCGTCTGCACACGGAGGTCGTGTGGGACTGAAGATCGCAGTGCTCGCCGCGGCGAGCGTCCTCTCGTTCGTGCAGGGACGCGCGCAGCCCGACGGCGGCTATGCGGAGCCCGGCGGCCGCTCGACGGTCGGGCTGACCGCGACGACTGTGCTCGCACTGCGCGCCGCGGGCGCACAGGTGCCGGACGCCGCGCGCGCGTATCTCGCCGCGCACGAGAGCGGGCTCACCGCGACGGAGCTCGAGCTTTCGACGATGGCGGAAGCTGTCAGCGGCGTTGCGTCGCCGGCGCTGCTCGCGTCGCTTCACGCGCTCGAGAAGCCGAACGGTGCGATCGGGCCGACGCTGAACTCGACGATCTGGGGGATCCTCGCGCTGCGCCAGGCGGGGCAGCCGGTCGCGGCGGCGACGGTGCGCCGGCTCGAGGCGGGGCAGACGAAGAGCGGCGGCTTTGCGTGGGCGACGGGGCTCCGTCCCGACAACGACGACACCGCCGCTGCGGTCGAGGCGCTCGCGGCCGTCGGCGTTCGCGGCGCAGCCGTGACGCGCGCCCTCGCGTACCTCCGCGCGCGCGAGGCAACCGACGGCGGCTTCGAGCTCCAGCCGGGCACAGGCTCGAATGTGCAGTCGACGGCGTGGGCGATCCAGGCGTTCCTCGCCGCGGGCGCGAAGCCGCCGGTCGCCGCGTTCCGCTACCTCGCGCGGATGACGCGCGCCGACGGCAGCCTCCGCTACTCCGCGAAGTACGCGACGACGCCGCTCTGGGTGTCCGCGCAGGCGCTGCCCGCGCTCGCGCGCAAGCCGTTCCCGCTGCGTTAGAGCGACACGACCTCGTCCATCCGCGCGAGGCCCTCGCGGCGGTGCGTGATCAGAAGCACCGTCCGGTCTCCGGCTGCGTCGAGGACGTCGTCCATCAGCCGCTCGGCGGTGGGCGGGTCGAGGTGCGCGGTCGGCTCGTCGAGCACGAGCACCGGCGCGCGCGAGAGGAGTGCACGCGCGAGCACGAGCCGCTGGCGCTGCCCGCCGGAGAGCTCGGTTCCCTCCTCGCCGACGAGCGTGTCGAGCCCCGCGGGCAGCGTCGCGACCCAGTCGGCGAGCTGCGCCTGCGCGAGCGCGCCGTCGAGCTCGCTCGTCGCTCGCTCCCGGCCGGCCGATGCGCAGGTTCTCGCGGATCGACGAGTCGAACACGTGCGCCTCCTGCCCTGCGAGCGCGAACGTCGCGCGCACGTCCTCCTGCCGGTAGCGCCGGATGTCCTCGCCGGCGATCGTCACGCGGCCGGCGTCCGGATCGAGGAACCGGAAGAGGAGGTTCGTCACGGTCGTCTTGCCGGCACCGCTCGGGCCAACGAGTGCGACGCGGCGTCCCGGTTCGAGTCGCAGGTCGAAGCCCTGGAGCACGTCCTCGTCTGCGTACCGCGCGGTGACCTGTTCCAGCGCCACGGCCGTCCGTGCCGACGGGAGGGGCAGCGGCTGCTCGGGATCGCGCACGGCCGGCTGCTCGTCGGTGAGCGCGAGCACGCGCCGGCCCGCGGCGAGCGTGGCCGGCAGCTCGCGCGCGACACCCGGAAGCGGTGCGACCGCGTCGAACGACGCGAGCGCAAGCAGGGCCAGTGTTCCGACGAGTACGCGGTTCAGCGTTCCGGTGGAGTGCGCCTCGACGGAAACGGCGAGCACGCCGGCAACGGTGAGCCCGACGACGAGGATCGAGAGCGAGTCGGCGAGCCCGGCGACGAGCGCGTCCCGGCGTTCGCTGCGGACGAGCTTCCGGTCGACCTTCTCGATGCGGGCGAGCTCGTCGTCGGCGCGGCCGTAGACGACGAGCTCCGGCGCGCCGCGCAGCAGCTCGACGAGCGACGCGGTGAGCTCACCGCGCTCCGCCGGCGCCGAGCCGCGGCCGAGCGCGGCGGCGACCGCGGGGACTGCGACACCGCCCGCGAGCAGCCCGACCGCGAGCACGAGCCCGGCGGCAGGCAGGAGCAGCGCAGCCGCGAGGACGCAGCCGGCGCCGACGACGAGCGCGACGAGCGGCGGGCCGATCCCGCGCAGGTACAGCCCCTGCAGCGTGTCCACATCGGAGACGACACGGCTGACGACGTCGCCGCGGCGATAGCCGCCGAGCTGACCCGGCGCGAGCGGCTCGATGCGCTCGTACACCCGCACGCGGATGCGCGCGAGCGCACGCAGCGCGAGGTCGTGCGACGCGAGCCGGTCGAAGTAGCGCGTGAGCGGCCGCGCCAACGCGAAGAACCGCACCGCGACGATCGCAACGGTCAGCGAGAGAACCGGCGGATGCTCCGCCGCCCGCGACAGGAGATAGCCCGACGTCGCGAGCAGGCCGACGCCGAACGCGACCGCGAGCGCACCGAGCCCGACGGAGAGCGCGACGCGCCTGCGCGGCATCCCCGCGAGCGACAGCAGCCTGCGCAGCGTCGCGGTCACGCCGGCACCGCCTCGCGCAGACGGCCGCGATCGAGCTCGACGATACGGTCGGCCCGGAACGCGAGCTCCGCGCGGTGCGAGATCACGAGAACGGTCCGGGTTCCGCGGAGCCGCTGCGATCGCCGTGTCGACCAGTTCCGCCGACGCCGGATCGAGGTTCGCCGTCGGCTCGTCGAGGATCAGCAACGGCGCGTCGCGAAGGAACGCGCGCGCGAGCCCGATCCGCTGCCGCTCGCCGGCGGAGAGCCGGCGGCCGCCCTCGCCCAGCGGCGTGTCGTAGCCGAGCGGCAATGCCGCGGCGAACTCGTGTGCACCGGCGAGTCGCGCGGCCTCGCGCATGCGGTCGTCCGAGGCGTCGGGATCGCCGAGACGGATGTTGTCGGCGACGGTGCCGCGAAAGAGCGTCGGATCCTGCGGCGCCCACGCAATCTGCGCGCGCCACGCGGCCGCGTCGCAACCGGCGAGATCGACTGCCGCCGACGGTGACGCGTCCATTCGCAGGCTCGCAGAGGCGCAGAAGCAGCGCCGCGATCGTGCTCTTGCCGCCGCCGCTCTCGCCGACGAGCGCGACGGTCTCGTTCGGGGCGAGCTCGAGGTCGACGTCCTCCAGCACGCGGCGGCTCGCGCGACGGGTAGGCGAACGAAACGCCCTCGAGGCGGATCGCCGCGCCGCGCGCGCTCGGCGCAGGCGCGGCGCCGTCTGCGACGAGCGCGGGCGCCTCGATCAGCTCGAGCAGTCGCCCGGTGACGGCGAGACCGTCCGCGCTCGCGTGGTACTGCGCGGCAAGATTCCGGAGCGGCGCGTACAGCTCCGGCGCGAGCACGAGCACCGCCAGCGCGGTCTCGAACGGAATCGAGCCGTCGACGAGGCGGACGCCGACCGTGACCGCGACGAGTGCGACGCCGAGCGTCGCCGCGAGCTCGAGCACCGATCCCGACAGGAACGCGACGCGCAGCGTCGCCATCGTCGTCCGGCGGTACTCGTCGCCGACCTGCTCGAGCCGTTCCGTCTGCGCCTCGCCGCGGTTGAACGCGCGGAGCGTCGGCAGTCCGCGGACGACGTCGAGGAAATGCGCGGAGAGAATCGCAAGCGCCTGCCACCGCTCGTGCGCGCGCTGCGCGGTGTAGCGGCCGACAAGCCACATGAAGACCGGCACGAGCGGCAGCGTCAGCAGCAGCAGCCCGGCGGAGATCGGGTCGAGCACGGCGACGAGCGCGAGCACCGCGATCGGCACGACGACGGCGAGCACGACCTGCGGCAGATAGCGCGCGAACGCCGTCTCGAGCGCGCCGATGCCCGCGACCGCGAGCGACGCGACCTCGCTGCTCTGCGTCCCGTCGAGCGCAGCCGGCTGGGAGCGCAGCCGGGACGAGACGAGGTCGAGTCGCAGCTGCGAGAGGATCGTCGCCGCGCCGCGCCGTCCGGCGACCTCGAAGCCCCAGGCGAGCAGCGCGCGCGCCGCGAACACCGCGACGAGCAGGACGATGCTCGGCCGGACCGCAGGCGAGCGACGCACCGTCGAACGAGCGCGCGACGATCCGCGCGAGCAGCAGCGCCTGGCAGAGGACGAGCAGCGCCGCGCCGACGCCGAGCAGCGCGTCCACCGCCAGCAGCACGCGTGCCGGCCGCGCACGCCGCAGCAGCCGGCGGTCGATCACGTCGTCGGCGCGTCGCCGACTCGGTGCCGGAACACGTGATACGTCCAGCCCTGGTAGAGGAGGACGAGCGGCAGGCAGATCAGCGCGACGACGCTGATCACGGCGAGCGTGTAGTGCTGCGACGCCGCGCTCTCGACGGTCAGGCTGTAGACGGTGCGTCGTGCTCGATACCATCACGCGCGGGTAGAGGCCGGTGAACAGCGTCGCGACGACGAGGATCGCGCCGAGCCCGGTCATCGCGAACGCGAGCCCCATCCGGTGCCGCGCCACGAAGAGTGCCGCGAGCAGTAGCGCGGCAATGCCGAGCGCCGCCGGCAGCACGGGCGGGAAGACGCTCTTGTCGTTGCGGTTGATCGCAACGAACACCGTCGAGACGAGTAACGCCGCGCCGGCGATCGCCGCCGGGATCGAGAGCATCCGCGTCGCCTCGGTTGCGCGTGCGAGCAGGTCGCCGGTCGTCTTCAGCGTCAGGTACGTCGCGCCGTGGAACGCGAACAGGAGCACGACCGCGAGGCCGGCGACGACGGTGTAGATGCTGAAGAGACTCCAGAAGCTGCCGGTGAAAGTTGCCGTAGTTGTCGATCGGCGTGCCGTAGAGGAGGGCCGAGAGCCCGACGCCCCAGACGAACGACGCGCCGAAGCTGCCGATCGCGTTCGCCCACGTCCAGACCGCGCGCCAGCGCGGATCGGTCGCCTTCGTCCGCCACTCGAACGAGACGACGCGGACGATCAGGCACACGAGCACGAGCAGCAGCGCGAGGTAGTAGCCGGAGAACATCGTCGCGTACCACGCCGGGAACGCGGCGAACATCGCGCCGCCGGCGACGACGAGCCACACCTCGTTGCCGTCCCAGACCGGGCCGATCGACTCGAACATCGCCTGGCGCTGTTGCTCGTCGCGCGGCAGGAACGGCAGCAGCATGCCGACGCCGAAGTCGAAGCCTTCCAGCAGGAAGTAGCCCGACCAGACGACGGCGATCAGCACGAACCAGAGGATCTGGAGATTCATGCGCTAGTACCCGATCGCCGGCGTCGCCGCGCCGGTCTCGTCGGAAGGCTCACTCGGATCGCGCTCCGCGTAGCGCCGCATCAGCCAGACGTCGGCGATGAGCAAGGCGATGTACAGCGCGACGAAGACGGTGAGGCTGATCGCGAGCCACGTCGTGCCGACGTTCGGCGAGTTCGCGCTCGGCGGTCTTCAGCAGCCCCTGCACGATCCACGGCTGTCGCCCGATCTCGGTCAGGCACCAGCCGAATGTGCACGCGACGAACGGCAGGAAGATCGTGACGACGCCGACCCAGAGGAACCACTTCAGCCGCTCGAGCCGCCGCTTCCAGTAGAGGAACGCGCCGATGAGCGAGACGAGCGCGACGAACGAGCCTGCGTACGCCATCCCGCGCATGCTCCAGTAGATCGCCTCGATCGGCGGCACGTAGTTGCCCTGTTCCGTACAGCGCCCTCGTACTGGTTGTTCAGCTCGGTCGAGCCCGGTCACCTTGCCGTTGAACGAGCCGGTGGCGAGGTACGAGAGCATTCCCGGGGATCTCGATCGAGAAGCTCGGCGTCTGGTCCTCTGGGTGAAGCCGCCGATCTGGAAGAGCGAGAACGCGCAGCTGCGGCAGTCGCTTCCACTGCGCCTCGCTGGCGGAGATCTTCATCGGCTGCAGCTCGGTGACGAGGATCCCGAAGTGGCTGCCGAACCAGAGGTTCACGCACGAGGCCGGCACGAGCACGATCAGCGCGACCTTGGCGGCCGGCCTGGAACAGCTCGACGTTGCGGCCGCGCGCGAAGTGCCAGCAGCAGACGCCGAACACGACGGCAGCGCCGCAGGTCGATCCCGGCGAGGATCGTGTGGACGAACGCGTAGGTCGGCCCAGTCGGCTCGACGAGCAGCGCCCAGATGCTCGTCAGCTGCGCTTCCCCGTTGACGACCGTGTAGCCGACCGGGTCCTGCATGAACGAGTTGGCGACGAGGATGAAGTACGCCGAGAGCCACGTGCCGGCCACGGCGATCCAGAGCGTCGCGAGATGCAGGCGCGGCGAGAGCCGGTTCCAGCCGAAGATCCAGAGGCCGAGGAACGTCGACTCGAGGAAGAACGCCGCGAGCCCTCGATCGCGAGCGGCGCGCCGAAGACGTTGCCGACGAACTTCGAGTACACCGACCAGTTCATCCCGAACTGGAACTCCTGCACGAGGCCCGTCGCGACGCCGATCGCGAAGTTGATCAGGAACAGCGTCCCGAAGAAGTGCGTCAGCTTCAGCCACTGCTCGTCCTTCGTCCGGTGCCAGTGCGTCTGGAAGACGGCGACGATCGGGCCGAGCCCGAGGGTCAGCGGCACGAACAGGAAGTGGTAGATCGACGTCGTCGCGAACTGCGCGCGGGCGAGGTCGACGGCGGTGGAGGCGAGCACGCTCACGGCTCGATTCTCCCCGTCAGCGCACGTTCCGTGCGGCCGGAGCCGATGAAGCTGAGCATCCAGCTGATCACGGTCTTGAACCGGTTCTTGAACCCGGTCAGGAACGCGAGGTGGACGAACATCCACATCACCCAGCCGAGGAAGCCGGTGACGCGGATGCCGTGGAAGCTGACGACGGCGCGACGGCGCGAGATCGCGGCCATGCTGCCGAGGTCGCGGTACTTGAAGGGCAGCGACTCCTCGCCGTCGAGTCGCCGCCGGATCGTCCGCGCCGCGTGGATCCCGTCTGCAGCGCGACCTCGGCGACGCCCGGAAGGTCGTTGAGGTTCATCATGTCGCCGACCGCGAAGACCTCCGGATGGCCCGGCAGCGAGCAGTCCGGCTGGACCTTGATCCGGCCGGCGCGGTCGAGCGTCGGCGCCGGTGGCGTCGGCGAGCATCTTCGCGAGCGGCGACGCCGAGACGCCGGCGGCCCAGATCTTCGTCTTCGCCGGATAGCGCGTCACCGTTCCGTCCGGTCCTTTCACGTCGACGCCGTCCGCGTCGACGCCGGTGACGATCGAGCCGGTGTGGACCTCGACGCCGGTCTTCTCGAGCGCCTTCGTCCCCTTCGCGGAGAGCTTGTCGCCGAAGGTGGCGAGGATGTCCTTGCCGCCCTCGAAGAGAAGCACCTTCACGTCGCGGGCCGGATCGAAGCGCCGGAAGTTGCCCTTCAGCGCGCGGTGCGACAGCTCGGCGATCTGCCCGGAGATCTCGACGCCGGTCGGCCCGCCGCCGACGACGACGAAGGTCAGCCACGCGCGCCGCGCCTCGTCGTCCTCCTCGACCTCGGCCTCCTCGAAGGCGCCGAAGATCCGCTCGCGCTGCGCGAGCGCGTCGGCAAGCGTCTTCATCCCGGGCGCGAACTCGGCGAACTCGTCGTGCCCGAAGTACGACTGCCCGACGCCGGCGCCGACGATGAGGCTGTCGTACGGGAGTGTCAGCGGCTCGCCCGTCCGGGCGAATGGCGGTGACCTGTTTCGCCGCGATGTCGATCGCGGTCACGTCGGCCAGCTCCACCGTCGTGTTCTGCTGGCCCTTCAGGATGTCGCGGGTCGGCGGCGCGATCTGTCCCGCCGAGAGGATGCCGGTGGCGACCTGGTAGAGCAGCGGCTGGAAGAGATGATGGTTCGTCCGGTCGACGAGCGTCACCTTCGACCGGCGGGTGGCGGAGGAACCGGGCCGCAAAGAGACCGCCGAAGCCGGCGCCGACGATCACGACTCGGTGCGGTGTTGCGCTCGCCATCGGTGCCCCGCCCGAGCGTTACAGACGCGAGCCCGTGCTCTGCGTCATACAGGCTCCGCTAGACTCGCCGGCGGCGCGCACCGCGCCTCCTATGACGGACTGACGAGACCCAACTCCGCGTTCCCGCCGCTCGTGTCAGCTTTGACACCAGATCGGCACGTTCTCGTCAGGAGGTGTGTATGCGCCCGGTCGGCACTCTCGCCGCGTCCGGCGTCACGAAGTCGCACGGAGCCCACGTCGTCCTCGCCGGCGTCGACCTCGTCGTGCCGCCGCACGCGCGGATCGGGCTCGTCGGGCCGAACGGCGCGGGCAAGTCGACGCTGCTGCGGCTGCTCGCAGGCGAGGACGTGCCGGATCGCGGAACCGTCCGGCGCAATCCTGCCTCGCTCGCGGTCGGTCACCTGCCGCAGGAGCGCGACCCGCTCGACGGCGAGACGCTGCTCGCATATCTCGCGCGGCGCACCGGCGTCGCCGCGGCGGCTGAGGGGATGGACGGCCTGGCTGCGCGGCTCGGCGACGAGCCGGAGCTCGCCGCCGACTACAACGACGCACTCGACGCGTTCCTCGCGCGCGGCGGCGGCGACCTCGACGCGCGCGCGGCCGCCGTGCTCGCGGAGCTCGGTCTCGGCGTTGCGCTCGACCGCGAGCTCGCGGGCCTCTCCGGCGGCGAGGCGGCCCGCGCGGCGCTCGCGTCGATCCTGCTCAGCCGCTTCGACGTGCTGCTGCTCGACGAGCCGACCAACGACCTCGACTTCGCCGGCCTCGCGCGGCTCGAGTCGTTCGTCGGCGAGTTCGACGGCTCGATCGTCGTCGTCTCGCACGACCGCTCGTTTCTCGACCGAACCGTGACGAAGGTCGTCGAGCTCGACGTGTGGACGCACGGCGCGCGCGAATACGCGGGCGGCTGGAGTGAGTACGAGGCGGAGCGCGCCCGGCAGCGCGCGCGTACGTACGAGCGGTGGGAGGGCTACGTCGCCGAGCGCGACCGCATCGAGGAGCAGGGCCGCCGCATGCAGCAATGGGAGGAACGCGGCTACGGCCAGGGCCGCAAGAAGAAGAAGTCGAAGGACGTGAAGAAGGCGACGGAGAAGCGGATCGGCCGGCTCGACGCCGTCGACAAGCCGTACGAGCCGTGGGAGCTCCAGCTCGGTCTCGCGCCGAGCGCGCGCAGCGGCGACGTCGTCGTCCGGCTCGAGCGCGCGCGCGTCGAGCGCGGCGCGTTCGTCCTCGGCCCGCTCGACCTCGAGGTGCGGTGGGGCGAGCGTGTCGCAGTCGTCGGCGCGAACGGGAGCGGCAAGACGACGCTCCTCGAGGCGCTGCTCGGCCGCGTGCCGCTCGCGTCGGGCTCGCGGTGGGCGGGACCGGGCGTCGTCCTCGGCGAGCTGGAGCAGCGGCGCGCGACGTTCGCGGACGGCGAGCCGCTTGTCGCCGCGTTCGTCGACGAGAGCGGGCTCGCGCCGGAGGACGCGCGGACGCTGCTTGCGAAGTTCGACCTCGGCGCGGACGACGTGCTGCGCGCGGGCGCGTCGCTCTCACCCGGCGAGCGCACGCGCGCGGTGCTCGCGCTGCTGTCCGCGCGCGGCGTCAACTGCCTCGTCCTCGACGAGCCGACGAACCATCTCGACGTCGCCGCGATCGAGGAGCTCGAGCGCGCGCTCGCCGGCTACGGCGGAACGGTGTTGCTCGTCACGCATGACCGCCTGTTCCTCGAGCGGTTCGGCGCTGACGCGGACGGTGTCTCTCTAGACTCGTTGCGTGGCGACCGCGTCGATCCTCACGATCGGAAACGAGCTCGTCTCCGGCGACACGCCGAACACGAACGCCTCATGGCTCGCGAAGCGGCTCGCGCCGCTCGGCGTTGCCGTGCGGATGCTCGCCGCGCTGCCCGACGAGATCGAGCAGATCGCGGAGTACGTCCGCGCCGAGTCGCCGCGCGTCGACTTCCTCCTCGTCACCGGCGGGCTCGGCGGGACGCCGGACGATCTGACGCGCGAGGCGATCGCGCACGCGTTCTCCGTGCCGCAGGAGGAGCACGCGGCGGCCGCCGCCGACCTGCGCGCCCGCTTCACACGCGATCCGGAGTACGCGGCGCGCTGGGCGCAGCTCCCGCGCGGCAGCCGTGTGCTCGAGAACCCGCTCGGCGGCGCACCCGGCTTCGCGATCGAGAACGTCTACGTCTTCCCGGGACTGCCGTCCGAGATGGAGGCGATGTTCGGCGCGATCGAGGAGGAGTTCCGCCGCGACAGCCCGATCGGCGCCTGGCGGCGCGTCTACCGCACGCGCGAGAGCGAGATCACGCCGGCCCTCGTCGAGGCGGGCCGGCGCTGGCCGCACCTGCTCGTGGGCTCGTATCCGAGCTTCAGCGAGACCGGTCCCGGAGGTCGAGGTCGTGCTCAAGTCGAGCGACGCCGCCGAGCTCGCCGAAGCGTCGGAGTGGCTAGCCGGCGCGCTCGAAGAGCGCGGCTGACGGGAGATAGAACGCCGCGATCGCGAACGTCAGCACGACCGCTCGCGAGCGGGCTGAAGATCGCGACGATCAAGCACGCCGACGTACATCGGCACGCCGGGGTCGAACGCGCGTGCGACGGCGCGGAGCCTCGAGTCGGGCACGTCGTCCGCGATCAGCCGCCGTCCGCTGGCTCGCGTAGCGCCACCAAACGTTGTAGAGGATCGACATCACGACGAATGTCGCCGCGTATGCGTAGTACCGCAGCCCGCTCGCCGGGCTTCTGGAGGAACTGCGCAACGAGCTTCGTCGGGAACGGCAGGAACGCGATCGTCATCAGCAGCAGGATGTTGATGAACAGGAGCGTCCGGTCGACGCGCGCCATCGTCTCGACGCACCAGTGGTGGTTCATCCAGATGATCCCGATCGTGACGAAGCTCGTTACGTAGGCGAGATACGACGGCCAGAGATGGAGCAGCTGGCTGCCGAGATCCGCGCCGTTCGAGACGTCGACGCTGAACTCGAGGACGAGGAGCGTCGCGGCGATCGCGAAGACGCCGTCGCTGAACGCCTCCATCCGCGTCGTGCCGGACTCGGCCACTACGCGATCGCCGGCGCGAGCTCGCGGCCGATCAGCCGCACGGGCTCGAGGTCGGCGTGCAGGATGTGCTGGAGCATCACGCGGTCGCAACCCGCGCTCTCGTACTCCCGCAGCCGCGCCGCGACCTCGTCGACGGAGCCGACGAGCGCGCGCTGCGCATAGCCCGTCGAGCCACGCGTCGAAGTCGTCGTCGCGCGGCATGCGCGCGAACTGCTCGCGCGCGCGCTCGAGCGCGTCGGCGCGCGTCGCGCCGATCACGCAGCCCGTCATCGTCGAGAACCGCATCGTCGCCGGGTCGCGGTCCGCGCGCTCGCACGCTGCGACAACGCGCGCGCGAACCTCGGCGAACTCCTCCGGCGTGACGAACGGCGTGTTGTACTCGTCCGCGAAGCGCGCAGCAGGATCGGCGGTGCCGCGCTTCCCGCCGCCGCCGACGAGGAGCGGCGGATGCGGGCGCTGCACCGGCTTCGGTAGCCCGGGCGCGTCCTCGAGCACGTAGTGGGTGCCGCTGAAGTCGACGCGATCCTCGGTCCAGAGCCGGTGGACGATCTCCAGCTGCTCCGCGAACATCTCGACGCGGACGCCGGTCTCCGGGAACGGGAAGCCGAACGCGCGGTGCTCGCGCTCCATCCAGCCGGCGCCGAGCCCGAGCTCGATCCGCCCGCCGGAGACCTGATCCGCGGTCGCCGCGGCGTTCGCGAGCAGCGCCGGCAGGCGGAAGGTGGCGGGGGAGACGAGCGTGCCGAGCCGCAGCGTCGTCGTCCGCGCGGCGAGCGCCGCAAGCGTCGTCCAGGCGTCGTGCGCGACGTTCGCGGACTCGTCCGACATGGAGATGTAGTGGTCGCTGCGGAAGAGCGTCTCGACGCCGTACACCTCGCAGGCGTCCGCGAGAGCGCACCAGTCGTCCCAGGTGACGCCCTCCTGCCCCTCGATCATCAGCGCGACCCGCATCGACGCGATCCTACGTCCCGCGCGGCCATGCCCTGGGGTCAGACCCTCGGACCTGTCCGCGCAAGCCGTGGCGGCACCAGCCACGTCCGGTGCCAGGCACCGGGACGTGTCCCCGCGGGACACGCATGGGGAGGACCGACGGGGGCCGCCGCTACGATCGGACGATGGCCGCGACGACGCCGGAGACCTACCTCGAAGACCTGAATCCGGCGCAGCGGGAGGCTGTCCTGACGACCGAGGGGCCGCTGCTCGTGATCGCGGGCGCCGGCTCCGGGAAGACCCGCGTGCTCACGCGCCGGATCGCGCATCTGATCGGCGCGGTCGGCGTGAAGCCGCCGGAGATCCTCGCGATCACGTTCACGAACAAGGCCGCCGCCGAGATGCGCGACCGCGTCACCGACCTGATCGGCCCGCCCGCGCGCGCGTCCTGGGTGATGACGTTCCACGCCGCGTGCGGCCGCATCCTGCGCCGCGAGGCGCCGCTCCTCGGCTACAAGAGCACGTTCACGATCTACGACCAGGCCGACCAGATCCGGCTGACGAAGCAGTGCCTGGAGGAGCTCGACCGCGACCCGAAGCGCTTCACGCCGCGCGGCATCCACTCGCAGATCTCGAACGCGAAGAACCAGCTCGTCTCGCCTGCCGACTACGCCGCGCGCGTCGCGAGCTTCTACGACCAGACCGTCGCCGACGTCTACGACGTCTACCAGCGGAAGCTGTTCGCGGCGAACGCCGTCGACTTCGACGACATGCTCTTCCTCACCGTCGACGTCCTCGAACGCTTCCCGGAAGCGCGGGAGAAGTGGCAGAAGGCGTTCCGCTACGTCCTCGTCGACGAGTACCAGGACACGAACCATTCGCAGTACCGGCTGCTGCAGCTGCTCGCCGCCGAGCACGGCAACGTCTTCGCCGTCGGCGACCCGGACCAGTCGATCTACGCGTTCCGCGGCGCCGACATCCGCAACGTCCTCGAGTTCGAGCGCGACTTCCCCGGCGCGCGGTCGATCGCGCTCGAGCAGAACTACCGCTCGACGAACTCGATCCTCGAAGCCGCGAACGCCGTCATCCGCCACAACCGCGAGCGCAAGGACAAGAACCTCTGGTCGGAGCTCGGCGACGGCGACCCGGTGCGCGCGATCGAGGTCGAGGACGAGCACGCGGAGGCGCGCTACGTCGCCGCCGAGATCGCGATGCTCGTCGAGCAGGGCTACTCCGGCAGCGAGGTCGCGGTCTTCTACCGGACGAACGCGCAGAGCCGCGTGCTCGAGGACGTGCTCGTCCGGCAGGGCGTCGCGTACCAGGTGATCGGCGGCCCGCGCTTCTACGAGCGCGCGGAGGTGAAGGATCTCGTCGCGTACCTCCAGGTGATCGACAACCCGTTCGACGTCATCTCGCTGCTGCGGATCGCGAACCGGCCGCGGCGCGGGATCGGCGACTCGACGCTCGCGAAGCTGATGACGTTCGCCGACCAGGCCGAGATGTCGCTCTGGGAGGCGATGGACCGCTGCGATCCGGCGGGCGTCGGCACCGGGCCGGCGAAGGCCGTCGCGTCGTTCCGCAACACGATCCAGTCGCTGATGTCGGCGGCGCAGGAGCTCGAGCTGCCGGAGCTGATCGAGGCCGTGCTCGAGCGCAGCGGCTACATCGAGTCGCTCGAGGCGGAACGGACGATCGAGTCGCAGGGGCGGATGGAGAACCTGCAGGAGCTCGTCGCCGTCGCGCGCGAGTGGCAGGAGCAGACGCCGGAGCCGAGCCTCTCGTCGTTCCTCCAGGAGGTTTCGCTCTACTCCGACCAGGACTCGATCCGCGGCGAGGGCTCGCTCGTGACGCTGATGACATTGCACAACGCGAAGGGCCTCGAGTTCCGCGTCGTGTTCCTGATCGGGATGGAGGAGGGGATCTTCCCGCACTCGCGCTCGATCGAGGAGCACGGCGTCGAGGAGGAGCGGCGGCTCTGCTACGTCGGCATGACGCGCGCGATGGAGAAGCTGACGATGCTGCACGCGTCGTCGCGGATGCTCTACGGCGGCCGCTCGTACAACCTGCCGTCGCGGTTCCTCGACGAGCTGCCCGACCGCCACGTCGAGCGCGAGCGGCTGCGGCCCGCGTCGTGGTCGAACTACGGCGCGCCGAAGCAGAGCCAGATCGCCCCGCGGGATGACGTTCCGTCGCTCTCCACGGGCGACTCCGTTCGCCATGGGACGCTCGGCGAAGGCGTCGTCGTCCGCATCGAGGCGGGAGGCGTGATCACCGTGCGCTTCGCCGACGACGGGTCGGAGCGCCGCCTGATGCTCGACTACGCCCCGCTCGAGAAGATCTGAGCGGAAGCGCCCGCAGGGCGCCCCCGTAGTTCTCCGAAATCGCCGGGCGCTCCGCCCTGATGCCGTGGCTCCGCGCCACGAACGACCATGGGCTCAATTCCCCGTACAAGGAGCGCACCTGTGAAGACGTACCGTTTTTCCATCGTTGCTCTCGCGGCCGTGGTTCTTGCGGCCGCGACGGCCGCGACCAGCCTCGCTGCGGCGCCGAAGAAGGTCGTGTTCGCCGGCAAGTACGCCGGCCAGGCCACGACCAAGATCGACGGCAGCACCGCGACCATCGCCGCCAACGGCACCGGAACCGCCACGCTGATCGGCTCCGGCTCGATCACGGGCCTCGGCACCGGCGACACGAGCCAGCAGCCGTGCATCCCGTTCACGGGCACCGGGACCATGAAGGGCAGCGGCGGAACGATCACCTTCAAGGTGCTTCCCGGCTCGAGCGGCTGCGGAGACGAAGGCGGCCACAACTTCACGATCACGTCCCATCTCGCCGTGCTGAAGGCGACGGGGAAGCTCGCCAAGGCGAAGGGCACCCTGAAGTTGACGGGCGCCTACAGCCATGACGACGGCAGCTTCACGGTCAAGGTCAGCGGCACCCTCACGAAGTAACGGAGGAACAATGAAGAAGATCCTGATCCTCGGTGCCGCGCTGGCCGTCGCCGCCTCGGCGACGATGTCCGCGTCGGCCGCGACGCCTGTTCCGTTCCCATCGGACAAGGTCGTCCAGGTATTCGTCGCCGCGCAGACGGTGACGACCGACGGCGCGCTGAGCAGCTGGTTCAAGCCCGGCGACAATGTCGTGTTCCGCGCCTACGCAGTCGACCCGAAGTCGAAGAAGGTCGTCGATCCGAAGGCCGTCAAGTACTTCTACGTCACGATCCCGAACCAGCCGAACATCAAGCTGAAGTACGGCGCGACGGCACCGGGCGCATCGACCGGCCTGCCGTGGACGGGGACGTGGACGGTTCCGGCTACCCAGCCGACCGGGATCGTGGCCGTCAAGGTCCTGATCCAGCTCAAGCAGAACGGCAAGCAGCTCAAGGGCCAGTTCGTCCAGATGCCGGTCGGAACCGCGCAGCTGAACATCTCGCCGACCGCCCCGACCGCGTTCACGCCGGCGGCACCGGCGGGTCCCGCGGGCTCGGGCTCCGGCGCAGCGCTCGCGGCGTCGCTCTACGTCGACACGGTCGACAGGCACCGGCCCGGTCGGCGCTGCGAAGCGGCCGGTCGGCTGCTCGCAGGCGAACGTGTTCAAGCGCGGCGAGCAGGTCGTCGTCCGCTCCTGGGGCACCGACCTCGCCACGACCGACGTCCTGTCGTCCGACAACGTGAACACGGCCGGCGTCTCGATCGCGGGCGTGCCCGACGTGAAGCTGAACTGGGGCGCTCACGGAACGGCCGGCAGCCAGGTCTATTTCTGGTCGGCCCCGTGGATCATCCCCGCGACCTATCCGCTCGGTGAGACGACGCTGCACCTCGTCTTCACGCTCGAGAGCGGCAAGACCGCGACCTACGACTACACGATCAACGTCATTCCGTAACCGCAGCCAAAGGAGTCGCAACCATGACCACGCATACGAAGTGGGCTGCGGGACTGGCAGCGCTGGCGGGAGCTCTGCTCCTGCCGGCGTTCGCCGCCGCGGCTCCGACACCGCTCGCGATCCCGGCGCTCTCCGGCGTCGCAGCACTTCCCGGCCCGCTCGCGATCCCGCGTCGACGCCGGCCGCGACCATGACGACGCTGACGGCCAAGCCCGACAACGCCGTCGCCGGAACGCCGTTCACGCTCAGCGGCTCCGGGCTCCCGGCGAACAAGCCGGTGTCGATCGTCTGGGGCACGGCGAACGTGACGTGGGTCGTCGACGCCCGCCCCGACAGCGTCGACTACCTCGGCCGCTCGGCCTCGAAGATCCAGGTCGTGCTCGGCCAGGGACAGACGGACGCGCAGGGGAAGCTGACGCTGAAGCTGAAGGCGCCGCGGGACTTCGGCGGCGTCCATGACATCTACGCGGTGATCAACGGCGTCCAGGTTGCGAAGGGCGGCTTCCTCGTCGCGCGCTCCGCGACGATCAGCCCGAAGAGCGGCCCGATCGGGACGATGATCACCGTCACGTACAACGGTCTCGGCTCGTCGCTGTACGAGGGCGGCGCGTCGCTGCTGTACGACAACAAGTACGTCGGCGCGATGATGGCGAACTGGACGCGCGGTGTCGCGGTTGCGCACATTCGCGCCTCCGGCCCGGTCGGCTCGCACACGATCGAGGTCGCCGACGCGATCAGCTACAAGTACCTCAACATCCAGCAGTCGCCGATCCCGTGGGGCACGGGCGAGAAGTTCGCGTTCCGCGTCACCAAGGACAACGGCCGGCCGAAGGCCCAGCTCGACTGGCCGGCGAACGTCACGCCGACGCTCGACGCGAAGACGACGCTGCAGCTGACGGGGCTCGCCGCTTCGACGGCGGCCACCGCACAGCTCTCCTCGTCGACGGGCACGGTCAACTCGAAGGTCGCCGTCACCGCGAGCGGCCTGACGCCGAACGCCCCGGTGGACATGGAGTGGTCGACGGTCGTCGGCAACCGCGTCAACTGCACCGGCACGTGCTGGTCGTTCGTCTCGGTCCCGCTCGGGAACGCGACCGCCGCGGCCGACCGGCTCGCTGACGGCGCACGATCACGGTTCCCGACGGACTCGGCGGCTGGCACGTCGTGCAGCTGCATCCAGAACGGCCAGGTGAAGGCGCAGGTGCCGTACTACGTCAAGCGCAGCATCGCGGGCAAGGGCGTCTCCTCGCTGACGCTGCACGAGGGCCAGCGGTTCACCGTCCATCTCAAGGGACTCGGCTGGACGCAGCTCGACAACACGATCGCGGTCGACTACGACAACAGCTACGTCGGCTACGGCTGCGGCTTCAACTCGAACGGCGACACGATGATGAATCTCGTGGCGACCGGCGGCCCCGGTACGCATCTGATCGACATGTACCCGCTGCTCTACACGCAGCAGCCGTCGTATCCGAACACGCCGTACGGGATGGTTCCCGTCCTGACCTACGCGCAGGACGTGCCCGGGCTCGCGCTCGGCTACCAGCTCCCGGCGATCCGTCTGGCGATCACGTCGTCAAGTAGTCACGTCTGATGGCTGCACGCGCGCGATCCGAGCGACGCGCGCGGGCAGCCACCAGTTCCGCCGGTCGAGCACGGCCATCAGCGACGGCACGAGGATCATCCGGACGATCGTCGCGTCGAGCAGCACGGCGACCGCGAGGCCGACGCCGAACTCCTGCAGGCCGGCGATCCGCCCGGCGACGAACCCGGAGAACGCGGCGACCATGATCAGCGCCGCGGCCGTGATGATCCGCCCGGTGCGCTCGAGCCCGTGCGCGACGGCGCGCTTGTTGTCGGGCACGTGGTCCCACGCCTCGCGCATCCGCGAGACGAGGAAGACCTCGTAGTCCATCGACAGGCCGAACAGCACCGCGAAGAGGAAGATCGGGATCCAGCCCTCGATCTGCGGCACGCGGTAGAGGCCGAGCAGGTGCGCGCCGGCGCCCCAGCGGAAGACGACGACGAGCACGCCGTAGACCGCGGCGACCGACAGCAGGTTCAGCAGCACGGCCTTCAGCGGCAGCACGACGGAACGGAACGCGCGCAGCAGCACGAGATACGTGAGCACGAGCACGGCGAGCACGAGCCACGGGAACGCGCCGTACGAGCGGTCGAGGTAGTCGACGCCCTGCGGCGGCGCGCCGCCGGCGAGGACGCGCACGCCGGCCGGGAAGCGCGCGGCCGGGACGAGCGTGCCGCGCAGCCGGCGGACGAACGCCTGCGAGCGCTCGTCGCCGTACTCGTGCCGGCCGACGGCGATCACGCGCGCGTAGCGACCGTCGGCGGAGACGTACGGCGACGCGCGGCCGAGCGCGACGACCGAGACCTCCGGGTCGTGGAAGAGCGAGTCGGCGAGCCGTTCGGTCGCGGCGCGCACCTTCGGCGCGCGCGCGCCGCCGGGAGCCGCGGTTGCGACGACGATCTGCGTCGGCGTCAGCGCGCCCGCACCCGCGCGGCTGCGCAGGAGCGCCAGCCCGCGCGCCGACTGCGGGAACGTCGGCAGCGCCGAGATCGAGCCGGGCGTGACGCTGGAGGAAGAACGCCGGTGCCGCGAGCACGAGCATGATCGCCGTGCCGGCGGCGAGAAAGACGACCGGGCGGCGCATGATCGCGCGCGCGAACCGCGCCCAGAATCCGTTCTCGACGTCGACCGTCCCCGGCAGGCGCGGCAGCGGCAGCCCGAGCCGCGAGCGCACGAACGCGGCCACGGGAACGCGGCGCGCGCCGCGGCGCCCGGCGAACGAGAGCAGCGCCGGCTGCAGCGTCGCCGCCGCGGCGATCGACGCGAGCGGCACGATGAAACCGCCGACGCCGATCGAGCGGACGAACGGAACCGGCACGAGCAGCAGCAGCGCGAGCCCGATCGCGACGGTGATCCCGGAGAAGATGACGGAACGGCCCGCGGTCCCCATCGTGCGAACGATCGCCGCGTCCACGTCGTCGCCGCGGTCGAGCTCCTCGCGGTAGCGCGACACGATCAGCAGCGAGTAGTCGACGGCGAGCCCGAGCCCGATCAGCTCGACGAGGTTCGTCACGTAGCTCACCATCGGGAACAGCCGCGCGAGCACGTACACGGCGGTGAGCGTGAGCGTGATCGTGCACGCCGCGAAGACGAACGGGATCACGACGATCGCCGAGACGCCGAGCACCGCGAAGAGAACGAGCAGCGCGATCGGCAGCGCGATCGTCTCGCCGCGCCGCAGGTCGGAGGAGAGGACCGGCTCGAGGTCGTGCTGGATCGCGGGCTGTCCGGTGACGAGCGCCCCGGGCAGCGCGCGCCGAACCGTCGTCGTGTACCGCTTCGCATGCTGGAGGTCGAGCGTCGTGTCGATCGTCCCGAAGAGGATGCCGCCGCCGGCCTGGAGCGGCCCGCTGCGTCCCGTCGGCACGAGGCGCGCCGCGGCGCGCGAGCTCGCGCCGCACCCGCGCGCGCACCGCCGGCGTCGGACGGGTGCCGCGTCCGGAAGACGACGGTGAAGACGCCGTCCGGACGCTCGCCGAACTCGCGCGCGAGGATGACGCGGGCGCGGTCGGAGTCGGTGCCGGGCACGGTGAACGTGTTCGAGAGCAGCGCCGGCAGCCGCGCCGACGCGACCGCGCCGACGACGAGCACGGCGACCCAGGCGATCAGGACGGGCACGCGGAAGCGGAGGACGGTCCGTGTCCAGCGCTCGGCCACGCGCTGAGACTAGTCCGTAATGCGGATCCGTAGGTTCTCAGCCGCGATCGCGTTCGCCGTCATCGGAATCCCGACCGGCGCCGCCGCGGTCGCCTCGCCGACGGTTCGGCTGACGATCGTCCACGTCGTCCAGGGCTGCCACTCCTGGGGCGACGTCGCCTCGAACGCGCTCGGCCCGTCGCGGACGATCGCCGTGAAGCGCGGCACGCGGCTCCAGATCCGGATGAACTGCCCGATGTCCTTCGACTTCGCGCAGCTTGCCGGGCCGGCGCTCGCACTCGGCGACCCGCGGTCGTACCCCGGCACCGTGCGCACGATCGTCTTCGCGAAGAAAGGCGTCTACAAGCTTCAGGCCACGAACGTCGAGAGCTCCGAGCAGATGGGCATGACGACCATCGGCGCGGACAACGTCCTCGTGTTGACCGTCCGCGTGTCGTAGCTAGTCTCCCCGGTCGTGACGTTCACCGTCCGTCCGTGTCGCGACCGCGACGAGCTGGCCCGCGCGATCAATGCGATCGGCCATCTCTTCGCGCGCCCGCCCGACGACGCGCGGCTCGACCGATTTCTCCAGGTCACGTCGCTCGACCGGACGTTCGCGCGCCTTCGACGGCGACGAGATCGTCGGCGGCGCCGGGTCGTTCCCGTTCGACTTCACCGTGCCCGGCGGCTCGCTCCCGTGCGCCGGCGTGTCGATCGTCGGCGTGTATCCGATGCATCGCCGGCGCGGCGCGCTGCGCGCGATGATGGAGGAGCAGCTCGCCGACACGCATCGTCGCGGCGAGCCGATCGCCGCATTGTGGGCGTCGGAGGAGACGATCTACGGCCGCTTCGGCTACGGGCTCGCGTCATGGTGCGGCGAGGTGGCGATCCCGCGCGTCTGGAGCGCGTACGCGCAGCCGTTCGAGCCGCGCGGCCGCGTTCGGTTCGTCGACGCCGACGAGGCGGTGACGCTGTTCCCGCCGGTGTTCGACACGCTGCGCCGCGAACGCGCCGGCGTGTCCGTCGCGCACGGAGGCGTGGTGGCGGACGCGCCGGATCTCCGCCCCGATGGAGGACGACAACCCGCGCCGGCTCGTCGTCCTCGATGTCGACGGCGAGACGCAGGCGTACGCGATGTACAAGCGGCACCCGGCGTTCGACGGCGCCGTCTCGACCGCGCGCATCGAGGTGATCGAAGCGGTCGGCGCGAACGCGCACGCGACCGCGGAGATCTGGCGGTACTTCCTCGACGCGGACTGGACGGAGACGATCACCGCATCGCTGCTCCCGCCGGACCATCCGCTGTTCCTGCTGCTGGCGACCCCGCGCCGCGCCCGCTACATGCTGTACGACGCGCTGTGGATGCGGCTCGTCGACGTCGGCGCCGCCCTGTCGGGCCGCAGCTACGCCGGCGACGGAGCGATCGTCTTCGACGTCCGCGACACGGTGTGCCCGTGGAACGAAGGCCGCTGGTCGCTCGCGGACGGCACCGCCGCGCGGACGGACGCGCAGCCCGACCTGGCGCTGGACGTGGCGGCACTCGGCGCCGCCTACCTCGGCGGCGTCTCGTTCCGCGATCTCGCGAGCGCGTTGCGCGTCGACGAGCTGCGCCCCGGATCCGTCGAGCGAGCGGACGCGCTGTTCGGGCACCGCCCGCTCCCGTGGTGCCCCGAGATCTTCTAGCGCGCGGCCGCTACACTTCCGCCCGACCGGGGCGGTTAGCTCAGTTGGGAGAGCACCAGCTCGTCAGCGTTCCTGACGACTTCAGAGACGAGCCCGAGGATGAGCGCTTACACGCCATCACTCGCTGTTTTTGGCTTGAACACACGCCTCGCGGCTACCTCTGATGGAACCAGCCCAGAGACGGACGAGATGTGCCAGCAGCTTCTGACACTCGATCTCACGCTCTTAGTAGCCGGGGATGTGGGAGGGGAAGGAGCGCCTTTCTTGGCTCGGGAACATCGGGCCAAGTGCCTGTCGATGTGTGGAGGCGCTCCGCGTTGTCGGAGGCCTCTGTTCAAGCCAAACGACTCGGCGTCGCCACGCCGGCAGCCGCGTGCGCAAACAAAAGCCAAGTTTCTGGCTCTCTAACCCTCTGACGGACTTGAACCGTTGACCCCCTCCTTACCACGTCGCTGGCACAGGCGCGGTCTACACGCGTGGGTCGAGGCTCTTCTTCGGCCCGGTCACGGCCGTATGGTTCTCCAACGCCGCGACGGCCAAGCGCGTCGAGCGGCACTTCTCAACGGTCGTCCGGTGTATGACCACGGTCACCGACTACAAGAAGCGCGTGCGTGCAACGTCCTCATCACCAGCTACCGCCGCAGCAATGATCGAGCACTAGGCCGCAAGTTCGATCGGGCGGTCGCGTTCATGCACGAAAACTGCTGAACGGCACGCACCAAGGTCCGCGGTCATCAGCGCTCGCTCATAGACGGTCGTCAGGACCGTACGAACGACCCGTTCCGGATCAAGCTCTATCTACATAGAGTTTTGTTGTGAGCCGGTCTCGGCGCCCCTCTCCGCAGACAGCCGCCGTGCTCTTGGCCCTGAGAGCCGAGCCGGCGGTTTGGCGGTACGGGTACGAGCTAGGACAGCAGGTCGGGCTCAAGGCTGGCTCGCTCTACCCGATCTTGGTCCGGTTGGCCGATCGAGGGCTCTTGGAAGCGTGTTGGGAAGAACAGCCCGACGGCCCTGCGGGTCGGCCGCTCCGCCATCTCTACCGTCTCACCGGAGCGGGCCGAGAGTTCGCAAACCAGTTGGGCCGGACCGCTACTGAGAGGCCGTCCGGAAGCGAGTTGCTGACTGCATGACGAACCAGCCCGTTGGCGATTTTGCTTCGCGCTTCCTCGGCCTCCTCGTCAGGTTCCTGCCCTCGCACCGAGGCGAGTGGGGACGGGCCATGCAGGCGGAGTCGGCCAGCATCCAGTGCCTATCCGAACGCCGACGGTTCGCTCTTGGCTGCGCCCGTGCTGCCGTCGTTCTGGCGGTGAAGGCACCCACCCTTTTGCGACGGTTGATGGTGGCTGTTGTGGCTGCTCTGGTGGTCGGCGCTGAAATCGCACTGGCCGACGTGATCGGTCAAGCAGTTCCGTTGGCGCTCGTCTTGGTGCTGTTGTTCTGGCTTGGACGCCGCCCGGGCTTGTTCGGACCGGTGCGGGCGGAGCGCACGGCGCGAGTGGCGCGCGCGAGTGGCTATGTAGTGATGGTTGTCTACCTGCTGGTCGTGGTGGTTGGGTACGGCGTATCTGGGGTCTTCGAACCTGACCCCAAGCCGGTTCCGCTCGCCGCGCTTCTCCTGACGCTGTACGCAGCGGTGTCTGTCGCGATAACCGCGCAGAGGTCTCGTCTCGGTGTCTGCGGACTGGCAGCCGGTGCCATCGCCGGGATCGTCGCCGGCTTGGCAGCGTTTGTCGCGCTGCCGTTCGAGCGAGAAAGGTCGCCGCTCGCCGCCGGCCTACCCGGGCAGGGACAATGGCTGGTACTGGTCGCGTTCGGTGCACCGGCCGTTGCCGCACTGTGGACGCACCGACGCACGCGCCGCGCCGAGCAGGCGGTCATGGCAGCACTCTGCGTCGTCGTCGTCGCAATCCTGCTCGTCTCGCTCCTCGGGCTTGGTGCGATCGCACTCTTCCCGGGTCGCATTCCCGACATCGTCGGCCCGGTCATGACCCCGGGCACCACGGATTCCGCACGGCAAGCCGCGAATGCCACTGAGGCATCTGACCCCTACGCCGGACTGCTGCTCCTCGGCGGATTGCTCGCAGGCATCCTCTGGGTCATGTCGCGCCCGCCGCACCGTGCCCTAATGCGAGGCGTCCTGGTCGCTCTCTTCGGGCTCCTACCGATTGGTCTCGCTCTCTCCGCTCAACACTTCCCCGGCGCGAAGGCGATAGCCGTCGCCGTCACGATCGTGGTCGTCGCGGCCGTTGTCGTGTCTACGCGGCCGCCGGTAGCCAGTCTCGGCGCGGCTTCATAACGAGGCACCATGTCCCAACTACGCACGGGGGAGAGCCGGAAGGTGAGTCAAAGTCTTGCCGTCAGCCCCACATCTAGCTCTCCCCCCGGAGAGGACGGGCTGCGGCACACCGTCCCCTCTGCGGCGACCTTGGCGCGCCAGTGGCCGACACCCGATCTCGTTTTCAAGAATTTTACGTCACTCGTGCGTGTAGGCGTGCGGGCCGGTGAGACGCTCAAGTGGGGAGGGCGAGCTCACGCGGCCGAGCTCGTCTTCCTTCAGTAGACAAAACGGCGGTGACAACGTGTCGCCGGACTCATGGGACAGAGCTAGCCCAGATGGGTCTAGACAACGTTTCTGCCTTGTTGGGAAACTCCAGGCGTTGGGAGCGGCATCCCTCCGTCAAGCGACGACGATGGCCGACCCGACTTCCCAGCAGAAGACACGGACGCTCGAGCGCATCGAGTGCCAACGCGTCTGGGCGACACCCTTTGAGCGGTGGAGGGTGTACCTCACCGATGACGAGCCGGCCGAGGCGGTCGCCTACTGTCCCGTCTGTGCTCAGCGTGAGTTCGGGTAGCGATCCGTGAGTGACGAGCGGCAGGTTTCGTTTGTGTCGGAACTGGCTCTTCCCGAGTCAGCTGCAGTATGTGCGGACGCGAATGGTCGGTTGACACAGACGGGAACTGGCCGATTCGCGTAACCGCGACCGATCCACCGCGAGTGACGGTGCATTGCGTGACGTGCGCGGAGTCGGGTGCCGGGTTCGAGGCCCGGGGATGTGCGACAGAGACGCATGTGTTCTAGGGCTCATGAGTGTGACGCCCGGCGCCAACAGGGCCGCCTGTTGACGCTCGGGCATCGCTAGTGAGATATCCGGGTGGTGCAAGGCCGCTTACAACACCCGGGCATCCACCAGCCAGACGCAGACGAAACGCTCTCCCCCTGCGCGCTTCTGGCTTTGGTAAGCGACCTTACGAGGCGTCCTCGCGGAGGTAAAGGCGGCGCTGGTGAACTATCGAGGGGATCACTCGAAAGGGGTAGGACGGTTCACCGCACAACCTGGGCAAATCTACTCGTTTGCATAGGCAACTAAGCCCAGGCAGAGGCATTAGCATCGTCGTCATCGCACCGTTGGCCGCAACGGTGTGTAGTGGGCGCCCCTTCGGCCGCTGGTACCCGGTTACCCCCGTGGTACCCCCGCGAGGAGCAGTCGGGGCGCCCGCGCTAGGGCAGCCGCCTATCCGATCCGCCGAACAGCGTCGCTCGCACACGGTGCTACACACGGTGCTACGTGGTGCCGAGGGGTCTCACGAGTAGCGGTCGAGGTCTGTATCCGTGTTGACGGTTCGACTGTCGGCGCGACGAACGACACCTCCACCGACTCGCCGTAGCGTCCTGACTAGCCGGGGCGAACGTTGGCGGCCGGTCGATCAGCCCCGGCTACTCGTCTCAAAGACGAGAATCGGAGAGGGCGATGCGACTTGCAGCGATCGGGACAGTGGCGACGCTGTGCGTCGTGCTCTGCGCGACCGCGAGCGCAGGCAACCCGCCGGACGTTGTGCGACGGTGCTTCTTGCGAAGCGATCGCAGACGAGCGGTTGCACGCTCGGCGCGAACCCTGACCGGCAATGCTCACCGGGCGCGTACTCGAAGCTCACGAAGGTCGTCATCTGCTCGTCGACTTTCCGGACGGGATCGATCCGCAACGTGCCGTAGTCGGAGAAGTTCGATGTCGAGCGCGAGTACGGGCTGGCCGCGAAGCTCTATGGAAGCACGATCGAGATCGACCACATCGTCTCGCTCGAACTCGGCGGCTCCAACGACATCGCCAATCTCTGCCCGGAAGAGGCAACGCTCCCCGGTGGCGTGCCCGGCTACCACGTAAAGGACAAGCTCGAGAACAAGGTCCAGACATGGTTTGTGCCGGTCAGGTCACGTTGCGGCAGGCGCAGCGGCAGATCGCCGGGAACTGGCAGGCGCTCTACAAGAAGGTGTTCGGGGTCCCGCCGTAGGCGTGGACGCTCGCCAACCGCGGTCGGTCGACGCCTATACGACCCACGCGCATCCGTTCCAGTACGCCTCGATCCGGCGGGGGAAGCGTCGCACTTCGAGTTGCAGTTCGTCTGGAAGCGGGTCCAGGTGCGCGGGGATCATAAGCTCGATCCGGTCGTCCGCTTCGATCCGGCGGAACTCTTGACGCGGCGGCGCTTCGATCGAGGTTGCAAGCGTCCTCACCGCGCCGCAACAGCGGCCCTTCTTCACCCAAACGTAGAGCTGCCCTCCGCGCTCTTCGATCAGCTGCGCCGCTCCCTCTGAGACGACAACCTTCATCGTCCGACCATGGTCGCAGAAGAATGCAACCCCCGGCTCCCGGGACGATGTGGAACTTCCCCGAATTCGCTGCTGGGGCGATTACGGAGCTTGCTTCGCAGCTGTCGGTGTACACCGATGCTGGCCCGGTGCGGCGCTAGTAGCTTTCGATGTCTCGAATTGGCTTGAGCCAGACAAGCCCGTTCGTTTCGACTTTTGTCGCGACGAGTGTGAGGCCTGGGAGTTCGGAAAGGGTCACTCGCGATCCCTCCTGCGGAGGCGACCCCTCACGAGAGGAATGACTAAGCCACTGCGGATAGTGGTCTGCCTGATTCCAGACGATCGGCTTCCAACTCATGCAGAACCAGACTTGCACCCGAGGAGGACGGCGAGCGGCTGTCTGAATACCGGGAGGAAGAGGAGAAGGCGATTACCCAGCTTGCTTCTTGCTTCGCGGCTGTTGGCGGGCACCGATGTCGAGCGCATCAAGTAACGTGTCCGAACTAACCAAGTCGATGCGTGTGAGCAGTTGTAGGATTTCCTCCTGCGTCGATCCGACGGCTTCGGCAATCTCGACGTAGCTGAGCCCAGCAGCGTCCGCTTCCACGATCAGCTCGCGATATGTGGCATCCATCGCCCGCTTGTGTGCGGCGACATGCACCAAGCTTCGGATGATGTTGGCCCGTTCTCTCATCCCACTCCTGGAGGCTAAGTGCTCGCACCGATGCGGGCAACGGTGCGGCCCGGACCGTGCACAGGCTCGCCAACGCGGAGAGTGCGAGCTGCGGCGCTAAGACAGGGCGGAAAGCGCGAAGCCCTCGCGTCTCGGGAGGCGAGAGCGGCGAGGGCCTCAGCGGTCGTTCATCGCTTCCCCAAGCGACAGTGGGACATATCGGCTGCCGTCTGAACACCCTTTAGTTTCGCCAGCGAACTGGCAGGCGCTCTACAAGGTGGTTCGGCGTAGCGCCCTAAGATCGAGCCTTACTAGTAGTCCTGGCGACTCCGCCGGCGCAGAATCGCGGCCGCACCGCGGTCGCCCGCACTAAGGCTCGCTACCAGGCGTGCTGGACCGAGTGTTTAGGCCGAGTCCTTGAGTTGTAGGATTGCGCGTGGGTGGGTTGAATTCGACTCTGGGGGTGCGGCAGATGAAGAGAGTCGTGTTCACGGCCGCCGTTGTTGCAGCCCTAGCGATTGTGGCCGTCGCGCCTGTTTCGGCACGTCAAGCGACGCCGGCCACGCGTGTGCCGGGGACATGGTGCGGCGGCGACCTGTGGAAGCTGATGACCCTCAGCGACGCGCAGAGGTGGAGGGTTTACCACGTGCCGCAGCGGACGACTATTCCCGCCATCGCCGCGTTGGCCGCACCGAAACGGATCGTCGCTTACCGCAACAGCACCGCCTTCGAGCAACAGATCTGGGCGATGAAAGTCGTGATCGAGCGCTATCGCCTGCAATCGAACGGCGAGATCGCACTCCAGCTCTACGACATCCCCTCGGGCATGTACATGAACGCCTACATGCCAAACCCGAGCTGCCTCTCGCCAACCCAAACAATCGGTCGCGCCAAGATCCTCACCGCGCGATCTGCCTTCACGAAGGCGTGCCCGGCACCGACCCCAGCATGGCAACTGCTCGGCGCGACCGTCCAACTGGCCGGCGTCGGCTTCTGGAACCCGGCAAAGACGACCCCCGGCGCGCTCCGAAACGGCGCCGAACTCCGACCCATAACCCGCTTCAACCTAATCCAGGGCTGCGGAAGGTAAGGCTAAGCCTCCGCCGCATCCGGCTTGTCCGATGCGGAAGCAACGTCGGCTGAACATGCGAAGCAGCCGCGCACCCCGAAGAGGTCGCGCTGCTTGATAGCCGCGAGTGAATCGTCCGTGTGCCGAGCCCTGCGATGTCATCCGGCCTCCATGGGGCCGGACGGCTTGAGCATCTTCTCAGGTAAGCGAACGGCCCGGGGATACCGGGGCCGTTGCTGAACAGGAGAGGCGTGAAGTTGCGAGCTTCGCTTCTGCGCCGCAGTTCCGACGCTGCGGACGCGGGCGGCTGCCTATCCCCTCTGGCAGTAGTCGGCAGGAGCGCGATGTCGCCCTTTGCCCCCGGATGAGTGATTCCCCGACCGCTAGTAGCCGTTGGAGGCCGCACGGCACCGAAGCTAGGGCCCCAAACAGCCTGCGGCGGGAGGAACGGAGGGCCGATCCCCTCTCGCGCCAATGATGCTAGGACAGCTCGCTAATGCTGAGCAATCGTGTTGTGCGGCCTTCGACAATGCGTTTGACGCTCACCCCAATGCCTGTGGGGTTTAAACAGGAAGGTGGTTCGGGTACCCAGGGGCGGTGAACGGGCTGACGGCCCGCCGTGCGGCGTCGGGGGGATTCCGGCGCCGTGGCGACGCCGTCTCGGCATTACGACGAAAAACGCGCACATCGCGAGAAACCCTGCGATTAATCCCCTGGGAATCGCGTCTCTGGACGTTCACGGCTCGTCAACGGGCGCTTAATGACGTTGCGTCAGCTGCAAGCTAGGCGCGGAGGGGCTCCAGAGCCGTCGAGCGTAGGAACCCCTCCCGCTTGTCAAGCATGCAAATCGTTCCAGGTGTCCCGGATGGAATACCGGCCCTCCGGCGCGATGGACACTCGCCAGCGTTAACTTGGGATACGCCGGATTTCAACAATCCTTCCTTAGCGTTGCGTCCCATGTGGTGGGTGAGATTGATGGCACGGAGGTTCCGGTGGCCGGCACCTGTGGATCCCGAATTCGAACTCCCGAAGCGTCGAATGTGGATGCCACGTTTCACTGATCGCTCAGTCTCGCGCTAACGAATCACGTCGAGCAGGGCAATCTCCCGCAGTGCTTTCCTAGCCGTCTGCGTCGTTTCTCAGCGGCGCGAGAGGATTAGCTTCGATCTTGCACCGCCCTCTGCGGTGGGAACTGCGAACGCCCCGGTAACTGCGGCTTCCCCCTGGTACCCCCGTACCGCAAAGAAGCCCACCGGGGCGCTCGCGCTTTGAAAAGGACTACCAGCCGCTTCGAATCGCGCACGGCCAGCCGCCTTCTCGCGCTTAGAAGTACCTGAGGATCGTTTCGGTGTCGTGGTGCGTGCAGGCAAGACGGCCTCGCAGAGGCCGTCCCTGGTCGATCAGGGAGCGCGCGCGCTTCGACTGGCTGGTTATCTGAGATTCGTGATCGTGCAACAGCGAACCTGTCGGCTTCTCGGGCATCGATTCAAGTACGT
Source organism: uncultured Actinomycetes bacterium (assembly GCA_963816455.1). GTDB lineage: Bacteria > Actinomycetota > Thermoleophilia > Gaiellales > Gaiellaceae > Palsa-739. Next base: position 237,987 of record CAWFKM010000016.1, read on the forward strand.
CGGCGTCAAGGTTGGCAGACGCCTTGAACGATGCGAACGGTGTTGTACGACCCGCGTGCAAACTCCGTTGCTTCGGCGAGCACGACGCGCCTGAGCGAGTCCCTGCACTGAGAATTGGCTAGATCGCTGGCGCTTCGTGGTCGATCTCGCGCACGACCTTGACGATCCATTCCGCGTCAGGCGTGCTGCCTGTCGCCTGCGCGAGTGCGTCGGCCAAGTGGAGCCTCACGTTTTCGCCGGGAGAGACTCGCCAGTGACTGCGCAAGCGGTCGTACTCGACCCTCAGCTGCTGCCCGGAAGGTGACCGAATCGTCCAGGCCGGGCGGTACGGGTCACTGCGATCAGCCACCCGACCCAGGTTAACCGCGCTAATCGCCCGCCAAAGAAGGACGCGAGAGGCCGGCTCTGGCGGGAGTTGGGGGATCGCCGGCCTGGCCCCGGGTGCGTGATGGAAGAGATGTCCTGGAGAAGCACGCCACAGGCAGGGGGTGGCGGACTCTTATGCCGTCAGGCTCTCCCCACAGACAGCGGTACCCGGCCCTCCGCTTTCCAAACGCTTCACGTGGTCGCTCCCGGTGTGATGCGCGCGCGTAAGGTTCGGTGGGATGGACACGATCTGTCCCGAATGTGGTACGCCGATTGAGGTCTTGCGGAGCAGTCGGCTGCGGCTCGCGCTTTCGTTTGATCCGGTTGTGCTCAGTGCGATTCAGTGCACCAATCTCGAGTGCGAGAAGTGCTTTCGTTGGGACGGTGAAAAGTGGGTAGCGGTTGTGGGACGAGACGCCCGTGAGGTGGGGGATCATCATCGGCGTGGTGCTGGTGGCGATCGTCGCCGTCCACTACGCGATGAACGCCAGCGCGCGGTTCTGTGTCACCCACACGTGCATAGCCAATTTCGGCAACGGTCACGGCAGCATCGTTCAATGTGGCGACGGTGAATGGAGCCACTCCGGCGGTCTTTCAGGAGCGTGCTCGAATCACGGCGGCGAAAGGTGAACGTGGCAGAGCGTTCCGACCACCTTCTTGTTAGAGCGCCCGCCAATTCGACGCGATCTGCTGTTGCGCCGTGGGCGATGAGGCCAGTGGCAACGTGGGACCCCGCGATCAGGCTCCGGGCGGCTTGAACGCTTCGAGGGGGACGGCGGCATCGGCAGCCCATGCGCTTGGTGAGCACCAACTCACACCGTAAGGGACTCAGGTCGGAATGCTCGTAGGCATGCGCCCTCGCGTGGCGTGGTCAACGGTTGGTCAACTCAGGCTGCGTCGAGTGCAGTGCGTAACACTCGCAGGATCAGCGCTTACGACCGTCCTCACAGTCGGCCGCCCCCCTTTCACCTTCCGGATCGGTGACAACGCGTAAGACCGGCTCGAGCGTGGAATGGCGCTTCGGCGTCCTCCCGCGCCGCAGCGTCTCGGCGTCGACGGTCGCGAGCAACTTGGTGTGATGGACACAGAACTCCGAGCCCGGGGCGACGGTGCGCATACACGGTTGGCCGTCTCGCAGCAGTGCACCGCAGCGTGGCTACGCGGGCGTGCCGAAATGGTCGCTGACGACACACCTGTTGTTTAGCTCGCGCGTGCGTACGTGCGCGCGCGAGGAAGTAAGGGGTTGGCGTTGGAGTACGGGGTGCAGTCCTCTCCACGTGGTTCATGCTGACGGGTTGGCCGGCTCGACCGTCGCACTTCAGGATCTGTGGCGCGGGCGATCCGTCGACTGAGGAGGAACCATGGAACGGTTTCCTTGGTATCCGCGGTTGGGTCGCGCCGCGCTTGCGAGACCTCTAGTGATCGCCGCTGTTGCCGCGCTGGTCATGGCGGTCATTGCCGCGGCAGCAATGGCCGCTACGAACGGCACTCGGGGCCGCAGCGCGCCCGGAGCCAACGGCTGTCCGACCAACAAGAGCGCGAAGACCGCCCCGATCGCCGACCTCGCACCGCCCGCACGGCTCCAGATCGTCTCGTTCGACGTGCTGTCCGGACCGATCAACGAGCAGACCAACAGCTTTACGCTGAAGGTACGCATCGGGAGCACCTGCAGCGTCAACATCAAAGGCGCGAGCGTCTACGTCACCGCAGTGCCGTACAACCAGTTCAGCATCCCGGCGGAAGAGCTCACCGGGGACGAGGGGGCTGCGATTCTGGTCTTTCACCGGGACGCGAACTTCCCCGCGAGCAGCAAACAGCAGCAGCTCACGCTCTTCATCCGTGCCACAAAGCCGGGCGAGGACCCCCTCGTCGGCGTCTCGACACGGCGGCTCGTCGGGGTCCCCTTCGGCTAGCGGCCGTCTGTCGCGCACTCGCTGCGCGGACGCCCACTCGACTCGGCAATAGAGGGCCCGCCCTGAGTGGGTCTTCCATTGGTGGCCTACCCGCAGGGGTGACGACCCGGAAGGGCTGATGGCCTCCGCTGGCCTTTACGAACAACTGCTCGCCGCGCACCGGCGCGGACTCGAAGCCGGCCATGCTGCCGTATGTGGCGCCAGTCGGGTCGTCAGCGCTCGCGCTCGCGGCCGCCGGCGACAGCTGGCCGCCGGATGGCTCCGCGCTCGCGGAGCCCGAGCTCGTCTCGGAGCTCGACGCGCCAAACCCGACGACGGCTCTGGTTCCCGCCGAGCCCGCCCTATAGCTGCGCTCGTGATCGCCACGTTTCTCCTTCTGGACGCACGGCCAGTTCACGCGCCTCCGTGGTCGCGTTAGCGTCAGCTCTCCCAAACCGAGGAGGACTAACTATGCGGCGTCTCGGTCTGGTGGTAAGCCGTGGAGCCCGAGCTTGTCGCGGAACTCGAGGCGCCGGCGGCCGATGCGTTCTTCGACAACAACGAGGTCGACAACGTCCTCAAGAGGAGAAGCATGAAACGACTGATCGTGATCCTCGTGCTCGGCGTCGCGCTGCTCACCGCGGCGTCGGCGTCGGCGGTTCTGCCGAAGTACTGGTGGAGCCTCTCTCAAGCCCGAGCCTACTACCACAACATTGCCTTGATGTACCACGGCAATCCGATTGTGTTCACCGTGGCCCCGAAGTGCGTGGGCGTCGGCAAGGGCTACTCGCAGAAGATCCAAGGCGTCACGCAGATGACGTGGGAGAAGTTCACCTGCCACGGCCCCGCCACCTCCACCTCGAAGACAGACCCGTTAGCTGCGCCCGTGACCAAGCAGTACAGATGGATTCTCTCTATCTGGCCTGGGAAAGAGGGAGTGACATCGAACATCCAGGTCGTCGGATGAAAGTCGAGTTGACCGTCGAGGAGATCGGCCTCCTGCGCCAGGCGCTAGACGTGCACGAGTACTGGGAACACCGCGACGATGAGCCGGACGCGCCCTAGCCCGAGGTGAGCTTCGTCCGCGGCGACTAGTTGTGTCTAGTCATAGCCCTTACCGACTCAGAATCCGCGCAGGCGAGCCGCCGGCTCGGCGTCAGCCGGGATTCACGCATGACGTGTCATCATCCCGACGCGAGCCACGCATAGTAAGGGGAACTCGTGTCCAGAACGATGACGTTCCTCGATCAGCCGGTGATCGACACGCGCAAGGCGGTGGCCAAGGGAGACGGCGACCATGTCGTCTTCAGGGACAGATATCGCGAGATCTTCGCCGAGGTGCTCGACGGGAAGGTCGTCGGTTACTTCGTCGAGGATGACCACGAGCGAGTCGAAGGCATCCACTTCACCGAGACCTATCCGTCCGCGCGCATCCATGCGCAGCGTCCGCCGCGTTGTTGGGAGTGCTTCTTCTTCGAGGGCACCCACCAGTGCTACCCGGTGCCTTGCTCCTAATCTGCGCCGAGCTTGGCTCAGTACCTCCGCATCACCGCACAGGCGACCCGACGCTGACTAGGCAACCTGCGGCGGGGCTGGTGCAGTCGCCGCGGTTCAGTTTGGTGATCATTGTGTTCTGTTCGATGTCGAACGTGTTCTCGGCCGTCGCGATCGTCTGGTTCCACGGCATGCTGGGTACTTGGGCTATGTGATAGCCGACGAGCACGATACGGCGGCAGTTCGGCTACGCACCATTGGGCCTGCCGCTGTAGGGTCGTCGGCCTGCGGCTCTGTGTCCTCGAGGTTCACGGTGAGGGGGGAGAGCAGCGATGTCGAATTTCCCGGCGCTCGAGGTTGTGATCGGGCTGACGTTCGTCCGTCGTACATCCCGTCGCGCACCTTCATCTCGGCACTCCTCGACATCGGCGCCGCGGCGTCCCTCGCCCAAAAAGCCGCCGCTGAGGCCGCGGTCGTCGACGTTGACGTTCAGAAGGCGATCGCTGCGATCCCGAGCCCGAAGGTACAGGAGGCCCTGTTTGCTCTCTACCGCGACTCGAAGGGCGATGCGGCCTCGTTCCGGCGAAGCGCCGAGCAGTGGTTCGATGATTCGATGCAGCGCGTGTCGGGGTGGTATCGCCGGCACATTGCCATCGTTCTCTGGGTGGTCGGCGCGATCGTCGTCGTATTGCTGAACGTCGACACGCTCCAGGTCGCCAACACGCTCTGGAAGGATCCGGCCGCCCGGTCCGCCGTCGTCGCACAGGCCGATGCCGCCGCCAAACAGGGTCAGGGGGTCAACGCCGCGAACGCGGTGTCGAAGCTCGAGCTTCCCCTCGGCTGGAAGCTGTTCAAGTCCGGCAGCGGCCCGCAGGAGTTCCCAAACAGCGCCGGCGGAATCATCGCAAAGATCGTTGGGCTTCTGCTCACCGTCGCCGCGCTCTCACTCGGGGCACCCTTCTGGTACGACCTGCTGAGCAAGTTCGTCCGGGTAAGCGGGAGCGGTGGGCGTCCGGCGACGGCGGACCAGCGGGCGGAATCGTCGCAGGGAGCGCAAGTGTCAGCGTAGACAACAGTTCAGCTGCGAAGAAAAGTTGACGTGCGAGCAGCGAACCGACCCGGACGATCAGCGATTCCTACTTCCGAGGGACGCGGCAAGCATCACAGGAGGCTCGCCTGTGCGAGCGTGTTTTCGCCTGCTCTGAGTCCTGCTAGCAGTGCGGGATGGCCAGAGTGGCGCTCCCACCATCCGGTCCTTTCGGGCTACTTGAAGCCGCGCTTCATTCAGTTCTGCCTGTGACGATGCGGCTAGGCCTTGTAGATTCGCGTTGGCGTTCGGCCCCGGAGAGGGAGGGGTCGGGTGAAGCCAAGGGACAGCGCATAAGGAGTGGCGTGAATGAGCGAGGAGCACAGCAACGATTACAGGGGACGGGTTTTTGTCGGCGTCTCGAAGGACGACGAGACCGGACCCCCGAGCTTCCGGCAGTGCGCCGAAGACGTGCACGCGCAGATGGAGAAGGCAGGGCTCAAGGGACGCCTCAGGATTCTTGAGTCCACGCACAACCCGGTCAGCGAATACTCCGTCGTCTTCGTCTTAGACAAGTGAAATGAGCTGAGCCGACCTCGAGGGCCGTACCGGGGCCTAACACTCGTTGCGACCACGGAGTCGGAACGAACCCAGGGCTGTCTGGCTCAGGCATTCCGAGATATCGAGAGCTGCTAGCGCCCGGGAGCAGTGAAACCGCTCTTGGCGGCGTGGTCCCGTGTCAGGACGGTGAAACGTTCGGCGGTGACAGCCTTGCGCTTCTCCTAGTAAGGCTTCCGAGGCGATTGGTCGCGATGTGGTTGGCGCCGTTCGCAGTTGCCCCTCACGTTTGAAGTGTTCCGGTCTTGACATTCCATGTGTCGGCACCGCGAACGACATTGCGTGCCACCGGTTCTAGCCTTGGATCTCCAAGTCGGGCCGGCATGGGGGCGGCCACCCAGGCTGGCCCGGGGGGCCAGGGGGAGAAGGCGAACCCTGTGCGGCGGGGTTCGCCTTCGGGGCCCGCAGTTCGACGGCTCCAGGACTTCCCGTTGGCGCTTCACCCCGCTAAGGGAGGGCACGCGGTCCATGTTCCCCCTCCAGGGGGATTAGGGAGGTTCGTGATGGGCGTAGGTTGTGTGTTCGTCTTGTACTGCGGCCCGCACGGCTGGTGCGGAGGGGGAGTGATCTGAAATGCGGCTTAACGGGTCTGCGGTCCTTATGGACCGGCATCCACTCTGGCTGGATGCAATCAGCGAGGTAGTCGAAGGCGTCGGCATCGAGGTGGTCGGACGCGCGACCGACGGTGGCGAAGCGGTGAAGTTGGTCGGCGAGAGCTCACCCGATCTGCTGATCGCCGGTCTTGAGGTCGCCGACGCTGAGCAGGTGGCATCTCTTCGTCGGGCGACGGAGGCCCGACGTCAGCTGAAGACGATCGTGGTGGGAGATAGCACCGACCCGAGTGCGATCGGAGCAGTGCTCGCGGTCGGGGTGGCGGTCTACTGCGTGAGAACCGCCCAGCCCGAGGACTTGGCGTTCGCGGTCCGGCAAGCCTTCCAGCGCTCCGTCTACCTCAAGGACGAGGCGCACGAGTGGTCGTCGGCACGCCCGGGGCCTGTCGCGACTGGGGCCGCCGATGAGCTGACGAAACGCGAACTCGAGATCCTCCGGCTGGTCGCCGACGGAAGCTCCAACGGGCAACTGGCAAAAATGCTGTGGGTGACCGAACAGACGGTCAAGTTCCACCTCTCCAACATCTACCGCAAACTCGACGTCGCCAACCGCACCGAGGCAAGCCGCTGGGCACACATGAACGGGCTGCTCGCAACACCGCAGGAGGAGATCCTCGACGGCGTAGCGGCATAGACCGACCGCGGCGATCTTGAAAGACTCGCCCCGCCTCTTTCTGGTGCGAACGGATTGTTGATGCACGCTGCAACCCAGTGACTTGGAATTGACGGAGGGCGCCCCTAGGCGCCCTCCGGCCGTAGCAGCGTGGTCCGGGAGAATCCTGACGTCCATGCATACGGCTCGCAGGTCGTCCGAGGAAACTCCGACCTCGGCTCGGCACACCGTCGGACGGCGCGGGTCGCGGCCGGTTAGCACCCGACCTCTTGTGGGACACAAGTTGACTCGTTCGGAGCACAGTTCCCGCGCAGGCGCCCGTCGCGGCCGTAGGGGAAGGCGGCGGCCACCACACCATCCAGGCAGACGTCGAAGCGGCCAGTGTGGCTGGGGTTCTCCGGACTGAAGACACTCAGTCTCTGAAGGAACAGCTCAGGTTTGTGCCGCCGAGTCTGGTCGTTTGTACGGCGCGCGGGACTCCGGATAGGCGCATGCTGAGTTCGAGGCTTGGGTCGAAGGCACACTAACGAGCGGGTCCGGTTTCGGTGCCGTATGCCGCCCGCTGACCGACTGGCCTCTGTACCGCGAATCGGAGAGCTCGGTCGTGCGGCGGCCGAGTTCTCCACCTCGCAAATCGCGACGCATGTACTCGGGCGGATCCGGACATCCGTCCGGTCTGTCAGGAGCGGCAGCAGATCGAAGCCGAACTGGAGTCGCTTTACAGGCGCGCCTTCCGGGATCCCCTGACTGCAGTGGGGTACTCGGTTCCGATCCGGCGCGGACGTGCGGTCGAAATCCGGAGTCGAACGGGTGCCGACGCCGGAGCGGTCGCGAGGCCCGGGAGCACGTACCTGCGTGCGCGCGCTAGGGTCGGCCGTAGCGGGCTCGATCCGAATACATACCGCGTCTCAAAGTCTCATTGCCGGCGTACGCGTTAATGGGGACGGCCCCTCTCGCCGCATTCAGCGGGCGTTGCGCTGGCGAGTGTTCGGGTGGAGAGTTATGGTTTGCGGCCTCGAGGCGTTGTCGTCTGGTTGCTGCGGCCAGTGAAGGGAGGTCTGGTGGCGGCGAACATTTTTCTGAAGGTTGACGGGGTCGCGGGCGAGAGTACGGATTCCAAGCACAAGGAGTGGATCGAGCTGGCCTCGTTCAGTTGGGGCGCGTCGGAGAGCGAGGTTGTGCCGGGACCTGGTGGGACCCGGGTGGGGAAGGTGAAGTTTTCGGAGTTCTCGGTAGCGATGCGGACGAATAAGGCTTCGCCGGTCTTGTTTGTTGCAGCAGCGAGTGGCAAGCACATCAAGACGGCCCAGGTGAGTGTGCGTCGGGCGGTCAAGGAGTCGATCGAGTATCTGAAGATCAAACTCACTGACGTGCTGGTCAGCTCGTTCGCGGAGAGCGCGGAGGGGGCGGACGGTGAGGCTGATGAGACGCTTGGGTTCAGTTTCGGCGCGATCGAGCTGCAGTACACACCCCAGGATCCGACCGGGAAGGCGGGAGCGGCGGTCGTGGGCGGCTGGGACGTCACAAAGAACGTGAAGATCTGAGTCGGCTGTCGACTCGGCAGGTGAACGCTCGTGCCGACACGATCCTCGAACGTGACGCGTTAGCGCTGCTGCGGGCTCGTTTCGCGGAGGCCGGTTTCACGACCGAGCGAATCGAACAGACTCTCGGTGGCGGCAGGCTCTCCTTTGCCGCGGCGGACATCGATGTGTACCGGCGTCGCCTGGAGACGGGCGAGCCATTCTCTGGGCTCGTGCGTTTGTTTCTTCTCGGGCTCTCGTTGGTTGTGGCCGAGGCCGAGGCCACGCTTGGTTCGGTCGGATGCGAGTCGCTTGAGCCGGCCGGGTTGCTCGAGGCGGTCGACGGTGATGTGCGTGCGACCGTCAAGATCGTCCCGCATGGCGATCTCCTGATCGTCTCGGATCGCGATGCCGATGGACGGAATGGCTCCGAGTGGGTTGCGGGACTGCATCCGCCGTCGGTGACGCTTGCGAAGCTGACCGTGCGCCGAGAGGTGAGGCGAGCGCTCGATGTCTGTACCGGGAACGGGATCCAGGCGCTGCTCGCGTCCCGTCACGCCGAGAGCGTGGTCGCGACCGACATCAACCCGCGCGCGCTCGAGATCGCAGCGTTGAACTGCTCTCTGAACGGCAACTCGAATGTCGAGTTGCGTCAGGGCAGCTACTTCGAGCCGGCCGGGAGCGACCGATTCGACTTGATCACCTGCAACCCGCCCTACGTGATCTCGCCCGAAACGGCTTACGTGTATCGAGACAGCGGCCTACCGGGCGACACGGTTTCGCGACTGGCAGTGCAAGAGGCAGCGAAGGCTCTTGCCGAGGAAGGCTTCGCGCACATCCTGATCAGCTGGGCGCACCCTCCCGGCGATCCCTGGAGCACGCTCAAGCCTTTGGTCGACAGGCGAGGCTGCGACAGCTGGCTGCTCTATTTCGGAAGCGACGACCCGGTGACACACGCGGCGGCCTGGCTCAAGCCCGCCGCACGCGACACCCCCGAGAGCTTCAGCGAGGCTCTCGACCGCTGGCTCGCCTACCTCAAACAGCTCGGCATCGAAGCGATCGCGCACGGCGCGGTCATACTGCGACGCCGCTCAGCCGGCCCGAACTGGACTCGCACCGACCAGATCTCGCTCGACCGCCTCGAGCAGGCGAGCGACCACATCCTGCGTGTCTTCGACGCAGAGACGTACTTGCAGGCAACTGATGACTGCTCTCTACTTGAGGCTCGCCTCGTGCTCGTCCCGAAACACCACGTGGAGCAGACGCGGACATTAGTCGCGGGCAACGACGAACTGCAATCGACGGTTCTCGCGCTCGACGAGGGCCTGGGCTTTCGAGTGGCGTTGGACGAGCACACGACGCGACTCATCGCCACGCTCGACGGGCACCGTACACTTGCCGAAGCGCTCAACCGGCAGAGAATCGACCTCCACCTGAGCGCCGACGAGGTAGCCCGCTTCCACAGCGAAGCGCTCCAGATCGTCCGCCGGCTCATCCAACTCGGACTCCTCGAGCGCCCACACCAACACCCCGACGCCTGAAAGAGGCGACCAGCGGATACCCACTTTCCAGGGTCGCGAAGACAGGGCGATCGCGCCGGCCGCAATCCGCGCTCGTCCGGGCCGTCGTCGGAGCGGGTTCATCGCAGGGGTCGCGCTAGTGACCGCGCCGATTACTGGAACGACTGTTGGCCAGGTCGCGAAGTTCCCGGTCGATCACTCCTGAGAGGCCGCCACCGCCGAAGGCGCGAGGTCGACGCCTACGACAGATCCCTCCTCGCCGACGAGTTTGGCCGCAATCAGCGCGACGTCGCCGCGGCCGGTGCCGACGTCGAGCCAACGACATCGCGAACCTGTACCCGGAAGAAGCCGTGCTTCCCGGTGGCGCCCCCGGCTACCACGTCAAGGACAAACTCGAGAACAAGGTCCACGACATGGTCCCGGTTCCGATGCGGACGACTATCCCCGCCATCGCCGCGTTGGCCGCACCGAAACGGATCGTCGCTTACCGCAACAGCACCGCCTTCGAGCAACAAATCTGGGCGATGAAAGTCGTGATCGAGCGCTATCGCCTGCAATCGAACGGCGAGATCGCGCTTCAGCTCTACGACGTGCCCTCATCGACGTACATGAACGCCTACATGCCAAACCCGAACTGCCTTTCGCCGACCCAGGCGATGAGTCGCGCCAAGATCCTCGCCGCACGGTCCGCCTTCACCAAGGCGTGCCCGGCACCGACCCCAGCATGGCAACTGCTCGGCGCGACCGTCCAGCTGGCCGGCGTCGGTTTCTGGAACCCGGTAAAGACAACGCCCGGCGCGCTCCGAAACGGCGCCGAACTCCGACCCACAACCCGCTTCAGCCTAATCCAGGGCTGCGGGAAGTACGGCTAAGCCTCCGACGCAACCTGCCGATGCTCCGAATCAGCGCGGGTCGGACGCGGCGAAGCAGTCGCCGCAGAATCCCCGCCGCATCGTTGTCGCCCGCCCGTAACGCGCCGGAGCGCCGCGAGCGCCGGACTCAAGCTCGAGCCGTCCATGCCACCTGACCGCAGCGCGATCGAACTTGTCCGGCCGCGCGTCGGCCAATAACTCGAGGTAGTCGACGAGGACGAGCAGCGACGGGTTTCGCATCTCGCGTAGCGCGAGTTCGGCCTGGAAGAGGTTGCGCCGCTGGATGGCGCGGGTGAACCGTCCGTGCGCTGAGCCCTGCGATGTCATCCGGCCTTCGTGGTGCCGGACGACGAACGCATCTTCGCAAGAAAGCGAACGGCCCGGGGAGCACGTTGTTCAGTTCTGCCTGTGACGATGCGGCTAGGCCTTGTAGATTCGCGTTGGCGTTCGGCCCCGGAGAGGGAGGGGTCGGGTGAAGCCAAGGGACAGCGCATAAGGAGTGGCGTGAATGAGCGAGGAGCACAGCAACGATTACAGGGGACGGGTTTTTGTCGGCGTCTCGAAGGACGACGAGACCGGACCCCCGAGCTTCCGGCAGTGCGCCGAAGACGTGCACGCGCAGATGGAGAAGGCAGGGCTCAAGGGACGCCTCAGGATTCTTGAGTCCACGCACAACCCGGTCAGCGAATACTCCGTCGTCTTCGTCTTAGACAAGTGAAATGAGCTGAGCCGACCTCGAGGGCCGTACCGGGGCCTAACACTCGTTGCGACCACGGAGTCGGAACGAACCCAGGGCTGTCTGGCTCAGGCATTCCGAGATATCGAGAGCTGCTAGCGCCCGGGAGCAGTGAAACCGCTCTTGGCGGCGTGGTCCCGTGTCAGGACGGTGAAACGTTCGGCGGTGACAGCCTTGCGCTTCTCCTAGTAAGGCTTCCGAGGCGATTGGTCGCGATGTGGTTGGCGCCGTTCGCAGTTGCCCCTAGGGCGGCCCGCACGGCTGGTGCGGAGGGGGAGTGATCTGAAATGCGGCTTAACGGGTCTGCGGTCCTCATGGACCGGCATCCACTCTGGCTGGATGCAATCAGCGAGGTAGTCGAAGGCGTCGGCATCGAGGTGGTCGGACGCGCGACCGACGGTGGCGAAGCGGTGAAGTTGGTCGGCGAGAGCTCACCCGATCTGCTGATCGCCGGTCTTGAGGTCGCCGACGCTGAGCAGGTGGCATCTCTTCGTCGGGCGACGGAGGCCCGACGTCAGCTGAAGACGATCGTGGTGGGAGATAGCACCGACCCGAGTGCGATCGGAGCAGTGCTCGCGGTCGGGGTGGCGGTCTACTGCGTGAGAACCGCCCAGCCCGAGGACTTGGCGTTCGCGGTCCGGCAAGCCTTCCAGCGCTCCGTCTACCTCAAGGACGAGGCGCACGAGTGGTCGTCGGCACGCCCGGGGCCTGTCGCGACTGGGGCCGCCGATGAGCTGACGAAACGCGAACTCGAGATCCTCCGGCTGGTCGCCGACGGAAGCTCCAACGGGCAACTGGCAAAAATGCTGTGGGTGACCGAACAGACGGTCAAGTTCCACCTCTCCAACATCTACCGCAAACTCGACGTCGCCAACCGCACCGAGGCAAGCCGCTGGGCACACATGAACGGGCTGCTCGCAACACCGCAGGAGGAGATCCTCGACGGCGTAGCGGCATAGACCGGTCTACCGAAAGATGCTCAGGGTCTGAAAGGGCGGCTCAGGTTTGCGCCGCCGAGCCTGGTCGTTTGTCGGGCGCGTGGAACTCCGGATAGGCGCATGCTGAGTTCGAGGCTTGGGTCGAAGGCACACTAACGAGCGGGTCCGGTTTCGGTGCCGTATGCCGCCCGCTGACCGACTGGCCTCTGTACCGCGAATCGGAGAGCTCGGTCGTGCGGCGGCCGAGTTCTCCACCTCGCAAATCGCGACGCATGTACCCGGGCGGACCGGGAGATCCCTCCGGTCTGTCCTTGATCATCGTGCCCACCAAATGCAGGCAGGCACCTCCTGAGGCAAGGTGACGTTGGCCGAACCAGCTTCATCGCAGGTCACGCAGGTAGTCGACTGTGTCGAGTGCTGCCGGCAGTGGCAGGTGCGGTCAGAGCGGTGGAGGATCTACGTGGCGGATGACGATCCTCCTGAAGCAGTGGCCTACTGTCAGGCCTGCGCGGGAGCGCGTGTTCGGCTGAAACGGGGGAACGCTCCTTTTGCTTTGCCCCTGGTCGCAGCGTCGACCCGTTCCGCTGAGCGAATCGACCGCGCTCCATCACAGCAGCCTGCGAAGATGCTCTAGCCGTCCGGCCCCACGGAGGCCGGATGACGTCGCAGGGCTCAGCACACGGACGCTTCACCCGCGCTATCCAATGGCGCAACCTCTTCCAGGCCGAGCTCGCCCTCCGCGAGATGGATACGGGGGTCGCTGCTCGTCGCGCTCGACTACCTCGAACTGCTCGCCTCGCAGCGTCCCGACCTGTTCGATCCCGCCGCGATCCGGTGGCATGGCCGTATCGAGCTCGAAGCGAGACCGTTGACGGTCGCTGAGTCGCAGCTCGCGCTAGCTGCTTTGGGCGGCTTGCGTCAGGGTGACGCGCTCGCGGCCGATGTGCTGCGACGGCTGTTGCGGCGGGTCAGTCGCTCTCGGCGTGCGTAGCAGCACGGCGATCTCTTCGAACCGCCGCAAGTGCTCGGCATGCCGCATCAGAAGGTCGTAACGCGCCGCAGCGTTCACGCCCTAGTTATCGGCTATTCGCCCCGAGGCCTTAAGCGGATGTATTCCGCGCGAACTCTTGCCGCCGCGCGTCTCTCAGAGAAGGAAGACGAGCCCGGCCGCATAGGCTCGCCCTCCCCACCAGAACCTCTCAATCGTCGATGCGCACGCGCGTGAGAGCGATGTAAAGCTCTTGCAAAACGCGATTGATCCGAGCACTGGGGAGGCGCTAGGGTCGCGGGCAGAGGGGACGGTGGGCCGCAGCCCGTCCTCTCTATCAAGAGCCCGGGCTAGGTTTGGCCGCAGCCCCTAGCCCGGGCTCTTCAACGTGCAACCACCAGGCAAACACGAACCCGCCGCATCGGATCGCCTTCGCCCGCCGGGAGCGTGACTCTATCTGCACGCGAACTCGCGCACCGTAGTGCGTGCGCAACAACCGCTTCGGATGCCGGGGTAATCGAAAAGCGCGGCCGTGCTGCTAATGATGCGAGCTAGCGGGTGGGGGAGCCGCAGCCTCCGACCGCTCGCTCGCCTCATTTGCGGCTAACCGTTCGGCGCGACCCTGGACACCTTCTTGTAGAGCGCCTGCCAGTTCGCTGCGGCCTTCGCTGTCGTCAGAACAGACGCCTCGTCATCTGGGCTCGACATGCGATGAGTCGCGTCCGTTAGGGTCGCGACTCGGATCGGTCTCATTTTGCGGCAGGAAGGGGTGGTGGGGTGGCTCCTGTCGTGCCAGCGGGTCGGGTGCAAGTGAAAGTTGATGCTGCGGTTCGTGCGCTCGATCAGGTCGAACACATCGTTGTGTTGATGATGGAGAACCGCTCGTACGATCACATGCTCGGCTATTTGTCGTTGTCGGGGCGGCGTCCGGAGCTTGATGGGTTGCAGCCCGGGATGGCGAACGTCTACCGCGACCGCAGCGGCAAGTTCCCCGGCTATGACGGGCTGAGCTTCCCGATCCACGAGCTGCTCGATACGCGCATGACCAAAGCGCAGGACCCGCCGCACGGAGGATCGTCGGTCGACAGACAGCTCCTGCAGAAGAACGGCGGCTTTGTCCAGGTCTACATGGACGAGCGTGGCGGGCCGACCGAGGTCCACCCGGGCGACGTGATGGGCTACCACAGCGACCGGCACCTGCCGGTGTATGACCATCTGTCCGAGAAGTTCTGTGTCTGCGACCGCTGGTTCAGCTCGGTGCCAGGCTCGACTTTCCCAAACCGCCTCTACGCCCTAGCCGGCCATGCGGCCGGCAAGCGGGACAACGTCAGCCCGCCGATCTACCACCTGAATTCGTTCTTCCGCCAGCTGGACAACGTGCCTGGGGTTTCTTGGACGACGTTCGTTCACGACGTGACGCCGCTTCTCTGGGCGGTCGACAACGACTACCCCTTCGCGCATCTGCTCAACGAGCACGTCGCCTGGTTCGACGGACATCTCCGGCCGCCCTACCTCGGCGACACCTTCATCCAACGCGCCGCGGCCGGGAAGCTGCCAAGTGTCTCCTGGATCGACCCCAGCTTCGCCGACTTCGAGACAGGTCTAATGCGGCTGATCTCGCCGCCCTCCAACGACGACCACCCTCCCTCAGACGTGTTCGCCGGCCAGGCGCTTGTACTCAAGCTCTACGACGCGCTCACCTCGAGCAAGCAGTGGGCCAAAACACTGCTCGTGATCACCTACGACGAGCACGGCGGCTTCTTCGACCACGTGCCCCCGCCGCTTCGCCCACCTGACGACGACCCGGCAACCTTCCGATTGACCCCCTCCTTACCATGTCGGCCGAGTACGCCAGCACTGTCACCGGACGCAATAGAGGGCGTGATTCCGTCGTTTCCCGCCAGCGGACAGCACTAGGCGCCAGACTCGAGGTTGACCAGAAGTTGACCAGGATGTCGTCTGATTAGGCGACGGCATTTCTAGTTCTCTCCTTTCCACGCCCGTGCGACCGGATCGTCGGCGGGATTGGAGACAGACTTGCATGATCGATGCGGTACGAGTCTGCGGGCCGCTGGCCTCTGGTAGGCCGGGCGCTATCGGAGCTTCATCAGGACCCCGAGAGCTCGAAGCGTTCCCACCGGCTTGACAGAGGTTGTGGGGGACAGTTGGATGGCAGGGGTGGCCGCCTCGGAGAGAACGCCAGAGGGCGACGCGCCGCGGTTCGTCCTGGTGACGGAGTGTCTTCAAAATGACTTCTTGCTCAACCCGGAGTGCCGGTTGGTGCTTCCGGAGTCGATGGTGCGGGCGGTGCTGCTTGGTCGCCGACGGTTCGAGTTGAAGGCGGGTGCGGGCGGTCGTCGTTTGCCGGCTGAGGCGGTGGCGGCGGGGCCGCTCGGGTTGTTTCTCGAGCAGACAATCGGCCGCCGCCGTGATGGTGAGGACGGCCGCGGGGTCTTGCACGTGATCAACATTCGGGATTGGCATGTCCCCGACGACAACTATGACTTCGAGCGGCGCCGGTACGGCGCCCACTGTGAGGCTGGTACGTGGGGGGCCGGCTATGTCGATGGTCTAGAGGGCTGGCTTGACCCGGCCGGTTCGCCTCCCTCGGAAGAGGGGCGCTACTTCGAGCAGGGAAGCGTTCGCGTCCATCACGTTCATGCCGACTCCCTGTTCGACTTCAGGCCGCGGCGCGTCCACATCGGGGCCGAGGAGCGCAAGTTCAGCAAGTCCGCGCTTGAGATCCTGCTCGACGTGATCGTGCAGGGCTCGGAGGAGGACCAGGACCGTGCCCGCGCACTGCTGGCCGCCAACCCACACCCGCGGGCGCTCTGGCCGCTGGCAGAGGAGATCGACGACGACGTCACTGTCCGCTCGTCGGCGCGCCTGTATGTCGGGGTGCTCGGCTTCTACACCGATATCAAGGTGAAGATGCTGCTGACCGGACTGCGCACGCGATACGAGTTGCCCAACCTCGCGGTCTCGGACACGTTCACGGCTAGTACAAGTTTGGAGCGCCACCTGAGCGGGCTCGACTTCGCCGCCAAACTCCTAACCGTCGAGGTCGTGCACGGAATCAACGACCTCGTCCGTTACCTCGGCGGTACGGGCGACCTCGAAGGCGAGTCCAAGATCGTCGCCGCCGACAGCTTCTCCCGCTACCAGACCTACTTCCAGGACCGCCAGAACGTACTCGCCCACGAGAGCGAGAAGCTGCTCGAGTACGAGCTCTTGACCCAGCGTCGCTCGATCGAGGTCTACGACACAGTCCGGCGGGCGAACACCTTCCTGATGGCCTGGGGCGCCGTGTTCCTAACGGCGACGCTTGTGCTCTCGATCCTGGCCGCGTTCGGTTTGGTCCGTTGGCAGCTGGCGGCGGTCACGGGTGGGCTCAGCCTGGCTCAGTTCGTCGGCGCGTTCTTTACGCAACCGAGCTCCGACCTGCAGCGCAACCTGACCAACCTCGCCGTCTTCAAGATGATCCTCGAGAGCCACAGCCTGAAGGCGGCTGTCGCTCGCTACCACCTCACCACGCCCCAGGCGCTGCGTGAGCTGCAGACGGAGGGGGAAGGGGAGGACGCCGTGCGCCAGATCGACGCGCTGCGGAAGGAGTTGGAGGCGATCGAGGACGTCGACCGCGCCGACTTCGACGCGCTGCGCCAGCTCGGCTTCGGCACAGACGCACGCGGCGCGCTGCCGGCCGATCTCGGCGCCGTTGGCCCGGAGGAAAACGCGCGGTCGCCAGCCTCAGACGGCGCGGCCGAGCCGAAGAGCTCGTCAGCCCAGGAGAGCGCGCCGGAGCATTGACGCGCGACGCGGGTGCGCCGGCCTACCTCTGCCCGACGACGCTCCGCGGATAGGCAGAGCCGCTAGCCGGGGCAGGTCGTGCGATAGGGCAGGCCCCGGGGAACGAGCGCGGTCCAGTCGGTCCGCGTGAGGTTGCCGGCGACGAGCCCGCACACCTGTGCTTTCAGATCCTGGAAGCTCTTCCAGGGGATGCCGATGTCCTTTGTGCTCCAGAGCAACGCTCCATCGTCGCCGGCGGAGACGAGCGTCCCATCCTTGTTGAACGCGACCGCGTTGACCGCCCCCTGGTTGCCGTTCAGGACTTGCCGGGTGTTCTTGTCGCGGTTGAAGAGCACCACCGTTCCATCGTCACCGGCGGAGGCGAGCGTCCGACCATCTCGGCTGAACGCGACACCCCAGACGAGGCTCTGGTTGCCCGGCATGAGCTCCGGGGTAGGGTTCTGGCGGCTCCGGGTGTCCCAGAGCCTCACAGTTCCGTCGCCGTCGGCCGTGGCGAGCATTCCGTCCTTGCTAAACGCGACGCCGTAGACGCCTCCGTTCTTGCCGACGTAGGGGGGTATGCCGAGCTGTTTGCGTTCGAGCACGTTCCACAGTGCCACCGTTCCGTTGTAGCCGGCGGATGCGAGCGTGTGCCCGTTCGGGCTGAACGCTATGGCTCGGACGGCACCCTGGTGACCGTTCAGGGTGCCGAGCAGTTTGGGGTGCTTGGACCGCCGCACGTCCCAGAGCACCACCGTCCCGTCGCTGCCGGCGGCGGCGAGCGTCCCGTTCTCGCCGAAGGCGACGTCATAGATGGAGGAATCGTTTTCGTATTGTGGGCCCCTCACGCGTTCGCGGAGCTTTCTGGTCTCCACGTTCCAGAGCGCCACCGTTCCATCGTCTCCGGCTGAGGCGAGCAGGTTTCCGTCCGGACTGAACGCGACACCCCAGACCGCGCTTTGCTTGGCGTCCAGGAGTGGGCCGAGCGCGATGTGCTTGTGCGGATCCCAGAACTGCAGCGTTCCGTCGGTCCAGTTGGCGATGGCGAGCGTCTTCCCGTCCGGGCTAAACGCGGTGTCGAACGCGCCGGAGCTGTTTCGAAGCTCGCTGCTACCGCCAGCAGCCGCTTGCGAGCCGAGGTGCCAAAGCAGCACCGTTCCGTCGTCGTACGCGGTGGCCACCGTCTTGCCGCCCTTGTCAAATGCGACGCTGCTGGCGGGACCCTGGTCGCCGCGCAACGGTGAGCCGCGCGGGCTCAAGGCGAGCTTGTCACTGTTGACGTGCCAGAACCGTACAGCGCCACCGGCACCGACAGACGCGAGTGTCTTCCCGTCCCTGCTGAACGAGACTCCGGCGACGCCTTTCTTGTCGGATACCACAGCCTTGCTGTGGTTGAGCGCGGGGTCGCGTTCGTCCAGGTTCCAGAGCAGCACGGTTCCGTCGTCGTACGAGGTCGCAACTGTGGGGGTGCCGGGGATGATCGCGACCGCGGTGAGACTCTTATCGGCGAGATCGAGGGACTTTGATCCCTCCACCTTGTAGCTACTGAGCCACTTGCGCACGCCCGGGTCCCATTCCCAGATCTGGGTCGTACCCGAGTAGCTGCTCATGGTGGCGAGATGCGAGCCGTCGGAGCTGACCGCCATGGCGTCGCCGGCCACGTCTTGGCCGAGCTTGGTCCCTCGTCGGGTATCCCAGACCCGCACCATCCCGTCGCTGTCGGCGGCAGCCAGCTTCCGCCCGTCGCCGCTGAACGCGAGAGTGGTTATCGCGGCGCTGCTATGAGGCTTCAAGGGTCTTGGCGACGTTCGCGTCTTGGTGTTCCAGAGCAGCACCGTTCCGTCCTCGTAGGCGGCGGCAAGCGTGTGCCCGCTTGGGCTTGGGCTGAACGCGATGGCTGTGACAGCGCCGTGGTTCCTGCCGTCCAGGGGTTGACAGAGGGTGTGGGGCGCTGGGCAGACGGTGTGATGGAGACGGTCCCAGAGCAGCACGGTCCCGTCGTTTCCGGCGGCTGCGAGGGTCCTCCCGTCGTTGCTGAACGCGATGGCGGTGACGCCGCTCTGGTTGCCCCGCATGATGTTCGCGCCGGAGTGTCGAACTGCAGCAAGGGCCGAGAGCATGCTGCTCTCGGCCTGGGGAGTCCGGCTTGCGTGGTAGGCGTCCAGGCTCAGGAGCAGCGCGACGTCGCGATGGCTGTCCAGCTGCTGGTCAGCCGTGGATGCAAGGGCGACCGAGGTCGCCGACGCTGTCGCGTGCCTGGCGTCGTTGCGTTGCACGAGCGACCAGGCGCCCAGTGCGGCAAAGACGGCCACCAGCGCAACCAGCACGGCGCCGATCCGTTGGTACTTACGCCGGACCGCACGCCTGCGCTGCTCCTCGGCCTCTCGGTGCTGCGCCTCCTCGTACTCCTTACGCCAGGCGATGATCGGTTCGGCGAGCAGGTCGTGGAAGAGCTCGTAGCTCTTGCCCCCTTCGCCCTGGGCTGGGGCGAAGTCGTGCAGGATGCGGCCGGTGTCGGCGGCGCAGAGCTTGTCGAGCACGGCCGTGACCTCGGGCTCAGGTCGCCCGGCCAGGTCAGTGAGGGCGGTGGCGGGGTAGGCGATCTTCGTCTTGGTGGGGCTGACGAGGAGGCGGAAGCATTTCGCTGCGATGGCCTGCTCAGGCAAGGAGAGCGAGTCGAGCGCGCCGCGGAGGTGATTCTCGACGATTCCCTTGACGCGGCCAAGATCCTCGAGCTGGGCCAGCGTGAGCGTGTGCTCCCCGGCCGCGGCGGCGTTCCGCCATAGCCGGTCGAGCACGAGCTGTAAGAAGGGCGCTTTGATCCGAGTCAGGCCACCGGATGCCGCCCTGGCGACGGATGCCTGCGCGTCGGGGCTCTCGCTGCCGGCCGTGAGCGTCAGGCCCTCGGCCGCGCATTCGGTGAGCACTGCCTCGACGAGCTCGTCCTGTATCTCGACCTGCTGCTCGGCCGGGACGCGCTCGTTGTACTCCGCGATCGGCCTCTTCACGGTCTCGCGGGCAGCCGCCGGTGTCAGGTCCTCGATCTGCAGCCGGTTGTCGAACAGGGTCGGGATCCTGCCCTTGAAACGATCGAGCCGTGCCAGCGCGTCGTCGCGAATCGAGAGGAGGAAGTTCGCACGCAGCTTCGCCTGGTTGACCGCTTGCGGGAACTCGGCGTCGAAGGTACCGGGCCCGCTTTCGTGGTCGTGGTAGAGGAAGTACTCCTCAA
Source organism: uncultured Actinomycetes bacterium (assembly GCA_963816455.1). Lineage (GTDB taxonomy): Bacteria > Actinomycetota > Thermoleophilia > Gaiellales > Gaiellaceae > Palsa-739. Next base: position 258,197 of record CAWFKM010000016.1, read on the forward strand.
ACTGGTCGAAGATCACGAGCAGCTTGCCTCGCACCTGAACGCTCCAGTGGTCGAGCACCTCTGCGAGCGTTGCGCGATCGGGTGGGTCGGGGAGATCGTCGCGTTCGAGGAGCACCTCGGCCTCCGCGCGTACGGCAGCGGCGATCGTCTTCAGAGGCTCGGGATCCGACCAGGCGCGCATAACCACCACGGCGAAGCCCGCCGCGCCTTCTTCGGCGAGGTTCGATCGGGATCGCTTGCGCAGCGAGTTGACGACGCCCGCAAGCAGGACGGAGCTCTTGCCGACGCCGCTCGGACCGTAAAGGAGCGTCAGGCGCGCGGAAAGGAGGTTTGCCGCGTTGATCTCCACCTCCTCCTGACGCCCGAAGAAGAAGGCGGCGTCCTCGTCTGCTTCCGTGAAGAACCTGAGGCCTCGGTACGGCGAGGGCGGCAGCTTCGTCGTGGGCGTCCGCCCCGCCGCGGCGGGCGCAGTGAAGGCGGGCGCGCTCACGTTTCACTCTCTTCGGCGATCCGCTCGTCGACGGCTGCACGCAGGAGCTCGATGTACTCCTCGAGGTCGAGCTCGAGGATCTCGACGTTCCGTTTCTCCCAGAAGGCCTGCTCGATCGGGTCCGCGTCCCTCTGGATGGCCCACGATCCGTTGGTTTGCAGCTGCTCGCCCCAGATCCGTCGCAGGATCGCGCGTAAATTCCAGTCCTTCATGCCGTAGCCGAGGAAGAGGTAACTGCTGTTGCGCAGCTTGTCGGTGACAACGGGCGGGAGCTGGGTGGTTATGTCCGTGTTGGTCAGGTACTCGATGTAGTGATCCTCAGTGATGACGTAGTTGTCCTGGGATTGGCCGCCGTTCTCCTGTTCAGACGGCCGGCGCTGGACGGCGCCGTGGAGCTTGACGATCACCGACCTCTTGACCACGCCCAGGCGATAGTCGTTTGCGCTCTCGATCACTGTGGGCGGCTCGCCGGGGGGCCAGTGCATGAAGCGTCCGCGGTAGTCTTTCGGGCTCGACGAGATGTAGGTGATCAGGTCGTACTCTTCGCCGGCTTGCTCGAAGGCCCGCTCGAGCAGGTCGTCGTAGTTCGTAGTCAGGATCACCTGAAGCTGATTGCGCTCACGGAGGAGCGCAGCAGCCTGCGCGAGAAAGAGGTGCACGGGTCCGGGTTCGTAGTCGGCGTCGAAGATGTCGTGTAGCGTCTCGTAGAGTTCGTGGCCGCTCGACTTGACCGAGTCGATGAACTGCGAGACGCGGATGAGATCGGTCTTCGACAGCTCGTCCGGAGCGTCGTACTCCTTCGCGAGGTAGGTCGCGAGCTCACCCCCGGTGGGAAGGTGCTGCTTGTCGCGGTGGTTCCAGGTGAAGCCGGCCGGACGGCCGCAGGCGTTCACGCCGGCGCCGAGTAGCGGAACGACCATCCCCTTCAGCAGCCTCCTGGCCGCGTCGCGCTCGGACGTGGCGGTCACGAGCCGGCCTCCGGGCAATCCGCTCGTCGACAGTCAATGACGCTCTTCTTTCCGGATCGCGTTGTGCACGCGACGGCCGAGATCGTCTCGACGTCGAACACGACGGTCGTCTGCTGTGACAGACGTACCTCGAGGCGGGGCATGGGGCAGCTCCTTCGGATTGCCCTCGGCCACAGATCGAGGAAATACGTCGATTCACGCCTACCATATTCTCCGAAGGAAACGATCGCAAGAACCTCTCGGCCTTTCCCGTCTTCGCCGGAAACGCGGGTTGTCGAGCGTCGCGTTGGCGAGCATCCCGCCCAAGCCGGCAGACTGCGAGCGGATCGCGCGCAAACACGTCGCCACACAGCCGACTCGGAGCATCCCGCGACGACCCTCAGACTTCGCACACCGCCCCGACGACAGCGGACTCTCTATCCGCATCCGACCAGAAAGGACCTTCGAAGCAGCACTCGGGCTCACCGATGTAACGGGCGCCGCATTCCGCGTTTCGGCATCAATAGTTGATGGTTGGCCGAGGGGCTGTTGGATCCAGCCTCGGCGGGCCGCGTACGACAACGGCGGCGGCCTGCTCGTCGCGCTCACGCCGAAGTTGGCGTAGCCGCATCCTTGACTTCCACTCCGTGCCAAGTGATCATCGGCACGAGCAATTCGGAAAGCGCCCGGCGTCGCTAGGACCGCCGGCGCGGTTCCTGCGGCTCGCGCCCGCGCCCGACCGATCCCGGGCATGAGGAGGAGGTACGGAATGCTGGCACGCGAGCGTGCTCTGGAGATTGCGCTTGGTGAGGCAGCGATGCACGTGCACGAACAGGGCGGCGACAACACAGGGCCGCGCGTCATCCAGTACCAGTCGGCCGCGGGCGGCGGTACGCACTGGGCCTGGTGTGACGCGTTCTGCGACTTCTGCTTCCAGGAAGCAGGGCGGCCGCTCGAGGAGCTGCAGAAATCGGCGAGCGTCATGACGAGCTACCGCGACGCAAAGACGAAGGGCTGGATCGTCGAGACGCCGCAGCGCGGTGACCTCGTGTGTTTCCAGTGGGATACGGGCGACTTCGACCACATCGGCTTCGTCGTGCAGCCGATGCCTGACGGAAGCATCAAGACGGTTGAGGGAAACACGAGCGCGATGCCCGGCGAAGGACACGCACAGGGCGAAGGCGACGGCGTCTTCGTCAAGATCCGGCCGCGCAGCGTGTGCGGTGCGTTCATCCGCGTCCCGGGCAACGTCGCCGATCCGCAGCCGAAGGCCGGCTTCGACGACTGGGCGAAGTGGGTCAGGGCCGGCAAGAAGGGCGAGCGGCCCGATGTGCCGGAGCAGGTGCCGCACGCGTGGTGGGCCAAGCTCTCCGACGACATCGACGCGAAGCACGACCCGCATCCCCCGGCGCACGTCAAGACGCCTGCAAACGCTGGCGCCGGCCACTAGCTTGCTGCGTCGCCTCCCGTCGTCGCGTGTGCGGCGGCGGGAGGCACCGGCGCCGTCAGGTCGAGCTGCCCGGACGCTCCCGGGCTGTAGAAACGCTGCGAATGGGGCCGGAAGGCGAACCCTGCCTCGGCGCGATCAGGAGGGCGGTCATGGACAGGACGGCTGCAAATCCCGAAGCGCGGGCCGGCCTACTAGGTCGTGTGGCTGAGGCAGGCGTAGTAGCGCTTGCCGTAGGACGCGATGTTGGCGGCCTGGTCGGTGCCGTTGATGATCCTTCGTGCGTTGACCCAATCCGCCGTCGGCCCATTGAAGTAGTCACCTAGCTTCTTGCCGGTGAAGAGGCCCTGCATCATCCCCGTGAACAGGATCGGCGTCGCCACCTCGAGCGTGAGAGCGAACTCGGGGTGATGCACCAGGTCCTTCTTGACCAGATCGCCAAGTCGCTCGTAGTTCGTTTTCCACGTGCATCGTCCTGGCGGTCTCGCGATGGGTCGTCGCCCAGCCGATCGAGGAGTACGGAAAGGGTAAGGGCCATTCGTACGGTGTGCCCGATCCGCAGACCGGGAAGGCCTACTACGGCCGGGCTTCGTCCAGCTCACGCAACATGTATGCCAGCCACCGATCGTCCTTCTTGGCGTATGCACGATCCCATTCGTCGAGGATGGCGTTCATTCCGCTGACCTGTGACGCCTTCAGGCTGCCGTCGAAGAGCGTCAGGCGTGCATGGTCGAAGAAGAACTTGCGGTTGATCATCTCGAGCCTCCCTGGCGATGCGACCCCTCGATGGCACCGTTGACGGACCAGCTTGACCCTGTCGGTTCGGAGAGTCAACGCCGCCGGTCGGCGAGGAAGAACGACGAGCCGTCAGGCGAGCCACACGCTCAGCACCAGCGCGTTCTTCATCATGTGATCGCGTTGGTAACGGTCGGAAGCCGTGCCTCGGTTCGGCTATTGGCCGTCGTGTACCAATGTGACGGTGTGGCCGGCGGCCAGCCACTCGGAAAGCCCGGGCGGTCGGTAGCTGCCGTCCTCGCCGTGGCGTTTCTTGGCGCTGGAGGCCAGCGCTCCACCGTCCACTTCGGCGCCCTCATCTCCTGTGAGCCGGCGATCGTAGGCCGGCAGCAGCCGGTAGAAACTTGTGCGCGAGTCACGCAGTGCAGCGCGATAGTCGGGCGCCACCTGCATCCCCTCTCTGCGAGCCTTAGGATCTGGGTCCGTGTTCGTCGCGACCAGGTGGTCAGGCTTGAACGCGAGCCCGCAGCTTCGAGCCTTCTCGGCCATCCACAGCAGCGGGATCTCCGAGAGCCCGGGGTCGCGATAGCCTCCACCGACGCCGCAGTGCACCCCTGCGAACCACACCTGCTCTAGCGTCTGATTCTGTGCGTCATCCTTCTTGACCCAGATCGTCGGCTTGAATGGCCGGCGCTGCTCGTCAATGGCGATCGCGTGGTAGGCGTTGCGCACGTAGCGGCTGAGCGTCGTGTCGTGAAACGTCCACATCCTGCTCAGTATCGGAGGGCGGAAGCCATCGATCGGGATGCCCAACGCGCCAACGGTGTCCCAGACGCCCACGAAGTCGACGTAGACTCGGAGTGCGAGTACGTGCGTCGAAACAGCTCGGCCGCGATGCCGCTCGGTTCGCTGGCCTTGTCAGGGTTGCGATAAAGCGCATACGCCTCTTTGATCCGATCCCGGTTTCCAGGGAGCAGGATGCCGCTGTTGCGAACAAGTCCGACTGTGCTGCGAGCGGTGAACGCGCCACGGCTGAACCCGAAGAAGTACAGCGTGTCTCCGCGCTCGTAGTTGTCGACTAGGAAGCGGTAGCAGTCCTGGACATTGCGTGAAAGCCCAACGCCGAACGCGCCTCCGAGCAGCCGTTCGTGCCGGCGCGTCCCGACGCCAGACTCGTAGTGCAGCAGCTGGGGGTTGCCGGCATCGTCCTCATCAGCGAGCGCGAGCGCGATCTTCGCCACGTTCGTCGGCGCGGCGACGCCCCGATCAATCTGATCGGGACGGTTCCATGTCCCATCGCAGCAGACGATCAGGCGCTTCACGGCTCTTCTCCCCCTAGTGCTGACTCGACCCTAAGTCTTCGCGGACGGCTAGGCAACGCTCCTCTGGCCGTCGCCTTGCAGGAGAGCTGATGGCCGACATCGCCGGCGGTCGTCATCTAGGACTGCGCTGTCTGTCCGACGATCGGGGTGCCGTCGAGGAGCCACTGGTAGCCGTCGAAGTCGAAGGCACGAGGCCGCATCGGTCACGCCGGTGACGTCGGTCACCGTCGCGGCCTGCTCGATCTGCGGGCACGGGAGCCGGGACGTGATCGAGGACGTCCTACGTGGCGGCGCGTCCTGCCGCGAGATCTCGGCGAGCTTCAACGTGTCGCGGACCGCCGTCGGCCGCCACGTGTGGCACGCGCGGCGGCCCGCCGCGACTTAGATGAGGGCGAAGTCCATGTTCTTGAACCAGCGGGTGCGGGCGAGCGCTTCGTAGCCGTTATTGCTGCCGCCCTGGTTTGAGTTGCCCTCGTAAGTGTCCATCGTCGTGTTGTCGTGCGACTTGACGATGCCGCAATGCAAGTAGCCGTTCGGCCCGCCGCGTTCGAGGAAGAGGCTTCCCGGCTTGATCCTCGCGCGCTCTGAGCTGCTGGGTAAAGCGAGGAAGTCGCCGACCTCCTCGCGTGGTGGGCAATGTTGGCAACCCCGAAGTTCCGAAGCACGGGCATCGGCTTACCGAGTGTCTCCGCCGCTTGCTTGATCGGATAGGTGGCGAATCCCGCACACCAAAGCCATGATCGCCATCATGGCCATTGATCAGGGACTAGCCCTCCGTTGAGTGCGGGGAACGCCAGTTGGGTGCATCTTGCGCGAATCGGCACTCCTGGCCGGGCACGCGAAGAAGCCGTCTCTTGCTGGAAGGAGAGGGTGCGGATGTCATATGAGAGCGGACGCGAACGCGAGCGGTTCCGCGCGCTCCTCAGGGACGCCGAAGAAGAGGATTTCCGTCGGCTGCATCCCGACAGAGGCGAGAGCGCCAACGCGACCGGCTCGAGCTCACGTCAAGCGGAGCGGGACTCGCACCGAGAACACACGCGAGGGACGCAACCGTATGCCACGCTGGCCGCTGTAGACGGGAACACTCCGGGAACAAACGTCCTCGATCGCGTCCGCGCAACGATGCACGCCGATCACTCGGATTGGCTTAACGGTGCCACGTCGCGCCACCTCGAGAAGGCGCGCGACGAGTACGGGCGCAGACGGGGTTGCGGCCGCCGGCCGATTCGCTGACCGGGAAACGGTGGCGCGAGTGGTATCCGCCGTATGCGTCCGACGCGTGGTAGGTAGCGTGTCGTCGTCCGGCCCCGGATCGGAGGAAGATGCTCTACCGGTACCGGCTCTACTTCGAGGACGGCAGCGAAGCCGGCGAAGCCCACTACGCGGTTCGGATCGCGGCTGGCGAGATCGTCTGGACGGGCGACGGGCGGAAGTGGCGCGTCGTCGAAGTCGTCCCGGCCGACGAGGAGAACTTGCCCTCCGTCGGATTCCGAACGGTCGCATCACTCGCTCGATGATCGCCTGTGTCGGGGAGTGATCGCGCGTGACACGGAACGTGACCAGCAGTTGTCGTCGGTAGCGACCCAGGCGCGGGAGGCGACCGAGCGTGCCGAGCTTGCGGAGGAGGCAGTTGCCGGGTTGCGAAACGAGGTCGCGTCGACAAACGCGGTGCTGATTGAGCGGACGGCGGAACTCGAGGCCGTCAAGCGTGGGTCGATCACGGTGAAGCAGCTCGAGCGTGTCGAGGCGATCGTCGCCGAGAACGCCGGACCGGAAAACGCGGCGCGTGTGAGTGTGCGCCGAAAACGACGAAGCAGGAAGCAGCAGCAGCATGACGACCACAAGCACACACCGCCGCCGACCTACCGGCCGCCGCGCCCGGACGTCGGCCACGAGCCGTACAAGCAGCCGTCCGGAGATCTGCAGCCGCGGCCAAACCCTTCGAGGACGGAACCGCCGCCGGACACGCGGGAAGGTGCATGAGCGAGGGGCGATCCGATGCGGCGGGTTCGTCCTTCGCCCGCTGAGTATTTGAAGAGCCGGGCTAGTAAGGCGGCTCGGCTGTGGGCCACCACTAACCCGGCTCTTTAAGGAGAGGACGGGCTGCGGCACACCGCCCCCTCTGCCAGCGAGGTTAGCGCTCTGCGTTCGAAGGTCAATCGCACTTTGCAAGACCTTTACAACGCTCTCACGCGCGTGCGTGACGACCAATGCCATGTTCTGTTTGGGGAGGGCGAGCCGGTGCGGCGGGCTCGTCTTCCTCGGCGCGCCGGTTCAAGCAGTGATTTGGTCGGGAACCTGGGACCCTGACGGGTAACGCGGGACTAGCTGAATAAGCGAGCCGTCCAGAGCGGTCAGCTTGGAAGGAGGCAGCAATGAAACGTGTCGGCAGCAACCCGGTGTTAGTGGTCGCGTTGATCGCGCTCTTTCTCGCCTCGACCGGCGGCGCGTTCGCTGCCGGCGCCGCCCTGATTTCTGGCTCGCAGATCAGGGCTCATTCGATTCCGCTCTCCGCTCTGACTCCTGCTGCGATCCGGGCGCTCCGTGGAAAACTCGGACCCGCAGGCCCGGCCGGCAAGCCCGGCATCGGCTTCGACCCGGCCAAGGTGATGGTCGTCACCGGTACCCCCGCCGACGTGCCGGCCGGCCAAATAGCCGGCGCCACCGTCGGCTGCCCAGAAGGCGCGATCGCACTAGGAGGCGGAGGAACCGTGAGCGCAGGAAGATTGGCGTCCTCACTGCCGACCGCCCCAAGCTCGGACTCCTCAAAACCAGGAGGCTGGTCAGTCGTCGCCGCGAACGACACGACTCTCACCATCGAGGCCACGGCCGACGCCATCTGCCTCTCCCCGTAGCGCGCCCCTGCAACTGCGGCTTCCCATGGTTCCCCCCTACTAGAAGCTGTCAGGGGGCGCTCGCGCTCCTTCGCAAGGGTGACACCCGAAATGCCCGCACGGCCGCGTGGGACGCTCGGGCATCCGCCACTGAGACATCGACCGACCAGTGTCCCCGTCAACTCTCGCCGTCACGACGCTCGCGAGGTGCTCGCGTATGAGACCGGAGGCGGGATCTTCGGGCCGCCGATCCGCGGCTGGCACAAGCGCGTAGACGTCACCCTCGCGACCGTCGCCACCGAATCGCGGAGACCGAACGCGGTGGAGATCGCCTACGGCAAAGGCCGTCTCTCGGAGGCGGTGTCCGGGGGGCGCCGCGTTATCAGAGCTGGCTACGGCGAATCGTCCGGGGCAGTACAGCGACGAGAAGCTGCCAGTGTTCTCCGGATAGCTGACACTGATCCCGTGCGGATCGCCTGAACGACAGTCAGCTCGAACGAAGTCCCGTCAGCTGACGCGCCGCGCCAAAGAGTCGACACTCGCGCGCCCTGGCGGGTTAAGCGCAGGCAGCGCATCGTCACCTGCTCGATAGTCATCCGCAGGCAGCTTCTGCGGCAACGGCCGCACCGACGCCGAAAAGGCAGCGCGAACGTCGCAAGAACCGGAATGGCGCGACGGATGACAAGCTCCCTCCTCGCCGCCAGCGACTCGGCGACTCCGGCTCGGCGTGCTCACCCGGCTATCCGCCGATTGCGGCCCCTCTTCGAGCCTTGGGTCGGACGGCAGCGGGGTGTCGCCTGGCCTTCACCCTCGAAGGAGTGACCTCGGACAGTCCAGGGGGCGACGTTAGGAGCCTCGAGGTGCATCGGGTTCCTAAAGGCCAAAGGCGGGAACGCCGATGAAACCGGCAATGGCGTCGGCGGCTCCTAGGCGCAGCCCAGCGGTGGGTGGCGGTGCAGATCGGTCCGAATGGGTCGATCGGTGGCTGTCGGCTGTGTCCGATCTGGACGAGTTGAGTCGCTCAAGCCCAATGTCCGACGCTGTGATCGACGAGATCGACGGTCGACGGATTCGGATCGGAGATCATTGGCTCGCCGACTTCGCGTCGTGCAACTACCTCGGCTTCGACCTCGACCCCGAGATCGCCGCAGCGATTCCCGGCTACGTCGAACAGTGGGGAACACATCCGAGCTGGTCGCGACTGCTCGGCAGTCCGGCGCTGTACCCGCAAATCGAAGACAGGCTGACAGAGCTCCTTGGTGCCGACGACACGCTTGTCCTGCCGACTATCACGCTGATCCATCTCTCGGTAATCCCGGTTCTCGCCGGGGGCGGCACGGTTTTCGTCGACCGGCGGGCGCATAAGACGATCTATGAAGGGTGTCAGTTTGCCTCCATCAGAGGGGCCCGCATAGAGCGTTTCGAGCACGACGACGCTGAGGATCTCGAACGGCTCTTGCGCGCAGATAATTCGCGGACCCGCCTCATCTGCATGGACGGCGTCAACAGCATGACCGGAAACGCCCCTGATCTTCCGGTGTTCGCCGAGATTGCACGTCGCTACGACGCCATTTTGTACGTCGACGACGCACACGGCTTCGGTGTAATCGGCGAGCGCGGCGAGGGTGAGCTGAGCCCATATGGGATGCGGGGCAATAGCATCGTCCGTTACTTCGGCGAGAGCTATGACAATGTCGTGTTCGTCGCGGGGCTGTCGAAGTCGTACTCGTCGCTCGCGGCATTTATCTGCTGCCCGACGGAGATCAAGCAGCTCTTGAAGACCGCGGCTCCTCCGTATCTCTACTCGGGGCCGTCGCCAGTCGCATCGCTCGCGACGACGCTAGCCGGCCTTGACGTGAACGCCGAGCGTGGCGACATGCTGCGGGCGGGACTGTGGGAGAAGACGAATAAGATTCTCGAGCACCTCGACCACATTGGTGTCTATACGCCCAATACGTCGGGATTCCCAATCATTGAGGTGCCGCTCGCGCGCCATGAGGACATCGGCGACGTTGGGCGTTTTCTTTTCGACCACGGCATCTATGTCACGCTCGCGGCCTACCCACTCGTCCCGCGACATGAAGTCGGCTTCCGGGTCCAGATCACTGCCTCGAACACGGACGCCGAGATCGACCAACTGATCGAGACGTTGGACAAACTCGCCGTCGCCTTTGACCTGCAGCCTGCGAGGTCGACGGCGAAGGAGGCCGCAGCATGAGCCTGTCCCTGCGGCTCGGGCGTCGAAGCGCCTGGTTTTGGTACCTCGTTGCTATAGGCATCTTGACGGGGCTCTACATCTTCATCCCGCCGTTTAAGGGTTACGCCGGCGTCATCAACCTGATCGGCCTCGCGTCGCCACTGGCGATCGCAGTCGGCATCCGGATGCACAAGCCGAAGGCGATGCTCGCGTGGCTTCTCATTCTCTTCGGTCAATCGCTCTATGTCGCTGGCGACTTCTACACCTACAGCTACCCAGACTTGTTCGGTGGCGACGTTGGATTCCCGTCGGCGGGCGACGCGATGTATCTGCTCGTGTACCCACTGCTCGTCGCAGGACTGCTCCTGCTCGTGCGTCGCCGGAATCCGAGGGGTGACAAGGCGGCAGTGATCGACTCGCTTATCCTGACGGTCGGATTCGCGCTGCTGTCGTGGGTGTTTCTTATCGCGCCGAACGTGCACCTCTCAGGGCTCGACTGGCTAGCCAAAGGTGTCTCGGTCGCCTACCCCGTTGGAGATGTCCTCCTTCTCGCTGCTGCGATCCGTCTCGCGGTCAACGCTGGCCGACGTGTGCCTGCCTTTTACCTGCTCGTCGCGAGCATCGTCTCTCTGCTTGCCACCGACTGCGCCTACAACTACGCGCTGCTCAAAGGCACCTACAACCATCAGTTGGTCTACGACATCGGTTGGATCGCCTATCTCGCCTTCTGGGGGGCAGCCGCGCTTCACCCTTCCATGCGGATGCTCGAGCAGCCGGTCGACGCGGACACCCGTCTCACCCGCACCCGTCTCGGGTTGCTGACGCTCGCATGCCTGATCGCGCCTTCGATCCGGTTCTGGGATCAGATTCACAACCTAGACGTGCTTGTCATCATCAGCGCCTCCGGAGTTCTCTTCCTGCTTGTCGTCGCGCGTATGGCCGGTCTCGTGCGCAAGGAGGAGCATCGGACTGCGCAGGAGCACGCGCTGCGCCGCGCAGGCGTTCGGCTTTCTGCAAACGAAGGCGACGGTGTACACGACGCGGTGATCGCAGCGGTTCGCGAAGTCGTCTCCGACCAGGGCGCTCGGGTCAGGCTCCTGCTTCGAAGATCCGAGCTTTCTGTCCTCGTCGCTTCAAGCGAGCCGATTCGTGAACCTACGCCACTCGACGGTGATGCCTCCGGCTGGCTACAGGCGACCTGCATCGAACAGGTCTCACTGAGCGCAACGGCTGTGCCCGCCGCGGTAAGGGAAGTCTTGCAGCTCGATACCGGCGGCGTCACGCTGTTCTCACCTCTAGTGGCCCGCGACGATGAGGGTGGCGCTCTCGTCATCAACACCGAGCAGCCTTTGTCGCGCGACGAGCTGGAGTCGCTGCAGTCCCTGGCAACCCACATCTCGCTGGCGCTCGAGAGCGCAGCGCTTACCGAGGATCTGCATCGCCGTAAGAGCGAGACGCGGTTCCGGTCGCTTGTCGCGCACGCCAGCGACCTCATAACCGTGCTCGACGCGGACGGCGTGGTCAACTATCAGAGTCCATCTATCGAGCGCGTGCTCGGCTATACGGTCGAGGAGACGGAGGGGCGTCGCTTCGACAGACTGCTCGCAGAAGGCGATCGACCTCGGCTCGCCCAGATCCTCGACGGCCACACTGATGGTCTCGACACGATCGCGATCGAGTGCTCGCTCCGCCACGCCGATGGGCGGTGGCTCCAGTTCGAGGTGCACTCCACCGACCTGCTCGAGGACGAGCACGTCGGGGGTTTGGTTCTGAACAGCCGCGACATCAGCGAGCGAAAGGCGTTCGAGGACCAGCTCTCCCACCAGGCGTTCCATGACCCGGTCACTGGACTCGCAAATCGCGCGCTCTTTGCCGATCGTGTCGGCCATTCTCTCGTCGGGACACGACGGAGCGGAGCACAGGTCGCCGTCATGTTCGTGGATCTGGATGATTTCAAGACGGTGAACGACAGCCTCGGCCATCAGGCCGGCGACAGCGTTCTCGTCGAGGTCGCTCGACGACTCGAGTCTGCCGTTCGCCCCTCCGACACCGTTGCTCGCTTCGGTGGCGACGAATTCGCGATCCTGCTCGATGAGGTCGCCTCGACCGACGAGGCGGCAATGGTTGCCGACCGCGTCCTCGCCGGTCTCGAGCAGCCGGTCGCGCTGGACGGGAAAGAAGTCTATGCCCGCGCGAGCATCGGCATTTGCATGAGCGACGAGGATCTGCGTGCGCAAGACGCGGAAGAGTTCCTCCGCAACGCCGATCTTGCGATGTATATGGCCAAGCGTGACAGCAAGGGGAGCTACCGTCTGTTCGAGCCCGCCATGCACGAGCGCGTCGTCGAGCGGCTGGAACTTCGCGCCGAGTTGCAGCGCGCCCTCGAGCTCGGACAGTTCGAGGTCTACTACCAGCCTGTCGTCCATCTCGACCACCGCGGCGACTACGGCGTCGAAGCGCTGCTCCGCTGGAACCATCCCGATCGCGGCCAGATCGCGCCGGTCAACTTCATCCCACTCGCCGAGGAAACCGGTCTGATTGTTCCGATCGGCCGCTGGGTCATCTTCGAGGCGTGTAAGCAGGGGGCCGTCCTACATCAACGCTTCGCCCGTAAGCCTCCACTGACGATGAGCGTCAACCTCTCAGTGAAACAGCTGCAGTCCGACACGATCGTCACTGACGTCCGCGAGGCACTTCGCGTCACCGGCATCGAGCCCTCGTCACTCGTGCTCGAAATCACGGAGACGGTGATGATGGCGGATCCCGACACGGCGTCTGCGCAGCTCGCCGACTTGAAGAGTCTCGGCGTCCGGATCGCAATGGACGACTTTGGAACCGGCTACTCCTCCCTCAGCTACCTCAGCCGCCTGCCCGTCGACATTCTCAAGATGGATCGGTCTTTCCTCGCGACCGGGAACACCGACTCCGGCCTTGCTGCTGCGATCATCGCGATCGGCGAGCGGCTAGGTCTGGAAGTCGTCGCCGAAGGAATCGAGGAGCCGGAGCAAATCGGCACGCTCCGCGATCTCGGATGCGAACTCGGCCAGGGATTCCTCTTCGCGCGGCCGATGCCGCCGCTTGACCTCGTGAGCTACCTCGACAACGAAGATAGCGATCACGTCGAGGCGTCAGATGGACGCGCCTCGAATGCAGCCTAGCTTCGAATCGATCGACCGCCCTGGAGGGCTCGCCCGCGTCGGACTGCTCCGCCCACTTCGCGCCTCCCGCGACTTCCGTGTCCTCTGGGCTGGCATGACGGTCTCGTTGATCGGCGACGGCATCTTCCTGATCGCAGTCTCATGGACTGCGTTCAAGCTCTGGAACGCACCCGGCGCACTCGCCGTGATCGGAATCGCGATGACAGTGCCTACGATTTGTTGCCTTCTCGCCGGAGGTGCTGTAAGCGACCGGTTCGACCGGCGGCGAGTATTGATCGTCTCCGACGTTGCCCGCGCCTGCTCGGTCATGGTCCTGGCAGCGCTCGGATTCACCGGTGCACTGACCTTCCCGCTACTCGCGATCCTCTGCGCGACATACAGCGCCGCCGGAGCGTTCTTCACGCCGGCGTTCGAAGCGATCGTTCCCAGCATCGTCGACGCCGACGACCTACCCGCGGCCAACGCGCTCGACCAGTTCGTCCGGCCGCTCGCGCTCCGGCTCATCGGCCCTGCACTCGGAGGCGTGCTAGTCGCAGCGCTCGGATACCCGACAGCCTTCGCCGTCGACGCCGCTACGTTTGGGGCATCGACCGCCGCGATTATCGCGCTCAGCGCTCAGCGAGCGCCTGCTGCGGCCGCGGCTTCGACACGTGTCGCGATCAGGCAAGGTTTTCGCTTCGTCCGCCGCCACGTTTGGCTCTGGGGGACACTTGCATCAGCGGCGATCGCATACCTCGCGTTCCTCGGGCCAACCGAAGTGCTTGTTCCGTATCTCGTGAAGAACGAACTTCACGGCTCGGCGGCCGACCTCGGGATTGTCTACGCGGCGGGAGGGATCGGTGCAATAGCAGCCGCTGTCCTGATGGCACAACACGGACAACCGCGTCGCGATCTCACCTTCATGTACGGCTGTTGGACGGCCGCTACGCTCGCAGTCGCCGGCTATGGCCTCGCAAACTCAACCGCTGCGCTTGCGCTCGTCTGCCTCGCGTTCAACGCACTTGAAGCCGCCGGCACGATCGTCTGGGCCACAATTAAACAACGCCACGTTCCAGACGAACTGCTCGGGCGCGTCTCCAGTCTCGACTGGCTGATCTCGATCGGGCTGCTCCCCGTCTCCTATGCGCTCACCGCCCCCGCCGTTGCGCTAGTAGGTGTACGCGCGACGCTTATCGGCGCAGCGTTCATAGGCGGCGCCGCCACCCTCGGCGCGCTCTTCCTCCCAGGTATGCGCGCAATCGAGGGCACCTCACGCCTACCAGATCAGGACCACACGGTCGTGCGGAGGGCCGCCGCCTAAGACCGGCCCCGGTTGAGCCCGCGGGTCAATCCACCTTGCACGGGACGACGGCAATTCTCGGCAGCACGCTCCGGCCAATCACAACGTGCGAGGGGAGGCCCCGTCCCCACCCGATGAACACCAACTTGGTCAGTTGAGACTCAGCCGCGAATGGGTGTGTGTCCGATGAGCCGGGCGAGGGAACTGCGGCCAATCCCCTTTCAACCCGGCTCGTCATAGAGACGCGCACCGAACGTCTTGGTTCGTGTGATGTCGCTAAGAGTAAGGAGGAGCCGGGCTCGGGAAGGCTCATGGCTGTGGGCCAAACACTTGCCCGGCTCCTTAGAGAGAACGCGCCCGGGAAGGACGTTTTCCCTGCCGCGACCTTATCCGGTCGAAGGCAGCGAGTCGATATCCGCGAGGGAAGCACGGATCTCAGACAGCGGAATACGTGCCTCGCTGTCAGAGAGGAGACGCGTGCCGCCCGATCGCACGACCATTGCTTCTGTCGTAGATCAGCTCGGCGACAACCATGTCCGCCGGTGCGGTCTTACTGATGACTGCGGAAGCGGTGACTTCGTTGTGTTGCAGAGCGCGGCGCACCGAGGATGAACCTCCGCAGCCGCTCGAGGTGAATGGGCGGGGAAGTTGCGGAGAAGCCAGTACGCGCAGTTGCTGCCGTTGGCGAGGTCGTCCACGGTGCCCGTGCTGACAAGACCAGCCTGGCAGTAGTAATAATCGGCGCGGGAGGGTGTCGCCGAGGCGGCGCAGACGACAGCAAACGCCGCGGCGAGCACAGTGATGAGGCGGCGCAGGGGGATTGTTCGGTCATCGTCCGGAACGCCCCGCATATCCGATCCCTCGAACGGAGTACCTCGTTCAGAGGCCCGACGGGCGGAAGTGAGTGCTCGTTGCCGGGTTGGCTTGGCTGCCGCTCCACGACCCCGGCGACCAGGCGCCAGTCTGCTGAAACGATTCGAGGGGGAGGCGGTCGGCACGTCGGGCCTCTCGCTGCCCCCAACTCCGTTAGTTGGGGCTCAGCCGGGCCATGCGCATCTGCTCTGAGCGGTAGAGGGCGCCGCTAGGACGCCCTCTGGCCGGCTCGTGGCCCGGGAGAACCCTGACGTCCTGCATACGGCTCGCAGGTCGTCCGAGGGAACTCCGACCTCGGCTCCCAAAGTATCGCAGGCCGCACTGCCTACCTAGGCGCCGATTCCGTTCGTTCGGCCAGTGACGCGAAACGCCCCGGAACTTAGCGTCGACACTAGGCCGCCTCGCCGAGGCGGCTCTGCGGTGCGCCCTGCAATACGGCGCGGGGCGCACCGACAACGAATGGGGTTGTACGCGAGCGGATTCGACGCTCACAACTCGGTCAGACGAGGAGGCGCATTGGCACCTTGGCACTTCGACTGCGCATTCCGCGTCACGTCCTACCGGGTGCTCGAGCTCCGTTCGGGTAGCCCGCCCGGGGGAAGCTCGGGTCACCACCACCTGTCCACGGCGGTCATACCGACTGCCGGCGGGTGCCTGAGACGACGAGACGTCCCGCACCCTGTAGACGAAAGCAGATTGGGCTAATCCGTTCGATGAACCTGACCTTCGCGGGGCTTGGGGGGCCTCAGCGGGTGACGACGAACGAGCTGGAGCCGAGAAGCGGCCCGAACAAATGCGCTGTCGGCTTGCTGCGTCCCGGCCAGACAAACCAGGTGTACCGGCCCGGTGTGAATCTGTAGGAGCGGCCGAGGTAACTCCAGGCGCGGGGCACGCGGTAGCTCGTCCCTGACGGCCAGATCGAGAGTACCTTCGTTCCGAGGTACCAGAGCTGAACGTTGTAGTAGCCGGCGTGCGGGGCTGCATGCCATCGCAGAAGCACCGAGCCGTGGACATGCTCTTGCTGGCGTGGGGCTATGAGGGGCGCGGAAGGCTGCGCGGTTGTCTTCACGGTCGCCGTATTGCCTGCATCGTCGGTCGCGATGACCGTGTACGCGTAGCGGACGCCGTTCTTGAGGTTCTTGTCGGCGAACGTCGTGATCCGTTTGCCCGAATACACCGTCTTCGGGGTGCCGTTACCGGCGGTTCGAGTGACGACGATGTTGGACACGTCGGGGGACGGCTTCCAGCTGAGATCGGCACCGCTGTTAAGCACGGCCGCCGACAGGTCGGTGAGTTTCGGAGGCGTCGAGTCGTACTTGAACGCAAAGGGCGCCGGAGCGCTGACGTTGCCCGCGTTGTCGTGGCAGACGCCCGTCACTTTCGCGGATCGAGCATCTGGTTTGTCGTATGGGACCACGTCGCAGGACGCGACTCCGGAGGTGCCGTCAGAGCCGGAGAAGGTGACGCTGAGGGCATGGTTGTACCAGCCGTTCGCATCAGGCGGCCGATCTGCGTTTGCCTCGGTTACGGCTGGCGGTGTGGAGTCGTACTTCAACGCGAAGGTCGCGTTTGCGGAGTTGCCCGCCTTGTCGCGGCAACTTCCCGCGACCAAAGCCGAGCCCGAGTCGGGGCCGGAGTAGGTCGTAGACCCGCTGCACGTGTCGATGCCGGATATAACGTCAGTCCCCGTGACGGCGACGGCGACCGGATGGTTGTACCAGCCGTTCGCATCCGCAGTCCGCGCAGGAGATAGGGACACACTCGGCGGCGTCGCGTCATACTGGAACGAGAGCGTCTTCGGGGCGGAGACGAGACCCGCGCCGCTCGTGCACGTCGCCGAAACAGAAGCGGAACTCGAGTCCGGGCCGGAGTAGCTGGCCGAAGTGCACGACGCGATCCCGGAAACCGACGCGGTGCCGGCCGCCGTGATCTGCACGGAGTGGTTGTACCAACCGTTCGAGTCTGGAGCTCTGTTAAGTCCCACCGAAGTGACCGTTGGTGCGGTCTTGTCGATGTTGATGGAGAGCGGCGGCGACGAACTGCTACCGGAGGAACCCGAGACGCTGCATTGAGCGGACTGTTGAGCACCGTCGCTCGTGAGTGTGAAGATGCCTTCGAAAGTTCCTGAACCTGTCGCAGTCACCGTTCCGCAGTTGACCGTGTTGAACGAAGGTATTGCCACCTCGTATGTGACGGTCACGGTGCTGATGTACCAGCCGTTCGCCCCGGCCGTGCCGGAGATCACGGGCTGCGAAATGGTCGGCGTGTCTGCGCCCGCCGAGGGCACGAAGACGATGAGCGAGACGAGAACGATCAATGGGAGAGCGCTCCGATGCTTCATCGCGTCACCGCCCGTGAGATGCTGGCAAGAAGCGCGCCGCTGAGCAGCACGACCGAGGCGACCGCAAGCGCGACGGCGACTGGAACGCGTCTGATCGTCTCCACTGGATTCGCGGCGAGCGCTACCGCCCTGGGTGCCGGATGATCGGGTATGAGGAACGTGCTTGTTGCAGGGTGTGCTGGTTGACTTGCCTTGGCCTGGCGCACGGTTGTCGCCTTCCGAGCGGCACGTCCGGGCCCGGTCGCGACCACATGCGGCGCTAGTTCCTCGGAGGGGGTCGCAGAGCCACGAACTGAAGTTGTGGCTGGCGCCAACCGGAGGGACGACGCCCGGTTGAAGGGATATGGATCCGGTTGTACGAGCGATCGCGCGGGCGAGGGTGCGGGATCGGGATTCCGGGCTGTTCCGCTCGATGCGTAGGCGGTGTTGCCGCAACCGACGACGACCACTACCAGCGCAAAGCCGGCGATCAACACCGCTTGTGGCCGCAGCAACGACGAGCTCCCGGCACCGATCACCCGGCCTCCCTCGTTGCCAGCGCTCCGGTTGAGCGCTGTGCATGAAGGATAGGAAGGCTGGTTTCAGTCTTTCAACTAGCCAAACGGCTAGAGGAGAAGGGGGTCCCGGAGGCTGCGGCTCCTCGCGGGACCCCCTTCCTGTTACGGGGCGTTTAGATCTTGATTGGCGCCCCGATCATGGCCTGGCTCGCGTTCTGGCCGGTGGACGCCATGTTCGGCGCCGCCGCCGTGCTGGTCGAGCCGTTGGTCTGGCCGGTCGAGCCGCCGCCGCCGAAGCTCCCGATCCGGGCAGGATCGGACGCGTTCTTCGCGCCGAACTGCCAGGCCGAGCTGAGAGCGTTGGCCAGCTGGCCGGTGAACGCCTCCTGGGCGAGCGCCTGGATGCCGAGACCGCCGCAACCGCACGGGCTGCCGGCCTGGGTCTGCGCGCCGGTCTGGCCTGTGGCGGCCGTGTTCGCGCCGGTCGCCGTCGAGGTCGCGTTGTTCGACTGGGTCAGGGTGCCGTCACTTCCGAAGCTGCCGATCCGGACAGGACCGGCCTCGTTACCGAACGAGCCGGAGCTGCCTTCGCAGCCGCACGACTGCTCGCCGGGAAGCTGGGCGGCCGACGACAGGGCGAACGCACCCTGGAACGTGCCGGCCTTCTGTGCGAGCGCCTGAACGCCCGAGCCGGACTGTCCCTGCACGCCCATCTGCGTCGTCGCGCCGGTGTTCGCTGCTATCCCGGTCGACGTCGCGTTGTTGGACTGCGTCACGTTGCCGTCGTTTCCGAAGCTGCCGATCCAGACAGGGTCGGCCTTGTTGGTGGCGCCGACCTGCAACGCCGAGGAGCCCGCGCCAGCCAGCTGGCCGGTGAACGAGTCCTGCCCGAGCGCCTGCACGGCGGGACCATTGCCGCCGCAGCCGCACGGAGAGCCGAACTGCAGCTGAGTGCCGGTCTGGGTTACCGGAGCGGCGTTTGCGGCAGAAGCAGTCGACGTGTCGTTGTTGGACTGCGTCACGCTGCCGCCGCCACCGAAGCTCCCGATCCTAACCGGGTCGGACGAGTTCGACGCGCCGGCCTGGCCGGCAGACGACGCCGAGAAGGCGCCCTGACCGATCCAGCCCGACTGCGCGATCGCCTGCACGGACGGACTACTGCCGCCGCATCCGCACGGCGCGATCCACGGCGTGCCGCCGTCGATCTGGGTTGCGGTCTGCGACACCGGGGCGGAGTTCGTCGCAGACGCGGTCGAGGTCGTGTTGTTTGACTGGGTCACGTTGCCGTCGCTTCCGAAGCTCCCGACCCTGACCGGGTCGTTCGAGTTGGAGGCGCCGACTTGGGTTGCCGACGACTGCGCGCCGGAGAGCTGGCCGATCCAGCTTCCGTGCTCGACCGACTGCACGTTCTGACCCTGACCGCCGCAGCCACAGGACGGGCCGGACGGATCCTGGAACGACGTCTGGGTGACCGGTGCGTTGTTGGCCGCCGTCGCCGTCGAGGTCGCGTTGTTGGACTGGGTCACGTTGCCGTTCGAGCCGGGGCTGAGCACGCGCACCGAGATGTTCGAGTTGCTCGGATTGACCTGCTCGGCCGACGACGCGGCGGACGCGGCCTGCTGGGTCTGTGCGTCCTGAACCGCTGACCTGGACACCCGAGCCGGAGCCGCCCTGGATCTGGCCGGACTTCTGCGTCGTCGCGGCGTTGTTGGCCGACATCGCCGTCGAGGTGTCGTTGTTCGACTGGGTCACGGTTCCGTCGCTGCCGGGGCTGAGCACGCGGACGGATATGTTCGAGTTCGACGGATCAACCTGCTGCGCCGACGACCCGGCCAGCGCGGCCTGATCGGTCTGCGCCTGCTGGTCTGCCGACTGCACGCCCGAGCCGCCCTGCGTCTGCGACGCCGTCTGGCCGGTCGGAGCGGTGTTCGCTGCGCTGCCCGTCGAGGTCGCGCCGTTCGACTGCGTCGTGCTCGGAGCGGCAGTCGAAGGGGCGGCCGTGCTCGGGTCAGCGTTGCCTGATGCGACCGCGCTGGGCGCGGCCGCGTTCGAAGCACCGAGCTGCTGGGCGGCAGACAGAACGCCGCCGAGCTGCCCGTTGTTTGTGTCCTGCAGGATCTGCTGGACAGGTGTGAGCTGGCATCCGCAGCCGCCACCCTGAAGCTGGGTCGCGGTCTGCATCGTGCCGGCCGTGTTCGCTGCGGTCGCCGTCGAGGTCGCGTTGTTGGACTGGGTGACGTTGCCGTCACTGCCAGGACTCAACACGCGAACCGAGACGTTCTGGTTCGACGGGTCGACCTGTGTAGCGCTCGAGGCGGCGATCGCTCCCTGGTCAGTGCCCGACGACTGCGTCGCCGACTGCACCGGTGACCCGGAAGCGAACGCCGAGCCCGCGCTCACGGCGAGAGCCGCGAGCGAGGCAGCGAGCGTCGTTGCAAGTCGTTTCATGAGTGATAGCTCCTTGGTATCGCTGGTATCGCGTGCGGCTGCACGCGAGAAAGCCCCGAAGTCGACTTGGGTCGGGGAGCGCTACCCAGGACGGGTGATGACATCGCCGGCTCGTGAGCGTGGACTCCGCCGCCCCGAGGGCAGAGCCAGACGCCCGGTTAAGCCGGGAAGAAGCAAAACGAGCCAGATCGCGACCGCGGCGGCGGCGCCTGCGGCCGACCCGCCGGCGCCTGACGCTGCAGCCGTGCCGGGCGTTGTCTGCCCGAGGTCGGCCGCGAACGAAAGGAAGGAGAACGGGTGCTGCGACGCTGCCTGTTTGCCGGAGCCGGAAGCGGTGCGCTTCTGTTCGGCCGGCGTGCCGGGAAGCGTGCCGGCGAGAGGCGCGGTCGCAGCGGCGACCGCAGCCGGAGAGATCGGCGGCGTCGCCGACGGGCGGGCGACGCGCCGAACGTTGGCGCCGTCCCGCTTGCCCCTCCACCATCGGCGAACGGCAGCACCGGAAGGCCGAACGCCGGCTCGAGCGGCGGCGTGGCTGTCGGCGTCGACGCCAGTATCGGAGGCGCTGTCGGCAGTAGGAGCTGGGGCTGCGGCGACACCGAAACCACGGGCGCGCTTGACGCCTCGGGAGCGAGCGGTGGTAGCGACACCGTGACGGAGAGACCACTGATGGCATCGGCGGTGCGATGACCGGCGTCCCGACGACACTACCTTCTATTTGACTTGGGATTTGCGATCCGATATCGGTAATAATTTCGCGCCGTAGGCGTACACAAACCGCCGATATTCCAGTTCCAGATCCATCCTTGCATTCCAGTACCAAGCGGCGGAGTGATACCAGTTGGAGCAGTATCGCCGCACCAGGTCCAGTTCCATGCCCACGTGCCCGGCGTTGCCGCGGCTGAACTCGGCGTCGGGCCGATCGCTGCGCCGATGTCCGTGCTCTGGACGGTTGGTGCGATCGAACTCGTCGCCAACACAGGCGTGGCGTCCGGACCGGGCGTAGAAGGCGTCGAAGCCGGCCCGCTCATCGCCGCTGCGCTCTGATACTGCGATACCGGCGTCTGATACTGCGCCTGCGCCACACTTGAGTCCTGCTGTGAGACGGCTCCGTCGGAGCCAGGGCTGTCAATCCTGATCGAAACGTTCAAGTTCGACGGCGCTGTCTGACCCGCCGTCGCTCCCGTGGGAGCTGCTGTGGTAGCGGAGCCGGCCGCCGGCGCGGGCATAGTTCCCGCAGCCGCTGCTGCTGCGGTGATCGCCTGCGAGACGGCCCCGTTGTCCCCTGGGCTACCGATCCGGATGTCGACGTTCACGTTGCTTGGTGCGAGCTGCGTCGCAACGGTTGGCGGCGACGGCGCCGTAGGCGTGACTGGTGTGGGCGAGACTGCGACCGGGGGATTCGGGGAGATTGCGGGGTCTCCGTCTGCTCGTGCCGGCGATGCGAGTCCGAGCGCCAGAACGGAAGCCGCTCCGGCGGTCACGCAGACGCCCACCACACACCGCGCAGAACACGCCGCTCGTGTTCGCAACCGCCCCGCCGAAACCAGCCTCATACCTAAGAAAATACCCCGTTGTGATTCCGCCTATGCAAACGATCTGAATTACTTGCCTTTTCTGTTGTGCTGGATCATCATTGCGCCATGTCGGCAGTCTCGTATCGTGCCGTCGAACCCGATCAGGAACATCTCGTTCGAAGGCATCTCCCTCTCGTCGTGCACCTTGTGCAGCGCCATCGCGGCCGCGGCGAGTCCCACGACGACCTCGTCCAGGTCGCTTCGCTCGCACTCGTCACAGCCGCAAGGCGATTCGATCCGAGCCGTGGTGTCCCCTTCGTCGCGTATGCGGCGCTGACGATCGACGGCGAGCTTCGTCATCATCTCCGCGACCGCGTCGGAGCGGTGCGGATTCCTCGGCGCGAACAGCAGACGGCGGCCAGGGTCAGCGAGGCTCTCGGCACGGTCTCGCAGAAGCTCGGGCGCCAGGCCTCGCTCGTCGAGGCCGCCGACTCGGCCAGCGTGGCGGTTGGAGAAGCCCGCCGCGCGCTTGAGAGCCGGATGGTGCCGACACCGTGGGCGGAGCTTGAGTCGTGCGCATCAACGGCTGCCGAAGAGGCGATGGACGCCTGCGAGGTGCGGGCGCTAGTCCATGCTGGGCTACGCCGTCTCGGCGCACGTGAGCGCGAGGCGGTGAGACTCCGCTTCGGAGCTGATCTGCCTCAGTCCGAGATCGGGCGTCGTATGCGGATCTCCCAAAGCCAAGCCTCGCGTGTCCTCGCGACGGCGCTGGAGAAGCTTCGGCGTGAGCTCGCCCCCGAGCTAGACCAAGCAGCGTAATTTGTCAGCATCGCCGCAGCGGCCTAGACTCGAAGCCGTGGACGCCGCCGACGCGCCTCACGAAGAGGGCGGCGCCGCCCGGCAGGAGGCGGCGCGCTCAATACGGACGAGCACCTATAGCGGTCGGCTATTGCTTCGCATGCCGGAGTCGCTCCACGAGGCTCTGGCTCGTAGATCCGAGTCCGAACATGTGAGCTTGAACACGTTTATCAACGAGGCTCTCGAGAAGACCGTCCACGGGCGCGGAACCTCGAGTTCCAGCAACGTGAACGCGACCGGCCGCAGACGGAGCAAGGCGCAGACGCAAGGATCGCGCACGGTCAGCCGACTCCTCGTGGCCAACCTGATCGTTCTCGCAGTCGTCGGAATACTCGCCGTCGTGCTTTTGGTGAGGGCCCTTGGCTAAGCCCCCTCACGCATAAGTAAGCGACGGCGACGCCGGTAGACGCTGGCCTTCTTAGGCTGCTTGACCGTCATCCGCATCGTCGCGTAGCGTCGCTCACGCGTCCGCCAGCGATGAAACTGCGTGGCGTGCGTCTGCGGCGCGCTCCGCCATACGGCGCGGAGCGCGCCACCTAGCACGACCTCTCACGTACCGCGGCGGCCTGCTGTCGGCTTCAGGTGCCGGCCTTTTGTTGCCAGGCTTCGAGGACGAGCGCGTTTACGTGGAAGGCGAGTTCCGGGAGCTGGCTGGGGCTGTACCAGGCGAGTTCGGCGACGTCGTCTGCCGGTTGGGGATAGGTGTTGTCGGTGCGGGCGAGCCAGTAGAGGTTGAGGGTGGCGACTGCACCTGGATCGGTGCCGTAGTGGTCGATCCAGGCGCCGAGGAACTCGAGGGGTTCGATCTCGATGCTTGTTTCCTCGCGCAGTTCTCGGCGGAGGCCATCGATTGGGTCTTCGCCTTCGTGCAGGAAGCCGCCGGGGAGATCCCACTTGCCCTGCTCGGGCTCGACCGCCCTTCGCGCGAGCAGTACCCGGCCGTGTGCGTCGGCGATTACCGCGGCTGCGGTTGGGGCGGAGGTTGCGTAACCGACGAATCCGCAGGCAGGGCAGACGGCACACTCCGATTCGCGTCGGATTGGGGCCGCGCAAAGTGGGCAGTACTTCCAGCCGTCGAGCACGCTCAACCATTCACCGTTCGACGAAGGATGCTCGTCGCCAACGAGATCGCCCAAGCATCAAGGACGTTAGAGAAGATCTCGACGACGACCAACACAATCAAGAACCCCAGCAGAGCGATGGCTGTCCAGTCGGCAGGCGATAAGCGTTCGTGAAATGACGGTCGCGCGAATACCGACATGGCGAAACGATGGCAGTCCAGGATGACGTCAGGTCGGACGCGCTCGAGTCGTTGCTCTTATCCTCTCGACTCTTCGCGCACTCGACGTTCGAGCTCGTCGATTGCTCGTTTCCACGGTGGCGAGCAGCGATTTCAGCTCTGCCGAGAGGTTTCGAAGGCTGCCCCGTTAGGACCATCTCACGATTTCAGGAATCTGCTCCGCCGTAGAGGTGGCCACGCGGTGTCCACGGCGCCTGTCGCGTCGTCTCCGCTGCCAACAAAAAGAGGCCGGAGCCGTCTCCGATGCGGTCTCTTCTTTCCCTTTGGGGACCCAGGCATGCAGCAACGCCGTCGAGGACCACCCGCGAGCGCCGGCGGTGGCGATGATCCCGAGGTAGCGGCTCGCCCCGCGGCTGCGGTCGAGTCGGTCGAACTCGCGGAGCCACGCACTGATGTCCCTGTCGGAAGGCTCTCCGATATGCAGTCGGTGGGACCGCGGTGAACAAGTGGTGGTGACCCGAGCTTCCCCCGGGCGGGCCACCTGAACGGAGCTCGAGCACTAGTAGCTGAACGGCCTCACCGCTTCTGCGGGTCTTGAGTCGGCCGCCGGTGTCCTCGTATTCAACGGGAACGGTGACGCTCCGCTCGCATCTACGGCGCGATGACGCTGGAGCATGAACGGAACGGCCGGTAGCGGGGCTTCGCGTGGTCTCCGTCAGTAGTTGACGCAGACGCACACGTACCGGAGCGATTCGTCCGAGGGGTCGACGCGGCGGGGCCGACCGCTGCTGGCCCTGCTGTCGTGGATTCCGTTGACGCGCCACGTACGTCGGTACATCTCAAACACTGTGCCGATCATGGGTGCTTCGACGCGATCGAGGACGTCTTCGTGGGTGCGGCCGTTCGGATACAGAAGGGTGACGCGGAACACCACACCGGGAGTATCGAGGCCACGTCCGACGGCGCTCCTCAAGAAGGCATTTGGCGTTGCGCCGTAGGTTTTCTCAGCGGGCTCCGACCGCCCACATGCTGGTGGCCTCGGCGTTCCATTGTTGCCAGGTCATCTGGAGCGTGTGGCCCCAGCTCACGACGAGCGGGCCTTCGGGCGTGAAGCCGTCGACTACGGCGACGTGGCTGCCTGCTTGAACGATGTGTTGGGCGAAGCCGTCGTTTGCGACGAACTGGAAGCCGACGATCAGCGCGCCGTAGCCGCGCACTTTGCTCTGGACGGTTGCCTGATCTCTGGGGAACAAGCTCAGGCCTGTTAGAAAGACTCCAGCTATTCCCTGCCGCTCCCAATAGCTAAAGAGGGCGTTGAGGGGTAGCCCTCCTTTGAGGGTGCCGCCGGCACGGGCGAACTCGTAGCCGATCTCTGTCGGATCGGGATGGCGGCCGAGAACGATCTGTTCCCAGTGCGCTGCTGCCGCGAAGGTGCAGTCACCGAGATTGGTGGGGGCGATGTTGCCGTAGTCCGGGTAGGTCGCGTAGATCGGCCCGTAGTAGCAGTCGGGTCCCGGCGCGCAGGCATCGAGGCCGACAACGGGAGGCGGTAGCGGTGGCGGGGCCGTGGGCGTCGGCACGATAGGAGACACATCGGCGATGGCGGCGGCTTCGAGGATCGTCACACGCTGCTGTGCTGGTCGGCTTCCCATGCGTCGCGCGCGAACGGCGTATGTAAGCCGCACCTGCGCTGGGTGCGGGTTCGCGATCGCAGGCAGGGTCACGCTGGCGTGGCCGGAGGTGCAGCCCACCGTCTTCACCGGGTAGAGCGACGAGAATGGGACGTGCTGGCTATAGAACGTGCATCTGGTCGCGTTCTTGACACGGACTGCGACGACCATCGACTGACCAAAGGCTGGACAGAGGAAGGTGGGTGTGCCTGCTCGACGCGCACAGGCGTGCGGCTGTGATGGCGTGACCGTGAATGACACGATGACGGGCCTCAGCGTCGCCGTCCCTGCGTTTCCGCTGCCAGGGCCAACACCCAACGCAGCCACGCAGTACACGACCATTGCCAGCAGCAGCGCGGCCCGGCCCACGCCCTTGACTGTAAGGGACGGAAAGCAGCGGCTCAGTGGTGTGGTCACGCCACTGGCTGCCTTTGCCGTGCCGATCGAAACTTGTCCGGCCGCGCGTCGGCCAGTAGCTCGAGGCAGTCGACAAGCGACGAGCAGCGAGGGGTCGCGCATCTCGCGGAGGGCGAGTTCGGCCTGGAAGAGGTTGCGCCGCTGGATGGCGCGGGTGAATCGTCCGTGCGCCGTTCCTTAGCTTGTCAGCCGACCCTCAGTCTCCGGGGCCGGACGGCAGAAGCGAATCTAGCGGCGTTGGGTCAACCGTGTGAAACGGCCGGACTGCTCACACGGGGACGTTCGTTGGGCAGGCAATCTCGAGTTGCCCTACATGCTCGAGTGAGGTCTCCCAGAGCATCTGTTGTGCCTGCTCGTATGCCTGCTCGACCGTTTCGGCGTCGAGGGCGAACCCTACGCCGACGAGGATGCCCGAGACGATCTCCAGATTGACGTCGGTGGCGCCGGCAGCGACCAGGTCGGCCTGGATCGCTGCAAGAAGCGTCGCTGTCGAAAAGCCGCTGCCCGCCACTTCCGTAACCGCGTGGTAGCGCACCGACCAATACTCGCACGCGGGCGGAATCTACGGGGTTTGAACGCGCGTCGTCAGCCGGGAGAGGGTCGGAGCAGAAGACGGGCAGACGTCTTGCCTGTCGGATCGAGGCGGCCCAGCCTATACAGCCATTGATCAGGGACTAGCCCTCCGTTGAGTGCGGGGAACGCCAGTTGGGTGCATCTTGCGCGAATCGGCACTCCTGGCCGGGCACGCGAAGAAGCCGTCTCTTGCTGGAAGGAGAGGGTGCGGATGTCATATGAGAGCGGACGCGAACGCGAGCGGTTCCGCGCGCTCCTCAGGGACGCCGAAGAAGAGGATTTCCGTCGGCTGCATCCCGACAGAGGCGAGAGCGCCAACACGACCGGCTCGAGCTCTAACGCCAAGCGGAGCGCGACTCGAACCGAGACCACACACACGGGACGCAACCGTATGCCACGCTGGCCGCGGTAGACGAGAACACTCCGGAAACAAACGGAGCTTGGACGACCCATGACAGTGCTTCTCCTTGCAACGACGGAGGCCGGTGTGCGCGAGTGGTTAGATCGCTGGGCGCCGCTTGCTAACTGGGCGGTTGCAGTCGGGACTGCTCTGTTGGCGATTGCGACGTTTACCCTCGCTCGACGCGTTCGGCAGGAGTCCTCAGCGGTGGCTCGCCGAGCTGAAGTCGAGGCTGAGCAGCTCGTGGCGGCGCAGCGCCCACTCGTACTCCCGATAACGGCAACCGACAACCTTCCAGGATCAGGGATGCCGCATGTATTTCTCAAGAACGCTGGCTCCGGCGCGGCGATAAACGTAAGAGGATTCCTGTGGTGGACGGGTACCGCTGAGGGTGCGGCGTCGCTCCATCCTCAGGTCATCGGTCCGGGGGACGAGGCGCCGGCACAAGTTGTCTTCGCCCTGGGTGCAGATGTGAATTGGGGTAACGCGGTCGGATACGTTCGATATCACGACTTGCGCGGGACCGAATGGCAGACGCACTACCGCTTTCGTTACGACGGGGTGGGCGACCGGCGAGTAGAGATACTTACGGTTGGTTCCACGGAAGCGCTCGGGGAACCCGACTACACCGGTGACAAAGGATGGGTAAACAAGCCTGAGCCCGTGAAATTGTGGGATGCAGCTGTTTCTTGAGTTCATCGGAAACTCGCGAAACCACACCGGGACCACACCGGCACGCGATTCGGCGCCCTCTATGGCCGCGTCGATAGCGGCGCGTGTCCAACGATGTCCACCTGTCTTCGAAGGAGCGGAGCAGCTCCTCGAGGTCGGGTCTTACCGACGGGACACCCCTCGTCTGGGGAGAGGCGAGCTGCTGATCCGGGCGCGCGCCAGTTGCGCGTCAGTGGGCCAGAACCAGGCGGTTCTGAGCGGTTGTGAGCGGTATAAGAAGGAAGGTCCGGCGACGCCGAAACCCGCATGGCTCAACCCGTTCTGAATCCGCCAGCGGCCGTCCCTCGGGGCGTTCGCCGGCGGTCTAGTGCTTCGAATCCCTGGTCGTGGGACCAGCCGAACGTCGGTGCCGATCGGGGTGCGCGGCGCAGTACGGTCGGCGCTCTACCCCGGGCGACGATTGTCTGCGGTCACCTAAACCCCTTAGCGCGGGCCGCGAATGGTCCGAGCCCCGCGTAGCCGAGGAGGCTGCGCATTCAGACCCCTCGCCGGCAACGGGCGGGGGGTCTGTCTTTTGCTCGGCGGCGCTGCTGACGACCTCGCGATGACCTAGCCCGTCAGGGAGCGCGGCCCGTTCGGGGTGCTGGTTACCTGAGATGCATGATCGTGCGGCTGCAGCGGGCATGCAGGCTTCTCGGGCATCGGTATCAGTACGCCGGCATCATGAACGGCAGACGAGTCGAACGGTGCGAGCGTTGTCGGCGGAAGCGTTTGCATAGTCCGCTGCAGCCGCAAGCGCGGCGGGACTAGCCGAAGGCCGAGCCAGGCGGCACCTCACGCGATCGGTCTGAGCCGGGTCGGCTGAACACGCCGGAGCAGCCGCTGCAGGATCGCGACCGCGTCCTTGTCGCCGAACCGCAACGCTCCGAGCGCCGCGAGCGCGAGCTGCGACTCTGCCAGCGTCAGCGCCCCGGCCTCGAGCTCGAGCCGTCCGTGCCACTTCACGGCTGCCCGGTCGAACTTGTCCGGCCTGACCTCGGCCAACAGTTCGAGGTAATCGACGAGGACCTGAAGCGAAGCGTCTCGCATCTCCCGGAGCGCGAGCTCGGCCTGGAAGAGGTTGCGCGTCTTGCGTGCGCGAGTGAAGCGTCCGTGTGCTGAGCCCTGCGATGTCATCCGGCCTCCGTGGGGCCGGACGGCTAGAACATCTTCTCAGGTGCGATGAGTTAGGGGGCGCCTCTAAGACTTGCTAGCGTCGCTTTGCCCGCACACCGGCGCACCTGCGAGCGTGGCCAGACTCGGCGTGAGGTCGGTCAGCGTTACTCCGCTGACGATGCCACCGGGCGAGACAGAAAACCAAAGGCGGCCGAGCCGGTACGCGACGACCGGCAGTGATCTGTCATTCGGGTATCTGCGCAACCCGCTGTCGTAGACGCGCAACAGTGACTTCACCGGAGAGCAAGGGCCGACCCCCGCGGCAGTCCGATACTCCCGCGCCAACGTGAAGATCGCGTACGCGCGCGAGTCCGTAGACGAAAGAAACACAGCGACCTCCGCCTTCCGGAAATGAAGCCGAACCGTGCCGTCTGCGTACCGCGTTTCGAACGGACGCTCGCCGAAGACCTTTGCGTATTGGCGTCCCTCCAAGCCGAGCCTTGCCGGCCCAATCGCCCTAGGTGCAATCAGATACGTCCGGCCACGGGCCGCCGTCGCTCCAGCCGATATCGAAAGCGCGACCGCCAAACTGACGATGATGAGACCCTTCATCATCCAACGACGATAGCCCGGCCGGAGCGTCGGACCACGCCCAAATCGTCTAGTACGTGTGACGGCTTGGTCCGCTCTTGCCTCGCCAAACGCTCGCGCGGGCGGAGTCTAGGTGCTTACGGAGACTCTCGTGGTCGCGAGCGTTGGGGTGTACCGCGCCAACTGACCGAGCGTTCTTGCGTAGGGCTGGCAACTCTCGCATCTGAGCCGTCTGTGTGGCGGCTGCATGAGGTCACCGCACGACCGGCAGAAATGCGGGTACTCACTTCGGCGTTCTGTTGGAAGGCGGCCCATGTGCTTACGGGGTATCGGCCGCGTCATGGCCAGGCTTTAGGACGCGGCTGGAACCTGTCGCGGCCCTCACGTTTCCAAAATCGTTTCCAATTGACCGCCGCCAGCCTCGATACTTCGTGCGATGGACACCGACGTCACTGTCGTGGCAACGGCCGCGATTTCCGCAGCGGCTGCTGTCGGGGCGCTTGGATCGGTTTGCTTGCTGGCCGCCAACAGAGCAAGTCTGAGGATGCCCGCCAGCGCGCCGTTAGGGCGCAGACGCGGAGAGACGAGCGGAAGGCGGCCTACGGAGTTGCGACGAACCTGATTGCTGATTGGCTGTGGGACGCCGAGAATCCGCGGCCGGATTACGACGTTATCCAGTCTTTCACCAAGCCGTTCGTCCATGCTGCAAACGCGGTGCGGATCTATGGCAGCGAGGACGCACGCGATGCGATCGACCGGTTCCAGGAGGTCCCGAACCGCACCGCCGCCACCCGCTGGGCCCACGAGCACGGGCTCGTCTCGACGATCACCGAGCTGGTAGAAGGGGGGCCGTCGCTTAACTCTAGAAACGTGGCCTCGCGAGATCGCGCGACCGATGGCTAGATCGCTGAAGCCGCGCGAGCCTGCTGAGCACTGAACCAGCCGGCCAGCTACTGCTTTCGTCGAAGCTCAAAAGTATTCACGCCATCGACTGCCACTGCCGATACACAGTGCAGGCGAGTGCGAGCTCTGCGGCCGACGTCTGGGGGACATGCGGTCTCGTTTAGAGCACCACTTGCCTCTTTAAACCGAAGAGAACTGACGCGCATAACCGCGGGCTCTGCTCTCGCCATTCGACCGGCATGAGAAGGCTGCCGGGGCCGAGAGAAGTCCTGACCTCACTTCGATCAGAGTGGCCTGAGGAAGACTCTGCCCCGGCTGCGGCATCACCCTGCGCGCGCCAACGTTTTTGGCGACGCAGGGTGTTTCCTAACTGGACAAAGGTTCAGTTTGCATTCGATGTCGCTCGGAAGCGGCCAGGTTCTCAGGTCGTCGGGTTCGCACCCTTAACTCGGCGGTGAGGTCGCCTTGATCGAGCTCGAATGACGCGACCGCGAGCCCGCGTGTTCCAAGCGAAAGGTGGTCTCGACCAGCGCGGCAGCCTTGGAGACCAGCTGCGTCGCTTCGATGCGGCGAACGAGCTGATCGTCTAGCGGAACAATCCGGGAATAAGCGTCCACGATCGCGCCCGCGCACGATGCGCGCTGGGTTACCCGGAATGGCTCAGCGGTGCCACGTCGCGCCACCTCGCCGGACCCGACAGCATGCCCGGCGGACCCCGTGGAGGTTCAAGTCACGGCACCAAACGCGATCGAGTTACATCCGGCTGACTCGCCCCTGTGCGCAGTGTCAGGTCGCGGCCTCGGTCAGCGGCGAGCCAGAAGGAGCGTTCCCCCGACGCCCCAAAGCGCACAGGCCGACCGCAGCCACGACCCAGACAGAGTCAACTAGAGGGACACCCTCCGCGAATCCCTCATTGGGGTGACGGTCGTCGGAGCGGCTTCGCTTCGCGTCTCACGGGTGCTGTGTCCTAGTCGTTCGCATGGTGGTGGACACATGCCGGTGCCGTAGCGTTGTTTGGACACCGCACTTCTTCCCCCGCGGTGTTACGGCCTGCGGTGCGTCTCGAGGGCACGAGACGCACGCGCCGTTTCTACGCCTTTTTCGATCCGTTCTTGAGAACGCGCCGCAGTTCCCGTGCGAGGCTTTTGCCTCGCGCCGACTGACGGCCGCGAGGGTGTAGTTGGTCGATTCGTTGACGATTCTGACGGTGCCCTGATCGTCGTGACTGACAGCGAACCGCCGTTCGGGTGAGGTTGTAGCCAGGGTGGTTTTCATCGGTCTTAGTTCGCGGCAGCCTTTGGAACTCATTACGGTCAGAAGGAAAGTGCCGGCGGGGTACCGGGCCGACCTTACTTGAGGGTTTGCGGAGGGCGGGACCGGGGACAGGACCGCACGCTCATCCGTGGCATCGGTGACACGTAAGCCCCTCGCCCACTCGGTCGTTCGCTGCAGACGGGAGTCGGAGGAGCCGGCTATCATGGCTCGGCCGAAAAGTTGGGAGAGCTGGACACCCGACTCGCAAGCATTAAAGGCCTGCAAAACAGGTATTTTTGGGCGGTTAGCTCAGTTGGGAGAGCACCAGCTCGACAAGCTGGGGGTCACTGGTTCGAGCCCAGTACCGCCCATTCGCCGAAGCCCCTGCTGACGCAGGGGTTTCTTGCTTAGTGGACTTCGCCGTCCGGTGCGAGTTTGGGGAAGAAGTGCCAGGCGACGTCTCGTGAGGACCTGGATGATCAGGCGTGGGGTGAGTTCGACGTTGGGGTCGTCGAGTTCCGGCGGGAGGTTCTTCACGCCCATCGCTCTTGGCGTGCTCGATGATGCCGGGGCCGATCGCCTTGCCGAGGCCGCTGAGCGCTTTGTCGACGAGGTTGTAGTCGATCGCCCAGTCGGGGACGGGTTGCGGCGCGACGGTCGTCCAGCTGTCGGGGTCTCGCGGCGTCTCGCGGGTGAACACGTGGTCGAACGTGCGGGCGGAGGCGTCGCGCTGGGTGAGCGCGTCGCCGAGTCCCCACGCCTTCCGCAGCGTCGCGATCAGCGAGGTGTGGCGGTACTCGTCGTTGTAGACCGAGCCCGGCTCGACCCACGGTGAGACGAGGATGGCCGGGACGCGGTAGCCGGAGCGGTCGAAGGTGAAGCCCAGCTCGCCGGCCGGTGCCGCCGGATCGGGCGGCGGGACCGGTCCCGGAGGGACGTGGTCGTAGGTGCCGCCCGGCTCGTCCCAGCCGATCAACAGTGTCGTGTTCCACACGTTGGTGCCGGTCTCCGAGGTCGCGGAGCGGTAGGCGTTGTAGACGCGTGCGAGGAAGTCTTCGCCGCCGAGCACCGACGACGGCGTGTCGATCGCGAGATCCTTGTTGTCACCGAGGAACGATCGCCCCGCTGCAGGGTGGTAGTCGCCGTGTCCGGTCAGCATGTTCGGCTCGATGAACGCGAAGTCGGGCAGCGTTCCCGCGGCGGCGTCCTGCTCGAACTCGGCGAACGGCACGAAGTTCGTCGCCAGCCGATCCTTCAGCCGGGAGAAGTGGATGACGCCGTGGAACGACAGCGGCATCGACTGCACGTAGACCTTCCACGTCTTGCCGTGCTGCTCGAGCCGCTCGAAGATCGTCTCCGCGTCGTTCTCGGTGAACCACTTCTTCGCGGGGCTGTTCACGACCAGGCCCGACGAGGTCGCCGCGGTCCAGAACGACCGGTTCATGAACGTCTGCGACGGCACCTCGCAGAACCAGTGGTCGAACACGCCGAAGTCGCGCGCGATCGCCGCTCAGCACCGGCACCTGCTCCGGCGTGTACCCGGTCATGATGTGCGCGTACTCCTCGTAGGTCGGCTGCCGGCCCACCTCCGCCGGTGAAGGTGCTGATGTAGTCGGTGACGAAGCCGTCCATCGTCGGCGTCGCACCCGCTGGCGGCGCGTTCCACGGCGCGGTCACGCCCTCGCCGATCTTGAAGCGGTTGTGCTCGTCGAGGACGTCGAACAGCTGCGTGTTGGTGTGGTACCACTCCTCGCCCGAATCCGGGTTCGGCGAGTCCATGTCGGTCGCGACCGTGTACGGCACCACCTTGCGGTCGGCACCGTGCTCGGCCCACTCCGGAATCGGATTGGTCAGGTCCTTGCCGATCACGCCCTCGAACGTCTTGCCGTCCTCGGGGCCGTAGAGACGGCCGAGCACGTTGTCGAGCGAGCGGTTCTCGAACAGCACCACCACGACATGGTCGAGCGCGTTCGCGCGGGTCGCTGCGTCGGACATACCGTCTCCTCAGTTCCAAGCGGATTGCACGCCTGCACCGTCGAGCACGCGGACTCTGTAAATCGAGCCGCTCAGGCGCGGCCGCATGGCAACGCTCGCTGTTCGGTGAAGGCAGGTTGACGGGCGGCTCTGGGATTGGCATCGTGCAGGGGCGGCAGAGGGGAGAAGGGGGATGCCGCTGGTCGAAGGGATGTGGCTTGGGTCCGCCGGTGGCGGACTCGATGCTCGCTCGCGACACAGTCTGAGGCAGCTCGCTTCCACATCGAACATCGACACCCAGACGCCTGAAGGAGGCGACCATGCCGATTCCCGTTCCTGTTGCGATCGCTACCGGTTTCGCCGACCTGGTCGGCAGCTCGTACCGTGTCGCCACAGATCAGCTCTACGCGGCGGATGCGGGCAACGGCGAGATCGTCGCCGTCAACGCGCACACGCACGCGAAGACCGTGCTCGGCACCGGCTTCAACGCGCCGTCGGATGTCGAGTTGAGCGTCGACGGCATCCATGCCTATGTCACCGAGAAGCCGGGGACGCTGCTGCGGCTCAGCCTCGCCAACATGAATCGCGCGGCCGCGACCGTGGTCGCCTCAGGCATGAACGGCGTCGACCAGGTCGCCCTCGACGAGGCCCACGGCTACGCGTACGTCTGCGAGTTCACCGGCGGTCACATCCAGCGCGTCAACCTGAGCAACGGCACGAAGACCGTCGTCGCGACCATCGCCAACCCGCGTGGCGTACTCGTTACCGGAGACGGTCGCTTCCTCTACGTGAGCACCGACGCGGGGACGATCACCCGCTTCGATCTCGTACTCAACGTGCACCACGTGATCGCGAGCGGACTGAACGGGCCGCGTCACATGACGTTCGCGGACGCGGGCGAGAGCGTGATCCTCGTCCCGCAGCCGAACCCGTCCGGCCGGGTCATGAAGATCGACCTGACGACGACGCCGGCGACGCACACCGACATCGCAGGCCCGACCGCGTTCGCGCCGTACAGCGTCGCCGTCCTGTCGTCGAACCAGCTGCTCATCACGTGCGCAACGCAGGTCGAGGAGGTCGACCTCACCGCGTCCGTGTACTCGGCGGCCGGGCCTGTACTGCTCGGCATCGGCTTCGTCCCGGCCGACGCCGCGCATCTCCCGAACGGCTACGCGGACACGACGATCGACCCGACGTACTTCTTCCAGGTGAAGGACTGCCCGTTCGGCGGGACGCTGCCGCTGATGATCAACTGGGAGCACGCGCGCAGCATCGGCGCGAACTTCTACCAGGTGTTCATCGAGGGTCCCGTCGGGCCGCCGCAGCAGATCAAGCAGCCGTTCGGCGACTACCTCTGGAGTGTGCCGCTGAACGAATTCGAGCTCGTGACGACGTCGGCGAGCAGCCCGGACGGCTACTACGAGCTGCGCTCGCCGGGACAGATCTGGCTGAACTTCTGGCTCGGCCTCCTGCTCGACACCACCGGCAGGCCGAACGGGCTGAACACGATCAGGATCAAGCTGTTCGCCGCCGAGAGCGCGGCGACCGAGATCGGCAGCGACACCGATCCCGGCCGCTTCGCGAGCGTGATGATCGACAACACGACGCCGATCGTGAATCTCGAACAGATCCTGCATGAGCCCGGCAACGTGCTCGTGAACGCCTGCGCGATCGTCAACACGGGCACGCCGACGTTCCGGTTCAGGATCACCGCGGAGGCACCGCTGTCGCACCTTCTCGGCTGGAGCCTCACCGCGTACTGGGGCGACAACAAGTCGAAGGCGGTGTCGTCCGACAGCTACAGCGCGCACATCTCGCCGAGCCGGCTCTGGCAGGGCGTCGTCGGCGGCGTCGTCCCACCGCCCGGCCCGTCGCCGTGGAACGCGACCGTCTCCGGCGACCCGACCTCGACCCATTGCGCCCACTCGTTCTGGCTCGACGCCTGGGACCGCGTCATCAACGGCTGGGGCTACATCCACGGCGTCTCGACCTACCAGAAGTCGCTTACGCTGATGTTCTAGGCGCGGTTCGCTGGCCGGGAACACGGACCGACGGAGCTAAAGGAGAACGGTCTCCGTTCCGATGCAGAGAGCTGTGGCACGGCGGACGAGGGCGGCGAGTCTCTTTCGGATGCGCGTAAGGCTGGGCGCCGGCCTGGCGGCCGCCGCGTTCCTGTCTGCCGGCGTTGCGCTCACAACGGCGCCGATCGCGCGCGCCGCCGCGGTCGGCGGTGTCACGTTCACGTCGACGTCCTACGTCGAAGGGGACACGGCCGCCACCTGGACGGTTGGGTTCACTCCATCGGGGACGGGCGCGCTCAGTTCGGGGAACACGGTCGTGGCGACCTTCCCGACCGGCTTTGACGTCTCGGCCGCGAGTGCCGCCTTCGGCACCGGGTTCACCGGTTGTGGCGCTGCGACGACCGTCGTCAGCGGGCAGAACGTATTCGTTCAGCTCGGCCCGGGATGCGCGCTTGGAGCCGGCGTTCCCGCCACGGTCACGATCACCGGGATCAGCCCCCAGGCGACGCAATACGCAAAGCTCGGGTTCACCGTCACGACCTACGCGGACGCGACGTTCACGACTCCGATCGACGGGAGCGGCGGACATCCTGCGACGTTCATCGAGATCTTCAACAGCGTGACGTACAGCGCGTCGACGAGCGGCGGATCGCCGACGACCGGCGGGGGCGCGCCGTCCGATCCGGGCTCGCCGTACTCGTCGGGAGCGACGGTCACCGTTCTTGGCAACACGGGGTCGCTCGCGTTGGCCGAGTCGATACGTTTGCGGGCTGGTGCACGGTCGACACCGCGACCGATGCGACATGTGGGCGGCACGCACTACGACCCGGGCGACACGTTCACGATCGCCGGGAACGTGACGCTGTATTCGCAGTGGACGCCTGCTCCACCGCCTCCCACGTTCTCGGTGACCTACGACGGGAACGGCGCGACCGGTGGCACGGTGCCGGTCGATTCGACCGCGTATCCGAGCGGTTCGGCCGCGACGGTGCGCGCGAACGTCGGGGCCCTCGTCCGGTCCGGGTACACGTTCGGCGGTTGGAACACGCTTGCGAACGGAACGGGCGCCTCCTTCGCGGGCACGGGATCGGAGACGTTTCCCATCCTCGTGAACGTGACGTTCTACGCGCAGTGGACACAGACGCCCGCCCCGAGCCCGCCTCCGCCCCCGACCTGCAAGCCTGGCACCTACCTCAAGGACAACAGTTGCGTGAATGCCGACCCCGGCTACTTCGTCAGCGGCACAGGAGCCACCAGCGAGACGCGGTGCGCCGCCGGCACCTATGCGGCAAACGCGGCGTCGACCTCGTGCTCGGCCGCGGAAGCAGGGTTCTTCGTCAGTGCGGGCCAGACTGCGGAAACGCCGTGCGCAGCAGACACGTTCTCGGCGACGACCGGCTCCACGAGCTGCGCGCCGTGCCCGTCGGGCGCAACCACGCTCGGTACGTCCGGTCAGACGATCTGCGCAGTGACCCTGACGATCGAGGGCGGATCGAAGAGAACGATCAGCTTGGACGCGGAGAAGGGTCAACGCATCGTCGTCGATCTGCCGACGGGCGGAAACGTCACTGTGACGCGAACGAGCAAGCGCGGGAAGGTGACCGCCGTGTGCACGATCGCCGTGCCGCCGAGCGGGAGCGGATTCTGCACACTCGATGAAGACGAAGTGCCGGTCGGCAGCTACCAGCTCAACGCGTCGTATGCCGGCGCCGCGAACGTCGGAAAGGCAGCTGACTCGCAACGGCTTGTCATAGGAGCCGGATCGTCCACCGCAATCTCCCTCACGGCCTCGGACCCCACTCCGGCACTGGGGGAGGAGAAGAACGAGACCTTCACGGTCAAGGTGACGGGGAACGGCGCCAAGGCCGGCACGAGCATCGACGTCACCGACGGAAGCGGGGGGCCGACGCTTTGCTCGGTGACGCTCAATTCCAAAGGGCTTGGACATTGCACGCCGGCGGCGTCCAAGCTGACGGCCGGGAGTCATTCGGTCGCCGTCGTCCTCGGAAAGGCCTCCTCGACGGCGGAAATCGCCGTGGCCGTCGAGGCGGTCGGTACCCAAACCGTGTTCGACCTCTACGACAAGATCTTCGGCAGCCCTCCTGTCCTCCCCTCTGGCGGCAAGGTCACGGTGAAGTGCGGCGCCGCGCAGGGCGACCTCGGGAAGGCATGGGGATCGGGCCCGTACACGCTTGACAGCTCCGTCTGCGCCGCCGCCGCCAACGCCGGGGTGATCAGCTCCACCTCGGGCGGGACCTTCGTCATCAAGATCGTGATCGACATAACGGCAGCCGAGCGTACGTCCTCCTACGAAGGCTCGACCTACAACGGCGTTACGACGTTGAGCTGGCCCGCGTCCTACCCGATCAAGTTCTACGTCCTCGGGGCGACCAACCCCCATTCTCTGGGATAGGCGCCGGAGGTCGACGGGCCTGGCACCACGGCTCGGCCTACGTCCACGGCGTCTCGACCGTCCAGAAGTCGCGTACGCTGAACGTTCTGAGCGCAACGAACTACAGGCCGGGTACCGACCATCGCCACGCGCGTGATGACGATGATCACGGGGACGTTCACGATCACGGTGAGGGGCCGCACCGGCACGGTGCCGCGCAGGCGAGTCAGGGTCACGCCGAGCACGAGCACGGACATTCGCACGGCCTCGTAGACCGCTCGATCGTCCGCTCGCGGGACGGCGTCCGCACGGTTGCGATCAGCCTCGCCGTCCTCGGTGTCGCCGCGCTCGCGCAGGCGTTCGTGTTCTTCGCGACCAACAGCGTCGCGCTGCTCGCCGACTTGATCCATAACGCCGGCGACGCGCTCACCGCGGTTCCGCTCGGGATCGCCTTCTATCTGCGTAGCGCGAGAGGCGAGAAGTTCGCCGGCCTGTTCGTCGTGTTCACGATCTTCGTCTCGGCGTGCGTCGCGCTCTACGAGTCGATCGGCCGCCTGATCCATCCGCAGGAACTGACGCATCTCTGGGCGCTGGCGGCGGCAGGCGTGATCGGGTTCGTCGGGAACGAGATCGCGGCGCAGGTGCGGCTGCGCGGTGGGAAGCGGCTGCACAGTCCTGCGCTGATCGCGGACGGGAACCACGCGCGCGTCGACGGCTTCGTGTCGCTCGGCGTCCTCGTGAGCGCTGTGCTGGTGGCGTTCGGGCTACCGCGGGCGGATCCGCTGATCGGGCTCGTGATCACCGCGGTCATCCTCAAGATCACGTGGGACTCCTGGCGGACGATTCGAGCGGACGACGCGTAAAGGTCTGGCTCCGCGTGCCTGTGGTAAGAGAGGGGTGTCGTGCCGCCGAAGTCCATGACCCCGTCCGAGTTGATCGACCAGCGGATCAGAGAGCTGGACGACTGGCGCGGCGAGACGCTCGCCCGGATCCGCGCACTGATCAAGGAAGCCGATCCCGAGGTCGTCGAGGAGTGGAAGTGGCGCGGCGTCCCGACGTGGTACCACGACGGCAAGATCATCTGCACGGGCGAGAGCTACAAGAGCGTGGTGAAGATGACCTTCGCCAAGGGCGCGTCGCTCGACGACCCGTCAGGTCTGTTCAACTCGAGCCTGGACGGCAACGTCAGGCGCGCGATCGACTTTCACGAAGGCGAGAAGATCGACGCGAAGGCGCTCAAGGCTCTCATTCGCTCCGCCGTCGCGGAGATCACGTCGCC
The DNA here is from genome assembly GCA_963816455.1 of uncultured Actinomycetes bacterium. Lineage (GTDB taxonomy): Bacteria > Actinomycetota > Thermoleophilia > Gaiellales > Gaiellaceae > Palsa-739. The sequence continues at coordinate 297,678 of CAWFKM010000016.1, forward strand.
TAGCGGGGCTTCTCAGCCCATTCACAGGCACGGCTGGTTTCCTGACTCTGATGATCGCGACCAGGCGACGACTCACGGGTGGGAGCGCCGGCAACCGTCAGCTGACGGCGGTGGCCGCGGCGATCCTGCTGCTGCTCCTCGCGATCGAGGGCGCGACGCTGCTCAACGTTCGCTCGCTCCTGACCGTGCACGCGTTCGTCGGGATGCTGTTGATCCCGCTCGTCGCGCTGAAGCTCGCGAGTACCGGCTGGCGGATGCTGCGCTACTACCTCGGCGGCGAGGAGTACGTCGTGGGCGGGCCGCCGCACGTGCTGCTGCGCGTGTTCGTCGCGCCCGTGGTCGTGCTCTCGACGATCGTGCTGTTCGGAACCGGCGTCGTGCTGCTCGTCGACGGTCAAACCCAGGGGACGATCGTCGGCCTGCACAAGGCCAGCTTCATCGTCTGGTTCGGTGCAATGAGCCTGCATGTGCTCGCCCACGCGCGGAAGCTGCTCGGCCCCCTGCGCAGTCGCGTCCCGGGCGTCGCGCTTCGCGTCGCGCTCGTCGCAGGCACGATCGTCGCCGGCGCGGTACTCGCGGTCGCGACCCTGCCGGCGGCCGACCGGCTGCAGGATCACGCGTCCTCGCACTTCGGCTTCGACCGGCACTAGACCGACGGGTGCCTGCACCGTGGCGCGGCGCCGCCACGGGTGCGAGATTCGCCGCGCTGCGGGCTTTCTGCACCAAGGAGGTGCTCGATGCCCATCACGATCACGGGAGTCACCGGTCTCGGTGGCTCACCGCCGACCTCGCTGCTCGTGTCGGGAACCGGTGACCACGTGCGAGGAGGTCATCGTCACGACGAGCTGCTCGGCCGATCCCGTCAAGGTCGCCATCCCGACTGGCGGTCCGAACCTCTGGAGCGCCGTGCTCCCGAACGACAAGCAGTGCCCGTGCGGGGCGACGGTCGACGTCACCGCCACCTGCGCGATCGGAAAGCAGGACTCGGCCAAGGGGACGTTCACGATCGTCTGCACGCCGCCGGCGGTGTGCTTCGACAACCCCGACGACATCATCGGCTCCGATACGTGCGTCACCTCGCTGTCGAAGGACGTTCACGGCAAGACGGCGCTCAAGACGAGCACGAAGCACGTGTGCAAGAAGTCCGACTGCGTCACGCTACGAACGCAGGGCGCGCTCGAGGTCAAGCTCACGAACAACGCCCCGTGCGACCACGGGCTCGCCGGAGAGTTCGCGGGCACGCTCGCGATCAAGCTGCTCGCGACCGCCTACGAGAAGGACGGTCTGGGCCGCGGAGTGCACGCGGGGGACTTCACCTGGCTCACGCTGAAGAAGGACGTGGTCGAGGGACGGATCTCCGGGACCACGAACGCCGGCCTCGTCCGCGGGGCGCCGTTCACGCCGGGGTTCGAGAAGTGCTCGTCCGAGGGCGTCCTGTACGGCCGCCTCTGCGGACGGGTCGTCAAGAGCCCGAACCCGGACATGGTCGGGGCGCGGGTTCTCGCCACCTACCGGCTCCACACGACATCGACGGCGAAGGGCGCGAGCGGCGCCGTCGTCGGGACACTGGAGGGGGTCGTGGTCACTCCCTGCTGACGTCGGACGGCCGAGGCGTGCGCTGGTGCGATACGAATCGCCCCAGCGCACGCGACTCGAAATTCGAGCTCGGGTCTGGCACGATGGGCCTTCGCTGCGGCAGTCCCAGTACTCGGCGACGATAGCGAGGGAACCATGCTGAAGGGATTGTCGCGCCTGTCTCGGCGCACCGGCGGCGTTTTGCACGCGCCACGCGTCCTCATCCTGCTCGCACTGTGCGGGCTCGCCGGTTCCGCCTTCGGTGGAAGTGCGGCGGCCGCCTCTCCGGCACCGGTGCCGGCTTCCTTCGCGCGCGTCTGCGCCGATCCTCCGCCCGGCGAGCTCGCGTGCTTTGCGCTGCGCCGGACGACGGGCGTGCTGCCGACGATTCCCGCCGGCGTGAGTCCGGCTGCGACGGTCGGCGGGTTCGGCCCGTCCGATCTCGCCGCCGCGTACAAGCTGCCGACGAATCTCGGTTCGGGTGAGACCGTGGCGATCGTCGACGCGTACGACGATCCGAACGCCGAGAGCGACCTCGCGACGTATCGGAGCCAGTTCGGGCTGCCTGCGTGCACGACCGCCAACGGCTGCTTCCACAAGGTCAACCAGAACGGAGCCGCGAGCCCGCTGCCGGCCGCGAACACGGGCTGGGGCGTCGGAGATCGCGCTCGACATCGAGATGGTCTCGGCGGTCTGCCCGCAGTGCAAGATCCTCCTCGTCGAGGCGAACAGCCCCACGACGGCGAACCTCGGCACCGCGGTCAACACCGCGGTGGCCCTGGGCGCCGTGGCCGTCTCGAACAGCTACGGCGGACCGGAGAGCTCGAGCGATCCCGAGCACCGGCACGACCTACTTCAAGCATCCGGGCGTCGCGATCACCGTCTCGTCCGGCGACGGCGGTTACGGCGTCGAGTTCCCGCGAGCTCGCCCTGGGTCACCGCGGTCGGCGGCACCTCGCTCACGACGGCGAGCAACGCTCGCGGCTGGACGGAGACCGCGTGGAACGGCGCCGGCAGCGGCTGCTCGGCGGTCGAGTCGAAGCCGTCGTTCCAGACGGATACCGGCTGCGCGCAGCGCACCGTCGCCGACGTGTCCGCGGTCGCCGACCCGAACACCGGAGTGGCCGTGTACGACAGCTTCGGCTCCGGCGGGTGGATCGTGTTCGGCGGCACGAGCGTGTCGTCGCCGATCATCGCGTCCGTCTACGCGCTCGCGTCGAGGCCCGCAGCCGGTGACTTCCCGAGCTCCTACCCGTACGCGAACCCGAGTGCCCTCTTCGACGTGACGAGCGGCGCCAACGGCTCGTGCGGCGGCTCGTACCTGTGCACCGCCGGCGCCGGCTACGACGGGCCGACGGGCCTCGGATCTCCGAACGGCGTCGCCGCGTTCGGGCCTGCCGCGACCGTGAACGACTTCTCGGTCGCCGTGAGCCCGACGTCGGCCACCGTCGCTCCCGGCTCGAACGCGACGGCGACCGTGTCGACGACCGTCACGTCAGGCAGCGCCCAATCGGTGTCGCTGAGCGCGAGCGGGCTTCCTGCCGGTGCCACGGCGTCCTTCTCGCCGGCGACGATCACTGCCGGCTCCTCATCGACGCTGACGATCGCCACCTCGAGCTCCACGCCGACCGGGACCTACGCGGTCGCGATCACGGCCACCGGCACGAGTGCGACGCATACGACAACGCTCACGTTGACCGTCCAGAGCTCGACCTCGAGCGACTTCTCCATCTCGGTCAGTCCGACCTCGGCGAGCGTCACCGCCGGAAGTAACGCCGCCGCGACGGTCTCGACGGCGGTCACGTCGGGCTCGGCCGAGACAGTCTCGCTCGGCGCGACCGGCCTTCCGTCCGGCGCGACCGCGACGCTCTCGCCGTCGTCCGTGACCTCGGGCTCCTCGTCGTCGCTGACGATCGCGACCTCGAGTTCGACTCCGGCCGGCACGTACGCGATCACGATCACGGGAACCGCCGCGACGGGATCGCATACGACGTCGTTCACGCTGACCGTGACCGCGGCCAGCACCTGCGCCGCCGGCCAGAAGCTCGCCAACCCGGGCTTCGAGTCGGGTTCGACCTCGTGGACGGCGACCTCAGGTGTGATCGGCCAGAACGGGCCTTCCGAGCCCGCGCACTCCGGCACCTGGGATTCGTGGCTCGACGGCTACGGCCGCAGCCACACCGACACGCTGTCTCAGATCGTGACGATTCCGGCCGGGTGCAGCAGCTACGTGCTGTCCTTCTATCTGCACATCGACAGCTCCGAGAGGACGACGAGCGTTGCGTACGACACGCTGACGGTGAGCCTTGGCTCGAGCACGCTCGCCACGTACTCGAACCTGAACAAGGCTTCCGGGTACGTCCTGCGCTCGTTCAACGTCGCGGGCTTCGCGGGTCAGACCGTCACCCTGACCTTCAGGGGAGTCGAGGACTCGTCTCTGCAGACGTCGTTCGTCGTCGACGACACGGCGCTGACCGTGGGCTGAGCACATTGGCGTGGAAGCCCCCGCGGCGGCGTGGGGGCTTCCGTGCTGGTCGGGCTCGCAAAGCGTTCGCTTTGCGTTAAGAATCGGACGGCACCGACCTGTAGAACACTCCCATTGGATCCGCCGGGTTGTCCGCGCGGCCCCGGCTTCGAGGAGGAGACCACATGGCAGCACCGTCGGCGGTTGGGTCGTTTCCGAGCCCGTACGAGATCGAGACTCCGCCCGGCTGCGAGGGCTGGGAGGACATGTACCCGTACTACGCCCGCTTTGACGAGGAGCGCCGCGCGGCGGACGAGGCGCGGTTCTGGTTCTGGAACTCGATGCACTTCCCGGTGCCGATGCCGGCGTTCGACGCGATCTGCGTCGACAGCCCGTACCAGGCGATCGGCAACTGGCAGAACCGCGTCTTCGCGGTGCCGCCGGCGATGGGCATCGACTGGCGCTGCATCAACGGCTACATCTACATCTCCGGCAACCCGGTTCTCGACCCGGCGAAGATCGGCGAGCGCGCGGGGTACTTCCAGGCGCGCGCCGGCTACTACTACGCGAACTGGGACGAGCTCTACGGCAAGTGGCGCGTGAAGATGGACGCGCTGATCGCGGAGCTCGGGGAGCTCACGGTACCGGAGCTCGGGGAGTACGAGCCCGACGGGGTCGCGTTCGAGGACGACGAGACGAGCTACTGCGCCGTGATCCAGGCGTACCGGCACGCGCTGCGTCTGCTCGACGTGATGTGGCAGCACCACTTCGAGTTCCTGCTGCTCGGCTACGGCGCGTACATGACGTTCGCCGAGCTGTGCAAGGCGAACCTGCCGGACATCCCGGACCAGCACATCGCGCAGATGGTCGCGGGCCTTGACGTTCTCCTGTTCCGGCCGGACCAGGAGCTGCGCCGGCTCGCGCGCCTCGCGATCGACACCGGCGTCGACGGCGCGTTCGTCGAGGGCCGCTCGCCCGAGGAGATCGACGCGGTGCTCGCGGAGAGCGATGCCGGGCGCGCGTGGCTCGCCGAGCTCGAGCAGGTGAAGGAGCCGTGGTTCCACATGGCGACGGGCGACGGGCTTTACCACACCTACGGCAGCTGGCTCGACGACCCGCGCATCCCGTACGCGTCGCTGATCGGCCACATCGGCGCGCTGAACGCGGGCGTGGACATCGAGCGGCCCGCCGAACACATCGCCGAGACGCGGGAGAAGCTCGCGACGGATTACGCCGCGCTGCTGAACGACGACGCGCGGAAGGGATTCGACGAGCTGCTCGCGCTGTCGCGCACGGTCTTCCCGTACGTCGAGGAGCACAAGTTCATCTGCGACTACTGGTTCCTGACGGAGTGGTGGAACAAGATCCGCGAGTTCGGCGACCTGTTCGTCACGCACGGGTTCTTCGACCGACCGCGACGACATCTTCCAGCTGACGCGGCTCGAGGTGTACGAGGCGCTCGACGAGCTCGCGCTGACGTGGGCGACAGGCGGGCCGGCGCGCGGGCCGAAGTACTGGCCGCCGATCGTCGCGCGCCGCAAGGAGATTCTCGAGCGGCTCGGCGAGTGGACGCCGCCGCCCGCGGTCGGTGCGGTGCCGGAGGAGATGCTCGATCCGGCGCTGATCATGCTCTGGGGCGTGACGACGCAGCGCGTGCACGCGTGGGCGCGCGAGCAGGAGGGCGGCCCGGAGCTGACCGGCGCGGCCGCGTCGCCGGGCATCGTCGAAGGTCCCGCGCGCGTCGTCAGGACGGTCGGCGAGATCGGAGACGTCCGCGACGGCGAGATCCTCGTCTGCAGCATCACGTCGCCGGCGTGGGCGCCGATCTTCTCGAAGATCCGGGCGGCCGTGACCGACATCGGCGGCGTCATGTCGCACGCCGCGATCGTCTGCCGTGAGTACGCGTTGCCGGCGGTCGTCGGGACCGGCCGCGCGACCTCGTCGATCAAGACGGGGCAGATGATCCGCGTCGACGGGACGGCGGGAACGGTGACGATCCTCGAGTGAGCGACGGCGGGCACACGCGGAGGCTCGACGAGCTGCGTCACGGGGACAGCGGCGCGTTCGGCGGCAAGAGCTCGACGCTCGGCGAGCTGATCGCCGGCGGGATCCCGGTTCCGCCCGGCTTCGCCGTGTCGACGTCGGCGTTCCGCGCGTTCGTCGACGAAGCGGGGCTCGGCGGGATGATCTCCGCCGAGATGTCGCGCATGTCGCCGGCCGACGTCGAGTCCGTCGGCGCCGCGTCGCATGCGATCAGCCAGGCGATGCGCTTCGCGCCGATCCCGGAGGCGGTGCGCGACGAGATCACGCGGCGGTACGCCGAGCTCGGCGAGCCGCCGGTCGCGGTCCGCTCCAGCGCGCTCGGCGAGGACAGCCAGGACGCGACGTTCGCGGGGCAGCAGGAGACGTACCTCTGGGTGCGCGGCGCCGACCACGTCTGCGACGCCGTGCGCGACTGCTGGGTGAGCCTCTACAGCCCGCCGGCGATCGCGTACCGCGCGCGGCTCAGCGACGGCGAGGAACCGGCGATGGGCGTCGCGGTGCAGCTGATGGTCGACGCGGAGGTCTCCGGCGTTCTGTTCACGTGCAATCCGGTGAGCGGCGACCCGAGCATGGTCGCCGTGAACGCGAGCTGGGGGCTCGGTCTCGCGGTCGTCGGCGGCGAGGTGACGCCGGACGACTTTCTCGTCAGCAAGGTGACGCGTGAGGTCGTCCGCGAGCACGTCCACGCGAAGGACGTCGAGTACGTCCCGGATCCCGCCGGCCGCGGCGCGGTGCGGCGGGAAGTGCCGGAGGAGCGGCGCGCGGTCTCGTGCCTCGACGCGACGGCGATCGGCGCGCTCGTCGACGTCGCCGGCCGCATCGAACGGTACTTCGGCTCGCATCAGGACGTCGAGTGGGCGATCGCGCGCGACGGCGAGCTCTTCGTCGTCCAGTCGCGACCGGTGACCGCGGTGCACAAGCCGGCCGGGACGCCGGCCGCCTCGGCCATGACGCTCGTGATGAGCGCGTTCGGCGTCGCGAGAAGAAGGACTGACGTGGCGCTGAACGACGACGACGTCCGCGAGATCCTGCGGATCATCGACGAGTCCGACCTCGACGAGCTGCGCGTCGAGACCGGCGAGCTGTCGCTCCACGTCGTGCGCAGCAGCGCGCCCGCGCAGGCCGAGCGCGCGCCCGCTGACGCAGACGCGATCGTCGCCCCGATGCTCGGCACGTTCTACCGCGCGCCCGCGCCCGGGGCCGCGCCGTTCGTCGACGTCGGCTCGCGAGTGGAGCCGGACACGCTCGTCTGCATCATCGAGGTGATGAAGATGATGAACTCGGTGCACGCGGGCGTCGCCGGAACGATCACGGAGGTCTGCGTCGAGAACGGCGAGGCCGTCGAGTACGGAACGCCGCTCTTCCGGATCGAGTCGTGAGCCGTACCGTCGAGATCGTCGATACGACGACCCGCGACGGCAACCAGAGCCTCTGGGGCGCAACGGGACTGACGGCGCACGACATCCTCGCGATCGCGCCGGCGATGGAGCGCGTCGGCTTCCACGCGCTGGACTTCACGTCGAGCACGCACATGGCGGTCTCGGTGCGCTTCCACCGCGAGGATCCGTGGGAGCTGATCCGGCTGATGCGCGCCGCGATGCCGAACACGCCGCTCAACTTCATCACGACCGGGATGCGCTTCATCGCGTGGCAGCCGTGCGACGAGGACGTGATGCGGCTCGCGTTCCGGTGCGTCGTCCGCAACGGCATCCGCCGCTTCCAGTTCGCCGAGCCGGCGAACGACCCGGTCGCGCTGCGACGCGTCGCGCGGATGGCGCGCGAGGAGGGCGTCGAGGAGATCGTCGTCGGGCTGACGTACTCGATCAGCCCGGTGCACACGCACGCGTACTACGCGGAGCGCGTCGCGGCGCTCGCGGATTGCGCAGACATCGACCGGTTCTATCTCAAGGATCCGGGCGGTCTGTTGACGACGGACGCTGTGCGCGAGCTCGCGCCGCACTTCGTCGCGACGGGACGAACCGTCGAGCTGCACAGCCACTGCACGATCGGGCTCGCGCCGCAGGTCTACATGGTGGGCCTCGACGCCGGCTTTCAGGTGCTCCACACCGCGGTCGGGCCGGCCGGGAGCGGGACGTCGCAGCCGACGGTCGAGTCGACGCTCCGCAATCTCGAGGCGGAGGGCTACGCGCACTCGCTCGACACCGCAGCGCTCGCCGAGGTCGACGCGTATTTCCGCGACCTCGTCTGGGAGAAGCGGCTGCCGCCGGGAACGCCGCGCGAATACGACGCCGCGTACTACCACCATCAGCTGCCGGGCGGGATGGTGACGACGACGACGCGGATGCTCGAGGAGATCGGCCGGCCCGAGCTGTTCCCCGCGGTGCTCGAGGAGATCGTGCGCGTGCGCGCGGAGATGGGCTATCCGATTCTCGTCACGCCGGTCTCGCAGTTCATGGCGACGCAGGCGTTCCGCAACGTCGTCGACGCCGAGCGCTGGACGACCGTCTCCGACGAGACGATCCGTTACTTCCTCGGCCACTACGGCGACTTCCCGGCGCCGCCCGATCCCGACGTCTCGGACCGCGTGCTCGCGCTGCCGCAGGTCGAGTCGCTTCGCGACGCGCAGCCCGTCAGCCTCGACGGCGCGCGACAGCGCTTCGGCGCGGGGATCTCGGACGAGGAGCTGCTGCTGCGTCTCACGATGCCGCAGGAGCAGGTCGACGCGATCCGGCCGATCGGCGAGCACGCACGGAGGGCCGCCTCAATCGAATCATCCGCTCGTCCGTCTCCTGCGCGAGGTCGAGCGCCGCCCGTCGATCTCGTATCTCCGCGTCCAGAAGGGCGACGACCTCGTGGAGTGGCGCCGTGCCTCTTGACGGCGTTCGCGCGTTCGTCTTCGACATCGACGGAACGCTCGTCCACCGAACCGGCCCGGAGGAGGTGCACGCGATTCCCGGCGCACGCGAGGTGCTCGAGCGGATCGTCGCGTCCGGGCGCCCGTTCGCGGTCTTCACGAACGGCAGCCACCTGCCGCCGGACGCATTCGCCCACCAGCTGCGCGTCGCCGGGCTGCCGGTCGAGGACGGCCAGGTGCTGACGCCGCTGCGGTCGGTGCAGGCGTACCGCGGCGCGAAGCGCGTGCTGACGTTCGCAAGCGAGCCCGCGCGCGCGTACCTCGCCGAGAACGGTATGGAGCTCGTCGACGACGGCGGCCCGGTCGACGCGGTCTTTGTCGCGCACTCGGATCACGTCGACTTCGATGACCTCGAGCGCGCCGCGCGCGCCGTCATCGCCGGCGCGAAGCTCCTCACCGCGAGCTACGTCCCGGCGTACGCCGGCGCGAACGGCCCGATCCTCAGCCGCGGCGCGATGATCACCGCGGCGATCGCGAAGGCGAGCAGCGCGCGGCCGGTCGTCGTCGGCAAGCCGTCGCAGGCGGCCGTGCGCGTGATGAGCCGGCAGCTCGGCGTCCGCCCGGAGGAGATCGCCGTCGTCGGCGACGACATCCGCCTCGACGTCGCCCTCGGCCACCTCGGCCACTCGGTCACGGTGCTCGTCCGCACCGGCATCAGCGCCGACGTCGACCTCGCGTCCGTGCCCGAGCGGCAGCGGCCGCACCTCGCCGTCGCGACGGTCGCGGACCTGTTGACAACGGTCGTGTGACCTCGTAACGTCGCCCGGTAATGCAACCGGTAATTCACCGGAAACAACGCGAGGGGGTGACCAACATGCATGCGCAGACGGGGCGGCATCTTCGGATGTTCGCGTTCCTGCTCGTCGCCGGGCTCGCCGGGGCCGCGGTTCTGGCCGGATCCGCCGCCGCCGCGATTCCCGCGCCGCCGGCGGGCTTCACGCTCACGTGGAGCGACGACTTCAGCGGTGGATCAGGGACCGGGCTCAGCTCGGCCAACTGGCTGTACGACACCGGCACGGGCATCTTCGGCACGGGCGAGATCGAGACGATGTCGAGCAGCACGGCGAACGTTTTCCAGGACGGCGCCGGGCACCTCGTGATCCGGGCGCTCCACAGCGGCACGAACCCGGCGACGGGTTGGACTTCGGGCCGGATCGAGACGCGTCGTCGAGCTTCGGCGCTCCAGCGGGCGGCGTCGTGCTGATGCAGTCGTCGATCCAGCAGCCGAACGTGAACACGAGCAACGGACTCGGCTACTGGCCGGCGTTCTGGATGCTCGGCGCGCCGCTGCGCAGCGGCGTCACGTGGCCGACCTCGGCGAGGTCGACATCCTCGAGGACATCAACGGACGCAGCTCGGTCTTCGGGACGCTGCATTGCGGCGTCAGCCCCGGCGGCCCGTGCAACGAGACGACGCGGACTCGGCAGCGGCGAGCGCGCGTGCTCCGGCTGCCAGACCGGGTACCACACGTACGGCGTGCAGATCGACCGCTCGGTGTCGCCGGAGCAGATCCGCTGGTACCTCGACGGCTCGAACTACTTCACGCTCAACGCGAACGTCGTCGACGCGACGACGTGGGCGAACGCCGTCGACCATCCGTTCTTCATCATCTACGACCTCGCGATGGGCGGCGGCTTCCCCGGCGCCTTCGGCGGCGGCCCGACCGCCGCAACCGTCTCGGGCGGCCAGATGAACGTCGACTACGTCGCCGTCTACAACAAGGCGCCGGGGAGTGGCGGCGGGCGGTGGCGGAGGCGGCACCGCGCACACCGGCCAGATCACCGGCAACGGCGGCAAGTGCGTCGACGTGAACGCGGCGAACACCGCCGACGGCACGCACATACAGCTCTGGACGTGCAACGGAACGGGCGCGCAGAAGTGGACGTGGAACTCGGGCGACAGCACGATCCGCGCGCTCGGCAAGTGCATGGACGTCGCGGGCGGCGGCACCGCGAACGGCGACGAAGGTTCAGCTCTGGACGTGCAACGGCACCGGCGCACAGGTCTGGCAGGTGCGCTCCGACGGATCGCTGCTCAACCCGCAGTCGGGCCGCTGTCTCGACGATCCCGGACAGAACACGACCAACGGCACGCAGCTCCAGATCTGGGACTGCAACGGCACGGTCGCGCAGGTGTGGCACATGCCGTAGCGTGCGACGCTGCTCAGGCAGGCGGTGCGGTCGAGGCGCCCGGCACGAGCGCCGACGCGAGCTCGACCCGCATCGCCTGGCTGTGCGGACATTCGATCACGCTGAGCAGAAGGCGTACGGCGAGGCGGCCCATCTCCTCGAGCGGCTGGCGCATCGTCGTCAGCCTGGGCGTCACGATCCGTGACGCGTCGAGCGCGTCGAAGCCGATGACGGAGAGGTCGCGCGGCACCTCGAGGCCGCGTTCGCGCGCGGCCTGGATCGCGCCGACCGCCATGTTGTCGTTGAACGCGAAGATCGCCGTGGGCGGCTCCGCGACCGCGAGCAGCGCGCTCGCCGCGGCGTGTCCGCTCGGGATGTCGAGGTTGCCGCGGTGCGTCAGCTCCGGGTCGGGGAGGACGCCGGCCGCGGCGAGCGCCGCGCAGTAGCCGGAGAAGCGATCCTCCATCGAGGCGAGCTCGCGCGGCCCCGTGATCGCGGCGATCCGCCGGTGGCCGAGCGCGATCAGGTGGTCGACGGCCTCCTTCGCGCCGGTGATGTTGGCGGCGGAGACGGTCGCGATCTCGGGCGGCAGCTCTTCGCGCGGGTCGATCACGACGAACGGATATCCCTGCCGGTCGAGTGAGAGCAGCTCGTCCGGCGACTCGCTCGGCATGATCAGGAGGCCGCCGTCGGTCGCGTCATGGACGAGCCGCTCGATCAGCGTGCGCTCGCGGACGTGCTCGTAGCGCGTCGCGCAGAGGACGAGGCGCAGCCCTTCCTCGTAGAGCGCCTCGGCGATGCCGCCCAGGATCAGCCGTAGTACTCGTACTGGACGACCGGCACGGTGACGCCGACGAGACCGGTGCGCGTGCCGCCGATCGCGCGGCCGCCGCGGGCTCCGCCGGGGACGGGACCGCGGTTGCGCATCGCCTGCAGGACGAGCGAGCGAGTCTTCTTCGAGACGTCCGGCCGCCCGTTGAGGACGCGCGACACCGTTGCGACGGAGACGCCGACCTGGTCGGCGATGTCCTTCATCGTCGCGCGCTGCCCGTTGCCGGTCTCGGCGTGCGGCTCGTTCGGCTCCATCGCGGCCGGAATGCTACCGGTACGACAACCGGGAATCAGTGCGAGGTCAACGCGTCGGTCAGGGCGTCGATCCCGACGAGGTTCGCTGCGAGGTCAGAGCCGAGGCCGTAGCGCGCCGCGAGTGCGTCGGGTGCGACGTACGAGACCTTCGTCTGCCCGCCGTCGTCCCAGACGACGACCTTCAGCGGCAGGTCGATCGCTGCGAGCGGTGACGCCGCCATCACCGGCGTTCCAGCGGCGGGACTGCCGAAGATCACGAGCACCGTCTCGCGCAGGTCGAGGCCTGCGCTGCGCGCCTCGGCGCGCTGGTCGATCGTCGCGAAGAGCTTCAGCCCCTTCGCCGCCAGCAGCTCGGTGAGGCGCGCGACGGTCCCCGTTACCGAGCCGGAGCACTGCTTCGTGACGACATCGGAATCCGACATTATTTGACCTCCTGAGCCACTGTTACCTCGAGAACGGAGGGCCTCGCCATTTCATCGCCTGCACCTGACGCCGCGGTCGGCGGCGGATCGAGGAACCTGATTCTGACGGCGATGATCTTCGCCGTGTCGATGATGTTCATCGACCAGACGATCGTCTCGATCGCCGCGCCGCAGATTCAGCGCGAGCTCGGGCTGACGAGCACCGGCGTGCAGTGGGCGGTCAACGCGTATCTGTCTGTCGCTCGCCGCGCTCTTCGCGTTCGGCGGCCGGCTCGCCGACACCGTCGGGCACAGGAAGATGGTCGATCATCGGCGTGATCGTGTTCGCCGCCGCATCGGCGCTCTGCGGGCTCACGCCGAAGGGAAGCTACGCCGAGGGGTGGCTCGTGACGTTCCGGGCCGTGCAGGGTGCCGGCGGCGCACTCATGTTCCCGGCGGCGCTCGCGATCGTCGTGCAGACGTTCCCAGCTGCATCAGCGCGGCAAGGCGCTCGCGCTCTTCTTCGGGATCGCCGGCGGCCTGACCGCGGTCGGCCCGACGCTCGGCGGCTTCCTCACGCAGTGGACGTGGCGGGCGATCTTCTGGGTCAACATCCCGATCGCGATCATCTCGCTGCGTACTGATCGCGGTCTCGAAGCCGGCCACGGTCTACCGGCCCGCGCGCATGGACTACCGCGGGCTTGCGCTGATCGCGAGCGGCGTCGCGCTCAGCGTGTTCGGGTTCCAGCAGTCGGAGATCTGGGGCTGGAGCAGTCCGGCGACGTGGGCATGCATCGTCGGTGGCCTCGCGCTGCTCGTCGTCTTCTACGTCGTCGAGCTGCACACGGACGTCACCGTTGATGGAGGTCCGCATCTTCGAGATCCGGCCCTTCCGTGTGGAGAACCTCGTCCTCGGCATCTCGACGCTCGTCTTCATCCCGACGTTCTTCTTCGCCAGCGAGTACGCGCAGATCGGGCTCGGGAAGTCGGCGTCCCAGGCCAGCCTCGTCCTCCTCTACTACTTCCTCGGCTTCGTGGTCGCCGCGCAGATCGGCGGGCGGATGCTCGACCGCGTCGGTGCGAAGCGCCCGGTCGTGCTCGGCTGCGTGCTCGCCGCAGTGGGGTACGCCCTCTGGGCGGGCAAGGTCACGCAGCTCAGTCTCGGCTCGCAGGTGTGGTTCATCGTCCTCGCGGGCGCCGGGATGGGCCTCATGCTCGGCCCGTCGAGCACCGATGCGGTCAACCGGGCGTCGCGGCTCTCCTACGGCGAGGCGACCGGAATCACCCAGACGGTGCGCAACTACACCGCGAGCCTCGGCCTCGCAATCCTCGGCACGCTCCTGATCACCGAGATGAAGACCCGCACGGCCTCGTCGCTCGAGGCGCAGGGCGTCCCGTCTGGGAAGGCGACGATCGCGGCGGCGCGGATCTCGCAGTCGCAGAGCAACGCGAGCGGCGGGACGATTCCGCACTTCATCCGTGTCGACTTCGCCGATGCGACGCACTCCGTGCTGATTGCGATGGCGGGAGCGATGGCCGTTGCCGCCGTCGTCGCGATCGTCGGCCTGCGGCGCGGCGTGCAGGTCGAGTCCGATCCGACCGGCACTCTGTCGGGCGCGTGACACTTCGTCCGTCGGACGCGCGAACGACGCGCTGAACGCGCCCACTTAGCGTCGGGGCATGCAGTCAGGTGCATTCCCCAACAGCTTGGAGGGCAACATGTTCCACGTCTCCCACACCATGATCCGGCGGTTCACCGTCGTCGCCGCAGTTCTTGTCGCAGTCGCCGTCGTCTCGCCGCTCGCCTCCGCGAAGCACCGCACGGCGCTCCCGTGCAAGGTCACCGCGGCAGAGTGGATCGCCATCAACGAGGGTCTGAGCGTCCCGGCGACGCGCTGCACGAAGGCCGTGTCGACCGACTCCTGCGGCAGAGGAAGCCTGCCGTACCCAGGCTGGGTGCGGGTGACCGGCGAGCTCGGCATCTCGTCGCTCGTCCCGACCGGGTCCGGGTACAGCGCCGCGAGCTGCTCAGCCGGCGGCGCTGCAAGACCGGCGCAGACGTTCTCGACGCGGTGAACGAGCCGCTCCGGACGATCTCCAGCTACCGCTGAGTGACTCGCAGCTGGGGGACGCGAGAGCCCGCCGACCGGCGGGCTCTCTGCGTTGCGCCGCGGCGCCTTCGATGTCGCGACGCTGACATTCGGCCTGTCGGCCGGACGAACGACGCGTGCGCCGCGCCCTCGTAGCGTCGGAGATGCAGGTAGACGCATCCCGAACTTGGAGGCACCATGTTCCACCTCTCTCACAAGGCGCTCCGCAATGTGCTCGTCGCTGCCGTTGTCGTGGTCGCGGTGGTCGTCGCCTCGCCGGTCGCGTCCGCCAACGGGCGCACGCTGCTGCCGGTGAAGTGCAAGCCGACGCCCGCGCGCTGGGTCGTCGTGAACGTCAACGTCGCCATCCCGCAGTTCGTGCTCGTGCCCGCGAAGCGGTGCACGGAGGCGGTCGACAACTCGGCCGGGAACTGCGCGCCGGGCTCGCCGTATCCCGGCTGGGTCCAGGTCATGGACGACATCGGCCGCCCGACGCTCGTCCCGATCGGCTCCGAGGCGGCTGCGGCCTCGTCGTGCACCGGCAGGGATACGGCGCAGACGGCTCCGACGCCCAGCGTGACGCCGTCTCCCTACCCCGGATGGGTCGTCGTGACCGACGCCCATGGAGCCTCGACGCTCGTGCCGCTCTCGAACATCCGCTAGAGCGGCCCGCAGCCGGGGGACGCGAGAGCTCGCCCGCCGGCGGGCTCTCGACGTTGCGGAGGCGCGCGCGGTGACGGAGGATCGAGCCTGATGGAGTGGCAGCTCCTGGAGGGTGTTCCCGCCGAGGACGTGCAACGGCTGCTTTCGCTCGCCCGCCGCAGGAGCTTCCGCCGCGGCGAGGTCGTGTTCCATCGCGGCGATCCCGCCGACTCGCTGCACCTTGTTGTGAAGGGCCGATTCGCGGTGCGCGTGATGACGCCGCTCGGCGACCAGTCGACGATCGCCGTGCGCGGGCCGGGCGAGAGCTTCGGAGAGATGGCGCTCGCCGGGGAGAAGACCGGACGCTCGGCGACCGTCGAGGCGCTCGAAGCGGCCGAGACGTTCTGCGTCCTGGAGACGGAGTTCGCGCGGCTGCGGCGCGAGCATCCCGCGGTGAACGATCTGCTCGTGACCCTGCTCGCGACCGAGGTGCGCCGCATGAACGAGCGCCTGCTCGAGGCGCTCTACCTCCCCGCCGAACGGCGCGTGCTGCGCCGGCTCAGCGAGCTCGCGGACCTCTACGCGGCCGGCGCAGACGGCGCGGTCGAGATCCCGCTGACGCAGGAGGAGCTCGCCGGGCTCGCCGGGACGTCGCGCGCGACGGTGAACGGCGTGCTCGGCGATGCGCAGACGCGCGGGCTCGTCGAGCTGCGGCGGGGGAAGGTCACGATCGTCGACCGCGACGCGCTCGCGGCGAGAGCGCGCTAGCTACTGGAACCGTCTGAGGAACGTCCAGCTCCACGGCGGAACCGTCGCCGGCGCACCGGTGACGCTGCGCAACGCGGGGTCGTTCGCGTGGCCCTTGAACGTGCCGCGGCCGAGCTTCCACTCGACCCACTGCCACGCCCAGTCGGGAACCGGCGTCGGAATCTCCGTCGGCAGACGCCGCAGGCTTCGGCGTCATTCGCGGCGCTGCGGGCGGCGCGGGCGGCTGACTGTCGCCGTAGTCGCCGGAGGTGAAGAGCAGCGCCTCCGCCTTCCGCCGCGCGACGAGTCCCGCGAGGACGACGTGACCCGAATGCACGAACTGCTCCAGCGCGGCCGTCGGATCCTGCTTCGCGTTGACGGCGCGTCCTACCGAGCCGGAGAGCGAGCCGCCGCCGCAGTTGTACGCGAACGACGTGAGCGCGTCGCGCTCGCACTGCGCGAGCGGCCGCGTGATCGTGTGATTGATCGCGGCATCGGCGACCGACGCGTCCCCCTGGAGGAGTTGGATGCCGTGGTCACGCGTGATCTTTCCCCATTCCTTGACGTCGTGCGGGGTGAGCGGCCCCATGTGGATCAGATGCCCGAAGCCGATCGTCGCGTTGTTCGTCGGGTCGTTGTACGGCGTGTCGCGCCAGCCTTCGTAGTGTCCGATGAACGCCGCGCCGCGCGCGCTGAGCCCGCTCATCGCAGGAACTCCTCGACGGCGGACGCGAAGCCGTCGACGTCGCTCTCCTCCATCGGCAAGCTGAGCGCGAGGAAGCCGCGCCGCGCGTACGAGTGGCCGCGCTCCAGCATGTGGAGGTGCAGCAGCGCGCGCCGTTCCGCCGCGTCCGGGATGTCGGCGACGCGCCGCACCGGGCCGCGCGTGAAGTGCAGTCCGACGAGCGAGCCGGATCCGGTCGCGACGAAGTCGACGTCGTTCTCCGCGGCGAACGCGTTGAGGCGGTCGCGGAGCCGGTCGCCGAGACCGTTCAGGCGCGCGACCTCCGCCGCGTCGTAAACCTGCGTCAGCCCGGCGGTGCCGGCGGCCATCGTCAGCACGGCATTGTTGAACGTCCCCGCGTGCGGCAGCGCGTCCGGCTGCGACGGGTCGAAACGGCGCATCAGGTCGGCGCGGCCGCCGAACGCGCCGAACGCGAGCCCGCCGCCGAGGTACTTGCCGAAGGTCGTGAGGTCGGGCGTGATGTCGAGCACCTGCTGGAGCCCGCCGGTCGCGAGACGCGACGTCATCACCTCGTCGAACACGAGCGGAATCTCGCGCGCCGCGGTCGCCGTGCGCAGCGTCTCGAGGAAATCTCGCTCGCCGGGGATCACGCCGGCCGAGCCCTGCAGCGGCTCGACGACGACCGCCGCGAGCTCGTCCGCGTGCTCCGCGATCAGCCGCTCGGCGCTCTCGGCGTCGTTGTACGGCGCGACGACGTACGGGAACGGCACGTTGATCGGCGAGCCGGCCGCCGACGCGAAGAAGAAGACGCCGCCGTGGTAGCCGCCCTCGAAGACCATGATCGCCGGCCGGCCGGTGACGACGCGCGCGAGCGACAGCGCAAGCAGGTTCGCCTCCGTCCCGGAGTTGCAGAACCGCACGAGCTCGACCGACGGGAACCGTTCGCAGATTGCCGCCGCGAGCTCCGACTCGTACCGGTTCGGCGCGCCGAGGACGATCCCGTCGGCGAGCGCCTCCTCGATCGCGCGGAGGATCACCGGATGCGAGTGGCCGTAGAGGCCCGCCGTGAACTCGCCGAGGAAGTCGACGTACGTGTGCCCGTCCGCGTCGGTCACGCGCGCTCCCTCGCCGCGGACGATCGTGAGCGGGAACGGCGCCGTGTGGATCACCGTGCGCGTGTTGCCGCCCGGCATGACCTTCGCGCGCTCCTCGTGCAGG
This sequence comes from uncultured Actinomycetes bacterium, assembly GCA_963816455.1. Taxonomy (GTDB): domain Bacteria; phylum Actinomycetota; class Thermoleophilia; order Gaiellales; family Gaiellaceae; genus Palsa-739. The sequence goes on from CAWFKM010000016.1 coordinate 315,633, forward strand.
CGGCGCGACTCCGGATTCCGCTCGACGTAGCGGCGTTCGGCCTCCGCGAGCGACGTCGCCGTGATCACGGCACGACGACCTCGTCGCTGCGCCGGGCCAGCTCACGGTCGCGATCGGTGATCCCGCCCGCGGAATGCGTCGTCCAGCGCAGCGTTACCTTCCGGTATGAGACGGCGATGTCCGGATGGTGGTTCTCCGCCTCGGCGAGGTCGGCGATGCGCGTGACGAACGCGATAGCCTCCGCGAACGTCGGGAACTCGTACGTCCGTTCGAGTGCGCCGTCGTTCTCGATCCAGTCGTCCACACGGGGAGTATGGGGGAGATGCACTCGACGCGCTATCTGATCGTCGGCGGCGGGATGACGGGCGACTCGGCCGCGAAAGGCATCCGGGAGCACGACGCCGACGGGGCGATCACGATCGTCGGCGCCGAGCCGCACGCGCCGTACAAGCGGCCGCCGCTGACGAAGGGTCTCTGGAGCGGCGACGACGAGGCGAAGATCTGGCGCGGCACCGAAGCGACCGGCGCGGAGCTCGTGCTCGGGCGGCGGATCGTCTCCGTCGACCTGGACGCGAAGCGCGCGAGCGACGACGCGGGCGAGGAGTACGCGTGGGAGAAGCTGCTGCTCGCGACCGGCGGCCGCCCGCGCGAGATCGCCGGCTGGGACGGCGTCGTCTACTTCCGGACGCTCGACGACTACCGCGCGCTGCGGCCGCGGGCCGACGGCGCGCGCGCCGTCGTGATCGGCGGCGGCTTCATCGGCTCGGAGATCGCGGCCGCGCTCATCGGCGCCGGCGCGACCGTGACGATGGTCTTCCCGGACGCCGGGATCGCGTCGCGGCTGCTGCCGGCGGATCTTGTCGGCGTTCGTCACCGGCTACTACCGCGAGCGCGGCGTCGATGTGATTGCCGGCGAGACCGTCCACGCGGTCGGGGGCGGAACGGTCACGCTCGGTTCCGGCCGCGAGCTCGCGGCCGACGTCGTCGTCGCCGGGCTCGGGATCGTTCCGAACACGGAGCTCGCGGAGGCCGCCGGCGCTCGCCGTCGAGAACGGCATCGTCGTCGACGAGTACGGCCGCGTCGACGGGCGCGACGACGTCTTCGCCGCGGGTGACGTCGCGAACTTCCCGCTGGCGGCGCTCGGCACGCGGGTCCGCGTCGAGCACGAGGATCACGCGAACACGCACGGCCGCGTGGTCGGCGCGAACATGGCCGGCGCCGAGGTCCGCTACGACCACCTTCCGTTCTTCTACTCCGACATGTTCGACCTCGGCTACGAGGCGGTCGGCGAGGTCGACTCGGGCCTGCCGACGGTCGAGCGCTGGGACGAGCCGAACCGGAAGGGCGTCGTCGCGTACGTCGACGACGCGGGGCGGCCGCGCGGCTTCCTGCTCTGGGACACGTGGGGCAAGGTCGACGCCGCGCGCGCGCTGATCGTGGCAGGGCAGCCGGTGGACGAGGGGAGCCTTGTCTAGCGCGCTGCGCCGCTCGCGCAAAGCGCGGGCCGGAACCGACCTCGTCTGCGAGCACGTCTTTCGCCCGCTCGCGCACGTCGTCGTGCTCGCGCTGCTGCCGCTGCGCGTGCCGCCGCCGGCGGTCGTTCTCGCGTCGGGCGCCGCGGGCATCGCAGGCGCCGTCGAGCTCGCGCGCGGCAGCCTCGTCGCCGCGGCGCTGCTGATCCAGCTGAAGACCGTCCTCGACAACGCGGACGGCCAGCTCGCGCGCCTCTCCGGCCGCGTGACGGCGTTCGGCCGCTACCTCGACTCGGAGATGGATCTCGTCGTCGACGCGGCGCTGTTCGCCGGCATCGGCTGGTACACCGGGAACGGGCTTGCCGCGCTCGTCGGGTTCCTCGCGCTCACGACCGTCCTCAACGTCAACTTCAACGTCGAGCGGCTGTATCGCGCGGAGCGCGGCGAAGCCGCGCCGGCGATGCCCGAGGCGGAAGGCGGGCCGACCGGATTGCTGCGACGCGTCTATGCGCTCGCGTACGCGCCGCAGGATCGCGCTCGTCGAGCGGTTCGTCGAGTGGCGGCTGCGCGACGCGCCGGCGGAGGCGCGGCTCGCGTACCACGACCCGCGACGGTCTCGGTGCTCGCGAACATGGGCATGTCGCCGCAGCTGCTCGTGCTCGGCATCTGCCTTGTGCTCGGGCAGCCGCTTCGTCTTTGTCTGGATCACCATCGCGGAGCTCGGCGTCGTCGCCGCGCTCGCGCTGCGCCGCGAGCTCTGTGCTCCGCGGCTTCGCACATCAACCGGAGGAGGCTCTGTGAACGTCGTCGAGCTCGCGACACGATGGGAGGAGGCCGAGCCGCGGCAGATTGCGCACGCGGACCGGCAGCGCTACGAGCGCTACCTCGCGGAGATCCTGACCGGGCTCGGGATGGATCTCGACACGCCCGGGACGCGCGACACGCCGCGGCGGTTCTTCGAGGCGATGTTCGACGCGACCGCGGGCTACGACGGCGACGCGAAGCTGCGTACCGCGCTTCCCGTCGGAGCGGCCCGCGCACGTCGACGGCGCACGAAGCCAGATCGTCGAAGGCCCGATCGCGTTCTTCGCGCTGTGCGAGCATCACGCGCTGCCGTTCCACGGCACCGCGCACATCGCGTACGTCGCCGGCGACGAGATCCTCGGCATCTCGAAGCTGACGCGGCTCGTCCGGCTCTACGCGCGCCGCTTCACGGTGCAGGAACGGCTCGGCGAGCAGATCGCCGACGCGCTCGCGGAGCTCGTCAGCCCGCGCGGCGTCGCAGTCCATCTCCGCGCCGCGCATCTCTGCACGCAGATGCGCGGCGTCGCCGAGGAGCGCTCCGAGACGGTGACCACGTTCTGGCGCGGCACCGTACGACGAGGACGCCGACCTACGCCGCGAGTTCCTGGACGAGGTGCGCGCACGCTGACGCCGCTCGAGCTGCTCGACGAACGCGCCGGCGGGCCGGAGTGGGAGCTGCCCGAGGAGCTGCGGCGGCTGTACGGCGGACGGCTCGGGTTCGGCGACCGGTGCGTCGTCGCGAACTTCGTCGAGACGATCGACGGCGTCGTCTCGATTCCCGGCGTGCCGCGGTCGAACTCCGTCGTCGCCGGCGACAGCGACGCGGACCGCTTCGTGATGGGGCTGCTGCGTGCGTGCGCCGGCGTCGTGCTGGTCGGCGCCGGAACGCTGCGCGCGTCGCCGCAGGGGACGTGGCAGCCGGAGCGGATCTATCCGGACGCGGCCGACGCGTTCGCCGAGCTGCGGCGGAGTCGCGGCCTCGCGGAGCGCGTCGAGGTCGCGGTGGTGACGTCGGGCCGCTCGCTCGATCCTGCGCATCCGGTGCTCGCCGGCGCACTCGTGCTGACGACCGACGGCTGCGGCGGCGGATCTTCGCGCGGCGATTCCCGACGCGGAGGTCGTCGCCGTGAACGACGGCGCCCGCGTCGACCTCGCGCGCGCGATCGCGCTGCTGCACGAGCGCGGCCACGCGACGATCCTCTCCGAGGCGGGACCGACGACGTTCGCGTCGCTTGTCGAGCAGCGGCTCGTCGACGAGTTGTTCCTCACGGTCTCGCCGCTCGTCGCGGGCCGCGGCGCATCGGCACGGCCGTCGCTGGCGGAAGGCGTCGAGCTGCTTCCGGAACGGCGCGACGCGGCGACGCTGCTGTCGGTGCGTCGCAGCGAGAGCCACCTCTTCCTGCGCTACGCGTTTCGTTAGCCCGAGAACGATGAAGGGCCCCTCTCGGGGCCCTTCATACGGGTGCGATGAGTTCGCGTCAGCGGCTGGTGCGCCGCGGCGGAACTCTGCGGCCGGCCGGCCGACGTTTTGCGGCGGTCTTCCGCTTCGGTGCAGCCTTGCGCGCAGCTGTCTTCCGCTTGGGAGCAGCCTTGCGCGCAGCCGTCTTCCGCTTCGGAGCGGCCTTGCGCTTCGCCGCGGGCCGACGCTTGACGGCGGCCTTCTTGCGGGTCGTCGTCTTGCGCTTCGCCGTGGTCTTCCGCGCGGTGGTCTTGCGCTTCGCGGTGGTCTTCCGCTTCAGCGCCGACTTGCGCTTCGCGACGGACTTGCGGGCCGTGGTCTTGCGCTTCGCGACGGCCTTCCGCGCTGTGGTCTTGCGCTTGGCGACAGCCTTGCGCGCTGTGGTCTTGCGCTTGGCGATCGTCTTCCGCGCCGTGGTCTTCCGCTTCGCGACAGCCTTGCGGGCGGTCGTCTTGCGCGCGGTCGTGCGCTTCACGGCGGACTTACGAGCGGTGGTCGTCTTCCGCTTCGCCGCGGATGTACGGCGACGAATTGCGGCTTTCTTCGGTGCTGCCATGTGCCTCCTCCTATTGAGCGAGAGACTTGCGAGGCAACAACGCACCTAAATATGCGAGGCGCCTCGGCTGTTTGTTGCATGCGCATCGGCAATGTCCTGCGTTTACATGATGCCTTTTCACACCTTTGCGCAAACGTGTGTGCGCACCACACGACACGCTGCACATTGTCATGGGGCGTTCGGACGACATACACGCGCTTTTGCGCGTCGCATCTGTCTTCAAAGTGGGAAACGTATGTTGTGCGCGTAGATGAGCGACATTCGCGGAATGAAGACGACGGTGCGACACGCAACGAATGACGACGTCGACATGCTCGTCGCGTGGCACGCGGATCCCGACGTCGCGCGCTACTGGGACGACGAGACATTCACGCGCGACGAGATGCGCGAGCGTCTCGCACGCGACGACGTCGAGGCGTACATCGTCGAAGCGGAAGGCGAACCGGTCGGCTATCTCCAGATTCACAGCACGGGACTCGACATGTTCCTCGTCCCGTCCGCGCGCGGACGCGGGCTCGGCCCGGACGCCGCTCGCGCGGCCGCGCGCCACCTCCTCGACGACCGCGGCTGGACGCGCGTGACCGTCGATCCGTACCGCTGGAACGAGGCCGCCGTCCGGGCCTGGGAGCGCGCCGGCTTCGTCGCGGTCTCCGAGCACGACGCCGACGACGAGCACACGGCGCCGTGGGTGCTGATGGAGTTCCGCGGCGAGTGAATATCCTGTGCCCACGATGAAAGTCGTTCTTCCCGACAAGACCGAGCTCGAGCTCGCCGACGGCGCAACCGGTCTCGACGCCGCGCGCGCGATCGGCCCGAAGCTCGCCGAGCAGGCGGTGCTCGATCCGCGCGGACGGCAACGCGCAGGACCTGCGCGCGCCGCTCGCCGACGGGCAGGCGATCCAGATCCTGACGACGCGCGACACGCAGGACGCCGACGCGCTCTACGTGCTGCGCCACTCCTCGGCGCATCTGCTCGCCGAGGCCGTCCGCCGGCTCTACCCCGGCGTGAAGATCGCGATCGGACCGCCGATCGAGAACGGCTTCTACTACGACTTCGAGTTTCCGGAGCCGATCCACGAGGAAGACCTCGAGACGATCGAGGCCGAGATCGGGCGCGAGCTGAAGGAGGGCCGCGAGTGGACGCGCGAGGAGATCTCGCGCGACGACGCGAAGGCGCGCTTCGCCGCGGAAGGCGAGCCGTACAAGGTCGAGCTCGTCGACACCGCCGAGGGCGACATCACGCTCTACACGCAGGGCGACTTCACCGACCTCTGCCGCGGCCCGCACCTGCAGACCTCGAAGCCGATCAAGGCGCTGAAGCTCACGAGCATCGCCGGCGCGTACTGGCGCGGCGACTCGTCGAAGCAGCAGCTCACGCGGATCTACGGCACCGCGTTCTACACGCAGGACGATCTCGACGCGCACCTCGAGCGGCTCGAGGAGGCGAAGCGCCGCGACCACCGCCGGCTCGGCACCGCAGCTCGACCTCTTCCACTCTCGACGAGGTCTCGCCGGGCTCGCCGTTCTGGCATCCGAAGGGCATGGTCGATCTGGAACGTGCTCGAGGACCTGCGCCGCCGGGAGAACCGCGCAGCGCGGCTACGTCGAGGTGAGGACGCCGCTGATCTACGACGAGGCGCTCTGGGACACCTCGGGCCACTGGGAGAAGTACCGCGACAACATGTTCTTCGTCTCCGCGAGAGCCGAGGAGCGAGCAGCTCTTCGGGCTGAAGCCGATGAACTGCCCGGGGCACTGCTCGCTCTATCGGACGCGCGCGCGCACAGCTACCGCGACCTGCCGCTCCGCTCGCCGAGGCGGCGACGCTCCACCGCAACGAGCTCGCCGGCGACGCTGCACGGGCTGCTGCGCGTCCGCCACGTCACCCAGGACGACGCCCACATCTTCTGCTCACCCGGAGCAGATCGAGGACGAGGTCTTCGCGCTGTCTCGAGCTACGCGTTCTATCTCTACGACCTGTTCGAGCTGCGAGGCCCGCTTCGAGCTCTCGACGCGGCCCGACGAACAAGCTCGGCACCGACGAGGAGTGGGACTTCGACCGAGGGGGCGCTGCGAGGCGGCGCTCGAGCAGCCGCGGCGTCGAGTTCGTACGAGCTGAACGAGGGCGACGGCGCGTTCTACGGCCCGAAGATCGACCTCCACATGACCGACTCGCTCGGCCGCCGCTGGCAGATCGGCACGATTCAGCTCGACTTCGATCATGCCGCAGCGCTTCGGCCTCACCTACATGGGCGCGGACAACGCGCGAGCACACGCCCGTAGTGATCCACCGCGCGCTGCTTCGGCTCGCTCGAGCGCTTCATCGGGATCCTCATCGAGCACTTCGCCGGCGCGTTCCCGTTCTGGCTCGCGCCGGTCCAGGTCCGCGTGCTGCCGGTCGGCGAGGGCCACCTCGAGGCCGCCCTCGGCATCGTCGAGCGCCTCCGGGCCGCCGGCTTCCGGGTCGACGTGGACGAGCCGACCGACACGATCGGCAAGCGGATCCGCTCCGCCGAGCTCGAGAAGATCCCGTTCACGATCGTCTTCGGCGACCGGGAGTCGGACGAGTCGCTCGCCGTCCGCGAGCGGGGCGGGGAGCAGTTCGAGATCGGCCTTGTGGATCTCACGGCCAAGCTTGCTACGCTTGTCTCCTGAGAAGCAGGGGCGGACCCGTTCCTCACCTCCCGGGCCAGAGAGCTCGCGCGGGGTTCAACCGAGTCGACAGACGAGGAAACGGGGCCGCTGCGTGAGCGGCTTTTCTGTGTTTGAAGAGCGAATTCGAGGAGGAGTAAGCCCGACTTGGTGATCTGCATTTGAGGCCACGGCGCCGGCCGATAGAGCCTGTCCGTCCTTCCAATAGGGACACGACGCGCATCAACGACGCGATCCGCGTCCCGCGCGTCCGCCTGATCGACGCGGACGGGGCACAGCTCGGAATCAAGACGACGGACGAGGCCCGCGAAGTCGCCTATGCCAAGAATCTCGACCTCGTCGAGGTTGCGGCGCAGGCCGACCCGCCGGTCGCGAAGGTCATGGACTACGGGAAGTACAAGTACGAGCAGGAGCAGAAGGCGAAGCAGGCTCGGAAGCACCAGAGCCAGATTCAGGTCAAGGAGATCAAGCTCCGCCCGAAGATCGGCGTCCATGACTACAACACCAAGAAGGGGCACGTAGAGCGGTTTCTGAACCAGCGCGCGAAGGTCAAGGTCACGATCATGTTCCGGGGGCGGGAGACCACCCATCCGGAGCGGGGCCGCGACTTGCTCCTGCGCCTCGCCGAGGACGTCAAGGAGATCGGGCTGATCGAGTCCCAGCCGCTCCTCGACGGACGCAACATGGTGATGCTGCTGGGCCCGACGAAGAACGCAGGAGTGAAACGAGATGCCGAAGACGAAAACCCGGAGCGCAGCGAAGAAGCGGTTCAAGGTGACGGGGACGGGCAAGATTCTCCGCCGGCCGACGATGCGCAGCCACAACCTGGAACACAAGTCGTCGAAGCTTAAGCGCGGCTTCGGCAAGGAGCGCGAGGTCGCCGCGTCCGACAAGGGCGCGCTGAAGAAGATGCTGAGGATCCGCTGATGCCGAGGGTCAAGCGATCCGTCCACGCGCAGAAGAAGCGCCGCAAGGTCCTCGAGCAGGCGAAGGGGTACTGGGGCTGGAACAACTCCCACTACCGCTACGCCAAGGAGCAGGTCGAGCACTCGCTCGTCTACGCCTACCGTGACCGCAAGAACAAGAAGCGGACGTTCCGGCGGCTCTGGATCACGCGGATCAACGCGGCGGCCCGGATGCACGGGCTCTCGTACAACCAGTTCGTGAACGGCTGCGGCAAGGCGGGCATCGAGCTCGACCGCAAGGTGCTGGCCGACCTCGCCGTGAACGATCCCGCAGCGTTCGGCGCTGTCGCCGAGCGCGCGAAGGCCGCGCTGGCGTCCGACGCGCCACCTGATCACCTCACGCGACAACGAGCGGCTCAAGCTCGTCCGCAAGCTCCGGGACCGGCGCTGGCGCGACAAGCTCGGGCTGCTCGTCGCTGAGGGGGAGGATCTGGTCGACGCTGCCGCGGCCGCCGGGGTCGAGCCGGTCGACCTGCTCGTCGCGGGAGAGGACGTTGAGCCCGAGCTGCTCGCGGAGGTGTCGTCGCTCGGGCACCCGCCGCGCGTGATCGGCGTCTACCGCCGCGACGACCTGCCGCGCGGGTCGCGCGACGCGACGCTCGCGCTCTGGCAGGTCGCGGACCCGGGGAACGTCGGCACGCTGCTGCGCTCCGCCGACGCCTTCGGCGCGGGGATCGCGCTGTCGCCGGGCTGCGCCGACGCCACCGGGCCGAAAGCTCTGCGTGCCTCCGCGGGCGCGGTCTTCCGCGTTCCCGTCTGCGGCTTCGACGAGGCCGCCGGCCGGCGGATCGCGCTCGTCGCGCACGACGGCGTGCCGCTGCAGGAGGTCGATCTCTCGGCTCCGGTCGTCCTCGTCCTCGGCGCGGAGCGGGACGGGCTGCCGGACGACGTCCTGGCCCGCTGCGACGTGCGCGCGACGATCCCGCAGACCGGCGACGCCGAGTCGCTGAACGTCGCGATGGCCGGAACGGTCGCGCTCTACGAGCTGGCGCGCCGGCCGTAAAAAGCGTCCGGCCCCGGTTTCCCGGGGCCGGACCAAAGATTCGCCGAGCCAGTGACGCTTTCGTCCTCCCCGCCCGATTGGCCTTCCGCCTTGGGGTTGCCCCCTCTTCGTACGGCCCCTCGGTCGAAGTCTCGACCTAGTCGCGTTCTGTGCTCGGCGCAAGAGAGAAGGTATGCATTCGCGCTCGTCGCATCAAGAGGTCGCGTTCACGATTTTGTCGCAATTTGCGGCGATCATTTTCGACGCGCGATCCAGACGCTGTCTTCGCCTCCGTCGAACGGGCGCCGGTCGAACCAGCCGTAGCACGCTTCGACGTCGAAGCCGGTCTCGGCGAGCAGCACGTGCCAGCGCTCGGGCTCGAGCCACCACAGCGTCATCGTCGACGCGCCGCCGTCCCCGCGCACCGAGAGCGTCAGCGACTGCTGCTCGAGATCCCAGTCGGCGCGCTCGTCGATCCCGGGCTCGCGCTCGATCCAGCGGCCGTCCGTCTCCTCGATGTCCTCCCGCGAGGGCACGAAGACGTCGAAGACGAACCGTCCGTCGGGCCGCAGCAGCGCGTGTGCCGAGCGCAGGGCCTGGAGCCGCGCCTCGTCGCCGTCCAGGTGCAGGAACGACCGGAACGGGCACGTCACGAGCGGCACGCGCTCGTCCACGGGCGGCCGGCGGATGTCGCCGTGCCGCAGGTCGAGGAGCGGTCGCGACCCCGGCCTCGCGGCCGCGCTCGGCGCAGACGTCGAGCATCCCCTGCGAGGAGTCGACGCCGATCACGTGGATGCCTGCCGCCGCGATCGGGATCGCGATCCGGCCGGTGCCGACCCCGAGCTCGACGACCGGCCCGCCCGAGGCGACCGCCTCCTCGACGTAGAAGCTCGATGTCCTCGACGACGCTCGCGCTCCACGGGTCGTAGATCCGGGCGATCCGGTCGTACGCGCTCACGCCGGCTTCCGTGCGACCCAGACGAACTCGCGCGCCTCGTCGTCGAACGGCTCGCCGGCGAACCCGCCGTAGAGCGCCTCCGTCTCGAGGCCGGCGACGTCGAGCAGGCCTTCCCATTCGGACTTCGTCGCCCACCAGAGCCGGAGTCGGCGCGCCGTCGGCGCGCGTGATCTCGATCCGGCTGTCGGCGGGCACGTATCGGAGCGTGTGGACGACGCCGTGCTGATCCTGCGTCGTCCCGTCGAGCCGCGCGGCGATCGCGTGGTCGAAGGCGAAGGCGTTGAACGCGAACCGGCCGCCGGGGCGGAGCGACGCGGCGACCCGCTCGAAGACTTCGCGCTTGTCCGCCCACGTCGGCAGGTGCAGGAGCGAGCGGAACGGGCAGATGACGAGGTCGACCGGCTCGTCGACCGCGAGCTCGCGCATGTCGCCCTCGCGCAGCTCGATCGGGAGCCCGGCGGCGCGGTCGCGCGCGATCGCCAGCATCGCCGGCGACGAGTCGACGCCGATCACGCGCTTGCCGGTCTCGCGCGCGATCGGGATCGCGACCCGGCCGCTGCCGACGGCGAGCTCGACGATCGGCTCCTCCGCCTCGCGCGCAAGCGCGACGTACCAGGCGACGTCCTCGGTCATGTCGGAGGCCCAGTCGTCGTAGTCCGCGGCCCACGGGTCGTACGCGCTCACGACGCCGGACACTAGAGGTACAGTCGCCGCCGTGGAGCCGCAGGCCCTTCAGGAGCAGGCACTCGCCGCGGTTGCGGCCGCTTCGACGGTCGCCGCGCTCGACGACGTGCGCGTCGAATATCTGGGCCGGAAGAGCGAGCTGAAGCTCGCGCTGCGCGAGGTGCGCGACCGCGAGACCGGGATGGCGCTGAACGCCGCCCGCGAGGCGATCGAGGGGGCGGTCGCGGCGCGCGAGGAGGAGCTCGCAGCGGGCCGAGCTCGACGAGAAGCTCACGACGGAGCAGGTCGACGTCACGCTCCCCGCGGAGCTGCTCGCCCGCGGCGAGGGCCGGCCGCTCCAGCCGCGGCGGCGCGGCTCGCTCCACCCGTCGACGCAGGTGCGGCGCGACGTCGAGGACGTCTTCCTCGGCCTCGGCTACGAGATCGTCGACGGCCGGGAGGTCGAAACGACGCGCTACAACTTCGACGCGCTCGGGTTCCCGCCGTGGCATCCGTCGCGCTCGCCGCGCGCGTCGCTCTATCTCGACGACGACACGGTGCTCCGCACGGAGACGTCGCCGGCGCAGATCCACAAGATGGAGTCGCAGCGCCCGCCGATCTACATGGTCTCGATCGGCCGCGTGTACCGCCGCGACACGATCGACGCGACGCACTTCCCGATCTTCCACCAGTTCGAAGGGCTCGCGATCGACAAGGGGATCTCGCTCGCCGACCTGAAGGGGACGCTGCTCCACGTGATGCGGGCGCTGTACGGCCCCGAGCGCGAGGTGCGCTTCCGGACGCACTACTTCCCGTTCACCGAGCCGTCGATGGAGCCCGACGTGTCGTGCCCGATCTGCGGCGGCGCGGGCTGCCGCACCTGCAAGCAGTCCGGGTGGATCGAGATGGGCGGCTCCGGGATGGTCGACCCGTATCTCTACGAGTTCGTCGGCTGGGGGCCGGAGGAGTACACGGGCTTCGCGTTCGGGATGGGGATCGAGCGGACGGCGCAGCTGCGCATGGGCATCCCCGGGATCCGCCCGTTCTGGGAGAACGACCTCCGCTTCCTGAGGCAGTTCTAGGTGCGCGTTCCGCTCTCGTGGCTCCGCGAGTACGTCCGCGTCGACGCGACCGCGGAGGAGATCGCGCACCGGCTCTCGATCTCGACCGCCGAGGTGAACGAGGTCGTCCAGCGCGGCGTCTCGACCGACGGCGGCAACCTCGACCGCTTCCGCGTCGGGCTCGTGCTCGAGGCGGCGAAGCATCCGAATGCCGACCGGCTCCAGCTCTGCCGCGTCGACGTGGGGGAGAAGGAGCCGTCGCAGATCGTCTGCGGCGCGTGGAACTTCGGCGCGGGCGCGAAGGTCGCCGTCGCGCTCCCCGGCGCGACGCTGCCGAACGGGATCACGCTCGACCGGCGCGAGCTGCGCGGCGAGATGTCGGAGGGGATGATCCTCGCCGAGGACGAGGTCGACCTCGGCACCGACCACAACGGGATCATGGTGCTCGACGCCGCGCTCGCGCCGGGGACGCCGCTCGCCGACGTGCTGCCGCTCGCCGAGCAGGTGCTCGACATCGAGCCGACCGGCAACCGGCCCGATCTGCTGTCGGTCTACGGAATCGCGCGTGAGGTCGCCGCGCTGTTCGGCGGCGAGCTGGCTGCCGCCGCCCGGCGTCGAACCGCCGCGCGACGGCGACGAGCCGGTGGAGATCCGGATCGACGACGCCGAGGGCTGCCCGCGCTACGTCGGCCGGCTGTTCCGCGACGTGCAGATCGCGGAGTCGCCGGTCTGGCTGAAGGCGCGGCTGCGCGCCGCCGGCGTCCGCTCGATCTCGAACGTCGTCGACGTCACGAACTACGTGATGCTCGCGCTCGGCAACCCGCTCCACGCGTTCGACTACGAGACGCTGCGCGGCGGCATCGTCGTGCGCCGCGCGCGGCCGGGCGAGGAGATGAAGACGCTCGACGGGACGCTGCGCAAGCTCGACACGGCCGACCTGATGATCGCCGACTCGGAGCGCGCGGTTGCGCTCGCCGGGATCATGGGCGGCGAGGAGACCGAGATCGCCGAGACGACGACGAGCATCCTGCTCGAGGCGGCGAACTTCGAGCCGGTCGGGATCCTCCGCAGCTCGGAGCGGCTCGCGCTCCGCACCGAGGGCTCGAACCGCTGGGAGAAGGGCGTCGACCCGTATCTCGCCGGCCCGTCGGCGACGCTCGCGACGCAGCTGATCGTCGAGCTGTCCGGCGCGCGCTGGACCGGCGCCGCCGACGTCCACGGTGAGCTGCCGGCGCGCGAGCGGATCGTGCTGCGCCCGGAGCGGACGCGCGCGCTCGTCGGGCTCGACGTCGAGGACGCGCGGCAGCGCGAGATCCTCGAGAGCGTCGGCTTCGACGTCGCGGACGACTGGACGGTGACGGTTCCGACCTGGCGCGCGCGCGACGTGACGCGCGAGGTCGACGTGATCGAGGAGGTCGCCCGGTTCGTCCTCGAGGAGGTGCCGTTCACGCTGCCGCGCCGCGACGCGACGTTCGGCCGGCTGACGCGCTGGCAGCAGCTGCGGCGGCTCACGGAGGACGTCCTTGTCGGCTGCGGCTTCGCCGAGGCGTACACGCCGACGTTCGTCCCCGCCGCGGAGGATCCGACGGCGCTGCTGTTGCCGGAGCCGCTCTCCGCCGAGGCGGCCGCGCTGCGCACGAGCCTCCGCCCGAGCCTCGTCGACGCGGCGCGCGCGAACGCCGCCGTCGACAACACGGAGATCGCGCTGTTCGAGATCGCGCGCGTCTATCTCCGCGGCGACGGCGCGCTGCCGGTCGAGCGCTGGCACGTTGCGGGAATCGTCGAGGGCGGCTTCGCGGAGGCGAAGTGGGCGGTCGAGCAGCTGTACGCGGCGCTGAAGCTCGAGCCGGCACTCGAGCGCGCGACGGAGCCGTTCCTCCACCCGGGCAAGTCGGCGCGCACGGCGGAGGGCTGGCTCGGCGAGCTGCACCCGTCGGTGCTCGACGGCGTCTGGGGCGCGTTCGAGCTCGACCTCGACGCGCTCGTCGCGGCTGCGCCGGAGTCCGTCGCGTACGAGGAGGTCAGCCCGTTCCCGGAGGTGCGGCAGGATCTCGCGTTCGTGGTCGACGAGGACGTGCCGGCGGCGGCGCTCGTTGCGGCGATGCGCGCAGCCGCAGGGCCGGAGCTGCGCGACGTCCGCGCCTTCGACGAGTACCGCGGCGGCCAGATCGGCGACGGCAAGCGGTCGCTCGCCTTCCGCGTCGCGTTCGGCTCGCCGGAGCGGACGCTCACCGACGAGGACGCGGCGGCGCTGCGCGGCAAGATCGTCGCCGCGCTCGCCGACGCAGTTCGGCGCCGTTCTCCGCGCGTGAGCAATCCGGTCGGCGCGGAACGCCGTAGAGGGGGCATGCGCAGGCTTCCGCTCGCCCTCGTTGCTCTCCTCGTCGCGCTCCCCGCAGCGGGTGCCGGCGCGGCCCGGACCGACAACCCCGTGCTGACGGGCGACGTCGGCTCCGGCGACTCGTTCACGATCAACCTCGCCGGCCCGGACGGCACGCGTGTCAAGAATCTCGATCCGGGGACGTACACGCTCGTCGTCCACGACCACTCGAGCGTCCACAACTTCGACCTGACGGGGCCGGGCGTGAGCGTCTCGACCGACGTCGACGCCGTCGAGGACAAGACGTTCACGATCACGCTCACGGCGGGGACGTACACCTACGTCTGCGACGCGCACGTGGCGACGATGAAGGGGACGTTCACCGTCGGCGCGCCGACGACAACGCCGCCCGCGCCGACCCCGACCCCGACGCCGAAGCCCGCCGCGACGAAGCTGCTCGGCTCCGTCGGCCCGGGCGCGAAGATCTCGCTCCGCTCGACGGACGGCTCGGCACTCTCGAGTCTCCCGACGGGCGCGTTCACGATCGTCGTCAGCGACCGCTCGGCGACGGACAACTTCCATCTCATCGGTCCCGGGATCTCGAAGGCGACCGGCGTCGCGTTCAAGGGGACGACGACGTGGAAGGTCTCGCTGAAGGCCGGCAAGTACGTCTTCAAGTCGGACAAGCACGCCGCGCTGCACGGCGGCTTCGCGCTCTCCGGCTGACGCAGTCCTCGGCGGGGGCGCTGACATACTCTGGACGATGGGCCGCCTCGATGGCAAGGTCGCGATCGTCACCGGCGCCGGCAGCGGCATCGGCGAAGCCACCGCGCGCGTGATGGCGCGCGAAGGTGCGTCGGTCGTCCTCGCCGACATCAACGCGACCGAGGCCGAGCGCGTGGCCGGCGATCTCCCCGGCGCCGTGGTGGTCGAGGTCGATGTCTCCGATGAGCCGAGCGTCGTGCGCATGATCGAGACGGCGGTCGAGACGTTCGGCGGCGTGGACGTGCTGCACAACAACGCGACGGACTCTGCGACGAACGCCGTCGACACCGACATCGTCATGCTCGACATGGCGGTCTTCGACCGCCTCATCGCGGTCAACCTCAAGAGCATGTTCATGGGCTGCAAGCACGCCATCCCGCACATGCTGGAGCGCGGCGGCGGCTCGATCGTGAACACCGCGTCGATCGACGCCTTCGTCGGACGCGGCGTGCGAGCCGCCTACGGCGCGTCGAAAGCGGGCGTCGTGCTGCTGACGAAATCCGTCGCGTCGCAGTACGGCACGCGGGGGATCCGCTGCAACGCCGTCGCGCCGGGCCTCACGCTGACGCCCGGCGCGGTCGGGAATGCGACACCGGAGTACGTCGAAGCGTCGGCCGTGAAGTACCCGATGCCGAGAATGTGTCGTCCGGAGGACGTGGCGAACGCCGTGCTCTTCCTCGCGTCGGACGAAGCCGCGTACGTCAACGCGGCGACGATCATGGTCGACGGCGGCGCAACGGTCTACATGCCGAGCGCGAAGCCCGTCGGCTAGACGGCCTTGCCGGCGACGTACCAGACCGGGCCTTGCGTCCCGACCGGGTGCGAGCCGGACATCGCCTCGACGACGTGCACCTCGCCGGGGATCCCGGCGTCGTCGAGCCGTTCCAGGCAGCGCCGGACCATCCCCGGCGACGCGCCGTAGCCGAACGACCGCGCGACGCGGAAACGGAAGCCGGGCTTGCCCGCGCGCTGCAGTGGATTGATCGGCGCGAGCAGCAGCGCGCCGACCTCGAGATGGTCGCTCGACGTCAGCGCGAGCTCGCAGAGCAGGTCGCTCCAGTCGGCCGGAAGCGTCGCGAGCACGGCGTCCCAACTCGGACGCGAGTGACTCGCCCTCGACGAGCCTCGCGGACAGCGTCACGCTCGTCGAGACCGACGTCGAGCGTGCCGTCGATCCCTTCGTCGTCGAGACGGCCGAGCAGCCGCCGGATCGCTTCGGGTCCCACAGTGCCGGTGCGCTGCACGGCGAAGCGGAGCGCGGTGCCATGCCTGCCCGGGCCGGCCGGCGCGAGCAGCGCAGCCGCGCGGCTCGCGTGTCGCCTCGTCGCCGACGGAAAGCGTGAGCTCGGCTCCCGACCAACTCGGATCCAGGCCGTTTTCGATCTCGTTCCACCGGTCGACAAGCGCCATCGCGCGAACCGTACACTCCGGCCGTGGCCAAGGTCGAAGCAGCCAAATCGACGTTCACCAAGAGCGATCTCCGCGACGTGCTGCGCGAGATGCTGCTCATCCGCCGCTTCGAGGAGAAGGTGGAGGAGCGCTTCCGCGCGGGCGAGCTGCCGGGCTTCCTGCACGTCGCGATCGGGCAGGAGGCGGCGGCTGTCGGCGTCTGCCGCGCGCTCGAGGACGGCGACGTGATCGCGTCGACGCACCGTGCGCACGGGCACACGCTCGCGAAGGGAACGCATCCGAACGAGCTGATGGCCGAGCTGTACGGAAAGCAGGAGGGCTGCTCGCACGGCTACGGCGGCTCGATGCATCTCTACGACGTCGAGCGCGGGAACATGGGCGCGAACGCCGTCATCGGCGGCGGACTGCCGCAGATCACGGGCTCGGCGCTCGCGTTCCAGATGCGCGGCGAGCCGCGCGTCGCGCTCGCGTTCTTCGGCGACGGCGCGACGAACATCGGCACGTTCCACGAGGCGCTGAATCTCGCGCAGCTCTGGAAGGTTCCTGCGGTCTTCGTGCTCGAGGACAACAAGTGGGCCGAGTCGACGCCGGAGTCGCAGCATTCGCCGATCCGCGATCTCTCGAAGCGCGCCGACGCGTTCGGGATGAAGGCGCTGAAGGCCGACGGCCAGGACTTCGAGGCGGTGTACAAGACGACGCGCAAGGCGCTCGAGCACGCGCGCTCCGGCCAGGGGCCGGTCTTCGTCCATCTCGACGTGTGCCGTTTCACCGGCCACTACATCGGCGACCCGCAGGTCTACCGTCCGAAGGAGGAGGCGCGCGAGCTGCGCGAGACGCGCGACCCGATCACGCTGCTGCGCGCGAAGATCGAGCTCAGCGACGCGGAGTTCGACGAGCTCGACGCCGAGGTGACGGAGATCGTCGAGGCGTCGGTCGAGTTCGCGAAGAACGGCACCGATCCCGCGCCGGAAGACGCGCTCAAGAACATCTATGCCTGAGACTCCTGGCCGCGCACCGCTCCCGGCCGGCGGAGCCGGCCTCCGCAGCGCGCTCTCGCCGCTGGCGCGCGAGCCGGCGCTCGCTCGAATCGGCCGTACCAGTCGTACTGTCCTCATCTCGCTCGCTTGTCTCGCTTGCCAGCGACGAGCCAGGAGCCTCAGGGTGCCTGAGCTGAGCTACCGCGAAGCCGTCCGCGACGCGCTCGTCCAGGCGATGCGCCAGGACGAGGACGTCTTCATCATGGGCGAGGACATCGCCGAGATGGGCGGCTCGATGGGCGTCACGCAGGGGATGCTCGACGAGTTCGGGCCGACGCGCGTGCGCAACACGCCGATCTCCGAGATGGCGCTCGCCGGCGCTGCGATCGGTGCCGCGCTGCAGGGGATGCGTCCCGTCGCGGAGATCATGTACGAGGACTTCATGACGCTCGCGGCCGAGCAGGTCGTGAACCAGGCCGCGAAGCACCGCTACATGTCGGGCGGCCAGGTCACGGTTCCCGTCGTCTTCCGCACGCAGGGCGGCGCCGGCTGGTCGCCGGGCGCGCAGCACGCGCAGCAGCTCGAGGCGTGGTTCGTCCACATCCCCGGGCTGAAGGTCGTGTTCGCGTCGACGCCGGAGGACGTGCGCGGGCTGCTCTGGTCGGCGATCTACGACGACAACCCGGTCGTCTTCTTCGAGCACCGCACGCTGTACGGCATCAAGGGCAACGTGCCGGCAGAGATCGAGCCGATCCCGATCGGAAAGGCGCGCGTGCATCGCGAGGGCGAGGACGTCACGGTGATCGGGACCGGCAGGCTCGTGCACGACGCGCTGAAGGCGGCCGAGGAAGCGGAGAAGGAAGGCATCTCCGTCGAGGTCGTCGACCCGCGGACGCTGCAGCCGCTCGACGAGCAGACGCTCGTCGACTCCGTGAAGAAGACGAACCGCGCGGTCGTCGCGCACGAAGCCGTCGACGCGGATGGGCTTCGGCGCCGAGGTCGCGGCGGTGCTGCAGTACCAGGCTTTCGACTGGCTCGACGCTCCGATCGAACGCGTCGGCGCGCGGTTCTCGCCGCTGCCGTTCGCGCCGGTGATGGAGAACTACGTCGTGCCGCACGCCGACGACGTGCTCGCCGCGATCCGTAGGACGGTGGGTCGTGCCGACTGAGGTGAAGCTGCCGCGGCTCGGCCAGGGCATGGAGTCCGGGACGATCGTGAAGTGGCTGAAGTCGGAGGGCGACGCGGTCGAGAAGGGCGAGCCGCTCTACGAGCTCGACACGGACAAGGTGACGCAGGAGGTCGAGGCGGAGGCGAGCGGCGTCCTGCTGAAGATCGCCGTCACCGAGGGCGAGGTCGCGGTCGGGCGGACGATCGGCTTCATCGGCGCGCAGGACGAGAGCGTGCCGGACGTCGCCGCCGACGCGCCGGCTGCGCCGGAGGCTGTCGTCGAGGCACCGGCGGCCGTCGCCCGCGCCCGAGCCGACGCCGATCTCGACGACGTCGAACGGACGGATCAAGGCTTCGCCGCTTGCGCGGCGCATCGCGCGCGAGCGCGGCGTCGACCTCGCGGCGGTTCGCGGCACCGGCCCGGACGGGCGGATCGTCGCCGAGGACGTCGAGCGCGCGGAGGCGCAGACCGGCGCGCCGGTCGCCGCGCGTCGCGCCGCGCCGGTCCCGGCGGGCGAGGTCGAGCGCCGCCCGCTCTCGAACATCCGCAAGGTGATCGCGCGCCGGCTCACGGAAGCGTGGACGGTTCCGGCATTCCAGCTCACCGTCGACGTCGACATGACGCGCGCCGAGGAGCTCGTCCAACGCCAGCGCGAGCTCAACCCGGACGTGCGCGTGACGATCACGGATCTTCTGACGCGGCTCTGCGCGCAGGCGCTGATGCGGCACCGCGACATGAACGTCCGCCTCGGGGACGACGAGCTGCTCGTCTATCCGAGCGCCGACGTCGGCATCGCCGTCGCTGCGCCGCAGGGTCTCGTCGTCCCGGTCGTTCGCAGCGCAGACCGGCTTTCGCTCGCCGAGATCGCGGCCGTCCGCGGCGACCTCGTCTCGCGCGCGCGCGACGCGAAGCTCCGTCAGGAGGATCTCGACGGCGGCACCTTCACGATCTCGAATCTCGGCATGTTCGGCGTCGACCAGTTCGTCGCCGTGCTCAATCCGCCGCAGGCGTCGATCCTCGCGGTCGGCCGGACGCGCGACCAGGTCGTCCCCGTCGAGGGCGAGCTGCTCGTGCTCCCGGTGATGACGATGACTCTCACGTGCGACCATCGCGCCGTCGACGGCGCGACCGGCGCCGCGTTCCTCGGCACGGTCAAGGCGTTCCTCGAAGATCCCGGCCTCGCCCTCTAGGCCCGCCTACACTTGCGCCGTGCTCCGTCCGGTCGACAGCCAGGACGCGCGGTTCCTGCGGGACATGCTCCGGCACGCATATCACTGGCGGTTCAACGAGGATCCCGACCTGCCGGTGTTCCGCTACGTCCAGAACTGGGGGCGGCCCGGCGACGCCGGCGTCGTCGCGTTCGAAGGCCCGCACGCGTACGGCGCCGCGTGGTACCGGCTCTTCCCGGCGGACGAACCGGGCTTCGGTTTCGTCGACGAGGAGACGCCGGAGCTGACCGTCTCCGTCGTCCCGAGCCGCCGCGGCAAGGGCGCCGGCGCCGAGCTGCTGCAGGCGCTGCTCGACCGCGCCCGCGCCGACGGCTACGCGGCGGTGAGCCTCAGCGCCGAGAAGGGGCAGACCGGTTTCTACGAGCGCTTCGGCTTCGAGCCCGTCCGCGAGACCGGCAACGCCGTGACGATGCTCGCGCGGCTGTAGCACCAGCACGTCCTCTTCGTTAGCGCGCGATTAGCGCGACAAGGGCCCGCCGTTTGCGGGCGGACGGAGTTTGGGCGGCGTCATCAACCACTCCTCAGAGGAGGAAGAGATGCGCCGCTTCACCAGCAAGCACTTCGCCCTTCGGATGTCTCTCGTCGCGAGCTTCATCCTCGTCCTCGCCGCGGTGCTCCCGCTCGTGGCTCTGGCCGGGGGCGGCGACCCGACAGGCGTCTAGGTCGACGACGATCGTGCGGAGGGCGGCAATGTGTGCGCCCTCCGCACGGCGTTCGCGGCAACGATGTTCTCCTTCTCGTCGTAGAGCGTCAGCGCTGCGTCCCGCCGCGCGGCGGCGGCGGCGTGCGCACCGTCGGCATCGAGGATCTGCGCGAGGTCGAGAAGAGCCTGGGCGCGCCGGTTTGGCGTGTCTGTCGTCTCGGCGAGCTCGACTGCCGACGCTGCGAGGTCTCGTGCGTCGGGCAGCCGGCCCCGCTGTGCAAGTGCCTTCGCCGATGCGCACCGGATCGTGATCAACGCGTGGACATCGCTGTCAGCGGCGCAGTCCCGGGCAGTCTGGATCCACGTCTCCGCACCTGCGAGATCGTTCTGGAGCAGGAGCACATCGGCGAGCTGTCCGGCGACACTGGCGAGCGCGTTCCGGTTCTGCATGGCTTCCAGCCTCGCGCAGCTCTCGCGGAGATGCGTCTCCGCAGAATCGAGGTCGCCGGTTCCGTATTCGATCGCCGCCGTCATCGGAAGGCACGTCGATGCGATCGATGGCTCCCGTCCGAGCTCGGTGTAGATCTCGCGTGCACGTGCGACGAGCGCGAGAGCCTCCAGTGGTTCGTCACGCATTCCGAGCAGTCCGCCGAGGTGGACGAGGACGTTCGCCTCGCCGGCGTGGTCGTCGACCTGGGTCCGGAGCAGCGACCGGCATCGCTCGACGCCGGACAGTGCAGGCTCCGGGCCGAAGCAGATCGCGGCCGCGATGTAACCGAGACAGGTCGCGATCGGCCAGCCTGCGCGGCGGTAGTGCTCCAACGCCTGCTCAGCCGACATCTCGGAGAGCGCGTAGCGGCACTGCATCCCGCCGTACACCCACCCGGTCAGCATCAGCGTCCGCCCGAGCGACCGCTCATCGTCGAGGACCTCGAAGATCGGAAGCGCCTTGGGAGCGAGAGCCAGAAGGCGCTCCGAGGCCGCCTGAGGGTCGTCGAGTAGACGGCATCCGGACAGCTCGATCTCGGCTCGCAGCTCGACCCGGCGGTCGTCTGCATGCGTCGCTCCGTCGAGCGCCAGCCGCAGCGTCTCCTCCGCACGTCGGGTTTCGCCGGCCGCCGCGAATGCGACGCCGAGCTCGCAGAGCAGGTCGCGCCGTTCCTCGTCCTCGGCCGGCAGCAGCGCCACGGCCCGCGAGAGCAGCCTGGATGCGCCTGTCACCTCGCTCCGCTTCCACGCTCGGATCCCGGCGACGCCGAGGTGCCGTCCCGCGTCCGCGGCGAGTCGCTGTGCGTGCCGGTCGGGCGGCGCGAGCTCTGTGCGGAGGACGTATGCCTGCTCGAGGTGGTAGCCGATCAGCTCGTCGTTCGCCGCACCGCGCGCGAGGACGTCGGCGAAGCGTTCGTGCAGCTCGGCCCGGAGCTCCTTCGGTGCGCCGCGATACGCCGAATCGTGGATCAGCCAGTGGCGGAAGCGGAATGCATCAGGCGCAGCACGCAGGAAGCCGCGACGCACGAGCGCATCGAGATGCGCGGCGACCGTCGGCGCGACGGCGACGTCGAGCAGCTCCGTCACGTCGGCGGCCGCGAACTCGCGCCCGACGACCGCCGCGCGCTCGAGCACGCCGCGCTCGCCTGGGCCGAGGCGGTCGAGACGCGCGGCGAGGAGTGCGCGCACGGTCGGAGGCGCTTCGAGCAGGCCGGTCTCCGCGATGTGCGCGACGAGCTGCTCGAGGAAGAGCGGATTCCCTTCGGCGGCGGCGACGATCCGGTCGTGCGTCGCCTCGTCGAGCGCCGACTCGGGGAGCAGATAGTCGACGAGGACGTCGGTGTCCTCGTTCGACAGAGGCTCGAGCACGACGCGGTCGCCCGCCCCCGGGAACGACGGCCGCTCCTCGGCGAGATCCTCACGCGCGATGCACACGAGCGCGATCGGTGCGCCGCTCGACGACGCGACGAGGTACTCGACGAGGTCGAGCAGCGCCGGCTCGGCCCAGTGGAGGTCGTCGAGGACGAGCACGAGGGGTCGCTCCGACGCGAGCGTCTCGCAGTACCGCCGGAACGCCCACGGCACTTCCTCCGCGGGGACAGCCGAGTCGGAGCCGAACACCGCGGCGACGGCCTCGTCGCTGTGAAGCGCCTCCCGGAGCGGGCGAAACGATGCGCCCTCCCCGTAGGCGTCACAGCGGCCGAGCAGCACGGTCGCGTCGCCGCCGACGGACACGACGAGCTCGCGTGCAAGCCGCGACTTGCCGATTCCGGGCGCGCCGAGGACGGTGACGGCGCGCAGTTCGTTTCCGCTCGTCGTCGCAGCGAGCGCATCGCGCAGCGTTGCCAGCTCGGGCTCGCGTCCGACGAGCGGTGCGTCGAGCCGCCGCTCGACCGCCGACGCCCCGGGTACGAGCTCCACGAGACGGAACGCCAGCGTCGGCTGGCGAAAGCCGCGAAGCGAGACCGCGCCGAGCTCCTCGTACCGTGCCGCAGCCGCCGTCAGCCTTCGCGTCAGCGCGTCGACGGCGATCTCGCCCGGCGCCACCTCCTGCTGGAGCCGGTTCGCGACGATCGTCGCCGGACCGGTCGCCATCGGCTCGCCGGCGCCGCCCGTGAGCACCTCGCCGCTTGCAAGCCCGAGCCGCACCGCGAGCCGGACGCCGAATGTGCGCTCGAGCTCCTCGTCGAGCAAGGCGACCGCCTCGCGGATCTCGACCGAAGCCCGCGCCGCGCGCAGGGCGTCGTCCTCGTGCGCGAGAGGAGTCCCGAAGACCGCCATCACCGCGTCGCCGACGAACTTCTCCACCGTCCCGCCGTGACGCGTCACCGCCGCCGACGCGACGTCGAAGTAGCGGCGCAGCACCGCGCGCAGAGCCTCCGGATCGAGCGAGACCGCCAGGCCGGTCGAGTCCGCGACATCGGCGAAGAGGATCGTCGCGAGCTTCCGCTGCGGCGCGGCGGGCACCGCTCGCCCGGGCCGGGCGAGCGACTCGTCGTGCCGAAGGATCTTCGTCTCGAGCTCGCGCAGCTCCGGGTCCGGCTCGAGGCCGAGCTCGTCGTCGAGGCGCTCACGGAGATCGCGGAACGCGGCGAGCGCGTCGGCCTGCCGTCCTGCGCGGTACAGCGCGAGCATCAGGTGCGCGACGAGCCGCCCGCGCAGCGGCTCCGTTGCGACGAGCGATTCGAGCTCCGGGATCAGATCTGTGCGGCCGAGCGTGAGCTCGGCGTCGAACCGTGTGTGCAGCGCCTCCCAACGGAGCTCTTCGAGCCGGTGGATCTCCGCCTGCGCGAACGGCTCATAGGTGCAATCTGCGAGTGGCGGCCCCCGCCAGAGCTCGAGTGCCTCGGCCGCGAATGCGGCCGCCGGTTCCGGGTCGGCCCCCTGCGCCGCCGCGACCAGCCGTTCGAACCGGACGACGTCCACCGCGTCGGGCTCGACCTCGAGCACGTACCCTGGGGACCGCGAGACGATCGGCACGGTCTCGGTCAGCACCGCGCGGAGTCGCGAGACCTGTGCTTCGAGCGCGTGCTGCGGGTTGCGCGGCGGCGACTCCTGCCAGAGATCGTCCACGAGCCGGTCGACCGAGACGACCTCGCCCCGGTGGACGAGTAGGTTCGCGAGCAGCAATCGCTGCTTCGCCGCCCGGAGGGGAACGGACTGCCCGTCCCGCCGCAGCTCGAGTGGCCCCAGAAGCCGGAACTCGGCGTTCATCGCGGCTCAAGCTTGGCACGGCGCGGTCGCCGGCGCGACTCCCGGCCCAGACTGCATCGCTACGCTAGTCCTCGAAAACGATTTGAGGAGCGAGAGACGATGGACGTTGACGTCGCCGTCCTGGGCGGAGGCCCCGGCGGGTACACCGCAGCGATTCGCGCCGCACAGCTCGGCGCGAAGGTCGCCTGCATCGAGAAGGAGCCGGAGCTCGGCGGCACCTGCCTCCGCGTCGGGTGCATCCCGACGAAGGCGTGGGTGCAGACCGCGTACGCGTTGCGCGAGGCGGAGGAGAGCTTCGCGAAGTTCGGCGTCCAGGTCGGCGAGGCGCGGCTCGACTTCTCCGCGTCGAACGCGTGGAAGGCCGGCGTCGTGAAGCAGATGACGTCGGGTGTCGCCGGGCTGTTCAAGGCGAACGGCGTCGAGTGGGTGAAGGGCACCGGCCGCTTCAAGGACGCGAACACGATCGCGGTCGAGGGCGGGGAGGACGTGACGTTCCGCTCGGCGATCGTCGCCACCGGTTCGTTCCCGCTCCGTCCGCCGATCCCGGGGCTCGACTCGCCTCGGTGCGTCGACTCGACCGGCCTGCTCGCGCAGGAATCGGTGCCGAACCGTCTCGTCGTCCTCGGCGGCGGGATCATCGGCTGCGAGTTCGCGTCGATCTTCCAGCGGTTCGGAAGCACCGTGACGATCGTCGAGATGCTCGACACGCTGATCCCGCAGGAGGACGCCGACGCCGCGAAGGAGCTGGCGAAGCAGTTCGGCAAGCGCGGCATCGCGCTCAACCTCGGCAAGCAGTGCACCGCTGTCGACGACGACGGCTCGCAGCTCACCGTCCACTTCGGTGACGGCGAGTCGGTGCAGGCCGACCTGATGCTCGTGTCCGTCGGCCGCGGCCCGCTCGTCGAAGGGCTCGGGCTCGAGGAGATCGGCGTCGACTTCGACCGCCGCACCGGCATCGACGCGGACGAGTCCCGCCGCACGACGGTGTCGCACATCTACGCCGTCGGCGACTGCGCCGGCTACTGGCAGCTCGCGCACACCGCGTTCCGCGAGGGCGAGGTCGCCGCGGAGAACGCGTGCGGCCACGACGCGACCGTCGACAACCGCGCTGTGCCGCGGCCGATCTACACCGATCCGGAGATCGCCGGCGTCGGCCTCACCGAGGCCGAGGCGCGCGAGCAGTACGGCGACGACGTCGCGGTCGGCCAGTTCCCGTGGGTCGCCAACGCGCGCGCGGTGATGCAGGACGAGAGCGTCGGCTGGGTCAAGTCGATCCACGAGACGCGCTACGGGGAGCTGCTCGGGCTCGTGATGGTCGGCCCGCACGTGACCGACCTGATCGAGGCCGGGGTCGTCGCGATCGACGCCGAGGCGACGGTCGAGACCGTCGCCGACGGGATGGCGCCGCACCCGACCCTCTCCGAGGCGATCAAGGAGGCCGGGCTCGTCGCGCTCGGCCGGGCGATCCACATCCCGAACCGGAAGCCCAGAGCCGCCTCCACGGCCTGAGAAACAGCGCGCAAGTTTCTCGCGGCAGCGGCATCTCATCTCGTAAGGACGTGCCCTCGTCCCTATCCCCCGGGGTCATGCCGCCCGCAGGCCCCGGGGGAGTTAGCTTCTTCACGCAGAGTCGAGCCGCCTGCCGCAGGGCGGCTCTTCTCGTTTCCGGGGCGGTTCGGGTAGCCTCGGGCGCAGAGGAAGGGAGATCGGGTGGGCGTCGTCAATACGCGCAATGCAGTTATCGGCTGGGCCGTCGTGAAGGGCGGCAAATACGCGGTGAAGCAGAAGGCACGGGAGTCGAAGCCGGCCGCGAAGCGGACCGGCTGGGTCACCGGCTCGCTCGCCGCGGCGGCGCTCGTCGCCTGGCGCCTGCGGAAGCGCCGTGACGCCGGAGTCGAGTGAGCGGCGGGCTCTTCCGCGACGCGATCTCGGAACTCGTCCCGTACGAGCCCGGTAAGCCGGTCGAGGAGGTTCAGCGCGAGCTCGGACTCGACCGCGTCGTCAAGCTCGCGTCGAACGAAGGCCCGTTTCCGCCGTTTCCGGCTGCGCTCGAGGCGATCGAGCGCACCACCCGCGAACTGAACCGCTACCCCGACGGCGGCGTCTACGCGTTGCGGGCCGCGCTCGCGGAGCACCACGGCGTTCGCTTCGAGGAGATCGTCGTCGGCGGCGGAGCCGACGGCGTGATCGATCTCCTCTCGCAGGCCGCGCTCGACCCGGGCGACGAGATCGTCTGCGGCTGGCCGTCGTTCCCGAGCTACGTCATCGACGCGGCGAAGATGGGCGCCGTCGCGCGCACGGTGCCGCTGCGCGACCACGTCTACGACCTCGACGGGCTGCTCGCGGCGATCTCGCCGCGCACGAAGCTCGTCTACGTCTGCCACCCGAACAACCCGACCGGAACGGCGAACGGCCGCGACGAGCTGCTCCGCTTCCTCGACGCGGTTCCCGAGCACGTGCTCGTCGTGCTCGACCAGGCGTACTTCGAGTACATCGACGACCCGAGCTATCTCGACGGGATCGCCGAGGCGTTCAGCGCCGGCCGCCGCGTCGTCGTGCTCCGCACGTTCTCGAAGATCTACGGGCTCGCGGGACTCCGCGTCGGCTACGGCGTCGCTCCGGCCGACGTCGTGACCGCGACGAGCAAGGTTCGGCGCGCGTTCGACGTCACGGCCACCGCCCAGGCGGCGGCACTTGCGAGCGTCGGCGACGACGCCGAGCTCGCCGCGCGGCGGGCGCTGAACGCCGAGGGGCGAGTCGCGCTCGAAGCGGTGCTGCGCCGTCACGGCCTCGATCCGGTCGGCCCGTCGGTCGGTAATTTCCTCTTTGCCGACGTCGGCGACGGACGCGCTGTCTTCGAGGGTTTGCTGCGTCGCGGCGCGATCGTTCGCCCGCTCGCCGCCTTCGGCGCACCGGAGGCGATCCGGGTCACCGTGGGCACCGCGGAGGAGATCGAGTTCTTCGCCGAGGCGCTCGGGCAGGTCCTGTCCGACGTCCCGTCAATCGCACGTTGACCTTGTTACCCTGAGTCACCTGTGACCGGTTGGATCTCCGGACGGCAACTGGCGCCGCTGCGGGTTCCCGGCTTCCGGTTCCTCTTCTACTCAACCCTGGCGTCGAGCCTGGGAACGCTGGTCGCCGCGATCGCGCTGGCGATCGACGTCAAGGACCGTACGGACTCGGGCATCTGGGTCGGCGCGGTGCTCATCGTCGAGTTCCTGCCGACGATCATCGTCGGGCTCTTCTTCGGGCCGCTGCTCGACCGGCTCGAACGCCGCTCGCTGATGATCGGCGCGGATCTCACGCGCGTGGCCGTCTTCTGCGTGCTTCCGTTCGCGACGAGCCCGACGGCGATTGTCGCGCTCGCCACGGTCGCCGGTCTCGCGAACGGCTTCTTCCGCCCCGCCGCGTTCGCGAGCGTGCCGAATCTCGTTCCGGAGGAGCAGCTGTCGGAGGCGAACGCGCTCCTCGTCGCGATCGAGAACGTGAGCTGGGCGGCCGGTCCGATTCTCGGCGGTGTGCTGACGGCGGCGTTCGGCCCGAATGCCGCGTACTGGATCAACGCCGTGTCGTTCCTCGTCTCCGCCCTGCTTATCGCGCGCATCGCGAAGCGGCAGCTCCAGTCCCAGACGGCGCTCTCACGGGGACATTGGGCCGACCTCGCGGACGGGTTCCGCACCGTCGCCCACTCGCGCGCGCTGCTGGCCGTCCTCGTCGGCTGGGGAATCGCGTCGCTCGGGATCGGGGGCGCGAACGTCGCAGAGATCTTTCTCGCGAAGGACGTCTTCAACTCCGGCGACGTCGGCTACGGCTTCCTCTACGCGGCGATCGGAACAGGCCTCGTCATCGGCAGCTTCTGGAGCAGCCGGCTGATCGACCGGATCGGGATCGCGCGCGCGTACGGGCTCGCGCTTGGGCTGATGGCCGTCGGATTCACCGGGGCGGGGCTGAGCCCGACCGTCTGGGTCGCATGTGTCTTCTGCATCGTCGCCGGGCTCGGGGACGGCGCGGCGATCGTGTGCAACGCGCTGCTCGTGCAGCGTGGGGCGCCGGACGTGATGCGGGGCCGTGCGCTGACCCTCGTGATGAGCGCGACGTACTTCCTCACGGGCGTCGGGACAGTCCTCGCCGGCGCGCTTCTGCATCTCGGCGGCCCGCGCTGGGTCTGGGTCGGCGCGGGAATCTCATTCGTTCTCGCCGCGATCGCCGGGTACGTGCTCGCGCGGGGCAGCGCCGAGGCGAACATGGGCGGTCCTCCACCGCCGCCGGAGCCGGACCCGATGCAGCTCGAGTTCAGCGCTCGCTAGATGTCCGGCCGGCGCGACTGGACCCGCGAGACGCTCGTTGCCGGCGTCCGCAGCGGCGACCGGCGCGCACTCGCGCGCGCGATCACGCTCGTCGAGAACGGCGACGCGCTCGCGTACGACGTCGTCGCGGATCTCTACCCGGACACCGGCCGTGCGTTCGCGGTCGGCCTGACGGGGCCGCCGGGCGTCGGCAAGTCGAGCCTGATCTCGGCACTCGTTCGCCATGTGCGCGCCGACGACAAAAGTGTCGGTGTCGTCTCCGTCGATCCGTCGAGCCCGTTCACCCACGGCGCGCTGCTCGGCGACCGGATCCGGCTCGCCGACCACTTCCTCGACCCCGAGGTCTTCATCCGCTCGATGGGAACGCGCGGCCACCTCGGCGGGCTCGCCGAGGCGACGCTGCAGGCGCTGCTCGTGCTCGACGCCGCCGGCAAGGAGCTCGTGTTCCTCGAGACGGTCGGCACCGGGCAGAGCGAGGTCGAGGTGATCGGCATCGCCGACACCGTTCTCCTCGTGCTGATGCCCGGTTCCGGCGACTCGGTGCAGGCACTGAAGGCCGGGATCATGGAGATCCCCGACGTGATCGCGATCAACAAGATGGATCACCCGGCCGCGAAGACGATGCTGAACGAGGTGCGGTCGATCCTCGCGCTCGGCGGCGACGGCGACTGGCGGCCGCCGATCGTCCTGACAGAGGCGATTCGCGGCGAGAACGTCGCCGAGCTCTGGGAGAAGATCGCCGAGCACCGTGCGTTCCTCGTCGACTCCGGACTGCTCGAGGAGCGGCGGCGGCGCAACCTCGCACGCGAGGTGTTCTCCGTCGCGTCGGGCCGCGCGCGGCAGCATCTCGAGGACGCGGTGACCGACGATCCGGAGCTCCAGCGTCTCCTCGACGCGGTGCAGCGGCGGGAGCTCGATCCGCTCACCGCGGTACGAGAGATACTGGAGAAGGTCTTCCACATTGAGCAAAACGACGACGACAGCACCCGGACTTCCTGAGGTCGAGCAGGCGCGCGCGCGGCTCGACGGCGTCGCGCGCGTCACGCCGGTCTACCGCTCCGACACGCTCTCGCGGCTCGTCGGGCGCGAGCTGCACCTGAAGGCGGAGAACCTGCAGCGCACCGGCTCGTTCAAGATCCGCGGCGCGTACAACCGGATCTCGACGCTCAGCGTCGACGAGCGCGCGGCCGGCGTCGTCGCGGCGAGCGCGGGCAATCACGGCCAGGCGGTCGCGTGGGCGGCGCGCGAGGTCGGCGCGCGCGCGCGGATCTTCATGCCGCAGGATGCGCCGATGGCGAAGGTCGAGGCGACGCGAAGCTACGGCGCGGAGATCGACCTCACGAGCCCGGCGTTCGAGGACGCGCTCGCCGCGGCGCAGGCCGAGGTGACGGAGCGCGGCGCGACGTTCGTCCACCCGTACGAGGACGCGCTCGTGATCGCGGGGCAGGGGACGATCGGGCTCGAGCTTACGGAGCAGATCGAGAACGCGGAGACCGTCGTGATTCCGGTCGGCGGCGGCGGCCTCGCGGCCGGCATCGCGCTCGCGCTGCGCGCCGTCCGCCCGGGTCTGCGCATCGTCGGCGTCCAGGCGGCGGGCACGCGGCCCGGCGGCTCCGGCTTCACGATCGCCGACGGGATCGCGGTCAAGGAGCCGGGCGAGCTGACGTCGGGAATCCTCGACGCGGTGCTGGACGGGATCGTCACGGTGACGGACGAGGAGATCAGCGAGGCGATCGTGCTCCTGCTCGAGCGGACGAAGCTCGTCGTCGAGGGGGCCGGCGCAGTCGGCGTCGCGGCGCTCCTCTGCGGGCGGGTCGACGGCTCCGGGCCGGCGGTGGCTGTCCTCTCCGGCGGCAACATCGATGCGACGCTGCTGATCTCGGTGATGCGGCGTGGACTGTCGGTCGCGGGCCGCTTCCTCGTCGTGCGCACGCGCGTCGGCGACCGTCCCGGCCAGCTGGCGCAGCTGCTGACGCGGCTCGGTGACGAGCGCGTGAATGTCGTCGAGGTGAAGCACCATCGCGAGTCGCCGGATATCGAGGTCGGCGAGACCGGCGTCGAGCTGACGCTGCTCACGCGCGACCGCGCGCACTGCGACGAGATCCTCGCGATGCTCTCGCGCTGGGGCTACCCGGACGTGACGGAGCGCTGACGCTGCGGATCCCCGACTACGGCACCCGTTGCTTCGACGCATTGCCGGCGACCGTGGAACGGCTGCTGACCGGCGCGGGGGAGGGGTTGCGGCTCGGTGCGCCGCTGCTCGATGCGCGGTACGACCGGGTCGTGTTGATCTATCTCGACGCGTTCGGCTGGCGGTTCGCCGAGCAGCACGCCGATCATCCGCTGCTGGCCGGCGCCGACTTGATCGAGCCGCTGACGAGCCAGTTTCCGTCGACGACCGTCGTGCACACGACGACGATCCACACCGGGCTCTCGGTCGGCGCGCATGGGCTCTACGAGTGGTTCGTCTACGACCCGGGCCTCGACCGTGTGATCGCGCCGCTGCTGTTCTCGTTCGCCGGTGACGAGAGGCGCGACACGCTGCTCGCGACGGGGCTCCGCGCGCCGGATCTCTTTCCGGCGTCGTCGTTCTACGAGCGGCTGGCAGCCGCCGGAGTGGCGAGTCACGCAGCGCAGCCGGCGCCGATTGCCCGCTCGACCGCGAACGGACAACTGCTGCGAGGCGCGACCGTGCTTCCGTTCGACGCAAACGACGACGGGCTTGTCGCACTCGGCGCTGCACTCGGCCGCGAGGAGCGCGCGTACGGGCTGATCTACTTTGCGGAGGTCGACGCGCTCATGCACGAGATCGGCCCGGACGACGCGCGGGCAGCCGCGGCGTTCGACGCGTCGCTCACGACGATCGAGCGCGCGGTCCGCGGTGGCGCGTTTCCGCCCGGCACGCTCGTGCTGCTGACGTCGGATCACGGAATGACCGACGTCTCCCCGGAGCGGACGACGTACGTGAACGTTGCGTGGCCGGAGATCGCGGAGCATCTCGTGCACGGCGCGGATGGGAAGCCGCTCGCACCGGCCGGGTCGTGCCGGGATCTCTTCCTCCACGTGGTGCCGGGCCGGATCGAGGACGTCCTGGACCGCCTGGGGACGGTGCTCGCCGACGTCGCAGACGTCCACGCCGTCTCGGAGCTCGTCGCCGCCGGCGCATTCGGCCCGTCGGTGTCGGACGCGCTCCTGCGGCGGGTCGGAGACGTCGTGTGTCTTCCGCACCCGGGCGAGGCGGTCTACTGGCTGGAGCCGGGCCGGTTCGAGCAGAACTTCCGCGGCATGCACGGCGGCCTGTCGCCGGACGAGCTCGAGATCCCGCTCGTCGCATTGGTCGCGGAGTAGCACCGTGACGCGGATGCACGACGACGAGCTCGAGCTCGGCGACGGGCTCGTACGCGGGCTCCTCGCCGCGCAGTTCCCGCAGTGGGCCGAGCTGCCGCTTCGCAAGGTCGAGCCGATGGGCACCGACAACGCGATCTTCCGTCTCGGCGACTCGCTCTCCGTGCGGCTCGCACGGCGGCAAGGGCCGACGACGCCGGGCGGCAAGGAGCTCGACTGGCTGCCGCGGCTCGCTCCGCTGCTTCCGGTCGAGATCCCGGTTCCCGTCGCGCAGGGTCGCCCGAGCGCCGGCTACCCGTGGTTCTGGGAGATCCACAGCTGGGTCGACGGCGAGACGGTGCCGGTCGAGGAGATCGACGCGATCCGAGCGGCGCGCGACCTTGCGGCGCTCGTCGGCGCGCTGCAGCGGATCGACCCGGACGGCGCGCCGCGCGGCCGCGGGATTCCGCTCGCTGAACGCGACGCGGGGATCCGCCACTGGCTGGCGCGCTTCGACGGCGATCCGGCGGTGACGGCGGAATGGGAGCGCGCGCTCGCCGCGCCGCCGTGGGATGGTCCGCCGGTCTGGCATCACGGCGACCTCGACGCGCGCAACTGGCTCGTGCGCGACGGACGGATCAGCGGCGTGATCGACTGGGCCGCGATGGGCGTCGGCGACCCCGCGTGCGACGTGATGGTGGCGTGGAAGCTGCACTCGCCCGTCGCTCGCGATGCGTTCCGCGACGCGCTCCCGACGGACGACGCGACCTGGGAGCGCGCCCGCGGCTGGGCTCTGTCGCAGGCGGTCGCGATCCTCGCGTACTACACGCCCGAGAACAATCCGACGCTCTACCGCGAGGCCGAGAGCTGGCTCGACCTTGCGCTCAGGCGCTGACGCGCGCGAGCCAGGCGCGCACGCCGCCGTCGAGCACCGGTCGTGCGTCGACGCCGGCGGACTGGAGCACGCTTGCCGCAACCGCGGCGCGCGGGCCGCTCTCGCACACCGTCACGATCGGGAGCTCCGCGTCGGCCGCCTCGCGCGCAAGCCGGTATGGGACGTTGCGCGCGCCGGGGATCGAGCCGGTCTCGAATTCGTCTGCCTCGCGCACGTCCAGCAGCTCGATCTCGCCGGCGGCAAGACGCTGCTCCAGCTCCTCCATCGTCACCGGCTCGATGACCTCGCCGCCGCCGCCCTCGCGCCAGCCGGCGAGCTCGAAGATCCCGACCGGCGTGCAGCGCCGCGGCGGCGCGCGCGGCCTCCGTTTCGTCGCGCGCGTCGATCGCGACCGGACCGGGCGGGAGGACGAACGCGGCCTTCGTGGCGAAGCTCGAGCCGGCGACCGGGACGTTGACCGCGCCCGGGCGATGGCCCGTCCGCGTAGACGCGCGCGGGGCGCACGTCGAGAGCTGTCGCGTTCGCGTCGTCGATCCGCGCGAGCGGCGGCTGCGCGCCGAGGAACGGGCCGCGGTTCAGCTCGACGATCCGCTCCATGTTCGGCGGACGCGGCGGCTGCGGTCCGGCGGCCGCCGCCGTGAACTCGTCGTGATCCTCGAGCAGCGCGTGGTTGAAGCGGCGCTCGAATCCGATCGTCGTCGACGCCTTCGAGCTCATCGCGACGCCGCAGAGCGAGCCCGCGACGTGGCCGGGAAACACCTCGACGCCGTCGCCGAGCTCGACGAGCCGGCGCAGACTGTGGAACAGCCCTTCGGCACCGGTCACCGCCTCGACCGCGAGGTCGGGCCGCGCCGCGTCGCCGACGAAGAGCGAGTCGCCGGTGAGCACGAGCCACGGCTCCGGGCCGCGCGTGCGGTCGATCACCGCGAACGAGCAGTGCTCGGGCCGGTGGCCCGGCGTGTGGATCGTGCGGAGCACGACGTCGCCGAGCACGATCTCCGTCCCGTCGACGAGCGGCTCGTGCGGGAACGCCGCGCCGGCGGACTCGTGCACCCACACCGGCAGCCCGTGCTCGAGCGCGAGCCGTCCGTGCCCGGAGACGTGATCCGCGTGCGTGTGCGTCTCGACGACGCCGACGAGCTCGACGTCACGCCGTTCCGCCTCGGCGAGGTATTGCTCGATCGCGTATGCGGGATCGACGACCACCGCGACGCCTGCGTGCTCGTCGCCGACGAGGTACGAGGCGCATCCGAGATCGTCGTCGACGAACTGCCGGAAGAGCACGGCGCGACGGTACCAGCGGCCGCGGCGGTTTGAATAGGTGACCGTGCCCCGCCGCCGAGCCCTTCTCGTGGCCGCCTCGCTCGCCGCTCTCGCGGCGCCCGGGGCTGCCTCGGCGCACGCGAGGCTCCTCCACACGAGCCCGGTCGACGGCTCGGTGGCGGCCCGGTCGCCGCTCGGGGTGCTTATCGACTTCGACGACGACATCCGTCCCGGGCCGGGCAACGAGGTGGTGCGGAACGGCGGCGGCCGGGTGCTCACCGAGCGACCGCACGTCGGCGGCGGCGGACGGACGCTCGTGATCCTGTTCCGCCGCGCGCTCGCCGACGGCGACTACTCGGTCCGCTGGTCGATCGTCTCCGACGACGGTCACTCCGAGTCCGGCGTGCTCGCGTTCGGCGTCGGTCTCGGCCGCGCGCCGCCGCATTCCGTGCTCACGCCGCTGGCGACCGGGCCGACGGTGGACAGCGTGCTCGCGCGCTGGGTCTTCCTCGCCGGCGTTCTCGTCGCGGTCGGGCTCGCGCTGTTCGCGCTCGTCGTGTGGTTCCCGGACGGCGAGGCGGCGGACCGGCTCGCGCTGTTGCTCTGCGTCTCCGCCGTGCTCGCCGCCGTCGGCGCGGGGGACGAGACACACCGCGTCGGCCTCGCGACGCGCGACGGGACGGCACTCGGAGCCGGATTCATCGTCGCGCTCGTCGTCGCGACGCTGGCAGCCGCCGCGACGATGGACCGGCGCGCGCTCCGGCCCGCGGTGATCGCCGCGCTCTGTCTCGCGCCGGTGCCCGCTGTCGCGGGACACGCGCTCGATCCGGGTCTTGCGCGCGTGAACGTCGTCGCCGACCTGCTGCACGTCGCGGCCGCCGCGGCGTGGGTCGGCGTCCTCGTCGGCCTGCTCGCGATTCGCCCGCCGACGATGCGCCGCGCCGTCGTGCTCGCCGCCACCGCCGTCGTCGTGCTCGCCGTGACCGGGATCGTCCGCGCCTGCTTCGAGCTCGTCGCGGTGTCGCAGCTCTGGACGACGTCGTACGGCCGCGTGCTGCTCGTGAAGACCGCGCTCTTCGCGACGGCACTCGTCGATCGGCTACGTCTGGCGCACGCGCCGTGCCGCGGCCGAGCTCGTGGTCGTCGCGGTCATCGTTCTCGCGGTTGCGGTGCTCGTGCAGCTCCGGCCGGGCCGGATTCCGTGATTCGACCGCTCGCGTCCTCTTCTTCGAGCAGCCGCCAGACGAAGTAGCCGATCGCGAGCAGGAACACGAGCGTCTGCTCCGCGTTCATCAGAATTCCGCCGAGGTTCTGGTCGCGCGCCGGGCTCAGCCCCCACAGCCGCGGCGTGTGCATGTAGAACGAGTAGAGCGGCCGCGTCGAGAAGATCAGCGCGAGCCCGAGGAACGACGACGCGATGAAGCCGGCGCCGAGATACGCGAGCGCGGCCGGCGTCGAGAGCCGGCCGGAGACGATCGGCCACCAGAACACGAGCCCGGCACCGATCAGCAGCGCGTGCTCGATGTTCAGCGGCCAGTTGCTCCTCAGTGCCCACTCGTAGAAGTTCGCCGCGTGCGTCGCGTACCAGACGATCAGCCACGCGGGCAGCGCGTACCGCGCGCGGATGTGCCGCGCACCGCGCGCGTTCAGCGACGCGCGCATCGCGGGCGTCAACCCGAGCAGGATCAGCAGCGGCGCGATGTCCGCGATCAGTGCGTTCTGCAGCAGATGCATCAGCAGCAGGTAGTGCGCGGCGACCGTCTCGAGCGGCGAGTTCAGCGGCGCCAGCACGAGGAACAGGCCGGCGCCGAACGACGCCGCGCGCCATCCCGACGGCTTGTCGCCGCGCGCCGCGCGCACGTACAGCACCGCCGCTGCCGCGACGAGCACGACAAACAGCGGCTCGAACGAGAAGCTCGTCGGGCTCACGCGCGCGACGGCTCGAAGCCGCGCCGCGCCGACGCGGCTCCAGCGCGGGCGCAGGAGCAGCGCGACGCAGATCCCGAGCATCAGCAGCTGGTCAACCATCATCACGACGCCGGACAGCTGCTGGTCGGTGAGCGCCGAAAGCCCGTACGCGCCCTGGTACGCCGGGTAGAGCGGCGTGAACGAGAAGACGAGCACGTCGGTGAGGATCTGCCCCGACGCGAACAGCACCGCTGCGAACGCGACGCGGCCGCCGACGGTCAGGCGGCCGTGCCGCGCAGGGTCGACGAGGATCGTCCACACGAGGGTCCCTGCGATGAACCAGCAGGCGTGCTCGAACTCGTGGAGCTGCGGATGGCGGAGCGCGGCGTCGTAGAACGCGGGCACGTGCCAGATCGCGAGGTTCAGCGCCCAGAGCGCGAAGACGACCGCCGGCCGCATCAACACGTGGAGGAACGCGCGGACGCCGCGACTCCGCGCGAGCGGCCCGAGCACCGCGGCCGGCAGTAGGAAGAACACGAGCGGCCCGCGCACCGCGACGACGAACAGCGCCGGCGCGACGTCGCCGAGCAGCACGTGCTGCGTCATGTGCGCCGAGAGCAGGCTGTTGTCCGCGAGCCGGTCGAGCGGCGAGAAGAGCGCGACGAACGTCACTGCGAGCCCGAGCGCGAACAGCGCGACGCGGTCCCAGCCGGCGAGGTCGGCGCGGCCGCGCGCACGGAGCCGCCAGACCGCCCGCCCGAAGAGGACGGAGGCGACCGCAGCTGCGACGACCGGGAGCATCCCCGGAATTCTGCCCGTTTCGACCTAGACGCCGAGGAGGCGCGCGATCACCATGCGCTGCACCTCGTTCGTGCCCTCGCCGATCTCGAGGATCTTCTGGTCGCGGTAGAGCCGCGAGATCGCGTACTCGTCCATGAAGCCGTAGCCGCCGTGGATCTGGAGCGCGGCGTTCGCGGCGCGGTTCGAGAGCAGCCCCGTGTAGAGCTTCGCCTTCGCCGCCGCGAGGCCGAACGGGCGGCCCTCGTCCTTGAGCCACGCCGCGCGGTAGACGAGCTGGCGGCCCGCCTCGATCTCCGTCGCCATGTCGGCGAGCGCGAACTGCACCGCCTGGAACTTCGCGATCGGCCGGCCGAACTGCTGCCGCTCCTGCGCGTAGGCGAACGCGAGGTCGTACGCGCCCTGCGCGAGCCCGACGCCCATCGCGGCGACGGAGATGCGCCCGCCGTCGAGGATCTCCATGAACTGCTGGAAGCCGCGGCCGCGCTCGCCGAGCAGGTTCGTCTCCGGGACGGCGCAGTCCTCGAACGACAGCTCGCGCGTGTCGGACGCGCGCCAGCCGAGCTTCTTCATCGGCGCGGAGATCGTCGTAGCCCGGCGTTCCGTTCGGGACGATGATCGTCGAGACCTCGTCGTCGCCGGTGAGCGCGGTGATCGTCACGCACGCGCTGATGTCCGTGCCCGCGTTCGTGATGAACATCTTCGAGCCGTCGATCACCCAGCTCCCGTCGCGCAGCTCCGCGCGCGTGCGCGTCGCGCCCGCGTCGGAGCCGGCGCCCGGCTCGGTCAGCCCGAACGCGGCGAGTCCCTGTCCCGACGCGAGCCGCGGCAGCCATTCGCGCTTCTGCTCGTCGGTGCCGTAGAGGTAGATCGGCATCGTCCCGAGCGACGTGTGCGCGGCGACGGTGATCGCGACGGAGGAGTCGATCGCGCGTCAGCTCCTCGATCGCGATCGCGTACGACAGCGTGTCCGCGCCGGCGCCGCCGTACTCCTCCGGGATCGGCATGCCCATCAGCCCGAGCTCGGCGAGCTCCGCGACGAGCTCGTACGGGAAGCGCTCTTCGCGGTCGAGCTCCTCGGCGACGGGCGCGACGCGCGTCTGCGCGAAGTCGCGCACCGTCGCGCGGACGAGCTCCTGTTCCTCGCGTCAGGTCGTAGTTCACGCGAGACCCGTCGCGAGCTCGGCGATCAGCCGCACGCCGAATCCGGTTCCGCCCGGCACGCACAGGTAGTCGCCGCGCGAGCGCTCGAGGAAGCCGGGACCGGCCATGTCGATGTGCGCCCACGGCCCCTCGCCGGCGAACTCGCGCAGGAACTCCGCGGCGAGCGCGGGCGAGCCCTGGCGGAGCAGCGACGCGTTCTTCATGTCGGCGAACGTCGAGTCCACGTAGCGACGGTAGCGCGGATGGAGCGGGAACGGCCAGACGAGATCGCCGCTGCGCTCGCCTGCGGCGACGATCCGGTCGCGCCAGCGCGTCGTCGTTCGCGAAGACGCCGGCGTAGAGGTCGCCGAGCGCGTGCTCCATCACGCCGGTGAGCGTCGCGAGGTCGAGGACGTCGGTCGCGCCTTCTCGCCGCGCGTACCAGAGCGCGTCGGCGAGGACGAGGCGGCCCTCGGCGTCGGTGTTGACGATCTCGATCGTCTTGCCGTTCGCGGCGCGCAGGATGTCGCCGGGGCGGAACGCGTCGCCGCCGGGAAGGTTCTCGGCGACGGCGAGGACGGCGAGCGCGCGAACGGGAAGTCCGAGCGCCGCGATCGCGCCGATCCCGTGCAGCGTTCCGGCGCCGCCGGCCATGTCGCCCTTCATGTCCTCCATGTGCGCCGCCGACTTCAGCGAGATCCCGCCGGCGTCGAAGGTGATCGTCTTGCCGACGAGGCCGAGAACCGTGTCGGGCCGCGTCGGCTGCGGCGGCTCGTAGCGGAGGACGACGAGGCGCGGCTCGTTGCGGCTGCCGCGGCCGACCGCCGTGAGCGCGCCCATGCCGAGCGCGTCCATCTCCGCCGGGCCGAGGACCTGCGCGGTGAGGTGCTCGATGCTCCGCGGCGAGCTGCTGCGCGTGCTCGGCGAACGTCTGCGGGTCGAGCTCGTTCGGCGGCATGTTCGCGAGGTCGCGCGCGCGGTTCGTCCGCTCCGCGATCAGTGCGGCGCGCTCGACCGCCGCGCGCATCGCGTCCGTTTCGGCGTGGCCGACGACGATCCGCTCGAGCTCACGCCGCTCGCTGTCACCGGTCTTCCAGCGGCCCGGCGCGTACGCGCCGATGATCGTCCCCTCGACGAGCGCCGCCGCCTGGTCGGGGAGCGGAACCGGGAGCGTCTCGTCGAGCAGCCAGGTGAGCGTGCCGCCGACGCGCGCGACACGTTGCGCCGCGACCGCGCCGGCCGTGCGCAGCGCGTCGAGGTCGACCGCGTCGCGAGGCCCGACGCCGGCGGCGACGAGCCGCGGCGCCGCGAGCTCGCCGTCGAGGTGGAGGAGGACGGCCTCGCCCTGCTCGCCGCGCAGCTCGCCGCTCTCGCCGAGCCGCGTGAGCTTGCCGCCGAGCTTCTCGTCGACGATCCGGGCGCCTTCGCCGCCGAGCGGCTGTGCCACCGGCAGCGCCAGCGTGTCCGCCGGCTCCTGCCCGGGTAGAGAGATCCCGATCGTGAGGCCCATCCGGGCGGCGATGGTACCGCGCGGCCGCGTCCGGCTGCCGTGTACTCTCGCCCCGGAACCGACGAAGGAGCATTCAGAGATGTCCGCAAGCGTGCAGGAGTTCTTCTCGAACCTCGAGTCGCAGGCCGATCCGGCGAAGACGGCCGGGATGACCAACTCGTACGTGTTCGACATCGAGGGGGCGGGGCAGTGGAAGGTCGACGTCGACAACGGCGCCCTTTCCGTGATCGAGGGCGGCGGCGACGCCGACGCCACGATCAGCACCTCCGTCGAGACGTTCGAGAAGATCGTCGCCGGCGACCTGAACCCGACCAGCGCCTACATGACGGGCAAGCTGAAGATCAAGGGCGACATGGGCGCCGCGATGAAGCTGCAGAAGATCTTCTAGATCTTCTGCAGCGGCTTGGGCTCGCGTGGCGGGGCGCGGTGACGCTCCGCCGGGAGCGGGGTCCCGGCTCCGCGGGTGGGATGCGCGTGTCCCCCAGAGCGATCTCGACGGCTTCGCTCCCCGGCGCAGCTCGTGGTGGCTTCGCCATCCCGAGCCGCTTCCTTCGGCCTTCGCTAACGCTTCGCGTTAGCTTCGTCCTTTGATCGTTCGGGGGCTTCAGGCCGGGCTGACTGCGGCCGATACGGATCGCATGAGCGTTCTTCGCGCCATCGGGCTCCGCCGCCGGAGCACCCACCGGTCGGTTCCGGTGCGGACGCTCCGCCGTTGGAAGATCCTCGTCCGCGCGTAGCGGCTACTCGTCCAGTTCGACGAGGACTGTCGCCGCCGCTGACGCGGTCGCCTTCCGAGACGTGGACGGCTCGGACGGTCGCGTCGTAGGGCGACACGAGCGGGGTCTCCATCTTCATCGCCTCGAGCACGACGAGCGGCTCGCGGGCGGCGACGCGGGCGCCGGCGGCGACGAGGACGCGGATCACCGTGCCGGGCATCGGCGCGGTCACCGTCGACTGCTCGGCCACGGCGCCGTCGGGTCGCGCGGCGGCGTCGGCGTCGGGTGCGGCCCGCGGCGGCGGGTCGGGCAGGTTCAGCCGCCACGCGCCGCGCCATGCCGGTCCGGGCGCGCGAGCGGGCGGCTCCGAGAGCGGCGGGTTCTCCGTCAGGAACGCCGTCGTTGCGAGCCCGGCGCGCACGATCGGGTGCGCGACCAGCCAGCGGAGAAACGGGAGGTTCGTCGTGACACCGTCGACCTCGGTCTCGCGCAGTGCCGACGGCGAGCCGGTCGAATGCGCCCTCCCGCGTCGGCGCGTGCGCGATCAGCTTCGCAAGCATCGGGTCGTACGACGTTCCGATCTCGTCGCCCTCCTCGACTCCCGCGTCGACGCGGATCCCCGCCGGCAGCCGCAGCCGCTCGATCCGGCCGGCCTGCGGCAGGAAGCTCTGCGGGTCCTCCGCGTAGAGCCGCACCTCTACCGCGTGGCCGTCAACGGAAGCGCGCGCCGAGAGCGGCTCGCCGCGCGCGATCAGCAGCTGCTCGCGCACGAGGTCGACGCCGGTCACGAGCTCCGTCACCGGATGCTCGACCTGGATGCGCGCGTTCAGCTCGAGGAAGAAGAACGCGCCGTCCGCGACGACGAACTCCGCGGTGCCGGCGCTCTCGTAGCCGATCGCGCGGGCGAATGCGACGGCCGCCTCGCTCATCCGCGCGCGCAGCCCGGCGTCGATCGCAGGCGACGGCGATTCCTCGAGCACCTTCTGGTGGCGGCGCTGGATCGAGCAGTCGCGTTCGCCGAGCGCGACGACCGTTCCGTGCGTGTCGGCGAGCAGTTGGATCTCGACGTGGCGCGGCCGCTCGAGATACCGCTCGCAGAACACGGTGTCGTCACCGAACGCAGCCAGCGCCTCGCGCCGAGCCGCCGCGAGCGCGTCGTCGAGCTCCGCCGCCGGAACGGACGACGCGCATCCCGCGCCCGCCGCCGCCGGCCGCCGCCTTCACGAGCAGCGGGAACCCGAGCTCCTCCGCCGTGCCGCTCGGCAGCACCGGAACGCCGGCGGCGCGCGCCGTCTCCTTCGCCGCGAGCTTGTCGCCGCCCGCGCGCAGCGCGGCCGGCGGCGGGCCGACCCAGACGAGACGCGCGTCGAGCACCGCCTCCGCGAGCTCCGCGCTCTCCGCGAGAAAGCCGTAGCCCGGATGCACCGCGTCCGCGCCGCTCTCGCGCGCCGCGCGCACGTACTCCGCCGCGTCGAGGTACGACGCGATCGCGACGACGGCGTCCGCCGACCGCGCGTGCAGCGAGCCGGTGTCGTCCGGCGCGACGACGGCGACGGTCTCGATGCCGAGCGAGCGGCACGCGCGGAAGATCCGGAGCGCGATCTCACCGCGGTTGGCGACCAGCAGGCGGCGCATGCGCCGATGACTCTACGCACGCCCACGTACGATCGCCCGAATGGAGCCTGTGCGCTGGGGAATCCTCTCGACCGCGTCGATCAACGCCGCGGTCATCCCGCCTCTGCAGGCGTCGCCTGAGAGCGAGGTCGTCGCCGTCGCCAGCCGCGAGCAGGAGCGCGCGGAGAGTCACGCCGCGGAGTGGGGGATCCCGCGCGCGTACGGCACCTATGACGCGTTGATCGACGACCCCGACATCGAAGCGGTCTACATCTCGCTCCCGGCCGCTCTCCACGTCGAGTGGTCGATCCGCGCGCTCGAGGCGGGCAAGCACGTGCTCTGCGAGAAGCCGTTCACGCGCGACCCGGCTGCGGCCGCGCGCGCATTCGACGCCGCCGACGCGGCGGGACGACTGCTGATGGAGGCGTTCATGTATCGCCACCATCCGCAGACGCGGAGGCTGGCGGAGCTCTTCGAGGCGGGCGTCGTCGGCAAGATCGGTTCGATCCGCGCGACGTTCTGCGTCCCGTTGCCGGCCGGCGTCGTACAGATGTCGCCCGAGCTCGACGGCGGCGCGCTCATGGACGTCGGCTGCTACTGCGTCAGCGGCTCGCGTCTCGCCGGCGGCGAGCCGACGTCCGTCACCGCGCACCAGATCGTCGGGCCGAGCGGCGTCGACGTGCGTCTCGCCGGCACGCTCGTCTTTCCCGGCGACGTCGTCGCGCAGATCGACTGCGCGTTCGACCTGCCGCTCCAGCAGAGCCTCGAGATCGTCGGCGCCGAGGGATCGCTTCGCGTCGCGAGCCCGTGGAGCTGCGAGCGCCCCGCGATCGAGGTGCGGCGCGGAACCGAGACGGAACGGGTCGAGATCGAGGACGCCGACCGCTACCGGCTGCAGTCCGACAACTTCAGCCGCGCGGTTCGGGGGCTCGAGGCGCCGCTACTGGGCCGCGCGGACGCGCTCGGCCAGGCGCGCGCGATCGCCGCGCTGTACCGCTCGGCCGAGCTCGGCGGCGAGCCGGCCGCGGTCGAGTAACGGGCGACGACCGCCGTCCCGGGCAGCATTCAGCGGGTGGCGGAACGCGCGGAACATCCGGATCCACACTTCTGGGGCGAGGAGCGCCGGCGGTTGCCGCGCACCTCGCGTCCATCGTTCGTCGTCGTCGCGATGCTGTTCGCGGTCGGCGCGCTCGTCGCCGGAACCATTGCCGGGCTCGTCATTCTCTGGCCGCACGGCACCCCGTCGAGGGGCGCCGTCCTCGGCACCACGCACACGGACGGCGCCGTCGTCGACAACGTCAGCGCCGTCGCGTGCAGCGATCCCGGTGCGCGCGGCTGCCGCCGCGTCACGGTGACGTTGACGAGCGGACCGCGTTCCGGCTCGCGCACCGCGTTCACGATCGTCGGCCAGGGGAGCGTCCTGGTGCTGTCGGCCGGTGACCGGATCCGCGTCTACCGCAATGCCGTCCCCGCCGGCGCGGCCGCTGGGCCGCACGTCGACCCGTACTCCTTCTCCGACTTCGACCGGCGGAAGCCGCTCCTCTGGCTCGGCGTCGCGTTCGTCGCGCTGCTGCTCGTCACCGCGCGATTCCGCGGGCTGCGCGCGCTGCTCGGGCTCCTCGCGAGCCTCGTCGTGATCGTGGTGTTCGTGCTCCCGGCGATCATCGACGGCCACCGGCCGGTCGCCGTCGCCATCGTCGGCGCGTGCGCGGCGATGCTGCTGACGATGCCTCTCGCGTACGGGCTCGGCGCGAAGATGATCGCCGCGCTGCTCGGAACCGCGCTGAGCCTGTTCGTCGCCGCCGGGCTTGCAGACCTCGTCGCCGGAATCGCGCACCTGAGCGGCGCCGCGTCCGACGAGATGGTCTACATCGCGTCGACGCAGTCCACGGTCTCGCTGCGCGGCCTTCTCATTGCCGGGATGGTGATCGGCGCGCTCGGCGTTCTCGTCGATCTCACCGTCAGCCAGTCGTCGACGGTGCTCGCGCTGCGCCGCGCGAACCCGAGCCTCCGTTTTCGCGGGCTCTTCAACGGCGCCCTCGATGTCGGGCACGACCACATCTCCGCAACGGTCAACACGCTCGTCTTTGCCTACGCGGGAGCGACACTGCCGGTGCTGCTGATCTTCGCGATCGGGCACACGTCGTTCACCGACGCCGTGAACGGCGAGGCGGTGGCCGAGGAGCTCGTCGCCGCCCTCGTCGGCTCGATCGGGCTGATCCTCTCGATGCCGCTCACGACGGCGCTCGCGGCGCTGCTGGCCGAGCGGATGAGCCTGGACGAGCTCGCTGCGGCGGACGCGCACGTCCACTGACACGGCTCGCGGCGCCGGGCGGCGTCTGTCACCATTGTCCTGGTGAGTCCGCGGGGAGGCGTCCTGGGAGCGGCGGTGATCGGCGTTGCGGCGGCGGCGTTGGCCTGCGCCGGCCTTGCGCTGGCCGACGACCCGCCGGTTCCGACGACCACGGATACGACGACCGCCGTCACGACCGACACGACTGCGACGACGACGACGGCTGCGCCGACCGACACGGCGCCGACGACCACGGCGACGACCGCAAAGACGTCGACGGCCGCGCCGAAGACGACGACCGCGCACCGTACGTCG
The DNA here is from genome assembly GCA_963816455.1 of uncultured Actinomycetes bacterium. Classification (GTDB taxonomy): domain Bacteria; phylum Actinomycetota; class Thermoleophilia; order Gaiellales; family Gaiellaceae; genus Palsa-739. The sequence goes on from CAWFKM010000016.1 coordinate 359,505, forward strand.
GCAACGCCGAAAGGCCCGCCGTGCGTTGGCGCCGGCCCGCTTCTGCTCCTGCTGCCGCAGCATCGGATCCGCTCGGTCGGCGCCGTCTCCGCGCGCGTCCCCGCCGGCGCCGGCGCGACCGGGCTCAGCTATCCCGACAACGGCGCCGTCCTCCGCGTGGACTCGGAGCGCGCCGACGTCTCCGGCTGCACGACAGCGAGCGCGACCGCATCGAGCTCGCTGCGCAGGCTCAGCCTCTTCGGCGGCGCGGTGCGTGTCCGGCAGTTGAGGGCGACGCTCGTACCCGCGAAGCAGCCGGGAATGGGCTGGCACCTACGCGCGACGTTCGCAGGGCTCGTGGTCGGCGGCGTCCTTGTCGAGTTCAAGCAGCGAAAGACCGTGCCCGTCGGCGACTGGGGGATCCTGAAGCAGGACGGCCGCCATGCGCTACGCACCGCGCCGAATACGACGCACGTCGGGCTCGGCTGGTGGCAGTCCGGCCTGTCACTCCAACTGATCGCGCCGCACGGCGGGCTTCCCGCGGGAACGCGTCTGATGATCGGCTACGTCGGTGCGGACTACCCGTACGCCCGCCGCGCGCACGGCCCGACCGGTCGCCCGCTGAAGGCGACGCCGCCGCTCGAGGCGGGGCCGTACGTGTTCCCGGTCGCCGGCCGCGTGGCCTTCGGCGACACGTACGGCGCGAAACGGAGCGACGTCCCGGGCGGCTGGCACCACGGCGACGACATCTTCGCGCCGCTCGGCGCGCCGATCCTCGCCGTCGCGACCGGCACCGTCTTCCGCGTCGGGTGGGAGAAGCTCGGCGGGTGGCGGCTCTGGCTGCGCGACAAGCAGGGCAACCGCTTCTACTACGCTCATCTCTCCGGCTACACGAAGCTCGCGCACAACGGCAACCATGTGCGCGCTGGCCAGCAGCTCGGATTCGTCGGCCACACAGGCGACGCGTTCACGACCCTGCAGCATCTCCACTTCGAGGTCCATCCGAAACGCTTCCGCAAGCTCGGCTACAACGGCGCCGTCGACCCGACGACATATCTCCAGAGCTGGAAGCGCGTCGAGCCGGCCACGGTGCTCGCGCCCGCGCCGCTGCCGGCCGGCGCGTCGAGGCACGGCGAAGGCGCCGTCAGCGACTACCGCCGGCTGCTGCGTCGTGCGCGGGATCCGGCGGCCTCCGACGAACCTGATCGCGCTCGCCGCCGCGCTGCGGAGACCGCTGCCGGCGTCCGTTCCTGCGTCTCTCGAATCCGGCTCGGCGAACTACTCGTTGATCGCGGTGCTCGCCGCTGCGCTCGCCTCGCTCGTCGCCGTCTCCGGGCTTGCGCTGCGTCGTCGCCGCGGTTCGGCCGGCTGAGAGCGCCGCCTGGCGCGCATCGCCTCGACGACCCGCGCGAGCAGATAGGCCGCGAACGAGATCGAGCTGATGAAGAAGCTCGTCGGCCACGGCTGCGCGAGCGAGAGCAGGATTCCCCCCTCCGTCGCGACGAGCGCGATCCCGATGCTGAGGACGATCGCCAGCCCGGGTCGGACGGTGAGCCGCTGCGCGGCCGCCGCCGGCGTGATCACGAGCGTCAGGACGAGCAGCACGCCGACGACCTGGATGGCCTCCGCGGTCGTGAGCGCCAACAGCAGAAACATGGCGACCGACAGCGCGCGCAGCGGCACGCCGCGGGCCGCTGCGACGTCCGGGTCGACGCTCGAGAACAGCAGCGGCCGGTAGAGCACGACGAGTCCCACGCCGACGATCACCGCGACGATCACGAGATTCCGCAGCTGTGCGGCGCTGACGCCGACGATGCTGCCGAAGAGCAGGTTCGTCGCCTCGGTCGCGTAGCCCTGATACAGGAACAGGAACAGCACGCCGACGCCGAGACCGAACGAGAGCACCGCGCCGATCGAGCTGTCGCGCTCGCGACCGCGCAGTGACAGGAGTCCGAGCACGAGCCCGACCGCGAGCGAGCCGACGATCATCCCGACCACGACGTCTATCCCGAGCACGAGCGCGCCCGCCGCGCCGGTGAAGCCGAGCTCCGAGATCGCGTGGACGGCGAAGCTCGCCCCGCGGGCGACGACGAAGATGCCGATCGCGCCGGAGATGACTGCGACGACCGCGCCGGCGAGCAGCGCCGTGTGCACGAAGTGCTCGCCGAGCAGCTGAACGAACATCAGTGTGCGTGCCCATCGTGGATGTGGTGCACGTGCTGGTCGTCGGGCGTCCCGACGACGACGATCCGGCCGCGCACGCGCAGGACGTCGACCTCGATGCCGTAGAGCTCGGACAGCGTCGCCGACGTCATCACCTCGTCGGGCGTCCCGATCGCCCAGCGTCCCGGGGCGAGGTAGAGCACGCGGTCGACGATCGACAGCACCGGGTTGACGTCATGGGTGACGAAGACGATCGGCGTCCCGGCGCGCCGGCGGTGCTCGTCGAAGAGGCTCGTGATGACGGCCTGGTAGGAGAGGTCGAGCGAGAGCAGCGGCTCGTCCGCGAGCAGCAGCTGCGGCTCGGAGACGAGTGCCTGCGCCACGCGCAGCCGCTGCTGCTCGCCCCCGGAGAGGCGGCCGACGGGCGCGTCGGCATAGCCCGTCGCGCCGACCTCGTCGAGCGCACGGTCGATCCGCGCGTGCCCCTCGCGGCCGAGCCGGCCGACGCCCCAGCGGTTCCCGTCGAGCCCGAAGCGCACGAGGTCGCGCCCGCGCAGCGGGAGATCGCGGTCGAAGGCGTGCTGCTGCGGGACGTAGCCGACGCGCGCGCGACTCGCCTTCGGTGAGCGTCGGGCGACCTCGACGCTGCCGGCGGTCGGCTCGAGCAGTCCGAGCAGGATGCGGAGGAGCGACGTCTTCCCGGTGCCGTTCGGGCCGAGCACGGCGAGGAACTCGCCCGGCGCGAGGTCGAAGCTGAGGCCGTCCCAAAGCGACCGCTCGCCGAACGCGAGCTCGAGGTCGCGAACGGAGACGACCGGCGTCACCGTTTGAGGGCGGCGTACAGTTGCTTGGCCTGGCCGAGCTGCCACTGCTGGAAGGTGAGTCCGGGCGGCAGTGTCTCGGTGACGCCGATCACCGGGATCCCTGCCTTCGTCGCCGCGTCGCGGATGCGCTGCGTGATCGGCGACACGGCCTGGCTGTTGTAGAGCAGCACGCGGATCTTCTTGCCGGTCGCCAGCCCCGTCATCTGCGCGACGGCGATCGGCGGCGGCTCGCTGCCGGCCTCGATCGCGTGCGTGAACGACTCGGGCGCGACGTTCCGAAGCCCTGCCGCGGCGAGGAGGTATCCCGGCACCGGCTCGGTGTAGGCGACCGGCTTTCCGGCGAACGACCTCTTGATCCGCGCCACCTCCTGTCGGAGCGGCCCGAGGCTCGTCTCGAACCGGTGCAGGCCGGAGCGGTATGCGGCCGCGTGCGGCGGGTCCGTGCGCTCGAGCCCGGCGGCGATGGCGCCGGCGATCGCGTTCAGCCGCGGCACGTCGTACCAGAGGTGCGGGTTCGCGTCCTTGCCGTGCACGCCGAGGACGTCGGCGATCGTGATGACGATCCGCTGTCCGTTCGGCGAGGCGTCTTCGAGCCGCTGCATGAAGGCGTCGTAGCCGACGCCGTTCTGGATCACGAGCCGCGCGTGCGAGACCGCGAGCCCGTTGCGTGTGCCCGGCTCGTAGAGGTGCGGGTCGGCATCGGGGTCGGAGAGGATCGACGTGATCGTGACGCGGTTCCCCGCGATCTGGTGGACGATGTCCCCGTAGAAGTTCTCGGCGGCGACCACCTGGAGCTTCGGGCTGCTCGCCCCGGCGGTGCCTGCGGCAGCCCCGGCGACCAGGGCGGTCGTGAGTAAGGCGAGAACGATTCTCAATCTCATTAATGGGTAGAATAGCCGCATGAGCGCGGCACCGCAAGCAATGCCGCCGGATCTCGGCGAGCTCCTGACCCGGAAGGGCGTCCGCCCGACGCGCGCCCGCCTCGAGGTGCTCGGCGAGCTCGCCCGCGAGCAGGACGACGTGACCGCGCAGGCGCTCTGGCGGCGCCTCCGCGAGCGCGGCGACTCAGGGGTCGGCCTGGCGACCGTCTACCGGACGCTCGCACTGCTCAACGAGAAAGGCGTCATCGATTCGCTCTCGCATCACGGGACAGAGCACTGCTACCGGCTCTGCGCGGACATGCATCACCATCACCTGCTCTGCTCGAACTGCCATCGCGTCGTCGAGGTCGACGAATGCGGACTCGGCGACTGGCTCGACGAGGTGTCGAAGCGCCACGGCTTCGTCGCGACGGATCATCGTGTCGAGATCGTCGGCCTCTGCGCCGACTGCCGCTAGTTCTTCGAGGCGGCGGTGCCGACGATCAGCGGGCTGACGAACGTCGGCACCTGGTTCAGCGTCGTGTGCTCGACGTGCTCGACCGCGAACCCCGCCGCTTCGATCGACGCGAGCGTCGAGCGGTTGCAGTCGCAGCCGGCGACGAATCTGTTGATGCCGTTCATGCGGTCCTGCTTGCGCGCGAGTCCGGGATCGTCGGAGCGCACGTGCTCGATGAAGATCAGCTTCCCGCCCGGCTTGAGCACTCGGCGAAGCTCGCGGAGCGCGCGGGGCTGGTCGTCGACGCCGCAGAGAACGAGGGTCGAGACGGCCGTGTCGAACGAGTCGTCGGGGAACGGGAGATCCTCGGCAGGCGCGCGCAGCACCTTCGCCTGCGGCGCCTCTGCGTGCGCGCGTTTCTCGAGCCGCTTCAACATCGGCGGCTCGGGCTCCGTCAAGGTCAGCGACTCGACGTCCGGGCCGTAGAGAGGGAGGTTCGCGCCGGTGCCGGCACCGATCTCGAGGACGCGCCCGCTTGCTCCGGCAAGCGACTCCTTCCGCAGGTTGCCGAGGCCGAACTTCTCGACCTTGGCGAGCTGGCGGTCGTACGTCAGCGCAAAGAACCGGCTGCGCAGGCTCATGAACGGGGAGTGTTCCAGCCCGGTGGGCGTTTTTCCAGGAACGCGGCGAGCCCTTCCTGGCCCTCCGCGCTCGTGCGCCGCTCTGCGATCCATCGCGCGGTCTCCTGGCCGTCGGGCCGCTCGCGGACGAGCCGCTTCGCCCAGCGGGCGGCGTGCGGGCCGGCGGAGAGGAGCTCGGCGACGACGCGGTCGACCGCCGCGTCGAGATCGTCGGCGACCTCGTGCACGAGCCCGATCCGCAGCGCCGTGTCCGCGTCGAACCGCTCGCCGGTGAGGAAGTAGCGGCGCGCCGCACTCGCGCCGATCTTCGCGAGCGCGAACGGCGAGATCACCGCCGGAACGATCCCGAGCTTCACCTCCGAGAACGCGAACACCGCGTCGCGCGACACGATCGCGATGTCGGCGGCAGCGACGAGTCCCGCGCCGCCGCCGAGCGCGTGGCCCTGCACGCGCGCGATCACGGGCGCGGGGCAGCCGTCGATCGATTCGAGCATCCGCCGGAGCGCGTTCGCATCCGCCACGTTCTCCTCGTACGAGAGGCCGGCGGACGCGCGCATCCAGTCGACGTCCGCTCCGGCGCAAAAGCTCGGTCCCCTCGCCCGCGAGAACGACCGCCCGCGAGCGGCCGACGTCGACGAATGCCTCAGCGAGCTCGGCGATCAGCGCCGCGTCGAACGCGTTGCGCTGGTCCGGCCGCGCGAGCGTGACGCGCAGGACCGAGCCGTCCCGCTCGACGGTGAGTGCTGCCACCAGCGGAGCTTATGCCCGCCGCGGGCGGATCGCCTCGAACGCGGCGAGTCGCGTGCGCTGTTCCGGCAGCGCGTCGCGCGCGGGCCACGCAAGCGTGAGCGCGACCGCAACGACGGCGATGTCGCGCAGCAGCAACAGCCACGACCACGGCTGCGCGTAGTCCAGCGCGAGCGGCCAGTAGTGGTGCGAGAACCACGTCTGCGTCAGAAGCAGGGCGGCTGCAAGCAGGAGCGATGCGGCAAGCCCGCGACGGCCGCGCACGAGCGGGACGAGCGGGACGAGCCAGATCAGGTACTGCGGCGAGAACACCTTCGAGAACGCGACGCACACGGCGACGGCGGCTGCGCACGCGACGATCAGCTCCTCGCCGCTGGGACTCGTCCGCCGCGCGAATGCGATCCAGATCGCCGCGAGGATTGCGAGCTCCAGGAGTGTCGACGCGGCCCCGACCGTGCCTGCCAGCGATCCCGAGAGATTCTGCGAGCCGTGCGACGTCACCGTCGTCAGCGCGAGACCGCCGATGTGGTGCGCCGCCATGAGCACCGACGCGCCGAGGCTCTCGACCTGGAGCGGACGCCGGAGCTGGTCGGTGAGGCTGTGCCAGACGCCGCCCGGCGCGACGACGGCGAACGGCACGAAGCAGAGCGCGACGGTCGCGCCGAACGAGAGCGACCCGATGAACGCGGCGTGGCGTCCCCAGCGCCGCCACGCGTACGCGAGCGCGAGCGGCGCGATCCCGATCGGCCAGAGCTTCGCCGCGAACGCGAGGCCGAGCAGCACTCCGGCCAGCCCCGGCCGCTCGCGCAGCAGGGCCGCGAGCGCGCCGACCGCGAGCGCAACCGGCCAGAGGTCGAAGCGCGTGTCGAACAGCGCGCCGAGCAGCAGCGGCGAGATCGCGATGAATCCGAGCGCGAACACGATCCGTCCCGGCTCCGCGTCGACGGAGTCCAGCACGAACGCCGCGGCGAAGAGGCACGCGACGCCGCAGAGGAACGCGACGATAGCGAAGGACGTCGCGTAACTCCACGGCAGCACCGCGGGCGCGAGGAACGCGACGAGCGACGCCGGCGGATAGACGACGGCGAAGTCGCGGTACGGGACGAGACCCGAGCCGATCGCGTCCCTGTAGCTCCGGTAGGTGCCGACGTCGGTGAGCGCGTTGTGCGCGTACCAGCCGATGCGTAGCAGCGCGAACGAAACGGCGAGCAGTCCGACGGCAACGACGAGTGCCGCAGCCCACCCGCGACGGTTCACTCGACGTCGAACTCCTCTGCGATGTCCGGCTCCTTGCCGGTCAGCTCCAGCAGCCAGCCGATGTCGGGGAAGTCGTCTTCGAAGCTGATGAGTCCGAGCCGCTCTTGAACCTCGTTCGTGATCCACCGGTCGTCGTACGCGAGCTCCGGCAGGTGCTGGCGCACTTCCGCCAGCGTCGTCTTCGAGTCGTGCAGGCTCCAGATGAGGATGCGCGCGATCACGGGCTCACATCCTGAAGACGCCGAAGGTCGTCGCAGGAATCGGAGCGTTCAGCGATGCCGCGATCCCGAATGCGAGCACGCGGCGGGTGTCGAGCGGGTCGATGATCCCGTCGTCCCAGAGCCGCGCGGTCGAGTAGTACGCGTTGCCCTCGCGTTCGTACGTCGCGCGGATCTCGTCCTCGTCGACGTCGCCGACGATCGAGAGCACCGTCGCCGCCTGCTCGCCGCCCATCACCGAGATCCGCGCGTTCGGCCACATCCAGAGCTGCCGCGGCGAGTACGCGCGTCCGCACATCGCGTAGTTGCCGGCACCGAACGAGCCGCCGACCACGACCGTGAACTTCGGCACTGCGGCGTTCGCCACCGCCATCACGAGCTTCGCGCCGTCGCGCGCGATTCCGCCGGCTTCGTACTCGAGCCCGACCATGAAGCCGGTGACGTTCTGCAGGAAGACGAGCGGGATCTTGCGCTTGCAGCAGAGCTCGATGAAGTGCGCGCCCTTCTGCGCCGACTCCGCGAACAGCACGCCGTTGTTGGCGAGGATGCCGACGGGGAAGCCCTCGATGTGCGCGAACCCGGTAACGAGCGTCTCGCCGTACAGCTGCTTGAACTCGTGGAAGCGCGAGCCGTCGACGAGCCGCGCGATCAGCTCTCGCGCGTCGACCTGGTGGCGGAAGTCCTCGGGGACGAGGCCGTACAGCTCTGCGGGGTCGAGCGCGGGCGGTTCGGGCTCAGCAAGATCCCACGGCGGCTCGGGCCGCCGCGTGTGCAGGTTGCGCACGATGTCGCGTGCGAGCGCGAGCGCATGCTCGTCCGATGCGGCGTAGTGATCCGCGACGCCGGAGCGGCGCGCGTGCACGTCGGCGCCGCCGAGTTCCTCCGCGGTCACGTCCTGTCCCGTCGCGGCTTTCACGAGCGGCGGGCCGCCGATGAAGATCGTGCCGGTGCCGCGGACGATGATCGTCTCGTCGCTCATCGCGGGCACGTACGCGCCGCCGGCGGTACACGAGCCCATCACCGCTGCGATCTGCGGGATCCCCTTTGCCGACATCTGCGCCTGGTTGAAGAAGATCCGCCCGAAGTGGTCGCGGTCGGGGAAGACCTCCGCCTGAAGTGGGAGGTACGCGCCGCCGGAGTCGACAAGGTAGAGGCACGGAAGCCCGTTCTGTTCGGCGACCTCCTGCGCGCGCAGGTGCTTCTTCACGGTCAGCGGGAAGTACGAGCCGCCCTTGACCGTCGCGTCGTTCGCGACGATCACGCATTCGCGGCCTTCGACGACGCCGATCCCGGTCACGATTCCCGCACTCGGCGCGTCGCCGTCGTAGAGCTCCCAGGCTGCGAGGGCGTTCAGCTCGAGGAACGCCGTGTCCGGGTCGACGAGCCGGTCGATTCGCTCCCGCGCCGTCAGCTTCCCGCGCAACCGGTGCCGCTCGACCGCCGCGTCGCCGCCGCCCTGCGCGACCTGCGCCGTCCGCTCGCGCAGCTCGGAGACGAGCGCCGCCATCCGCTCGTGGCGGCGCGAGAACTCGTCGGAGTCGCGATCGAGCTGCGACGTCAGGACCGCCATCGCAGCGGAGCCTATCGTCGTGGTCGGCCCGTACGCTTGTTCGCCGTGGCCATCCTCGCGCACCTCGACCTCGACGCGTTCTACGCGGCCGTCGAGGAGCTCGAGAACCCCGAGCTGCGCGCGAAGCCGCTCGTCGTCGGCGGCGATCCACGCGGCCGCGGCGTCGTCGCCACGGCGAACTACGTCGCGCGCGGCTTCGGCATCCATTCCGCGATGAGCGCGGCGGAGGCGATCCGCCGCTGCCCGACTGCGATCTTCGTCCGGCCGCGCCACGCGCTCTATCGCGAGTACTCGCGTCACGTCTGGTCGACAGTGCGCGGGATCGTGCCGACCGTTGAGCAGACCGGGATCGACGAGGGGTACCTCGATCTCGGCGAGGTCGCGGGCGACTTCCTCGAGGCGCGCGTCGTCGCCGAGGCGGTGCAGACGGCGGTGCGCGCCGGCACGAGCCTCACGTGCTCGCTCGGCGTCGCGCCGTGCAAGGTCGTCGCGAAGGTCGGGAGCGATGCACGGAAGCCGGGCGGCCTGCTGGTCGTCGTGCCGGGACAGGAGGCGTCGTTCCTCGCACCGTTCGACGTACGGCGACTCCCTGGCGTCGGGCCGAAGGCGGAGGAGCGGCTGCGCGCCGCCGGCGTCGACACCGTCGGCGCGCTCGCTGCGTTGTCGGACGACGAGCTGCGGCCGCTTCTTTCCGGCAGCGTGGGGAGGCTGCTGCGCGACCGCGCGCGCGGCGTCGATCCGCGCGGGCTCGAGCTCGATACGGAGCGGATCTCGATCAGCGTCGAGAACACCTTCGAGCGCGACCTCGTCGACCGCGAACGACTCCACGACGAGCTGCGCGGGATGGCGGTCGAAGTTGCGCAACACCTGCAGAGGACCGGACGCACGGCCCGCACCGTGACGACGAAGCTCCGCTACGCGGACTTCTCGATCCGCAGCCGCTCGACGTCGCTGGCCGTCGGCATCGACGACGCGGAGCAGATCGGCGGTCTCGCGTGCCGCCTCCTCGACCGCGGCCTGAAGGATCGTCCAGGCGCGCTGCGGCTTGTCGGCGTCGGCGTCTCCGGGCTCGCCGACTACCGCCAACTGGCGCTTACCGGTCTGTAACCATCGAAGCCCGCGCCTCCGCTACCGTGGCGTCGTGCGCAGCCGCCTGCTTCTCGCGCTCCCGCTCGCCGCGCTCGCCGTCGCAGCGGCCTCGGCTCCGGCGAATGCCGCGCCGGCGAAGAGCTGCCGGATCGACCACGTCAGGGTGCACGACGAAGTCGTGTTCGGTCACTTCGCGACGCTCGCCGAGGCAAAGGCGATCAAGAGGCGAGCCGAGAAGTACGGCTTCAAGGGGATCACGATCACGAACAACGGCTGCGGCGACTTCGAAGCCTCGATCGGCGGCGCCGATACGTCGGCGGTGCGCCAGTCGTTCGCGGGGGAGGCGGCAAAGGCCGGCTTCTGGATCACGTTCCAGCAGACGGCTCCGGTCCTCCAGAAGAATCCCGGCTACACCTACGGGATCTTCGGGACGTTCCCGACGATCACGAAGGCGAACGCCCTCGCGTGGCGGCTCGCAAAGGTCAGCTTCGGCTACATCGACATCGCGTACGTGAACGGGCGCTGGCAGGTCGTCATGCCGGCCGTCCCGTTCAAGGCCGCGCTCTCGATCGCGGCCGAGGTGCACAAGGCCGGATTCCACATCGCGTTCCAACCCGGTTGACGAGGGGGAGACATGAGCACAGCGACTGACCTGTGGTCGTTTCCGGAGGGAGCGGTCGGCCACGACCAGAGCGTCAAGGGCTACGACGTCGAGGGCTCTGACGGCCCGGTCGGCACGGTGTCATGGGCGGACTACAAGGCGGGCGAGGCGTATCTCGTCGTCAGCTACGGCAAGAAGCACCACGTCGTTCCCGCGGGAGCGATCGTTATCGTCGACCACGACGCGCGGAAGGTGACGCTGAAGGTCACCGCCGACGAGGTCAAGGCGACGCCGGAGCACGCCGACCCGGAGACGCCGGTCGACTGGGATCAAGTGAACCAGTTCGAGCGCGGCATGTTCGGCGGCGGCTTCACCTGGCCGTACACGGACATCTGAACAAAGCGGAGTGGTGTCGCGCCCGCTCTACGAGGCCTTCGGAGCGCACGCTTTTTGTGGACGAGATGCGCCATTCGCCTCGGTTCGGCTATCCGAGCCGAAGCGACAGGTCGGTGACGGGAGCTCGAGCGGACGGCCGCGTCCCCCTAGCGAGCTCCCGCCGATGCGTGGCTCGGCCCCCGCCGCATTCGAGGCTCGGATCCAAGCTGGACGACTGAATCACAGGCGTTCCCGGTTCACCCATCCCCCTTTCGGGGGATCCCTGCGGGTGCTTCACTTCTCACCGATCGACGTCTAGGCTATGAAGTCGGTTCTTCCTTTCTCCGAAGCCCGATCATGGCCGACCCGCAAGCAACTCAAATCCCGATCCCCCGGCCCACGGTCTTGGGCGAGCGTGTCCGGCAGCTGCGGATCGCGCGCGGGCTAACCCAGGCCGACCTCGCGAGGGATAGGTTCACCAAGGAGTACGTCAGCCAGATCGAGCGGGGAAGGGCCAGGCCTACGGCTCCTACGCTCGAGTGGCTCGCCGAGCGGCTTGGGGTCGAGCGGTCGTATCTTGAGACCGGCAGTTCTTCGGAGGATTCCGAGCGGGCCGCCGGCCTGGTTGTGCGAGCTGAAGCGGGGATCCAGGGCTCGCGCTACGACGAGGCGCTGAAGTGCCTCGAAGAGGCCGGGCCTGTCGCCGGCATGCGCCCTGAGCTCGCGTTGCGCGCCGCGCTTGCGGAGTCTTCGGCGCGTACCGCACGCGGCGAGCTCGAGACGGCACTCGACCTTCTAGCGGGCGCGCGAGACCTTGCCGAGGGTCCAGCGTTCACAGATATCGACCGTGCACGAGTGCTGCTTCACGTCGGCCGTTGCAGGTACAAGCTCTCCTCGGTCACGACCGCCCTCGCGTTGTTCAGCGAAGGTCTCGACCTCATGCGTCGTTCAGATCTCTCGGACGATCGGTTGGTCGCGAGCATCCTCCGATGGCGATCACGCTGCTACCGGCGCGAGCGCGATTGGCACGCCGCTCGAGAAGACGTCGAGCAGGCACTTGAACTCGCCCGTGGCCTCGACGATGAACGCAGCTTGGCGCACTCGTACTTCCAGGCGTCGATCATCGCCGAGCGGAACGGACAATGGATACTCGCGCGATCCCACGCCGAACGTGCCAAGGCACTCTACGAGGCGCAGGACGACCGGCGAAATGTGGGACGGCTGCTGAACAACCTCGGTGGGCTCAACTACCTGCTGGGCAACAGCGACGTAGCCGTCGAGCTGCTGAAGTCGGCATTCACCGTGGCGAACGAGATTGGCAGCGACGCCGACGCGGCGCAGGCAGTCTCGTCGCTCGCGCAAGTGCATCTTCGCAACGGCGAGTTCGATCGTGCCGAGGAGCAGGCACGGCTCGCTCTGAAGCTGCTAGGCGCGAGAGTCGACTTTCTCGACGAGATCGGGAACGCCCAACTCGTGCTCGGTCGAGCGTTGCTCGCTCAGGAGCGCCTTGACGACGCTGCTGACGCGTTCGCGTCTGCGGACGCCGTATTTGAGCAGCTGTCCTCCACCAGCCATCGCGCGGCGGTCTGGACCTCCCAGGCTGAGCTCGCACTGGCACGCAACGAAAAGGACCTGGCGTTGACCCTCTACCGTCGCGCGACCGAAGCACTTCAGGACTTCCGGTTTTGACACGACGTGGAGCACCGATGGCACGCACGGTTTTCGCAGTCGCGTTCGCCGTCATTTTCGCAGGCGCCGGCGCAGCCGCAGCGGCAGACATGCCACTCGCGCTCCCGGGCGGGGATGACGCCACGCTCGCAATTTCCGCCGATACGACCGCGCCCGCCGTGCTTCCCGCGGCGGATGTGGCGGGGTTCTCGGATGGGAGCGATTTGGATGCGGTGCCGGTGAGGGTTTCCGGGTTCTCGGATGGGAGCGATTTGGATGCGGTGCCGGTGACGGTTTCCGGGTTCTCGAACAGCACCGGGCTGGCATCTGCTCCTGCTCCTCCGATGAGCCTTATCGGCCGCCCGAATGGCAACGGCCAGTCGGGTACGGAAGTGCGCGTCTCAGGATTCTCCGACGGAAACGGATTGAACTAGACGACGCAAGCGGAAGCTTCCTCGAGGCGGCTAACGACGTGCAGCTCGCCCCGAGGGCAACGGCTGCGGTCCCGAGAAAGCCGCGGCGGAGGGTGAAGAGGATGGTCTGTCCTCCTTCTCGTCGCCAAACTGAAGAGTGTGTGGATGCCCGGGCGTCCCAGGGCCGCCTGGGTGACGCTCGGGCATCCACTAGTGAGATGCCCGGACGGGTTGTGTGGCCGCTTACAGCACCCGGGCATCTACCAGCCAGACAGTGCGTTCCCCCACGCACTTCCGACTTTGTTAGTGATCTTACGAGGCGTTCTGGCGGGAGGTAAAGGGCGATAACGGTGAAGCCGCGAGAGGATCCCCCGAAAGGGGTAGGTCGGTTCACCTCAAAACCTTCGCAAATCTACTCGTCTGCATAGGCGATGAAAGCCGGGCCGGGCTGTAGCGTCGCTGGTGCGTCGTTGGCCGCAACGGCGCAGGTGCGGGCGTCCCCCAGTAGGCTCCGTTTGGCAGATAACCGGATTTTCCCCCGGTTGCCCAATGAGGCACACTCGGGACGCCCGCGCTCTCGCAGTCGGCTCCATCCTGCGACGCATCCCAGGTTCAGACCGCGGCCGTAGGGCGAGGTAAGCCACGCCGTCGATACCGTTCGACTCGCTCTGCTGAGCATCGAGGGCCGATGGACCACGAGTTGCCTTCAGCGTTCGAACTCCAGTTCGGCGGGCGTTTCGCCTTAACGGAGGGTCGGAGGCTACGTCTGAGCGGTGACCCGGTCACGGGCAACGGCTAGACGCCCGGACGGCCGCCGCCACGATGTTCGAGCGTCTGGAGGCCTGAGCGATCTCCCCCGTTTGCGGCACGCGGGACCGGCAGCCGAGAAGTCAGCCTATGGTTGGATCCTCGCTCCCTACCCCCTGCAGAGCCCATGACCGCTGCGGCCGCCTCCTCGGACCATCGCACGAGCGATTTGCTCGAGGAACTGGAACAGATCGTGAAACAGCTCGACACTCTGTCGAGTGCCGCCCAAGAGGTGATCAGAACCGTCGTCCAGTCGCTTCTCGGGGAGGGCGATCTCACTGCCGCAGAAATCACACACCTGAACGCGCTGTTTATGTGTGTCAGTCCAGGCGGACATGCTCGCCCGGCCCTCGGTCCGGCCCAGCGTGAGAGCAAACGCGCTGCGAGGCGCGGTGTCGCGATCGCCATCGCTCACCGCCGCTGACGCTTTCGAGGAAGGCCCAGCAGGGGCGACAGGACTTGAACCTGCAACCCCCGGTTTTGGAGACCGGTGCTCTACCAATTGAGCTACGCCCCTGGGTTGGCTGCGATTGTATCGGCGGCCTCGCGGATACCCTCCAGCCGTGGCGGCGCCCTCGCAGCGGAACGCTCTCGGTGTGCTCTTCGCGGCTCTCGCGGCCGTGCTCGCGGCGGTCGCCGTGGGGGCGCTGATCGGCGCCGGAGGGCGGGTGGTGGGGTGGCTCGTGGCGGTCGCGGCGCTCGCGATTGCGGGCTGGCTCGGCTCCCTCGCGGTCGCCGCCTTCCGCGGTAACTGAGGAAACCGCCCCCGCGCGCCGTATTCTTCCCCCGTGGCCAGGGCCGACGACACCCAGACGCTGTGGCTCCGGTTTCGGAAGACCGGTGACCCGGCTCTCCGCGACCGGCTGATCCTCACCTACGCGCCGCTGGTGAAGTACGTCGCCGGCCGGCTCGGCTCCGGCCTGCCGGCCCACGTCGACGAGGGCGATCTCGTGTCGTACGGGCTGCTCGGCCTGATCGGCGCGATCGAGCGCTACGACCCGGAACGCGACGTGAAGTTCGAGACGTACGCGATCGCGCGCATCAAGGGCGCGATCATCGACGAGCTCCGCGCGATGGACTGGGTGCCGCGCTCCGTGCGCTCGCGCGCCCGCGACATCGAGCGCGCGATCGGCGAGCTCGAGGCGAAGCTCGGCCGCGCGCCGACCGACGAGGAGATCTCGAAGAAGCTCGGCATCACCGAGGAGGAGCTCGGCGACAGCCTGAGCGAGATCGCGCGCTCGTCGATCGCCGCGCTCGACGAGCTGTGGACGGTCTCCGGCTCCGGCGGCGACCAGATCGCCCTCATCGACACGATCGAGGACCAGGATGCGCCGGATCCGCAGGGCGCCCTTTCCCAGACCGAGATGCGCGAGGCGATCGCCGACGCGATTGCGCGCCTGCCCGAGCGGGAGAAGCTCGTCGTGACGCTCTACTACTACGAGGAGCTGACCCTCCGCGAGATCGGCGAAGTGCTCGGCGTGACCGAGTCCCGGGTCTCCCAGCTCCACACGAAGGCGATCCTGCGCCTGAAGGCGCGCCTCGCCGGCTCCGCCGCCCGCGCCACGCTCGAACCGACCTAGCCCTCCGGCGGCTCCGCGGCGATACGATTGCCGCCGGAGCCCAACGCCAGGAGGACACGAGCCTGATGCCAGCGACCGAGCCCGGGAAGATCCGCAACATCGCCGTCGTCGGACACCGCGGGGTGGGGAAGACCTCGCTGACGGAGGCCATGCTGTTCCAGGCGGGAAAGACGAACCGGCTCGGAGCGATCGAGCAGGGCACGACGGTCGGCGACTGGGACGAGGACGAGCACCGTCGTCAGATGTCGCTCTCGGGGTCGCTCGCGCATCTCGACTGGCAGGGCCGGAAGATCAACGTGCTCGACACGCCGGGCGACGCCGGCTTCCAGGCCGACACGTTGGCGGCGCTGCGCGTCGTCGAAGGCGCGATCGTCGTGCTCAGCGGCGTGATGGGCGTCGAGGTCAACACGGCGAAGGTGTGGGCGCGCTCCGAGGAGTACGAGCTGTCGCGTGTCGTGTTCGTGAACATGCTCGACCGCGAGCGCGCCGACTTCTTCCGCGTGCTCGACGCGGTGCGTGTGCAGCTCTCCGACCGGTGTGTCGCGATTCAGCTCCCGATCGGCGCCGAGCACGAGCTAACCGGGATCGTCGATCTGCTGCACATGTGCGCGTACCTCGATCCGGCCGGCGGCAAGGAGGGCGGGCCGCAGCCGATCCCGGACGAGATGGCCGCGCAGGTGCAGGAGCACCGCGAGCGCTTGCTCGACGCGGTCGTCGAGACGAATGAGGATCTGATGGCGCGCTACCTCGACGGCGAGGATCTGCCGGCGGAGGACGTCGCGGCCGCGTTGAAGGATGCGGTCACGCGCGACGAGCTCTATCCCGTCGCGTGCGGCGTCGCGACGAAGAACCTCGGCTCGACGGCGCTGCTCGATCTGCTCGTCGAGGGCGTGCCGTCGCCCGCGAAGAAGGGAACGACGATCGAGTTCGGCGACGCGAAGCAGGCGGTGTTCATCTACAAGACGATCGCCGACCCGTTCACCGGGCGGATCAGCTGCTTCCGCGTCCTCGCCGGCCCGGTCACCGGCGACACGACGCTTGTCGACCCGCGCACGCACGCGAAGGAGCGGCTCGGTCAGATCCTGCTCCTCAACGGCAAGGAGAACGAGCCGGTCGACGCGCTCGGCGTCGGCGACCTCGGCGCCGTGGCGAAGCTGAAGGACGTCGTCACCGGCGACGTGCTCGTCGACCACGAGGTTCCCGTCGAGCCGCCGCACATCGACTTCCCGCTGCCGGTGATGAGCTTCGCCGTCACGCCGAAGGCGAAGGGCGACGAGGAGAAGATGGCGACCGGTCTCCGCCGTCTCAGCGAGGAGGATCCGACGCTGCAGATGCGGCGCGACCCGCAGACCGGCGAGCAGCTGCTGTCAGGGTTGTCGCAAATGCAGGTCGAGGTCGCGGTCGATCGCCTGCACAGCCGCTTCCACGTCGACGTCGAGCTGCACCCGCCGCGCGTCCCGTACAAGGAGACGATCCGCAAGGAGTCGCGCGCGCGCCACCGCTATAAGAAGCAGACCGGCGGCCGCGGCCAGTTCGGCGACTGCGAGATCCGGCTCGAGCCGCTCCCCGCGGAGGACGGCGAGCTCGGCTACGAGTTCGTGGACAAGATCGTCGGCGGCGTCATCTCGCAGAGCTACCGGCCGGCGGTCGACAAGGGCGTCCGCGAGGCGATGGAGCACGGCGACCTCGCCGGCGCGCCGATCCAGGGCGTGCGGGTCGTCCTCATCGACGGGATGGAGCACTCGGTCGACTCGTCGGAGATGGCGTTCAAGATCGCCGGCTCGCTCGCGTTCAAGGAGGCGTACCAGAAGGCCGACCCGGTGCTGCTCGAGCCGATCATGGAGCTCGAGGTGACGGTGCCGGACGACGCGGTCGGCGCGGTCAACGGCGACCTCAACTCGCGGCGCGGGCGGTTGCAGGGAATGGAGCCGCGCGGCGGGATGACGTCGGTGCGCGCCGAGGTGCCGATGGCGGAGGTCCTTACGTACTCGCAGGCGTTGACGTCGATGACCGGCGGGCGCGGTGACTACACGATGAGCTTCCTCCGCTACGAGGAAGTCCCGACGCACGTCGCGCAGAAGATCATCGAGCAGACGAAGAAGGAGCGGGAAGAGGCGAAGGCGTAGAGCCCGCGCCTCTTCCGGAAACTCCCTTAGCCCTCGGAGTGCTGTGCCGGCTGCGCGTCGCCGCGCAAGTGCCGAAGCACATCGTCGAGGTTCGCGAGCTCCTGCTCGAGGTCGCGCTGGAAGTTCTCCAGGCGCTCGATCAGCTCCTCACGATTCGGGAACGGCCGGCGGAAATGGCGTCCGCCCCGTCCGGGTCCGTGACCCGGGCCGAAATGTCTTCCGTGATGCATCAGTTCACCTCCTTTCCTCGTTCGTAGCGTTCGAGAAAGCGGTTGGTGCGCTCCTGCGACGTGCGCAGCGCTTCGACCCACTGGTCGAGCAGCTGCGCGCCGGTGTCGGTGAGCGCGTAGCGGCGTTTCGCCGGCCCGGGGGAGTCGCCGTCCCACTCGGACGAGACGAGACCCTCCTCCTCGAGTGCGCGCAGCAGCCGGTAGAGGTTCCCCATCTCGACGCGCTGCTCGCCTGTCAGCTCGGGCAGCCGCTCGAGGAGGTCGTAGCCGTGCGCGGGCCGCTCGCGAAGGAGCAGGAGCAGCGCCGGCTCGTTGAATCGCTCGACACGCGCGAAGACGCGCCAGTGCCCGGCGTGGTGGTGGCGGGAGCGGGGGCCGTGGCGTCCTCTCACGACGCGGTTACACCTATATGTAAAACACACATGTAAGACACACTAACGGAGACCGGGGCGGCTCTGCAACTCGGCTTGGTCTCCGGGCTATAGTCGCCGGTGTGCGCGTAACCCAGGTTCGCACGACCCGAGTCTGCGCCATCTGCGAGCGGACGCTCCTCATGGGGGAGAGGGCGACTCGGTACGCGCCTGCGGAGGGTGCGGAGCTCGTCGACGTCTGCCCGTTGTGCCAGGAGACCGCACTCGAGCACGGCTGGATCAAGGAAGGGACACCGAGCATCCCGACCGTCGTCGGCGAGCGGAAGCGCCGCCGCCGCGGGCTCGTCGAGTTTCTTGGCCTCAGCCGCGCCGGCTCCGAGGGATCCGTCGCACCGCCGGAGCCGATCCTTCGCCGTCTCTCCATCGAGGAGGTTGCGCTGCTCGAGGCTGCGGACCTATTCAACGCGAGCAGCTACCGTCGCACCGTCGGCGGGATTGCGAAGAGCCTCGGCGATCCGACGGCGAGCATCGTCGCGCTGTCCGGGAGCGCCGGAGAGATGGCCGTGACCGTCGCGTGGGACATCTCCTGGTACCAGTACCGCATCACGCCTGAGTCGAGCCAGCCGGTGCGGCTCGAGCGCCGCGGCCACGAACTTGAGGAGCTCGAGTCGAGCTTCACGGCGTGGAACGCCCACATCGAGGATGACGGCCGCCTCGTCCCGGAGATCGCGCGGTTGTAGCGCTGGGCTGGCGCAAGCCGGTTCCGTGCCTACAATTCGGCAGGCGATGATCTACTGCGTCATTCCGCGCGAGCTCGAGGCCGAGCTCTACGACAAGATGGTCGAGTACTACAAGGACAACCCGAACGTGACGGTCATCCTCGACCGCCGCGACGGGCCCGACCGTCGCAGCGGTGAGCCGACGGCTGAGGACAAGGAGCGGCGCCTCCTCCGGGATCGCCGCCGGGCGCGCATCCCGGGCACGTTCCCGGACACCGACGTACCGCCGGACGCCTAACGCTCCGCTACGCTCGTCGCGATGGCGACGGCGACCTTCCAGAGCAAGAGCCCCGCGGACGGCGAGACGATCGGCGTCTTCCCGCGCTCGACGGCCGACGACGTCGACCGCGCGGTTGCGGCCGCGAAGGCGGCGTTCGAGGAGTGGCGGCTCGTTCCCGCGCCGAAGCGCGGCGAGATCCTCTTCAACGTCGCGCGCGTGCTCGAACGCGAGAAGGCGGCGCTCACCGACCTGATGACGCACGAGATGGGGAAGGTGAAGGCCGAGGCCGGCGGCGACGTCCAGGAAGCGATCGACATCACGTACTACATGGCCGGTGAGGGCCGTCGCCTCAGCGGCCAGACGACGCCGTCCGAGCTCCGCGACAAGTGGAACATGAGCGTGCGCCAGCCGATCGGCGTCGTCGGCGCGATCACGCCGTGGAACTTCCCGGTCGCGATCCCGTCGTGGAAGATGATCCCCGCGCTCGTCTGCGGCAACACCGTCGTGCTGAAGCCGGCGGAGGACACGCCGCAGCTCGCTGCGCGGTTCGTCGAGGTGCTCGCGGAGGCCGGCATTCCGGACGGCGTCGTCAACATCGTCCACGGCTTCGGCGAGGACACGGGCGACGCGCTCGTTCGCCACCCCGACGTGCGCGTGATCACGTTCACCGGCTCGCGCGAGACCGGCGTCGCCGTGACGAAGGCGGCGGCCGACGGGCTGAAGCACGTCCACCTCGAGCTCGGCGGCAAGAACGCGATCATCGTCATGGACGACGCGGACGTCGATCTCGCGGTCGAGGGGATCCTCTGGTCGGCCTTCGGCACGTCGGGCCAGCGCTGCACGGCCGCGTCGCGCGTGATCGCGCACGAGTCGGTGTACGACGCGCTTGCGTCGAAGCTCGTCGCCGCGGCGGAGAAGCTCCGGCTCGGCCCCGGTTGGGAGGACGACACCGACGTCGGTCCCGTGATCAACCGCGCCGCGATCGACAAGATCCATTCCTACACGGAGATCGGCGTCGGCGAGGGCGCGCAACTGCTCACCGGCGGCGAGGTCGCGACGGACGGCGACCTTGCGAAGGGCTTCTACTACCGGCCGACGATCTTCGGCGACGTCGACCCGCAGATGCGCGTCGGGCAGGAAGAGATCTTCGGCCCGACCACGTCGCTGATCAAGGTGCGCGACTTCGACGAGGCGATTCGCGTTTCGAACGGGATCCGGTTTGGTCTGTCGTCGTCGATCTACACGCGCGACGTGAACCAGGCGTTCCGCGCGATGCGCGACCTCGAGGCCGGCATCACGTACGTCAACGCCGGCACGACCGGCGCGGAGGTGCATCTTCCGTTCGGCGGCACGAAGGACACCGGCAACGGCCACCGCGAAGCGGGGCAGGCCGCGCTCGATCTCTTCACCGAGTGGAAGTCGATCTACGTCGACTACTCCGGCAAGCTGCAGCGCGCGCAGATCGATCCGGCGTGAACGTCAAGCTCGTGTGGTTCGTCCCGCGCGAGGCGCTCGAGGCGACGCGCGACGCGGTGTTCGCCGCCGGCGCGGGGCGCATCGGCAGGTACTCGCGCTGCTCGTGGTACGGGGCCGGAACGGGAACGTTCTTCGGCGCCGAGGGAACGGATCCGTCGATAGGCCAGGCCGGCCGCGAGGAACGCGTCGCCGAGCTGCGCGTCGAGACGGTCGTGGCGCAGGAGAGCCTGCGGGCGGTCGTCGAGGCACTCGTCGCGGCACATCCGTACGAAGAGCCCGCGTACGACGTGTATCCGCTCGCCGAGCTGTGAAGGCGAAGCTCTACACCGACGGCGGCGCGCGCGGCAATCCCGGCCCGGCCGCGTACGGCTTCGTGATCGAGGCCGAGGACGGCACGGTGCTCGCCGCGCACGGCGAGGCGATCGGGATCGCGACGAACAACGTCGCCGAGTACCGCGCGCTGATCGCCGGGCTCGAGCGCGCCGTCGAACTCGCGGTGCCGGAGGTCGAGGTCGTCTCCGACTCGGAGCTGCTCGTGAAACAGATGACGGGCGTCTACCGCGTGAAGAACGAGGCGCTACGCGAGCTGTCCGTGGAAGCCGCGCGCCTGGCCCGCGCAGTCGGCAAGGTCACGTATACCGCGGTGCGCCGGGAGCACAACGAGCTCGCCGACCGCCTCGTCAACGAAGCCCTGGACTCCGCGTAGCCGCGGCTATACTTCCGCCGCCACGCGGATGTAGCTCAGTTGGCTAGAGCGTCTGCTTGCCATGCAGAAGGTCGTGGGTTCGAGTCCCATCATCCGCTTCACCGAAACCCGCTGCTAGACGCGGTGTTTCCACTCCTCAGACGAACTCGGGCAGGCGCCGACGCAGCGTCGTAGTCAGCCCTGAGTCAGCCTTGGATGTGTCCGTGCTCGGGCGAGGAGTCCGCGGCGTGAGCGCGAAAACCCGGGCATGGCGTTCGTTGTCGCGCTCGTGTATCCGAACGGCCGCACCCATGAGACCGATCTCGACCCCGGCGAGACGCCCAGACTTGGCTGGGTGTTTGAGCTGTACGGACGCACATGGCGCGTCAACGAAGTCATCGACGACCGGTACAGCCGTAGGGTGCGCCGCATTGACGCGGCGGACGAGTCGACGCGGTACGTGTGCGTCTGCGTCACATAGTCGGAGACCACGCACAGCCGATCTCGCCGCCACAGCTCGAGCCTGTCGCCCGGCCGGGTTCCTCGGATCGCTCCGGCCACACCGCGGCCGATCGCCGGCAGCCCTCTTAGATCGACTGGGTCCTGCGTCCATCGCACAGTTCCGGGTGCCGTGCTGATGCCGCCTGCTTCGCGGTCCAGGTTCGCGAGCACCTTGGCGTTGTGGCACGTCGTCTTCGCTGTCCAGTGCCCGCGCGCGAACGTCACCACGCACCGGACTCTACGCGCTATCCGTTAGCCAGGCTAATATTCAACCTGGTTAACGATATGAGTCGGATCAACGCCAACCACACAGCGACCGAGATCGTCGGCGCCAAAGTTCCCGTCGCTGTGAAGGCGCAACTCGTTGAGCTCGCCTACCGGCGCGAACGCAACATCTCGCAGGAGGTCAGGCTCGCCCTCGCGGCCCACCTCGAACGCGAACAGATCAAGGAGCAGTGATGGCATCGAAACAGAACCCGAAGCCGGCGAAGGGGCCGAACCCGCAGCCGCCGCCGAAGGTGCCGAGCGTCCAGCCCTACAGGCATCCGCGATGAGCACGCGCGCTACGTTCCCTGCCGCCACTGCTCGTATCGGTGGACACGGGCCTCCGAGTTCCAAGCGCACCTCGCCGGCGCCCACCCGGAAGAGCTCGACGCGCTGATCGAACGAGTCGGCGTGCCCGTCCACGGGCGGCGCGTCGAGCACACCACCGACCCGTGGTCCGACGAAGCGCGTGCGCTCGACGCTGCCCGGACCCTCTGGGGCGCGCCCCGGTAAAGAAGGGCCTGTTCCGGTGACCGCAGTCTGGGACGAGGCAGAGCTCGCCGAGATCGAGGAGATGCGGACCCGGCACCGGCCGATCCCTGTCCCTCTCCGTGGCGGCCAATGCGTCAGGGACGCGTTCGCCGTCTGTCTACGGCGGCAACCGCGGGAACTGCCGCTCCGCTGGACAGGCGAAGAAGCCATCGCCTGGGCGGACAAGGTCGGCGAGATGTTCGGCGTCCGGTGCGACCTTGTCCTCCCAGGCGAACTACCTCCACCCAACAATGAAACGTGGGTGGCGATCGTGCCGGGACACACCGATCCCGAGGTGACGCATGCGCTGCCGATGATCGGCCGCACACCGATGACCGATCGTGACCTGTACCCGCATCCGATGGACGGCCTCCTCGGCGGCGTGCTGATCAGGCCAGCGGACACGGCAGCGTGAAAGCGATAGCCGCCACGGTCTCGCTCATCGCGACCACGGTCGACGCTGCGGCGTGTTCCGTCATGGACGTCGTCGCCGCTGCGGCGTCTTGTGTGATGACCATCGTCTACGCCGCAGCGGTCGCCGCGTCTCGAGCACTGACGCTTTGACAGTGCTGCGCGCGCCCCTGCCTCACGTGCGGCGCACCTACCAGCGGCCCACGATGCGCCGCACATACTCGACCACGGCGAGGCTGGGCGCACCAGCAAGCACGAGCACAGACACTCAAAGAGGAGCGCGTCTGCTGGTTGTGCGGACTAAACGCGACACATGACGATCCGCTCGTCGCCGACCACGTCATCGCACGAGCGAACGGCGGACCCGACGCACGATGGAATATGCGAGCCGCACACGCGAGTTGCAACGCGAGACGATGCGCGAACCGATGACGGGGGGCGTCCATACGCGGGGCCGCGAAGGCGCTGACCTCCGAATCTCAACGCCCGAAGAAGTCGGAACTTTCGTGCGCCAAGCCGGGATCGTTCGCGTGTCTGGTAGCTCTGCACTTCAGACGAAGAAAGCCCCGCACCAAGGCGTGCGCGGGGCTCTCTTCACGGTTTGCGCAGCCTCCTCGGCTGCGCCGGTGGCGCGAGCATTCGTGCTTGCGGAGAAGCACGGACCCTCCGCCACCAATTGCCGTCAGGCAGTGACGCTACGCCGGCTCAACGGGACTTACGCCCCCGATTCGGGTGGTCCTAATGACCGATGACGCGCTGGAGCGGTACGAAGCCGCGAAGTTGCGTCTCGGGGAGTTGCGGGCCGCGTGGGAGGCTGCGGGGTCGCCGTTCACGATGGCGGGGAATCGTGGCGGCGTCGTCGAGCATGTTCTTCACCGGCTGTTGTGGTTCGAGGAGATGCAGGTCGACCGTCTCGCGAAGAGTGTGCGGCCGGCACGCATCGGCCGTCCGCCATCCGCGGTGCCTGGGTTGCCGCCGCCGCTTGAGCTCGCTCTAGATGAAGAGGTGGAAACCGTCAAAGACGGAGAGGCAGACGGCGATCCAATAGAGCAGCATCACCGTCCAGACAATCCCCGCGATGTAGACCGATGTGATGTTGAAGGGGTTGACCATCCCGAGCCTCGGGGCCACCGTACGACTGGGGCGAGGTCTCGTGCAAGGCGAATCCCTCGAACGAGGGACAAGTCGGCGCTCTTGGATGCCGATACGGACCGGTTCGGGAGAGCAGGCTGACGCCCGCCGATCACTTCGCCGCGTTCTGCGCGACTCTCATCCAGAGCGAGGACCGCTGGGAGGGGAAGCCGTTGAAGCTGGAGCCGTGGCAGCACCGATTCTGGGCGGAGGCGCTCGACGGGTGGCGCTCAGTGGTGCTGGTCGTGGCCAGGAAGAACGGGAAGACGTCGATGCTTGCCGGCTTCGGTCTGTACGAGCTCGTCTACGGGGTGGGCCGTCCCGAGATCCTGTTCGCCGCCGCCTCAGATAGGCAGGCGGGCCGTCTGTTCGACGCTGCCGCCCGGTTCGTCCGCCGCCACGAGGGGCTGTCGCAGCTGTTGCGGGTCCACGGTCACGAGGGCGTGCTCGTCAGGGAGGACGGTCTCGGGTCGATCGTCAGGCTGACCTCGGATCCGTCCAGGTTGTTCGGGTACAGCCCGACGGCTGGTCTGCGACGAGTTGGCGTTCTGGACGACGCCGAGCCTTCGCCGCGCGTATGCGGCGCTCGCATCGGGCGGCGGTGCTCGCAGTGCGCCGCGGACGTTTACGATCACGACCGCCGGTGAGGCGTCTCACCGGCACGACTCCCTCCTCGGGTCGATCCTCGACAAGGCGCTCGAAGCGGACGACGTCGAACGCAGACCGGGGCTGACGATCGCGCGGCTGCACGACGCCGGCACACTCGTCTGCGCGTACGAGGCTCCGACCAACGACCCGCGCGACGTCAAGGCGATGAAGCTGGCGAACCCGGCATCGTGGATCACGACGTCGTATCTCGAGCGGCAGGCGGAGAACCCGGAGCTGACAGACGCCCAGGTGCCGGAGGCGTGGGCCGCCAGGGCCGACTTCGGCCGTGCGCTCGAGCCGGGCGACCAGGTCGTCCTCTCGTTCGACGGATCGCAGCGGCGAGACTCCCGTGCTGTGCGCGTGCACGCTCGACGGGCACGTGAGCGTTCTCGGAGCGTGGGAGAAGCCGCAGGGTGCGCGTGAGCGGCGGGTGCCACGAGAGCAGGTACACGACGCCGTCAGCTCCGCGTTCGACCGGTACACGGTACACGATACACGGTGCTCGAGCTCGCCGCGGACCCGTTCGGCTGGGAGGCCGAGCTCGCCGAGTGGCGCAACCTAGTCGTCGTGGGTGGCCGGAATCACAGGGGTTAACCGCCTGCTCTCGCGTGCGGTCTTCTCAGGGTCGGGTACCGGAGAGCGGAGATGTCCGGTGGTCCGCGTCACGAACGTCCCCCGGATCCGTGGGCAGCGCAGTCTCGGTTTCCAGATCGCGCACCCCCGGATGTGGGAGGCGAGCCGGATAGGCGCAGCAACGACACGCATCTCAGTTGGCTTTGCGACGATCAGGGGCGAATTCGGGGCGATGGTGACGCCGTGCAGATCGAAACTACTGCACCAACCCGTAGGCGCGACCTCCGACCGTGTCCCGTCGTCCGGGCGTGAGACGAGATAAGTACGTCTGAACTGGTCCCGAGACGCGGACGGCGGGGGCTAGGTCGTACAGACGACGTAGGCGGTAACGGTCATCGTGTTGCCGGCGCCGAGTGCTACGGCTGCCACGCCGATTGCCGTCCATGCCGTCGCACCACTCGGGTAAGAGGAGACGAGAACCGCACGATTCTTCTGTGCAGCCGTTGTCGTGATCTGGGCGCCGCCGCCAAGCAATACCGTACCCGCCGGGCAGCTCGCGGAAGCGGTGGTGAGTGTGTTCACGGGTGCAGCGACGGCAGACGTTGTTGAGTTGCTCACGAGCTGCGAACTTGTCGGGCCTGCAGGCCCTGTCGGGCCAGCTGGGCCAGTCGCGCCGGCTGGACCGGTAGCGCCAGCGGGACCTGCCGGCCCAGCGGGGCCTGCAGGCCCGGTAGCGCCCGTCGGACCTGCCGGGCCGCTGCCTCCGGCGGGACCTGCCGATCCGGCGGGGCCAGCGGGACCTGCCGCGCCCGCGGGACCTGTTGGCCCGGCCGGCCCGGTGGGACCTGCCGCTCCAGTCGGCCCGGTCGGACCGGCGGAGCCTGTCGGACCTGCGGCGCCCGCCGGGCCAGTCGGACCAGCTAGGCCTGCGGCACCGGTCGGCCCGGTAGGCCCTGCCGCTCCGGGAGCGCCGGTGGGGCCAACGTCACCTACGGGGCCTGTCGGCCCCGTAGGACCTGTAGCGCCTGCCTGGCCGGTTGGGCCAGCAGTTCCCGCAGGCCCAGCTGGCCCGCTCGGTCCTTTGACACCGGCAGGCCCGGCCGGCCCCTTCGAGCCTCGTGGGCCGATCTTGCTCCATGACGCTCGGCGTTCGGTCAGCTTGTCGCACCCGTCGCGCGCCCGGACGATCCGAAGGTTGTAGGTACGCAGGTTGTAGCAGGCTGCATATGCGCCGTTTGTGGCAGGTATGCCACTAAACCGAGTGCGGCTCGGCGGTGGCGTTCGCGAGCTCGCGCTGGCCACGGTCGTCACTGCGACGACTGTGACAAACACACAGGTCGGGATAATCGCGCGAGACAACGGCCCACTCATCGTTCACCTTGTGGCGAGGGAAGCATCCGTGCACCAGCGGTACCCAAAACGGAGTCCGATGCTAACTCGGCACTCGGACGTGTGGTCAGAACTCCCGCGCGGATGAGTGTTGTCTAGCGTCAGAAGCCTGGCCAGCGTTTGCTTGACGCATTAGCGCCCGGCGGCCGCATCGCGAGCTTAGGTGGGAACGTTTCTCACGGCGTCGCCGCGTGTGTAAAGGGACGAGGCCCGGAGGAGGGAGGCGGCCGGACGGAGCAACACCTATTGTTTGAGCAACCGCTGGAACGAGGGCACGAATCGACACCACGACCCTCGGAGGCCAGTTTCGATGCGAGTCCACCGTTTCGTCGTTGCGGCGGTCACGGCTAGTGCGGTTGCAGCAATCGCGGCGGGCATTCTCGTCTCTCCCGGGTCCGCGAACCCGGCGTTCAACAACCCCGTGCGGATCACCAACACGAGTTGCCACCTCAACCACACGTCGGTGAGCGGGCAATACACGAGAATCGTCTTCGGTGTCACCAACAACGGCACCGTCTCGCACGGGTTCGACATCTCGACGAACTACAAGACCGGACTGATCAAGCCGGGCCAGGAGGCGACGATCGTCGCGACCCTCCGTCCCGGCTCCTACAGGTACGCGTGCGTCTCCGCGCACTCAACGGTGAAGAAGGGCGTCTTCACGATTCGGTAGACGCGCGATGGGCGGCGGCGAGTGTCCGCCGCCGCCCACGCGTCCTCGCTAGGCGGTGGCGCCGGCGAGGTGCTTCTCCGGAGCAGGCTCAAGCTGCTTCGGAACTGCTTCGAGCACGACCTTCAGAGCGTCGGTATCCGCCGCTGCGGCGAACGTGTCGTACGCGGCCATCGTCGACGCGAGCGGGAAGCGGTGCGTCGCGAACGGCAGCGGGTCGAGCCTGCCCTCCGCGATCAGCTTCAGCAGCCGCGCCGTCGTGTTCGTGTCGACGAGACCCATGGTGATCGTCACGTCGCGGATCCACAGCTTCTCCAGATGGAGAGTCGCTGGATGCCCGTGCACGCCGACGTTCGCGACGCGGCCGCCGGGGCGGATCAGCTCGGTGCAGAGCTCGAACGTCTCCGGCACGCCGACCGCTTCGATCGCGACGTCGGCGCCGAGATCGTCGGTCAACGCCATCACGATCGACAGCGCGTCCTCCGTGCCGTTGTTGATCGTCACGTCCGCGCCGAACTCACGCGCCCTCGCGAGGCGGCTGTCGGCGAGGTCGATCGCGACGATCCGGCCCGGCGTGAGGAGCTTCGCCGTCATGATCGCGGCGAGCCCGATCGGGCCGGCGCCGACGATCGCGACCGTGTCTCCCGGCTTCACGTCGCCGGCGATCACGCCGACCTCGTATGCCGTCGGGAGGATGTCCGCGAGGAACAGCACCTGTTCGTCGGTGAGCTGCTCCGGCACCTTGTAGACGGACGTGTCCGCGAACGGAATGCGCGCATACTCGGCCTGGACGCCGTCGATCAGGTGGCCGAGGATCCAGCCGCCGCCGCCGGTGCAGAGGCCGTAGCGCGCTTCCTTGCAGAAGCGGCAGCGGCCGCACGACGTGATGCAGGAGACGAGAACACGGTCTCCGACCTCGACGGTCGTCACGCCCGGGCCCTTCTGGGTCACGGTGCCGACGGCCTCGTGGCCGAGAATCGTGCCGGGCTTCACCTCGGGGACGTCGCCCTTGAGGATGTGGAGATCGGTGCCGCAGATCGTCGACGAGCTGATCTTCACGATCACGTCGCCGTCCGCCTGGAGCACCGGATCCGGAACTTCGTCCCAGGCGCGCTTGCCCGGGCCGTGGTAGACGAGAGCCTTCATTTGAGCCTCCCTTTCGAGGGTCGAGGAAAGCCTCGCCTGCGGCCCGCGCGGCGGACATCGGAGCGGACGCGGACGGGTCTGCGGGTTTACCGTCAGCGGATCGCGGCGGCGATCGCCGCGACGTGCTGCGGCGTCGAGCCGCAGCAGCCGCCGACGATGCGGGCACCGCGCTCGACGTAGCCCGCGACGTGGCGCGCGAGCATCTCGGGGTCGGCTTCGTAGACGACCGCGTCGCCGACGATCTTCGGCACGCCCGCGTTCGGCTTCACCCAGAGCGGGACGTCGAGGCCTGCGTCGAGGAACTCGTCCACGACGGCGTCGGTGTCGGCGAGCGAGCGGCCGCAGTTCAGGCCGAGCGCGGCGAGCTCGGAGTCCGCGAGCGCATCGATCACGTCGGCGGCGCTGACGCCCATCATCGTGCGCGTGCCCTGGTCGAAGCTGAACGACGCGACGAGCGGGAGATCGGTTGCTCGGCGCACGCCCTCGACCGCCCAGACGGCCTCTTCGAGCGCGAAGAACGTCTCGAGCACGAGCAGGTCGACGCCGCCGCCGGCGAGCGCGCCCGCCTGCTCCGCGTACGCGTCGACGCATGCATCGCGCGTCAGCAGTCCGTACGGCTCGATCAGCTGCCCGGTCGGGCCGAGCGAGCCGGCGACGAGCCGGTCGGCGCCGACGGCCTCGCGCGCGAGCTCCGCGGCGCGCCGGTTCACCTCGACCGTGCGGCCCGCGAGCGGCCCGTCCGCGAGCCGGAGACCCGTCGCGCCGAAGCTGCAGGTCAGCACGAGGTCGGAGCCGGCGTCGGCGAAACGCCGGTGGAGCTCCATGCACCTTCTCGGGCGCGTCGAAGACCCATTCCTCCGGCGCAACGCCGGGCTCGATCCCCATGTCCTGGTAGTTCGTCCCGGTCGCACCGTCGGCGACGAGGACGCGGCGATCGGCCAGCAGATCGGAGAACGACGTCATCGCCGCAGCCTACGCGCCGCGGGTTACGGTGCCGGGGTGAAGCCCGTCCCGCCTGCACGGCACCTGCTGCGCGCGAAGGATCTGATCGACGCGCGCTACCGCGAGCCGCTCGACGTTCCCGCACTCGCGCGCGCGGCGCGACTCTCGCCGGCGCACTTCAGCCGCGAGTTCAAGCGCGCGTTCGGCGACACGCCGCACCAGTACCTGCTGACGCGGCGGCTCGAGCGGGCGGCCGCGCTGCTCCGCACGACCGACCGGAGCGTCGCGGAGATCTGCCTCGACGTCGGACTGCTCAGCGTCGGCTCGTTCACGACGTCGTTCGGCCGCGCGTACGGGCTCTCGCCGACGGCCTACCGCGCGACCTACCCGCCGGCCGCCACGCACGCGCGGGTCCCGACGTGCGTCCTCCAGGCCTACGCGCGCCCGCAGACGAGCAGTTTTCGAGAAGACAGCCTCGTCGCGTCCGGCTAACGTCGTTCCCAGCGCAAACGACAGGGAGGCAACGATGCTGAAGCAGCTCACGACCGTGAACGTGTGGGTGCACGACCAGGACGAGGCGCTCGCGTTCTACACCGAGAAGCTCGGGATGGAGGTCCGCGTCGACGCGACGATGCCGGAGATGGGCAACTTCCGCTGGCTCACTGTCGGCGTGCCCGGTCAGGACGACGTCGCCGTCGTGCTGATGTCGGTGCCGGGACCGCCGGTCTTCGAGGAGTCGACGCGGCAGCAGATCCTCGACCTGATGGCGAAGGGCGCGATGGGCGGCCTCTTCTTCTCGACGGACGACTGCCAGGGCACCTACGAGGAGCTGCGCGACCGCGGCGTCGAGTTCCAGCAGGAGCCGACGCAGCAGCCGTACGGAATCGACGCCGGCTTCCGCGATCCGTCCGGGAACCAGTTCCGGCTGGCGCAGCTTCCCGGCTAGAGCGAGTACGAAAGCTTGACGGCGCCGCGGGGGAAGGCGGCTACTTCCTCCGCGGCGGCGCGAGCTGTACCTGGACGAGGCGGCGCGCCGAGATGCCCGCCATGGCGCTCTCGCCCGGTTTCCGCGCGCGGATGTAGACCGCGAGCGTGTCGCCGCGCTTCAGCG
The DNA here is from genome assembly GCA_963816455.1 of uncultured Actinomycetes bacterium. Taxonomy (GTDB): domain Bacteria; phylum Actinomycetota; class Thermoleophilia; order Gaiellales; family Gaiellaceae; genus Palsa-739. The sequence continues at coordinate 389,958 of CAWFKM010000016.1, forward strand.
GCAGCTTGCGCGTCGGGACGAAACGAATGACCGCCGTCCCGTCGACGCCGGTCGTCGTCTCCGGCGACGTCCTGATCCAGCCGTACGGCAGGCCGAGTGCGCGAACGAGCACGTCGCGGACGAGGTAGCCGCGCGTGTCGACGACGCGGAAGCGGCCGCTGAACGGCTTGCGCGAACGGAGTGGATGCCGGGAGAACGCAACCGCCGAGATCACGAGCCGGTACGGCAGTGCAACGCTCGTAACCGGAATCGAGATCTTGCCGTTCTCTAGGTGGATCGCACCGGCCGGGTCGGCGGTGACGACGTCGGTCGGCGACGAGGACGCGGTGTTCGCGCCGCCGGCGTTCGAGCCACGCACGACGAACGCGATCCGCGCGCCGGCGTCCGCCGACCCGAGCGTGTACGTCGAGGCTGTCGCGCCGGAGATCGTCTGGCAGTGCCCGCCCGAGCTGTCGCAGCGCTGCCAGCTCAGCGCGAACGCGATCGGCTGCGTCCCGCTCCAGCTGCCGACCGATCCGGTCAGCGTGCTGCCGACGTTGACGCTCGAGCCGGAGATCGTCGGCTTCGCCGTGTTCGCAGGCGCGCCGACCGCGGCGAGGACCGGGGCGGTGACGTTTGACGCGATGCTCGTCGAGCCGGCGCTGTTCTTCGCGGTGACGACGGCGCGGAGGCGGTAGCCCGTGTCGGAGGTCGCGGGAACGTACGACGACTTTGTCGCGCCGCCGAGGTTCGAGCACGTCCCCGCGGAGTTGCAACGCTGCCACTGATACGTGAACGAGATCGGCTGCGTTCCGTTCCAGCTGCCGTTGTCGACGGTGACCGTCTGTCCGACCTGCGCCGTGCCGTGCGGATTCGGCTGCGCGGTGGCGCTCGGCTTCGTCACCGAGACGACGACTCCGCTCGGGCTCGACGCGGCCGACGAGCTGCCGACCAGGTTGGTCGCGGTGACGACGACACGGAGGGTCCTGCCGACATCCGACGAGACCACGGTGTGCGTCTGCCCGGTCGCGCCGGAGATGTCGCCGCAGCTTCCGCCCGAGCCGTTGCAGCGCTGCCAGCGGAACATGTAGCTGATCGGCGAGTCGCCGCTCCAGCTCCCGGTCGATGCGGTGAGGGTCTGGCCCTGCTGCGCCGTGCCGGACACGGTCGGCGGCGAGCTGTTGGTGGGAGCGGTCGCCGCAAGTGCGGCAGCAGCGATGAGCGGTGCGCTGAGCATGAGATCCCTCCTTGGCGGACGGCTCTCATTCCATGCCTGTCGCGACCGGGTTCGGTTCGGGGCGCGTAAAGAGTCGGTAAGACCGGACGAATCCCCTGTCCGGGTGACGCGCCGGTGGACGCGGCGCCCGATCATCCACTTTGGAACGGCCTCCTATCCAATCCCTGCGGCGCTGGAGACCGGGGACTGGCACCCCAAGAGCGGCCCGCGCCTGCGGGCCGCTCTTTCTTTTCCTACACGGCGCCGACCTCGGCCAGATACGCGTCGGCCTTGTCCGGGAACATGAACCAGTCGAAGTAGTCGGGCGGATTGTCGAACCCGTTCGCGAACCGATGCGCGACCTCGTGACTTTCGTTCCCGGCCTGGAGGAGCTTCAGGACGTGCTCCGGCGGCGGCGAGAGCAATGCGTTCGTCCACGCCGTCACGTACTGGCCGTAGCCGTCCCAGAAGTCCTCGAAGGCGCCCTCCATGAACGCGCGGTCGTACGCGGCGTCGCCGTGCTCGTCGATTGCGGCGAGATACGCGGACGCCATCTTCGCCGCGTTGTTCGAGCCCTGACCCGTGATCGGGTCGTTGAGCATGATCGCGTCGGCGAGGCCGAGCACGAGCCGTCCGGACGGAAGCTCCGCGACGGGCTTGCGCACCGTCGGTGGAAAGCGCCCGACGAGGATCCCGTTCGCGTCGGTGAGCTCGCAGTCGCGGCTGCGCTCGCCCTCCCACGGCATAAACGTGTCGAGGATCCACTTCGACTTCGCGAGGTGCTCCTCTGGCGTCGTCACGTCGCCCCAACAGTCCATCGGGCCGCCGGGAATCCCCTCGAAGACCATGATCTCGCACGGCCCCGTCGTGGTCAGCGCGGGGAAGACGAAATACTCGCCGACCGTGGGGATCAGGTTGAACGCGACGGCGGAGAAGATCGGCCGAGGCGTCATCCCGGTCACGTACGTCAGCGCGAGCGCCCGCATCGGCTGGTCGTACGGCGAGCGTTCCGCGTCGCGTTCGAACAACCGCGTGATCTCGCCCTTGCCCGCGGCGACGATCACGAGGTCGTTCGCCTCGGTGTACCGCTCGAGCTCGTCGACGCCGGCGTCCTCGATCACGAGCTTGCCGCCGCGCTTCTCGAGCTCCGCCATCCAGCCGGGGATCTTCACGCGCTGGTCGACGGACTGTGCGGGCGCGTCGAGGCGCGCCGCCCAGTCGATCACCTTGCCGGTGGGCGTCTCGACGCCGGGTGGCGCCGGCACCGCGAGCGAGATGCCTTCGACCGGCGGGCATTCGTCTTCCCAGAAGTTGACGTCGAGTTGCGTTCGCGCTGCAGCGCCGCGTCGAACATGCACTGACTCGACATCACCTTGCCGTCGCGGATGTCGTCCGGCGTCCGGTTCGAGACGACGGTGACCTCGTGGCCGCCCTTGAGGAGGCCGAGCGCGAGCTGGAGCCCGGCCTGGCCGCCACCGACGATCAGAATCGTGCTCAACTGTGCCTCCTTGTCATTCGGCGAGCTTCGGAATCGCGGGCTCGGCCTGCTCGGGGCCGAGTGCGGAGTAGCCGCCGTCGACGGCCCAGTCGGCGCCGGTGACGAACGACGCCTCGTCGGAACAGAGGAAGAGGACGACGTTCGCAACCTCGTCGGGGTCGCCGACGCGGCCGAGGACGTGGAACGGCGCGGCGACGCGGTCGGTCTTCGCGCGGTCGTCGCCGGTGAGCTCGACCATCACCTTCGACCACGTCCAGCCGGGCGAGACCGAGTTGACGCGGATGTTGTCCTGCGCGAGGTCGAGCGCCATGTTGCGCGTCAGCTGCACGATCGCCGCCTTGCTCACGGGATAGAGCCAGCGTCCGGTCTGCGCGACCTTCGACGAGATCGACGCGAAGTTCACGATCGCACCGCCGCCGCGCGCGACCATCGCGGAGTGGACGCTTTTCGCCGCTATAGCGGCGCTCGCGACGTTGACGTTCAGCGACTCGAGCCAGTCCGCGCGCTCCGACGCGAAGCCTTCGTCGACATACGAGCACGCGAGGTTGACGAGGAAGTCGACGCCGCCGAAGCGGGCCTCGGTCGCGTCGACGAGCCGCGCGAGCTGCGCGTCGTCGCGGATGTCGGTCGCTTCGAACAGCACCGCGTCTCCGAGCTGGTCCGCGAGCCGGCGCCCGCCGATCTCGTCGATGTCTGCGACGGCGACATTCGCGCCGGCATCGACGAAGGCGCGCACGACCGCGGCGCCGATCAGCGTCGCGCCACCGGTGACGAGTGCCGTCTTGCCTTCGAGGCCCTCCATCGCCGGGATCCTACGACGGGCCGACCAAGGCCGGTCGACTCACGGGCGAACCGAGGCCGGAGACGAAAGCTGCGGTGCGCTTTCGACGGAGGTCGGAGGAAGCGGGTGGGGACGCTTTAGCGCCACCGCCCGCGCGGGGAAGGCAAGGAGCATCACCGCCAACTCGCCACTCAGCACCGAAGGAGAGGTCTATCAGGGGAACCATGGGTTCCCCTGATTCACTTGACGTGGAAGAAGGCCTGGTAGATCTCCTTCGCGGCCGGCGCTGCCGCCTCCGAGCCGAAGCCGCCGTGGACGATCAGCACGACGACGACGACCTTCGGGTTCGTCGCCGGCGCCCAGGACGCGTACCACGAGTGGTCGCTGCCGAACGGCGCCTGCGCGGTGCCCGTCTTGCCGGCCACCGGCACGGGGAAGTTCGCGAAGACCGACGACGACGTGCCGGTGGGGGAGTGCGCCGCCTCGAAGAGGCCCTGCTGGATCGCGGCGAGATCCGTCAGCTTCACGTGGCGCACCGGTGGGAACTTCAGCGTCCGGACGGCCGTGCCGTTCAGCACGGAGCCGGCGACGTGGGGCCGTCACGACGGTGCCGCCGTTCGCGAGCGCGGAGTACGCGACGGCGAGCTGCAGCGGCGTGACCGCGAGGAATCCCTGGCCGATGGCGAGGTTGATCGTCTGGCCCTCGTACCACGGCAGGTGCTGCGTGCGCTGCAGCCACGCCGGCGTCGGCACGACTCCCGCCTGCTCGCCGGGCAGGTCGACGCCGGTCGTCCTCCCGAGCCCGAGCGTGTGCGCCCACCGCTGGATCGCGAGGTCGGCGCCGCCGGGCTGGTGGAGGTAGACGAGATTCCCGAGCCGGTAGAACCAGGTGTCGCACGATTCCGCGAGCGCGGTGTGCAGCGTCATGTACGAGTAGACGCCGGCCTCGACGTTGTGGAACGTGAAGTTGCCGAGCTGGAACGCGCCGCTGCAGAGGAGCGACGTGTTCGGCGTGATCAGTCCCTGCGTGAGCGCGGCTTCCGCGACGATCGGCTTGAAGGTCGAGCCGGTGGGGTAGAGGCCCTGCGTCGCGAGGTCGAGCAGCGGCGGATTCGCGCTCGTCGAGCGGTAGAGCGAGTTGCGGTACGCCGCGTTGTTCGCGGCGGCGACCTGGTTGTACATCGGGTAGCTCGCGAGCGCGTAGATGCCGCCGGTGCGCGGGTTCATCACGACCGCCGCGGCGGAGGTCGCATCGCCGTGGCCGTTCGCCTGCGCAAGCGCCATGCCGTCGCGGATCGCCTTGTCCGCGGCGCGCTGGATCCGCGCGTCGATCGTCAGCTTCAGCGTCGGCAGCTGTTTCCCGTGCGCGACCTCGAGCGGGCCGGCGATGCGCCCGCGCGAGTCGACGCGGAGGCGCGCGCGTACGAAGCCCGGGCTGAGGAGCGAGTCGTACGTCGCCTCGACGCCGGACTGGCCGACGATCTGTCCCGGCTTCGCGTGCGCGTAGCGCGGCGTTGCGAGCTCGCTCTGGCTCACCTCGCCGAGCAGGCCGAGGAACTCCGCGCCGAGCGCGCCCTGCGGATACGTGCGCGCCGGCTGCCACGTGCCCTTGAACGCGGGATAGCTCGACGCGCGCTCGGCGAGATAGTTGTAGAGGCCTGAGCTCGGGAACGGAATGATGACGGCCGGCGCGAACGGCGAGCGGAACACCGAGCGCCGAATGCGGGCGATGCAGCGGCGGGACGCCGACGTGCGCAAGCTTCGCGAGCTGGCGGAGGTCGGTCGCGCCCTCGGCGTCGGGGCTCCAGCGGCCGTGTGCGTCGATCGTCCCGAGCGCGTTCGGATCGGCGTCGATGACGAGGTGGCCGGTGACGCCTGCGAGCGGCCGTCCCTTCGCGTCGACGATCGCGCCGCGCGGCGCGGTGAGATCGACGACCCGGAACGACTGCGAGTTCGCGATCGACGTGTACTGGGGGCCGTGCAGGATCTGGATCGACCAGGCGCGGAGGACGAGGACCGCGATGGCGACGCCGATGAGCGCGGCGAGGCCGCCGACGCGGACGAAGAAGCCGCCGCTGCGGAAGTACGGCGCGTCGGCTCGGGAGTACGGCTCGGGGCGGCGGCCCGAGGGCAGGCTGCGGGGAAGCGTGACCCTGCGGCGGCGGTCGTCAGGGGTCGAGGTCGACATCTACGCGGCGATCCAGTGTAGGCACTAATCCTCGGCCAGCTCGTCCGCGAGCAGCGCAAGGGCGTAAACGCGCCAGGCGAGCTCGGGGTCGCCGCGCAGTATGGCCAGCGTCTCCGTCACGGACGTGAGGCCGTCGGCGTCCGCGGTGAGACCCTCGAGCGCCGCCGCCAGCGCCGCGCGACGGTCCGGCCGGTCGAGCTCCTCGGCGAGCCTTGCGACGGCGACGTCGTCGGGCGCGAGGTCGCGGTGCGGGTCGCCGCCGGCCGCGAGGACGAGCATCGCGCGCCGCCGTGCCGCGCTCAGCTCTGTGTCGTCGACGGGGACGTCGGCGAGGACGAGCCACACGAGAACCGACGCGAGCTCCTCCGGCGCCAGCCCCGCCTCTTCGAGCTCCGCTAGCCGGGATCGCGACAATCGCCGGCCTCGCCTTCGCAGCAGCCGAGCTTGAAGCGGCAGCGCGGGCACTGCCACGTCGACTGGCGCCATTCCATCTCGGCGCCGCAGCGCAGGCACGACTCGCCCATCGCGCCTTGTAACACGCTGTTACTTGACCCCGAAACACTGTGCGGCAACGCGGTTTCGCTGCCTTGTAACAGAGTGTTACTTGCGCGGGAGGGTGACGTCACGGACATGAGATTAGGAGACGCGGAGGATGTCCTGGAGACGACGGAATCCGCGACGACCTTCTCGAAGCCGCGGCGCTGGAGGATCGGCGACGACATCGCGCCCGCGGAGACGGCGAGCGCGGGCGTGCCGCGTGCGACCGCGTCGTCCCAGCGCGCGCGGACGAGCGCGCGGTACACGCCGCGACCGCGCGCCGACGGCGCGGTCGAGCCGCCGGTCAGGTAGACGCCGCGCGGCGAGAACATCGCGCGCGCGTGGCCGGCCAGCTCGCCGTCGAGCCACGCGCCGTAGACGACGTCGATGCCCGCGCGTTGTCGCTGCTCGAACTCCGCGGCGAGACGCGTCTCGTCGTAGCGCTCGTCCAGGCGACGGCGAATCGCTTCGTACATCGCGACTCGTCAGCCGCGACGTACTCCTCGGCGCTCGCAACGGCACGCGCCTCGATCTCAGGCGGTGCCGCGGACGGTTCGCGACGTCAGCAGCAGCCCGTCGAGGAGGTAGTCGTCCTCGATTCGCATCAGCCCGCGCGCGACGAGCAGCGTGCCTCGAGGTCGTCCGGCGTGGACAGCTCCGTCAGCCACCAGCTCGCGATCGTCGTCCGCGTTCGCGCGCATGAACGCGCGCACCGCGTCGACCGCGTCGTCGATCTCGTCCTCGCGCAGCCGGATCCGCTCGACGCCGGTCCACTTGCCGCCGGTGTCGCCGCGCAGCGCGAATCCGCGGCGTCGTGACCGACAGCGTCGCCGGGCGCGGGCGGCGTGAATGCCGACGGAGCCTCGACGAACTCCTCGAGCTCAGTCCGCGTAATACTCGTCGGCGATCGCCAGCACGTCGTCGAGGATCGCGACGCCCTCGTCGAGCTCCTCGCGGGTGATCGTCAGCGGCGGGCAGACCATGACCACGTTCCAGTGCGTCATCAGGTAGAGCCCGCGTTCGAGTGCGGCCTTCGCCATCCGCGCGACCGGCGCCGCCGCCTCGCCGCCCGCGTTGAACGGCACGAGCGGCTCGCGCGTCTCGCGGTTCTTCACGAGCTCGAGCCCCCAGAAGCAGCCGAGCCCGCGCACGTCGCCGATCGACGGATGTCTCGCTGCGAGTCCGCGCAGCGCCTCGCCGAAGACGGGGCTCATCTCCGCCGCATGCTCGACGATTCCCTCCTCGCGGAACGCTTCGATCGACGCGACGCCGACCGCGCACGCGATCGGATGGCCGCTGTACGTGAGTCCGCCGGCGAAGTTCTTGTCGCGGATCCACGCGGCGAGCGGCTCGCGGATCGCCATCGCGCCGAGCGGCACGTAACCGGAGTTGATCCCCTTCGCCATCGTGATGATGTCCGGCACGACGTCCCAGTGGTCGACGGCGAACCATCTGCCGGTGCGGCCGAAGCCGGCCATCACCTCGTCGGCGATGAGCAGGATCCCGTGGCGGTCGCAGACCTCGCGGATCGACTGCAGATAGCCGTCGGGCGGGACGATGATCCCGTTCGTCCCCGTCACCGTCTCGAGGATCACGGCGGCGACGGTGTGCGCGCCCTCGTACTGGAGGATCTCCTCGAGGTGCGGAGCGCCGGAGCAGATCGGGCACGGATCGGGATGGCCCGCGGGGCAGCGATACGTGTACGGGTCGAACATGCGCACGACGCCGGGGATCCCCGGCTCGGCGGGCCAGCGGCGCGGGTCGCCGGTGAGCGTGATCGCGCCCGCGGTCGCGCCGTGGTAGCTGCGGTAGCGGGCGATCACCTTCTGGCGTCCGGTGTACCAGCGCGCGAGCTTGATCGCGTTCTCGTTCGCCTCGGCGCCGCCGTTCGTGAAGAACGTCATCGAGATGTCGCCCGGCGTCACTTCCGAGATCAGGCGCGCCAGCGTCGAGCGCGGCTCGGTCGCCATCGGCGGCCCGATCGTGCAGAGCTTGTCCGCCTGCTCCTTGATCGCCGCGATCAGCTTCGGGTGCTGGTGGCCGATCGAGACGTTGACAAGCTGCGACGCGAAGTCGAGGTAGCGCTTGCCGTCGTAGTCCCAGAAATAGCGGCCCTCCGCGCCGGCCACGGCCAGCGGGTTCAGGGCGTTCTGCACCGACCAGGAGTGGAGGACGTAGCGCTTGGCGTCCTCGCGCACCTGCTCGCCGAGTTGCGGGTTCGTCTCGATCGTCGCCATGGCGGGAGCCTAGCGCTACGCTCCCAGTCATGACCGAGACCATCGAGGCGCCCGCGGCGCTCAAGCAGATCGGACACTGGATCGGAGGGCGCGCGGTGGCCGGCACGTCGGGCCGCAGCGGCGCCGTCTACAACCCGGCGACGGGGCAGCAGACCGGCGCGGTCGACTTCGCGACGGTCGAGGAGGTCGACGAGGCGGTGCAGGCCGCGAAGGAGGCGTTCCCCGCCTGGCGCGCGGTGTCGCTCGCGCGGCGCGCGGAGATCTTCTTCCGGATCCGCGAGCTCGTCGCCGCGCGGCGCGACGAGGTCGCGAAGCTCCTGACGGCCGAGCACGGCAAGGTTCTCTCCGACGCGATCGGCGAGGTGACGCGCGGGCTCGAGGTGATCGAGTTCTGCTGCGGCATCCCGACGCTGCTCAAGAGCGAGTACTCGGAGCAGGCGTCGACGGGGATCGACGTCTACTCGATCCGCCAGCCGCTCGGCGTCGTCGCGGGGATCACGCCGTTCAACTTCCCGGCGATGGTGCCGATGTGGATGTGGGCGCCGGCGATCGCGTGCGGCAACACGTTCGTGCTGAAGCCGTCGGAGAAGGATCCGTCGGCGTCGCTCTGGACGGCGGAGCTGCTGAAGGAGGCGGGACTGCCGGACGGCGTCTTCAACGTCGTGATGGGCGACAAGGTCGCGGTCGACGCGGTGCTCGCGCATCCGGACATCGCTGCCGTGTCGTTCGTCGGCTCGACGCCGATCGCGCGCTACGTCTACGAGACGGCGACGTCGAACGGGAAGCGCTGCCAGGCACTCGGCGGCGCGAAGAACCACATGATCGTCCTGCCCGACGCCGACATCGACATGGCGGCCGACGCTGCGGTCTCCGCGGCGTACGGCTCCGCCGGCGAGCGCTGCATGGCGATCTCGAGGTCGTCGCGGTCGGCGACGTCGCGGATCCGCTGATCGACGCGATCAAGGAGCGGATCCCGAAGGTGAAGGTCGGCGACGGGATGGATCCGACGTCGGAGATGGGGCCGCTCGTCACGAAGGAGCACCGCGACCGGTCGCGTCGTACGTCGCGGCGCGACGGGCGAAGGCGCGAAGGTGCTCGTCGACGGCCGCGAGGGCGCGCCGCCGGACGGGTTCTTCCTCAATCCGTCGCTGATCGACGACGTGAAGCCCGGCATGCGCGCGTACGACGACGAGATCTTCGGGCCGGTGCTCGGAGTGACGCGCGTCGCGACGTACGACGAGGCGGTCGCGGCTCGTGAACGACAACCCGTACGGGAACGGGACGGCGATCTTCACGCGCGACGGCGGCGTTGCGCGCCAGTTCCAGTTCGACGTGCAGGCCGGGATGGTCGGGATCAACGTGCCGATCCCGGTGCCGGTCGCGTACTACTCCTTCGGCGGCTGGAAGGCGTCGCTGTTCGGCGACCGCCACATCTACGGGCCGGAGGGAATCGACTTCTACACGCGCGGCAAGGTCGTCACGTCGCGCTGGCCGGATCCGGCGACGTCGAAGGTCGACCTCGGCTTCCCGCAGACGCGGTAGCGCCCGCGGGAAGCCGTCGATCGTCGCTAGGAGACCGGCGCCTCCCAGTCGTCCGACGCGGTGATGCCGCCGTCGACCCACGTCCACTCGATCTTCTGGTACGTGAACGAGAGACTGACGTTGGTCGCCGTGCTGGACGTAGTCGGACACGCTCGCGTTCGTCAGCTTGATCGTGGCGACCTGGTTCCCGTTGCGGAGCAGGCCGATCAGGACGGACGTGAGGGTCTCGTTGTTCACGAGCGCATTGAGGAAGAGCGGCGTGCTCGCGCCCCATTCCGCCGTGATCGTGATCGGCTTGTGCTGCCGCTTGCCGGTCGGCAGACCCGACGCCGGGTCGCGCGGCGAGATGATCTCGTGCGAGACCGCCGTGACCGGGATCGGCGTCTGGCTGAACACACCCTGCTTTGCGCCCGTCGCCAGCACCGTCGCGGTAACGCCGTCCGGATTCGACGCGCTCGCGCCCGCGGGACCGGCCGGTCCTGTCGGGCCGGTCTGTCCGTCGCGGCCGGCGATGCCCGCTGCGCCCTGCGCTCCCGTCAGCCCGGCCGGGCCGACGGTGTTCCAGCTGATCGGGCTCTCGTGCTGCCGGCAGTTGGCGGCGGCCGACACGAGCCGGATCTCGCCGTTGCCGTTGACGCAGGCGTTGATCGTCTGCGTGGTGCTCGCCCCGGACGCCGCAAGTGCGTACGTCGTCGCGGCCGCAGCGAGAACGGCGACGAACGCCGCTCCTATCGCGATCCTACGTTTCATTCCCTACCCCCTGGTTGACCCCTGGTGTGGGTCGGATCGTAGGCCGGAACTCCCGCCGTGCCTAGACTTCCGGAAATGGCGTTCATCGAGCTCGACGAGGACGGCAGCGGCTCGAACTTTGTCCGCGCCTTTGCAACGCGGCCGGCGGTCTTCGAGGCGTGGCAGCAGCTGAACAGTGCGATCAAGGAGTCGAGCGATCTCCGCCGCTACGAGCTCGCGACGCTCGCCGCGGCCCGGAGGCTCCGGTCGAGCTACTGCTGCCTCGCGCACGGCACGGTGCTCGCGGAGCAGTTCTACGACGCGGACGCGGTGCGCGCGCTGCCCGCGGGGCTCGACGAGACGGACGCCGCGATCATGGAGCTCGCGGACAAGGTCGTTGTGGACGCGACGTCGGTGACGGAGGAGGACTGGGACCGGCTGCGCGCACGCGGGCTCGACGACGGCGAGATCTTCGACGTCGTCCTCGCCGCGGCCGCACGGTGCTTCTTCAGCAAGACGCTCGACGCGCTCGGCGTGCAGCCGGACGCGAGCTTCCAGGCGCTCGACCCGGCGTTCCGCGACGCGATGACCGTCGGCCGCCCGATCGCGACTGCCTAGCGCGTACGGAAGTCGCGAGCCTTCCGTCACGGGGCCTGGCCCCGGACGTCGAGCAACCGTCACGGTTTCCGGAGACCGGGGCCAGGCCCCGATACGTGGGTGTTACGCCTTCGTCACGCGGAGGGCGGCGGCGGCGTGAACGTCACCGGCTCGCCGAGGAGCGTCGTCCGCGCCGGCGTCGTCTCCGCGACGACGCGGCCGCGGCGGATCACCCAGCGGCGCGGCGCGTGCAGCCGCAGCACCTCGAGCGCGCTCGGCGCATCGAAGACGACGAGATCCGCGGGCTTGCCCTCCTCGATGCCGTACTCGTCCTCGACGCCGAGCGTGCGCGCGCCGCGCTCGGTCGCGCAGCGCAGCATCTCCGGGATCTCCTCGAGCCCGCTCATGTACGTGAAGTGCAGCGCGAGCGATGCGGCCTCGATCATGTCGGCGCGGCCCATCGAGTACCACGGATCCATGATCACGTCGTTCCCGAGCGAGACGTTGACGCCGGCCGCGAGCAGCTCCTTCAGCTGCGCGAATCCGCGCCGCTTCGGATAGACGTCGAGCCGACCCTGGATGAGCGAGTTCGCGTACGGGTTGACGACGATGTTGATCCCGGCGCGGCGCAGGAAGCCGTGGAGCTTCGACGAGTAGTACGGCTCGTACGAGCCCATCGCCGTGCAATGCGACGCAGTGACGCGGCCGCCGAGCCCGAACTTCACCGTGTCGTCCGCCATCACCTCGAGGAAGCGCGACGCGGGATCGTCCGTCTCGTCGCAGTGGACGTCGATCCGCCGCGAGTGCTGCTTCGCGAGCTCGAAGACGCGGTGCACCTCGCGCAGCCCGAGCTCCGACGTCGGCTCGTAGTGGGGGATCCCGCCGACGCAGTCGACGCCCAAACGGATCGCGTTCTCGAGCCGGACATCATCACCGGCGCGTGCAAACAGGCCGTCCTGCGGAAACGCGGTCACCTGGATCGTGCAGAGGTCGGCGACCTCGTCGCGCAGGCGCAGCAGCCCGCGCACCATCGCCTCGTTCTCGCCGGAGACGTCGGCATGCGCACGGATGAACAGCGTGCCCTGCGCGACCGACCAGCGCACGATCTCGTGCGCGCGCGCGAAGACGTCGTCCTCGGTGAGGCTCGGCTTCAGCTCGCCCCACACGTGGATGCCCTCGATCAGCGTTCCCGATTCGTTCCAGCGCGGCCGGCCCGCGGTGAGCGACGCGTCGAGGTGAAGGTGGCAGTCGACGAGCGGCGGCGTCACGAGGCGCCCGTCGGCGTCGATCTGCTCCGCGCCGTCGGTCGTCGACCGTGCCGATCCGCGTCCAGCGGCCGTCCTCGGCGGCGAGGTCGACGAGACGCCCGTCGAGCAGGCGCGCGTTGCGGACGACGAGGTCCGGGCCACGTGCGCGAGTCTACGGTGCCTTGAAGCCGAGCCCAAAGCTCGACTTGCGGCCCCACGGGTCGATCGCCGTCACGATGATCTTCCCGCGTCGAGCCCGGCGGGAAGCTGCTTGCCGGAGAGGCGCAGCCGCACCGCGATCGTCGCCGGCTTCAACAGCTCGGCGCGCGCCGTCTTCGTCGCCGCGCCGTGCAGCGGGACGGCGAGGATCGATCCGCGCGGGAGGATCGACGGCCGCGCACTCGGCCCGTATGCGTTCGCGTAGAGCTTGGTCTGCGAGTCGACGATGAGCTGCGTCGTCACGAGGACGACGCGGCCCGGCTGGCGCGTCGCCGTCACGCGCTGCGTGCGCTGCAGTACCGGCGCATGCTCCGAGACAAGCGTCGGGTCGCCCCAGGCTCCCGGCACGAAGAGCGCGAAGCTCCCCGGGATCTTCGTGACGATGTGCTGCAGGGTGCCGTCGTCGTACGCACCCTGGGTCAGCCCGACCGGAAGCGTCGTCGTTCCGGTGCTCAGCGGCGCGACGGGAAGCCAGACGCGTCCGTCGGTCGAGAACCCGACGACGCGGCCGAGCGGGGCGGAGGCGTACGCGATGTCCACGGGCCACGGGAACGGGTTGAGCGCAGTTCCTGCGTCGAGCGACACGCCGGTCGCGGCGACGGCGAGCGACGGGTCGAGGTGCGTGAGCGTGACCGTCGCGCCCGGCGTGATCGCGCCCGGCTGCCACGTCACGGTTGCGCGCGCGTCGTCCGTGACGACCGCGCCGGCGCCGCCCTGCGGCGCGACGAGCGTCGTTACGACCGCGGCAGGTACGGGCGCCGCCGCGATGACGGCGGTCGTCGGCGCCGTCGCCGACTGCGCGCCGCCCTTGCCCGGTCGCGGTGATCACGAGCGACATCGTCGTGCCGATGTCGTCCGGCGTCAGCGTGTACGACGCCGTCGTCGCCGACGCGATCGCAGCGCACGCGGCGCCGGTCGCGTCGCACCGACGCCACTGATACGCGTACGACGTCGGCGAGCCGCTCCACGTGCCGGCGTTCGCCGCCAGCAGCTGGCCCGCCGTCAGCGTCCCGAACACCTGCGGTGCCGTGATGACCGCAGGCCGGCTCGCTGCCGTGCTCCCCGCGGGCGCGATGGCGAGCGTCGGCGCGGACGCGGCGCCGGCCGTTCCCTTCGTCGTCGTCGCGGTGACGCCGAGGACGAGCGCGTGCCCGACGTCCGCGGTGACGGGCTTGTACGTCTCGAGTGTCGCGCCGGTGATCGCGACGCAGCCTGCGCCGGTCGCGTCGCACCGCTGCCACTGGTACGCGAACGCGACGGGCTTCGCGCCGCTCCACGTGCCGGGAACGCCGGCGAGCACCGCGCCTGCGCGCGGCGTCCCGACGACCGAGGGCGCGGTCGCGACGACGGGCGCGCCGCCCGCGGACGCCTTGATCGCGAACGTCGCCGGATTCGTGCCCGTTCAACCGGTCGCCGTCGCTGCAGTGCACGAAGCCGGGGATCTTGGAGCAGTCGGTCCACTGCCAGAACGTCCAACCGGTGCCCGGCCCAGTTCGCGGCGGGGACGCTCGGCGCGGCGTTCTTCGTCCAGTGCGCGATCCAGAGCCGGTTGCCCGCGGTTGCGAACGCGGTCGTGTCGCCGAGCGCGTTCTTCCAGAAGCTCGGCGACGCGTAGATGAGTCCGTTGATGCCTGTGCGCGCCGACACCTCGGCGAGCCATGCCTGCGTCCATTTGACGAGACCGGCCGGCGCGAGCGTGCCCTTCGTCTCGAGGTCGAGCACGGGCGGAAGGTCGCCGGCCGCCGGCTGCGCGACGTCGACGAAGTGGTCGGCCTGCGCGATCGCGCTCGCGACGATGCCCGCATCGCCGGAGCCGCCCGGCCGCGCGAAGTGGTACGCGCCGAAGCGCATCCCGATTCCGTTCGTGCCGGCGCGGTTGATCGAGTACGTCGGATCGGTGAGCGTCGTCCCCTCGGTCGCCTTCGCGAAGAGGAACGAGTAGCCGCCGCCGACGACCTGGATCCAGTCGACGCTCCCGTTCCAGTGCGAGACGTCGAGACCCTTGGCGTACGTCGCGGCATTCGCGCCGGGCGCGACGACGAGTCCCGCGGCGGCGACGGCGAGTGCCAGGCGGGCGCGACGAGTCCAGGCGTGCGTGACCCCCACAGCCGTTCGAGGGTAGCGAACGCCCTGTACGGAGCGGGTAAGGGTTACGCTCCCGCCGTGCCGCGCCCGCCGTACAAACCGCTCGACGCGCAGGTGATTCCGCGCTTCGCCGGGATCCGCACGTTCATGCGCGCGCCGCACGTCACCGACCTCGACGGCGTCGACGCGGCGGTCTACGGCATCCCGTTCGACACGGCGACGAGCTTCCGGACCGGACCGCGTTTCGGCCCGGAGGCGATCCGCTCCGCGTCGTCGCTGCTCCGTCCGTACAACCCGGCGCTCGACGTCAACGTCGTCGAGTCGCTGTCGATCGTCGACTACGGAGACGTCCCCGTCTCGCCGGGCGACACGACGCGCACGTACGGCCAGATCGAGGAGGCGCTCACGGCGATCGTCGACGCCGGCGTCTTTCCCGCCGCGATGGGCGGCGACCATTCGATCACGCTCGCGGAGCTGCGCGCGCTCGCGCGCAAGCACGGCCCGCTCGCGCTCGTGCAGCTCGACTCGCACGGCGACACGTGGGAGCAGTACTTCGGCCAGCCGTACTTCCACGGGACGACGTTCAAGCGCGCGGCGGAGGAGGGGCTGCTCGACACGGAGGCATCGGTGCAGGCCGGGATGCGCGGCTCGCTCTACGGCGCGGAGGATCTCGACGCGTCGCGCGACCTCGGCTTCACCGTGCTGACGACGGACGAGCTGCGCGACCTCGGGCCGACGGCGTACGGCGAGCTCGTGCGCGCGAAGGTCGGCGCGCGCGCCGTTTTCGTCTCGTTCGACATCGACTTCCTCGACCCGGCGTTCGCGCCTGGCACCGGCACGCCGGAGGTCGGCGGCTTCTCGACCGCGGAGGCGCTCGCGTTCCTGCGCGCGCTGCGCGGCATCAAGCTCGCCGGCTGCGACGTCGTCGAGGTCGCGCCGTCGTACGACGGCCCCGGCCAGCAGACCGCACTCGCCGCGGCGAACGTCCTCTACGACCTGCTCGCGCTGCGCGCGATCGGCGGGGCGCCGGCATGAGCATCCTCGCGTGCCTGACGTTCGACGTCGACGCGGAGGCGCCGATCCTCGCCGAGGGCGCGCGCCACGCGCAGAACGCCGGCGTGATGAGCCACCAGGCGTACGGCCCGCACGTCGGCGGCCCGCGGATCCTCGAGCTGCTGCGCGAGTACTCGCTTCCCGCGACGTTCTTCGTGCCGGGGCTGACCGCCGACCGCTGGCCGCAGACGGTCGAGGCGATCCTCGCCGCCGGTCACGAGATCGGGCATCACTCGTACGCGCACTTCTCGCCGATCTCGCAGACGGAGGACGAGGAGCGCGCCGACTTCGAGCGCGCGCTCGAGACGCTGCGGCGCGCCGGCGCCGATCCGCGCGGCTACCGCTGCCCGAGCTGGGAGCCCGCGTGGCGCACGCCGCGCATCGTCGCGGAGCACGGCTTCGACTACGACTCGTCGCTGATGGACGACGACAAGCCGTACCTCCTCGACACGGGAGCGGGGGAGATCGTCGAGCTACCGGTGCACTGGTCGCTCGACGACTGGGAGCAGTACGCCTATCTCCCGGACCCGCCGTTCCGCGGCACGATCGAGTCGCCGCAGAAGGTGCTCGACCTCTGGATCAGCGAGCTGGACGCGATGCGCCGTTACGGCTGCCTGTTCGTCCTCACCTGCCATCCGTTCCTGTCCGGCCGCCCGCATCGCGTCGAGGTGCTGCGGAAGCTGATCGAGCACGCGCTCGCCGCCGGCGACGTCGAGTTCGTCAGCTGCGGCGAGGCCGCGCGGCGCGCACGTGCCGACGACGGGCTCCAGCGCCGCATCCTGGAGCCCGTCGTCGTCGAACCCGGCCTGTACCGCTAGCGGCTAGCGACCAGCAGCCGGGATCGCCGAGGGTCTGGGCGTGGGGCCGCCCTCCGCCTCGGAGGCGATGTCGACGATCGCGCCGCCGGGCACGTTCGCCGCAATTGCGTGCTTGCTGAACGCGAGTTGGCTGTGCACGTGCCCGAAGAGCGTCGCAAGCCCGACGAGCGCGATGTAGAGCCCGCCTGCGATCACCCACGACTCGAGCGGGACCGGCCCCCAGCCGGTCGGCGGAGACGACTCGATCCAGCCGTTCGGCCAGCTCGCCGCTCCGGTGACGCCGTAGAACACGGCGACGAGCAGCGAGGTCACGGCCGGCCAGTTGAACCACCCGGCGTCCTCCCACGACGGGACGTCGCGCAGCGGCCGCGAGATCTTGTAGAAGCGCGGCAGCAGGTAGTGGTCGACGGCCATGATCACCGACGCCGACGGCACCGAGATCGCGAGGAACGTCGAGACCTTGAACCAGCCGTTGAGGAAGTGGAAGTTCACGAGCCAGGCGCCGAGCACGCCGCCGCCGGCGATGAGGAGCACCGTGTACCAGCGGCGCCAGTGCCGCCAGCCGCCGACGAGGTTCTGTCCGGCGTTCACCGACTCGTAGTAGTTGCCGTCGTTGATCGCGACCTGGCTGACGGTCGCGATGATCCACGCGAGCCAGAACCAGCCGAACAGCGAGTAGTTCACGGTGAAGTTGAAGATCTTCGCCGGATCGTCGGAGTTTGCGAGCGCGGCCATCATCCAGCCGGCCATCGTGAACAGCGTGAACCACACCGCGGCGAAGAGGTACGTCCAGATCGGCCACCAGAACTTCGGCTTGCCGTAGCGCCAGAAGTCCTGCTCGTTGCCCCACATCGAGAATCCGATCACCGCGGTCACGGCGACCCAGACCGGGAGGCCGCTGCCGCTCGGCGTGCCGCCGAACGAGCCGCCGTCGACGATGAAGCCCTTGATCACCATGTACAACGCCCACAGGATCAGGAGCGGCGTGACGAGGTAGCGCGCGAACACGCTGATCCCGGTGAAGCCGAGCAGGTTGTTGAAGATCATCAGCCCGGCGACGATCAGCGTCAGCCAGAAGATGTGGCCCCAGCTGTAGAAGCCGTCCCACAGCGTCACGAGCAGGTTCGCCTGGAAGCCGACCCAGCCGAGCGGCGCGATCAGCACGAACAGGCAGACGATCACCGAGCCGATGCTTCCGAAGACGGATCGCGTCAGCAGGCCGAACGTCTGGCCGGTCCGCGCGCCCATGTACGACGAGAACATCGCGTAGACGATGTAGATCCCGTAGCCGAGCAGCGTGATCCCGACCGTCGACGCGAGGCTGTGCCCGCCGTCGCGGATCTCGAAGCCGAGGAACATGTAGGAGAACCCGGCGACGAAGGTCGTCCAGAGGCCCATGAAGTGCCACATCGGCCGCCGCTTGTCGAGCGGGACGACGCCCGTCTCGGTCGTGGAGTAGTCGTGCTTGATCGACGCGTCGAGCTGCTCCCGCTCGAAAGCGACGTCCTGGCGGATCGCCTCGACGTCGTGCGCGATCTCCTCGGGGTGATGGTCGTCCGACATGCGTACCTCCCGATCGATGGCCGCTGCGAGCGCGAGTCTAGGAGGTTGCGCGGACGGTCTTCAAGCCCGGCCGCGGGGGCTGGAAGCGACGGCGGCAAAGCCGCCGCCGCCCGGCCGAAAGACAGGGTCGCCTCCGGCGCCCGGGGCCGCCCGAACGGACGGCCCCGGAACCGTGCGAGTCCTACTTGCCGCCGGGCGTGACCTTGACGTTCAGCGGCTTCCAGCCCTTGCCGAACGCGTCGAGGCCCTGCGCCTTCAGCTGCGCGACGGCCCTCGCGGCGAGGTCGGTGCGATACGCGCCGACCGGCGTCTTCGAGATCACGCCGAACTGCTTCGAGATCGAGGCCGTCCTCGTGTAGTCGGCCTTGCTCATGATCCCGATCCCGCTCTTGTTCGGCCAGATCAGCTCGTTGATCTGGTTCATCATCCAGGTCTGGTGACCCTTCGGCAGGGTCGGACCTTCCTTCAGCGTCAGGTTGACGCAGGCGGCCTGGTTGTCGCGGCAGTAGATCCAGCCGGCCAGCGACGCGCCGATGAACTTGACCGCGATCGCCTGGTTCGCCGGTGAGCTCAGCCACTTGCCGGTCGAGAACAGGCCGTCCTCGAGCATGCCGGTGCCGGCGTCCTGCATCTTGATCACGTTGATCTGGGAGAGCTTCACGCCGGTCTCGAGCACCTGGGCGAGCTCGTTGTAGGTCATCGCAGACGCCGAGTCGACCTGCTTCTTGAGGAACAGGTTCATGTCGAACGGCTGCTGGACGATCGTGACGCCCTCGTTCTTCTCCGGGTTCATGCCCGGCCTTCGTCAGCGCGGCGAAGAGCTCGTACTGGTTGCCGCCGAGCCAGTTGGCGACCTTCTTGCCCTTCATCTTCGCGATCGTGTTGATGCCCGAGCTCTTCCACGTCAGCTGGGTCATCCCTGACCGCGCGAAGACCTGCGCGATGTTGACGAGGTCGGTGCCCTTGTCGCGCGCCGCGAGCAGGCTCGGCAGCCAGTCGACGCCGAACTGCGCCTGTCCCGAGGCGACGACCTGCTCCGGAATGATGTCCGGACCGCCGTTCTTGAGCGTCACGTCAAGCCCGGCCCTCTTGTAGAAGCCGAGCAGGCTTGCCGCGTAGTAGCCGGCGAACTGCGCCTGCGGCACCCACTTCAGCTGCAGCGTGACCTTCGTCAGCTTCGCCCCCTGCGGCGCAGCAGACGCATTCCGTGCGGAACCCGCCACCGCCGCCACCGCGGCGACGACGAGCAGCAGTACTACGACCCTCCGTTTTGCCATGCCTAACCCCTTTCACATCGGTGCTCGTCGATTCTTATCGCGCCGCGCCGCGGATTACGACCCCCGATACTCCGGAGCCCAACGCACGACGATTCTTTCCACGAGAACGACCGCGAAGTAGAGCGAGAGTCCGAGCAGCGACGCAACGAGAATCCCCGCCCAGGCGGTCTGAAAGTCGAGGATCTGCGCGTCGGAGCGGATGAGCACGCCGAGCGCGTTGAACGCGCCGCCGAAGTACTCGCCGACGACGGCGCCGATCATCGCCAGCACGCTCGCGACCTTCAGAGCGGTGAAGAGATACGGCAGCGCCGTCGGCACGCGCACGCGCCGCCAGATCTCGCGCTCGCTCGCCGCGTACGAACGCATCAGCTCGATCTGGCGCGGGCTCGCGCTCTGGAGGCCGCGCAGGGTATTGACGAGAACCGGCAGAAAGCAGAGGACGCCTGCGATCGCCATCTTCGACGTCGGCGAGAGCGGGTTCAGCCAGGCGTCGAAGATCGGCGCGAACGCGATGATCGGAATCGCGCTCGCCGCGATCGCGACCGGCATCAGCGCCGTGCCGAGCGCCTCGAAGCGGGCGACGACCGTCGCGCACGCGACGCCGAGAGCCGACCCGATCAGGAAGCCGCCGAGCGCCTCCTTGAACGTGTACCAGCCCGCGGGCCAGAGCAGGTGGCGGCTCGTCCAGAACGTCGACGCGATGTCGCTCGGCCGCGGCAGCAGAAACTGCTGGATGTGAAACACCGAGATCGCGCCTTCCCACGCGGCGATCGCGAGCACGAACACGGCGACCGCCGGCACCCACTCGACGACCCGGCCGCCTGCCGCTCGCGCCGTCATTCCGTCGTCTCCAGCAGTTTCGCCTCTTCTTCCGGCAGGAGATGCTCGCCGCGCATGCGCAGCAGCTCGCGCACCTGCGTCACGAGCTCGAAGAAGTGCGGGTCCTCGCGCGTCTCGACGGTGCGCGGGAACGGCAGGTCGATCGGCACGATCCCGGCGATGCGTCCCGGCCGCGGGCTCATCACGACGACGCGCGTCGAGAGGAACACCGCTTCGGAGATCGAGTGCGTGACGAAGACGACGGTCGAGCCGAGCTGCTGCCAGATCGAGAGCAGCTCGAGGTTCAGCCGCTCGCGCGTCATCTCGTCGAGCGCGCCGAACGGCTCGTCCATCAGCAGCAGCGCCGGCTCGAACGCGAGCGCGCGCGCGATCGACACGCGCTGCTGCATGCCGCCGGAGAGCTGCCACGGGTTGTGATCCGCGAAGCCGGCGAGCTCGACGAGCTCGAGCATCTCGTCGACGCGCTTCGCCCGCCGCTCGCGGCTCCAGCCGAGCAGCTCGAGCGGGACGGCGATGTTCTTCGCGACGGTGCGCCAGTCGAAGAGCACCGCGTCCTGGAAGACGATGCCGTAGTCGTGGTCGATCCGCGCGCGGCGCGCGGGCTTCCCGTTCACCGTTACCGAGCCGGCGGTCGGCTCGATCAGGTCGCCGATCACGCGGAGCAGCGTCGACTTGCCGCAGCCGGACGGACCGATCAGCGAGACGAACTCGCCCGGCGCGATGTCGAGCTCGATCTCCTGGAGCGCCGTGACGTTCCCGCGCGGGAACGTCTTCGTGACGTTCTCGATCTTGACGACGGCGTCCTCGCTCATCCGACGTTCTCCGGTGCGCGGCGCACGATCAGCTTCTCGGCGATCACGACGACGACGAAGAAGAGAATCCCGACGAGCGCCGCCGCGATGTTCGTCGCCCAGAGCTCCTGCGGCTCGATCGAGTAGTACTGGTTGAAGTTGAGGATCGCGCCGCCGAGCCCGGACTGCAGGCCGGACGGCAGCTCGCCGATGATCGCGCCGACGACGCACGCGGTCGCGGCGAGCTTCAGCGCCGCGAAGACGTACGGCAGCGACGACGGCACGCGCAGCTTCCAGAGAATCGTCCAGCGGCTCGCCGCGTACGTCCGCATCAGCTCGAGCGCGCGCGGGTCGGCCGACTGCAGGCCGCGCAGCGTGTTGATCGTCACGGGGAAGAACGTCAGGAACGCGGCGATCACCGCGACGGAGCCCCAGCCCTGGAACGGCCCAGGCAGCCGCGGGTTGACCCAGATCACGACCATCGGCGCGATCGCGAGGATCGGGATCGTCTGACTGGCGACGATGTACGGGAGAAAGCCGCGCTGCAGCAGCCGCGAGTGCGCGAGCAGGATCCCGAGCGTGAAGCCGACGATTCCGCCGAGCGCGAAGCCGACGATCGCCTCCTTCATCGTGAAGAGCGACTTGTGGAAGAGGACGGTGATCAGCGGCGGCTGATTCACCTGCGCCGGCTGGCCGAACGCCTTGATGATCGTCCAGACGTGCGGCATCGACGTCGAGTCGACGACGAACGGCCACGACCAGCCGGCCGACGACCAGACCCAGCGGTAGAGCTCGTAGAAGCCGACCATCGCGAGCAGCAAGAGCGCGACAGCGGCGGCCCGGCGTACGCCACGGCGCATTCCGTCGCCGCGCCTTCGCTTCGTGACCCCGATCGCGACAGCCGACACCGTTGCGCGTATCTATCACATGCCCGCGCGATAGGCTCAGACGGCGATGGCCCTCGATCCGAGCCGCACCGTCCGTGAGCTGAAGGAGCTCCGCGAGCTGACCGGCGACGAGAACGGCGCGCAGCGCGTCGCATGGACGGAGACGTGGGAGCGCGCGCGCGAATGGCTGCGCGGGATCGTCGCGGAGACGGGCGCGCGCGAGGAGATCGACGAAGCCGGCAACCAGTGGTTCACGCTCGACGGCGCGTCGGAGAAGTCGCTGCTGATCGGCGGCCACATCGACTCGGTGCCGAACGGCGGCTGGCTCGACGGCGCGCTGAATGTCGTCGCCGGCGTCGAGGTGCTGCGGCGCGTCGCCGCGGACGGCCAGCCGCCGCTCACGGTTCGGCTCGTCAACTGGGCCGACGAGGAGGGCGCGCGGTTCGGGCGCTCGCTGTTCGGCTCGTCCGCCGCCGCGGGATCGATGAACGACGTGGACGAGCTGCGTGCGCGGCACGACGCGAACGGCGTCGCGTTGCCGGACGCGCTGCGCGAGCACGGCGTCGATCTCGACGGCGCGGGTGCCGCGCGGTCGCAGCTCGACGGTGCGGTCGCCTATCTCGAGCTTCACATCGAGCAGGGGCCGGTGCTCGAGTCGATGGATCTGCCGCTCGGCGTCGTGCTCGGGACGTTCGGCGTCGAGCGCCATCTCGTCACGTGGACCGGCCAGGCCGCGCACGCCGGCTCGACGCCGATGGACAAGCGGCGCGACGCGCTCGCCGGCGCGGCGAAGCTCGCGCTCGAGATCCGCCCGATCGCCGCCGAAGTGGGGGACGGCGCGGTCTGCACGTCCGGCGGCGTCGTCTGCAAGCCGGGAATCGTGACGTCCGTCGTCGAGACAGCGGAGCAGCTGCTCGACCAGCGGCATCTCGACGCGGCGAAGCTCGCACGCCTGCTCGCGCTCGCGCACGAGGCGAGCGAGCGGTTCGCAGCGGAGGAGAACCTCGAGGTCGCGTGGGACCGGATCTGGAACATCGAGCCGATCCTGTTCGACCCGGAGCTGATCGAGCTTGCCGACGAGTCGATCCGCGAGGTCTGCGGCACGTCGCATCGGTTGCCGAGCGGCCCGCTACACGACGCGGCCGAGGTCGCTCGCGCGGGAATCCCGACCGTGATGATCTTCGTTCAGTCCCTGCGAGGGCTCTCGCACACGAAGCTGGAGGACACGAAGGACGAGCACCTGGAGCTTTCGGTGCAGGCACTCGACCGGCTCACAACCAAGACACTGGAGCGATACGCATGAGCGACGACGATCTCTTCGGCGACGAACACGTCCGCCGCTACGTCGAGACCGACGGCGAGGTCGGCTACATCTGGCGCGAAGGCTCGCCGATCCTGATCCTGACGACGACCGGCCGCACGAGCGGCGAGCCGCGCATCGAACGCCGCTGATCTTCGGCGAGGACGGCGACAACTCCGTGATCGTCGCCTCGAAGGGCGGCCGCCCGAATCGATCCCGACTGGTTCTGAACTCGCCGCAAACCCGGAGGTCGGCGTCCAGGTGAAGGCCGACAAGTTCCGCGCGCGCGCGCGACGCCGGAGGGCGAGGAGCGCGACCGGCTCTGGCGCCAGATGAACGACGTCTGGACGCACTACGACGAGTACCAGGAGAAGACCGACCGCGAGATCCCGGTCGTCGTGCTCGAACGGATCTAGGCGAGCGGCTGCGGACAGGTCCCGGGGTCAGACCCCGGGACCTGTCCGCTACGGCCGTGCGCGTCTAGGAGACGATCAGCTGCCCGGACATGCCGGCGTCCTCGTGGCCCGGCACGGAGCAGTAGAAGTGGTACGTGCCCTTCGCCAGCTTCACCGTCACGGTCGTCGAGCCGTGGCCGATCGTCTTCGTGCCGCCGAACTCCTTCTCGCCGACCTCGAGCCGCACGTTGTGGCGGAGGTCGAGCGGTTTGTGAAGTCGATCGTGACCATGCCCGCCTTCGCGTGCAGCACCTTCGTGTTGTACGCGAGCTTGTTCGCGAGCGCCGAGAGGTGGACGACGTTGCTCGCGGGATGCTGCGGGGCGGCGGCGGCGAGCGACGCCGCGCCCCCGGTCGCGATGACGCCGGCTGCAAACACGGCGGTGAGTCGGTTCTTCATGACGCTCCTTCGGTAGCTTCCGGTGCCACCGACCCTAGTGCGCGAGTGCTGAGAATCTGCTGAGCGATCTGTTGGCGTTCGGTTGCGCCCGCGCTAGAGCGGCGAGCAGCGGGCTCGAGAGCACGTAGTCCGCAGTCGCGCGGTTGCACGCCATCGGGACGTTGTAGACGACGGCGATTCGCAGCAGCGCTTTCACGTCGACGTCGTGCGGATGCGGCTCGAGCGGGTCCCAGAAGAAGATCACGAAGTCGATCCGGCCCTCCGCAATCGCTGCGCCGATCTGCTGGTCGCCGCCGAGCGGACCGCTCAGGAAGCGGTGGATGTCGAGGTCGAGCTCGTCGGCGATCAGCGCGCCTGTCGTTCCGGTCGCGAAGAGCTCGTGCTTCGCGAGCGTGCCGCGGTTGAAGCGCGCCCAGTCGAGCATGTCCTGCTTCTGGTTGTCGTGCGCGATCAGCGCAATGTTCTTCCGGCCCGGGCGGCGGCGTAACGCTCATCTGGGTCGTAGCGTACGCTCGCGCGGTGGCGGGGGAGGCAGGCATCGGGACGAGGGTCGTCGTCGCCGGACTCGGTGTCGGCTTCGCGGTCGGCTGGAACATCACGGAGACCGGCGCGGTCGCGTCGCGGCTCGCGCATGCATACGGCGTCGGTCTCGCGACGATCGGGCTACTGACGACCGCGCAGTTCCTCGTCCACATGGCGATGCAGATTCCCGGCGGCCGCGCGGCGGACCGGTTCGGCGCGTGGGCGACGGCGCTGGCCGGACTCGGTTTCGTCGCCGCGGGGAACGCGCTGTCGCTGATCGGTCCGTACATCGCGCTCGCGTTCGTCGGGAAGCTCATCGTCGGGTTCGGAACCGGGCTCGGCTTCGTCGGGGGAAGCGACTACATCCGCGCGCGCGGCGGCTCGCCGTTCCTCCAGGGTGTCTACGGCTCGGCATCGGTGCTCGCGCCCGGCATTGCGATCGCGGTCGTCCCGGCGCTCGCGACGCACTACGGCTTCCGCGCGCCGTATCTCTCGGGCGTCGTCGTCGCAGGGGCGATGGCGTTGCTTCTGGTCCTCGCGCCGTCCTCCCGCGGCGCTGCTCGTCACGCGGCGGAGAAGCTCGACCGCGGCCTCTTCCGCGACCGCTATCTGCTCCGCCTCTCCGCGATTCACGCCGCGTCGTTCGGCTTCAGCGTCATCGTCGGGAACTGGGTCGTGACGCTGCTCGAGCATCACGGGCACTCGAAGCGATTCGCCGCGGTCGCCGGCTCGCTGACGCTGCTGCTCGCGTTCTTCAGCCGAATCGGCGGCGGCGCGCTGCTGCGACGCAACGACGCGTCGCGCTGGGTCGCGCTGAGCCTCGCGCTCGGCGGCGCCGGCGCAGTCGCGCTCGCGCTGCCGCTGCCCGCGGCGCTGCTCGTCGTCGCCGCGGCGGTGATCGGCCTCGCGAGCGGCGTCCCGTTCCCGATGGCGTTCGCCGGCGCCGCGCTCGACCGACCCGACGCGCCCGGCACGGCGGTCGGCTTCGTCAACATGTGGGCTGCGCTCGTGATCGTCGTCGGCGCGCCGCTCGTCGGGCTGACGTTCTCGCTCCCGGGCGACGGCCGCGCCGGCTTCGTCGTCCTCGGGATCCTCGCCGGGCTCGCGGCGCTGCTGACGCCGCGCTGGCGCCCGCCGCAGACGTCCTGAACCGCCGTCGCTATGCTCGCGTCGTGCTGAGCTTCGGCGTGACCGTCCTGCCCGACCCGCCGTACGCGCGCTTCCTCGAGCTGATCAAGCTCGCCGAGAGCCACGGCTTCGAGTACGCGTGGACGTACGACTCGCATGTGCTCTGGCAGGAGTCGATCCCGCTGCTCGCCGTCGCCGCGCGCGAGACGTCGAAGATCAAGCTCGGCCACTTCGTCACGAACCCAGGCACGCGCGAGCCGACCGTTCTCGCGAGCGCGTACGCGACGCTGCACGACCTTTCCGACGGCCGCATGGCGATGGGGATCGGCCGCGGCGACTCCGCCGTGCGCTACATCGGCAAGCAGCCGGTGAAGGTCGCGGAGTTCGAGGCAGCGCTGGCGATGATCCGCGAGTTCATGAACGGCCGCGAGGTGAAGTGGAACGAGAAGGACCTCGAGCTGAAGTGGGTCCGGCCGGAGCTGCCGCAGATCCCGATGTGGGTCGCCGGCTACGGGCCGCGCGCGCTCGGCGTCGCGGGGCGCGTCGGCGACGGCGTGATCATCCAGCTCGCCGACCCGGAGATCATCGCGTGGATCATGGACACCGCCCGCAAGGCGGCGGAGGAGGCGGGCCGCGACCCGGCGGCGCTGAAGTGCATCGTCGGCGCGCCGGCGCACATCACCGACGACCTCGCCGACGCGCGCGACCAGGTGCGCTGGTTCCCGGCGATGGTCTCGAACCACGTCATGGATCTGATCGAGCGCTACGGCGCCGACGGCAGCTCCGTCCCGAAGGCGCTGACGGATTACGTGCAGGCGCGGAAGTTCTACGACTACAACGAGCACTCGCGCGTCGGCGCGAAGCACGGCGAGTTCGTCACCGACGAGATCTGCGACCGCTTCTGCGTGATCGGCAACGTCGAGCAGACGAAGGCGAAGCTGAAGGAGCTCGAGGCGGTCGGCGTCGACCAGTTCAACATCTATCTGATGACGCACGGGCAGGAAGAGACGCTGCAGGCATACGGCGATGACGTGATCCCGGAGTTCTCCGGAGTCGTGGCCTAGCAGCGAATGTTGGACTGAGGGCGCTCCTCGAGATGCGGCAGGCGGCGCCGCTCTCGTTCTCCGGCGACGGCTCGATGCTGCTCGTCGCCTCGAACGTGCCCGGAACGCAGCAGCTCTATCGTCGTGCCCGGCGCGCGGCGGCGAGCTCCGGCAGCTGACGGACTTCGCCGAGCCGGTCGCCGGACAGTTCCTGCCGGACGGGCGGATCCTGCTCGAGATGGACGACCGCGGCAACGAGCGCACGCAGCTCTATCTGCTCGATGCGCAGCCGGGCGCGGAGCCCGAGCCGCTCGTCGTCGATCCACGCTTCCACCACGAGTCGCCGTTGCTCAGCGGCGACGGCGCGCTGCTCGCGTACTCGACGAACCGTCGCAACAACGTCGACTTCGACGTCGTCGTGCGCACGCTGGCCGACGGCGAGGAACGGAGCTACGAGCCGGGCGGCTGGTGCTGGGCCGCGGGCATCTCACCGGACGGCCGCTGGATCGTCGTCAGCCGGCTCGGCGACCGGGCGGGCGACAACGACCTGTTTCTCTTCGAGCCGGCGACCGGCGACGTCGTCCACGCGACGCCGCACGACGACGAGGCGGAGTTCCTCGACCCGGTCTGGCTCGCCGACGCGTCCGGCTTCTTCGCCGCGACGAACGACGCGCGCGACACGTTCGCGATCTGGCCGCTACGACCTCGCGTCGCGCGCATGGTCGACGGTCGTCGAGTCGCGCTGGGATCTGGAGTGTTTCGGCGACGCGGCGGGGCGGAGCCTGCTCGTCGTCGCAAACGAGGACGGCTACTCGACGCTCGAGCTGCGCGACCCAGCGACGGGCGAGCTGCGCGAGCCGGTGCCGCTGCCGGGCCGCGGCGTCGTCGAGCATCCGGTGTTCTCGGCGGACGGCTCGCTGCTTGCGTTCGGTCTCTCACGACCGACCGAGCCGCACGACGTGTACGTCTACGACCTCGACGCGCGCGAGCTGACGCGACTGACGACGAGCCCGCGCGACGTCGATCCCGCGATCCTCGTCGAGCCCGAGCCGCACCGCTTCGAGAGCTTCGACGGCGAGTCGATTCCCGTGTTCCTCTTCGAGCCGGAAGGCGACGGGCCGTTCCCTGTCGTCGTCACGGTGCACGGCGGCCCGGAGTCGCAGTGGCGGCCGTGGTTCTCGCCGAGCTTCGCGCCGCTGACGCAGTACCTCGTCGCGCGCGGTTACGCGGTCGCGGCGCCGAACGTGCGCGGCTCGACCGGGTACGGCAAGCGCTTCGAGCATCTCGACGACGTGCGGCTGCGGCTCGACTCTGTGCGCGACCTCGCGTCGCTGCACGAGTGGCTCGCCGCGCGGCCGGAGATCGACGCGTCGCGCGCGGTGCTCTACGGCCGCTCGTACGGCGGCTACATGGTGCTCGCGGGTCTCGCGTTCCAGCCCGACCTGTGGGCCGCCGGCATCGAGGCCGTCGGCATCTCGAGCCTCGTCACGTTCCTCGAGAACACGTCGGACTACCGCCGAGCCGCGCGCGAGCGCGAGTACGGCTCGCTCGCGCACGACCGCGACTTCCTGCTGGAGGCGTCACCGGTCACGCACATCGACGCGATCCGCGCCCCGCTCTTCGTCCAGCACGGCCGCAACGACCCACGCGTCCCGGTCGGCGAGTCGGAGCACATCCACCGCGTCCTGACGGAGAAGGGCATCCGCTGCGAGCTTCTGATCTACGAGGACGAGGGCCACACCGTCGAGAAGCTCCCGAACCGCATCGACGCGTTCACGCGAGCGGTGGCGTTCCTCGACGAAGTTCTGGCCCCGGCGTAGCCCCGGTACGATTCCGCCTCGTGGCGCCTTGGCCGAGTGGCTAGGCAACGGCCTGCAAAGCCGTGTACACCGGTTCGACTCCGGTAGGCGCCTCTATCGGTTAGCGTATCGCACCAGTTGCCGATCTCGGTCGACGCAGCGCGGTGCATGCGTGCGGCGCGCCGGTACACTGTCGGTCGCGACGGGAACGTGTCAAGGTTGGCCGGTGGAAACGCAGCCGCCTACCGGCTAGTGGCCGGGGACGTCGTCGCTCCCGACGGGTCGGAGTGCGCTGCTGCTCGGCGTGACGCCGGCGGGATGACGCACTTCGGTCAGCTCGCGCGCTGGTCAGACCTCCGTCGCCGTTGCGCATCGACTGTCGAAGAGATCTGGTACTTCCTACGCGGGCGGGGCGAGATGTGGCGGCGGCTCGGCGACGACGAATCGGTCGTCGCGGTCGAGTCCGGTGTCTGCATCGCGATTCTGCGCGGGACGCGTTTGCAATTTCGATCGCTCAGCGACGAGTCACTGGCGGCGATCGGTGTGACAATGCCGCCCCGGCCGGGCCCCGGTGAGGCGAGGATCGTCGAGGGGCCCGGACGCCGACTGGGGCGCCGGGGCCCGGTCTAGCCGCAGACCGATGCGGCCGAGGTCTGATCCACGGCGATCGTCGGGAGACGTGACGCCGGCCGGCAGCGCGAGCTCGCTCGGCGTCCCTGGCGCCAGCTGGCCCGGCGAGAGGATTGTCCACGTTGTGCACGACTGATTCGTGATTGCCGTGCACGTCAGGTGTCGGCGCCGTCGGTCGTGTGGGCGCGCCCGGCTCCCGTACACGACGGTTGGCGTCGCGATACTGGTCTACGTCACTTTCGCGCCGGTGCGAAGCGCAGGACGCCGGTGTGCCTCGCGACGAGCGACACGCCGAGCGAAGACGAGCATCGCGAGCACCGTCACCCCGCGACGGCGGCGCGACTGCGGCGCGAGACCGGCGATCGTCGTTGCGTTCCGCCGCCGAGGTACTGTCCGCGTTCGTCGTCCGTCCACTTCCCGTATCGCGGTCTTGCCAGCCCACGACACGATGCATCGGCCCGTAGCGACCGGAGGCAACGTCCCTGTTCGAGGGGAGCTGCGCTACGCGGTTCGCGCATCGTGGCGCATGATCGCGCCGATGATCCAGAAGAACGGCAGGAAGAAGCCGAGCGACGAACAGCACCCAGTGCCCCTTGCGGATGCACATGACGCCGAGTGCGAGCAGCAGCACGATGTACAGGACGACGCCGACGCCTCCGAGTGCCCACCACATGACGTTCTCCCTCTGTCGGTCGAATCAGGCGATGCTCAGGCCGCGCTTGTCTCCGGCTCGAGCGTGAACGCGTACCAGTAGAACGCGACGATGTTGACCAGCGGGATGATGAACCAGAGCGTCCACCAGCCCGACCGCCTGTGGGTCTGCGGGACGACGAAGGCGACCCAGATCTCGAACACGATGTTGGCGAGCGGAACGAAAAGAATCAGGCAGAGCCAGCCCGAGCGTCCGATCGACCACAGGATCACGAGGATCGGACCGACGAACGGCACGAACGCGAGGCCGGGCGACTCGACTCCGCGGCGCTGCCCCACGATGAAGGCGGGGATGCCGGGGATGATGATGCCGAGCGCGATGTAGATGAGGACGCCGATGGTGTGCATGGCGGCTCGTTCGCTGTCTGATCAGGCAACCCTCCTCAACCGAGCTATGCCGGTTCGGCGCTTTCGTCCCGATGATCGGCGCAGGAGGGAGTTGGCATGGCCACAGATGAACGCCATGCGGGCGGGGAGACCGAAAGAACGTACGCAGTGCAGCTCGTCGCCGGGGAGGCGGAGCCGCGCGACCTGACCGGTGGGCTGACGGAGTTTCTCGCCGCCGTCGACTTCGCGTTCGAGTGGCTCCAGCGCGAGGATCCGGAGCGCGTGGGCACCGACCGGTTGTCGATCATCGAGACGCGCGACGGCGGGCGGCACGAGGTCTGGTCGTATCCGCCATCCGACGAGCCGAGCGCCGGCCAGGAGCTCGTCGAGGTCTACGGCTTCAACCCGGTCGCGTGGCAGCCGCCTTCGCCTCCGGCTCAGGTGCCTCGCGTTGCGCCGCCGGCGCCGCCGCCGCGCAGGATCCCGCACCGAGCGAACCGACCGTCCCGGAACCGGAGCCCGCGCCGAAGCCGCGGCATGTCGCCGGTCGCGTCGCGATCGTCGCGTGGTGGCGCGCGGCGTGGGACGACAAGGCGTCGCGCTGCTGCCTCATCGTCGCGGCCGTGGCACTCTGGCTCACCGTCGGTCTCGCCGATCCGGTCTTCCTCGCGGCACTCGCCGCCGCGCTGGCGGGGCTCTGGATGCTGCGCGACCGTCGCCGCGCGCCCGCGCCCGATCCGGACGACTGGCTGTAGCCTCCGGGAGGTATGAGCGAGCTAGCTGAGAAAGTCGCGGAGCTCGGAGGCGACATCCACGGCTCGCTCGAGGAAGTGCCCTTGCCGAT
This sequence comes from uncultured Actinomycetes bacterium, assembly GCA_963816455.1. Lineage (GTDB taxonomy): Bacteria > Actinomycetota > Thermoleophilia > Gaiellales > Gaiellaceae > Palsa-739. The sequence goes on from CAWFKM010000016.1 coordinate 421,200, forward strand.
GTACCTTCTCGATCGCAAGGGAACGGTCGTCTGGCTGAACGATGCCGCCGGGGAGCTCGTCCCGGGCGCGGTCGGAAAGAAGTTCACCGACGCGCTCGCGCCGGACGAGGTGCACACGGCGCGGCGGATCTTCGCCCTGCGGATCATGGGTCAAGCGCCGTTCAGCGATCACACGACGACCGTCCGGCTCGCCGACGGCGCGCGGCAGGAGGTCGACATCAGCTCGGTGCCGCTGCGCAAAGGCCACCAGATCGTCGGCGTGTTCGGCGTGATCCGCGGCCAACATCGCGTGACGGAAGCGCCCGAGCCGCTGCCGGCGGATGTCCCGACGCTGACGCCGCGGCAGGCCGAGGTCCTGCGCATGCTCGGCGACGGGTTAACGACGCGTCAGATGGCCGACCAGATGGGGCTCTCCCAGGAGACCGTGCGCAACCATGTGAAGGCGGCGCTCGGCGAGCTGAACGCGAAGTCGCGCCTCGAGGCGGTGCTGACGGCGTATCGCCTCGGCCTGCTGCCGCGGCCGTAGTTCTCCGAAGATTGACTCAGCTGGGTCAGGACGTCGCGTCTGGCGCTATCGACAATCCACGCAACAACGCCGAGCCGGACAATGCCTCCCATTCGTCCCGGCCAAGGCGTGAGCCGACCCGACCCCAGGCGCTCCCCCTGCGCAGGTCGGATCGGGCGGAGAACAGGGCCCTGACGCACGACGGCTCAGGGGCCCTGTTCCCGTGCGCTCGGTAGGCTCGGAGCGCACGTCAAAACCTGCGGCAGCCTCCAAAACGGAAGGGGTACTGCCATGCAACGGCTTCTGCGCAGACGGCCCTCGACAGCGGCCGTCATCGCGGTGATCGCCCTGGCGGTCGCGCTCGGCGGGACCGGGTACGCGGCGACAGCACTGCCGAGAAACAGCGTCGGGACGCTCCAGCTCAAGAACAACGCGGTGATCTCGACGAAGGTGAAGAACGGCTCGCTGCTGAAGGCGGACTTCAAGTCGGGCCAGATTCCCGCCGGGCCTGCCGGGCCCGCCGGGCCGGCCGGGCCGGCTGGGCCTGCCGGAGCGGCCGGCGCTGCCGGGCCTGCCGGACCGAGCGACGCCTACGCCGGCTTCAGAACGGGCCGGTTGCGGCTCCGAGCACGCTTTCGACCATCGCCACGCTGAACATCCCGCAGGCGGGGAACTACGTGATCTTCGCCAAGCTCTGGATGTTCGACAACGTCAACACGTCGGTCCTCACGGACTGCACGCTCGTCGCGGGGAGCGACACCGACGAGTCGCGGACGATGCTCGAGGGGAACAGCGGCGTCGTTGTCGCGGGAGCCACGGTCGCGCTGCAAGTGGTACACAACTTCGCGGCCGCCGGTGCGGTGGCGGTCAACTGCAACGGCTTCGGCGTCAATATCTCGATCAACAACATCAAGATCACGGCGATCCGGGTCGCGAACCTCACCAACACCGGGCTCTAGCCGGAATCGAAGCGGGGGAGCCCGAGCGACCGGGCTCCCCCGAACGAGCTACGCGCGCCGCAGCGCGAGGAGCGCATCCTCGCGGCGTGTCGCCGCGCTGAGCGCGAGCCGCCACGAGAGCCCGGACGGACACGTGGCGGGGAAGAGAAGACGAGCGCGAAGCTGTGCCGCAGACATTGGTTCCTCCGAGGACGTGGGCCGCAAACGCAGTTCCCGGATGGTCGCAGCAGCGCGCAGCTTCATGGAACACCCCTTGGGTGGTTCCCCGCGGCGCTTCACCGTTCCCTCGAATCAGGGACGGGGCGCCCGCCCGGGCTGCCGATGAACCGTCCCAACTAGGGCATTCACAGGCGTTGCGGCCTCCGCCGAAGATGTGGGGGAGGAACTGTGTCCGTGAAACGCTGGATGAGCCGCCGTCTCGAGCTGGTGCTCCGGGACCAGGCGGGGCAGGTGATTCCGTTGATCGTCGCCGCGCTCATCCCGCTGCTCGGGATGGTCGGCCTCTCGATCGACATCGGGTACGCGTACTACTCGCAGCGCTCGCTCCAGAGCTCGGCCGACGCGGCCTCGCTCGCCGGCGCATCGCAGCTGCCGAACCTGCAGGTCGCTGCCGGTACCGCGACGCAGTACGGTGCCAGTCCGGGTGGCAAGAACGTGATCACGAGCGGCGGGATCACCGGCGTCAAGGAGGTCGTGTCCGAGAAGTGCGTCGCGTCGCTGCCCGGCTGCGCGCCTGACAACGCGATCGTCGTCGACGAGACGGGGAATGCGAGCACGTTCTTCCTCAAGATTTTCGGGATCAACAGCATCCCACTCCACGTGCGCTCGACCGCGTGCGGGCCGTGCGCCGACCGTCCCGCTGACATCGTCATGGTCTTCGACCGAACCGGCTCGATGTGCTGGACGTGGTCCGGTGCGAACGATCCGAGCTGCACGAAGCTGAACAACGCGAAGGAGGGCATCGAGACGATGCTGACGGAGCTCGACCCGTCGCTCGACCGCGTCGGCCTCGTCGTCCTCCCGCCGGTCGACTCTGGTAAGTCGAACTGCTCGACCCCGTCGTCGACGTCGTACGACTCGACAGCGTCGAAGTACCTCCTCGTCCCGATCACGTCCGCGTACAAGAAGAACGGCGTCCTCGATCACTCGTCAGCGCTCGTCTCAACGGTCGACTGCGTTCCCGCGAGCGGCGCCACGTCGTATGCGACGGCGATCGAGCAGGCGCAGGCCGAGCTCGTGAAGGACGGCCGCCCGACTGCACGCCACTACATCGTCTTCTTCACAGACGGCGCAGCGAACAACGGACCGACGTACTACGGCACGAGCTCGCCGTACCGCACGAAGCCGTGCCACCAGGGTGTCTCGTCGGCCAACACGGTGAAGGCGACGGGCACGACCATCTTCGGGATCGGCTACACGCTGAACGGCGTCGGCGGCACCTCGAACCGCTGCTTCTCGTATACCGGGGCGGACGAGAGCCCGACGATCACGGCGTACGGCGCGGTGCAGGGGATCTCGTCCGACTCGACGACGTTCTTCGACAACGAGTCGGTCGACGGCCTGAATCAGGTGTTCTCCGCCGTCGCGGCGTTGATCACCGGCCCGCGGCTGATCCCGAACGACCAGCAGTAGGGCGCGTCGTTGCTCGCCCCCGCGGTGTCTAGCCCGCGGGGACGAGCCGTGCCGTGACGATGCTGTCGAGCTTCGGGAACGTGCTTCTTCAGGAACGCGTTTCCCTGCTGACGCGATCTGCGCTCTGCGTGCTCGTGGCCTTGTCGCCGTAGCCGCCGTAGAGCTTGTTGACGACGCTCATCCCGGACGTCACCTTCCCGAACGGCGCGAATCCCTGCTTGTCGAGGAACGCGTTGTTGCCGAGGTTGATGAAGACCTGCGTCGACCGCGTGTTCGGGCCGGCGTCCGCGTAGGTGATCGTGCCGATCGCGTTCGACCCCTTCACCGGGTCGTCCTTGATGTTCGCGTTGCTCCACGCCGCCGCGACCTTCGGCGTCCCGCTGATCCCGAACTGGACGACGAAGCCCTTCACGACGCGGAAGAACTCCACGCCGTCGAAGAAGTGCGCCTGGACGAGGTTGTAGAAACGGTCGGCACCGAGCGGCGCCGAGGCGCGATTGACGGTGACGACGAATGTCCCCTTGGTCGTCTTGAACGAGACGGCGTACTTGGCAGGCGCCTTCGCGGTCAGCGTCGACGGCTTGAGGAGCGACGGCGGCGCCGCGGCGGCCGCGGAGGCGGCGCCGGCGACGAGCGCGACGCAGACGGCGAGCAATGAGAGTCTGAGCATCGCGCCAGGGTAGCGAAGGCGCTCGCCGGTGCTGCGGCGGAGCCGGCGGAGATCGGCGCGGGACTAGAGCTCTTCGACGGCGTCGCCGACGCGGATCACTCCGCCGACGACGATGTCCGCGTTGATGCCGGCCCGGTGGGCGAGCTCCGCGATGATCCCGGGACGCGTCATCTGCTCGAGGTGCCTGCACGGCTCGCAGAGCTCGACGCCGAGGCACTCGACCTCGCCGACGCGGAAGCGCTTCCCGACGAGGTCGTTCAGCTCGACGCCGCGGACGGTCAGCTGGCGTCTCGTCTCGCCCGGAGCCAGCCCGACCTCCTCGACGATCGCAGCGTCGACGAGCGTCAGCGCCTGACCGGGAGCGGCTCCGTCCGGGTGGTAGTGGCGATCGCCCTCGAGCCCGTTCCCGGCGACGGCCACCGCCGAGTCGACGGCGTCGAGCTCCTCCGCCTCGCGCGGGCCGATGTGGATCGCCTCGACCGCCATCTCTCGATTCTGCCCGAAGCGGCAGGCGGCTGCGGTCTAGTACCGAGCCCGGCTGGGCGGCCGCCCCGATGCCGGCTCGGGCCGCCTCGGCGACCCTTTGAGCATGAGTGGGAGTCGCATCGTCGTGGATGGAAATGAGGCCGCAGCACTTGTCGCACATGCGACGAGCGAAGTCGTTGCGATCTACCCGATCACGCCGGCGTCTGCGATGGGCGAGCACGCCGACGAGTGGTCGGCGAAAGGCCGGCCGAACCTCTGGGGCGACGTACCCCGGATTGTCGAGATGCAGTCCGAGGCGGGAGCGGCCGGCGCCATCCACGGGGCGCTCCAGACGGGCTCGCTGACGACGACGTTCACCGCGTCGCAGGGGCTGCTCCTGATGCTCCCGGACATGTTCAAGATCGCGGGCGAGCTGACGCCGTTCGTGATGCACGTCGCCGCGCGCACGGTTGCGACGCACGCGCTCTCGATCTTCGGCGACCACAGCGACGTAATGGCCGCGCGCGGCACCGGCTTCGCCCTGCTCTGCTCCTCCGACGTCCAGGAGGCGCACGACTTCGCCGCGGTCGCGACGGCGGCGACACTTCGCTCGCGCGTCCCGTTCCTTCATTTCTTCGACGGCTTCCGCACCTCGCACGAGGTGAACGTGATCGAGCCGCTCGGCGACGACGACCTGCGGGCGTTCGTCGACGACGACCTCGTGCGCGCGCACCGCGACCGCGCGCTGAGCCCGGACCACCCGGTGCTGCGCGGCTCCGCGCAGAACCCCGACGTCTTCTTCCAGTCCCGCGAGGGCGCGAGCCCGTTCTACGCCGCGACGCCCGGGATCGTCGCCGACGAGCTCGACCGTCTCGCCGAGCTGACCGGCCGGCGCTACGGCCTGTTCGACTATGTCGGCGCTCCCGACGCCGAGCGCGTGATCGTGCTGATGGGCTCCGGCGTCGGCGCGGTCGAGGAAGCCGTCGCGGCGCTGACGGCGCGCGGCGAGAAAGTCGGCATCGTCAAGGTGCGGCTCTACCGTCCGTTCGACGGCGAAGCGCTCGCCGCCGCGCTCCCGCCGACGGTCGAGGCGCTCGCCGTTCTCGACCGGAGCAAGGATCCGGCCGCCGTCGGCGAGCCGCTCTACGAGGACGTCCTGAGCGCACTCAGCGAACAGGATCGCCTGCCGGCGCGCGTGCTCGGCGGCCGCTACGGCCTCGCGTCGAAGGAGTTCACGCCGGCGATGGCAGCGGCCGTCTTCGCCGAGCTCGCCGCGGAGCGGCCGAAGCGGCACTTCACCGTCGGGATCGACGACGACGTCTCCGGATCGAGCCTCGAGGTCGACCCGTCGTTCGACACGGAGCCGGACGACGTCAGGCGCTGCGTCTTCTACGGGCTCGGCTCGGACGGCACAGTCGGCGCGAACAAGAACTCCGCGAAGATCATCGGCGAGTCCACGAACCTCTTCGTCCAGGCGTACTTCGTCTACGACTCGAAGAAGTCCGGCTCGACGACCGTCTCGCATCTTCGCTTCGGCCCGCGGCCGATCTACTCGTCGTACCTGATCGGGCACGCGGGGTTCGTCGCGTGCCACAACTTCGATCTCCTGCGGCGCATGGACGTCCTCGACGTCGCCGAGCACGGCGCGACCTTCCTCCTCAACAGCCCGCACGGCGCCGGACGAGATCTGGGAGCACCTGCCGGAGGCGGTTCAGGAGCAGATCCTCGCGAAGAGCATCCGCTTCTACGTCGTCGACGCGAATCGCGTCGCGCGCGAGGCGGGGCTGCCGGGACGGACGAACGCCGTGCTCCAGACGTGCTTCTTCGCACTCGCGGACGTGCTGCCCGCGCGGCGCGCGATCGGCGCGATCAAGGAAGCGATCGCGCGAACGTACGCGAAGCGCGGCGAGGAGATCGTGCAGCGTAATTTCCGGGCCGTCGACCTCGCCCTCGACTCCCTCCGCGAGGTCGACGTGCCCGGGGACCTGACGCCGCATGCGAACGGCAGGCACGCCGTCGAGACGCGGCCGGACCTCCTGCGCATCCTCATCGCCGGCGAGGGCGACCGTCTTCCCGTGAGCGCGCTTCCGGCCGACGGAACGTTCCCGCTCGGGACGGCGCACTACGAGAAGCGGAACCTCGCGGCCGAGCTGCCGGTCTGGGACGAGTCGATCTGCATCGACTGCGCGAAGTGCGCGCTCGTCTGCCCGCATGCCGCGATCCGCATGAAGGTCTTCGATCCCGCCGCACTCGACGGCGCACCCGACGGCTTCCGGTCGAAGGAGTGGCGCGCGAAGGATCTGCCGGGAATGCGCATGGCGATCCAGGTGTCGCCCGACGACTGCACGGGCTGCCGCATCTGCGTCGAGGTGTGCCCGGCGAAGGACAAGACGAATCCCGCACACAAGTCACTCGACGCAGTCCCGAAGCCGGACGACCTCGAGCCTGCGCGCCGGGACTGGGAGTTCTTCCTTTCGATCCCGGAGATCGACCGGGCGAAGGTGCAGATCGCGACGGTGAAGGGCTCGCAGATGCTGCAGCCGCTCTTCGAGTTCTCCGGCGCGTGCGCCGGCTGCGGCGAGACGCCGTATCTGAAGCTGCTGACGCAGCTCTTCGGCGATCGGCTGCTCGTCGCGAACGCGACCGGGTGCTCGTCGATCTACGGCGGCAACCTTCCGACGACGCCGTGGACGGCGAACGCGGACGGCCGCGGGCCGGCGTGGTCGAACTCGCTGTTCGAGGACAACGCCGAGTTCGGCTACGGCATGCGCATCGCGCTCGACCAGCAGGCCGGACAGGCGCGCCGCCTGCTCGAGGCGCTGGACGGCGGCGTGCCGGACACGCTGCGGCAGTCGATCCTCGACGCCGACCAGAGCGACGAGGCCGGCGTCATCGCGCAACGCGAGCGTGTCGCGGAACTCAAGGAGATCCTCGCCGGCCTCTCGTCGCCCGACGCGCGGCGGCTCTCGTCGCTCGCCGACGGTCTCGTGAAGAAGTCCGTCTGGATCGTCGGCGGCGACGGCTGGGCGTACGACATCGGGTTCGGCGGGCTCGACCACGTTCTCGCGAGCGGCGCGAACATCAACGTCCTCGTCCTCGACACCGAGGTCTACTCGAACACGGGCGGCCAGGCGTCGAAGTCGACGCCGCGCAGCGCCGTCGCGAAGTTCGCAGCAGGCGGCAAGCACACGGCGAAGAAGGATCTCGGGCTGATCGCGGCGGGCTACGGCAACGTGTATGTCGCGCAGGTCGCGCTCGGCGCCGACAATCCGCAGACGGTGAAGGCGTTCGCCGAGGCCGAGTCGTACGACGGCCCGTCGCTGATCATCGCGTACAGCCACTGCATCGCCCACGGGATCGAAATGGCGACCGCGATGGCGCACCAGAAGGAAGCCGCCGACTCCGGCTACTGGCCGCTCTACCGCTACGACCCGCGGCGGACGCACGCGTTCCAGCTCGACTCGCGGCCGCCGAAGATCCCTGTCGCGGAGTTCACGGCCAAGGAGAATCGCTTCGCGTCGCTCGTCCGCGCAAACCCGGGCGAGGCGGGCGAGCTCGCCGCTGAGGAGCAGCATGACGTCGACGAGCGCTGGCACCTCTACGAGCAGCTGGCGACGGTCGACCACGACGCCGGCTCGGAGGACTAGCTAGAAGTTCCGCCTCCAGAGGAGGAAGCCGAGCGGGACGGCGCCGGCGAGCAGGAACCACGGCGCGAGCGCGATGCGCGCGTACGTCTCGACGCGGCGCGTCGCGTGCGCGTTGCCGGTGTTCGCCGTAAGTGCGCGCGCGAGCGGGCCGATCTGGTCCTCGGTGAAGCTGCCGCCGTGCATGAGGGCGGCGAACGAGTCGAGCGCGGGGCCGCTCGCCGGGTCCGGCCGGTAGTGCGGGTCGGGCCGGCCCTTCGCGCTGAAGATCCGTTCGGTCGGCGCCCAGACGTGGACGAACACGGCGGTCACGCCGGGCGGCGGCACGAGGGTGTACCGCAGCGCGGGTGACAGTGCGTGCGACTCGCCGTCGGTGAAGACGATGACGAGCCGGTGGCGCGGCGTCGTCGAGAAGAAGTGACCCTGGATCACCGGCACGAGCGCCTCGAGTGTCGACGCGCGGCCGGTGTTGTACGGCTGGCTCGGCGGCGGCAGGTCGATCCCGACCGATGTCGACAGCGTGCGCCTGAACAGCGCCGTGTCCGTCGTCGGCATCAGGTCGGGCAGCGTGCGGTCGGTCATCGACGCGATTCCGACGGGGATGTCGCCCAGGCGCGCGCGCAGCAGCAGCGCGTCGCGCTTCGCGCGCGCGAGCCGCGTCGGTGCACCGGGCGCGGCCTTTGCGTTCATCGACAGCGACGTGTCGAAGACGAAGAACGCCTCTGCGTCGTCGCGCTCGTTGAGATACGTCTGGTGGACGACGATCGGCTGCGCAGCGGCGACGCCGACGAGCGCCGGCAGCAGTGACGAGCGCGACGATGACCGGAATGAGCGTCCGCCGTCGCGGCGCGGCGACGGCGAACAGCCGCCGGATCGTCGCCGACCGGCGCTCCGTCGCGGCCAGCGCGGCGAGCGGGATCGCCGCGGCGAGCACGAACAGCGCGCCGACGGGAGTCAGGAACGTGACCGCGAGCATCAGTAGCCCGAGCCCGTCTCGCTGACGCCGTGGCCGCGGCCGAAGCCGTAGCCGCCGCGCGCGTCGCGTCCGACCATCGACTTCCCCGGCCGCTGCAGCAGCAGCACGAGCTGGAGGTTCAGCTTCGCGTCGTAGTTCGTCGGATCGAGCGAGATCGCCTGCTGGAAGAACGTCGCCGCGCGCGTGAGCGTCGCCTCTTCCGCCTTCGGGTCGGTGACGAGCGGGCTCGTCACGACGATGACGCCGATCAGGTTCGCCGCGTTGGAGCGCTCGCCGGCCGTCTGCGCCGACTCCATCGCCGTCTCGAGCTGCGCCTGCGCCTGCGCGCGCGTCGTCGGCAGATCCTGCCGCGTCTCCGGGTCGGAGCCGATCCGGCTGAACCAGAAGAGCTGCAGCGCGCGCCGGTACGCGACCGCGTTGTCCAGCCCGAGCAGATGTTGCGCCGGGTCGCCGGGGAGCGCCGTCTGCGGCTTGCCACAGTGCGCGGTGCGAGTGCATCGCGCGGAAGCGAAGGTCGTCGCGCGTCATCGCCGTGTGCCACGTCTTCACGTCGAGCGCGAGCAGCACGAAGACGGCGGCGAGCCCCGCGCAGACGACGGCGGCGACCGCCGTCTTGTGCCGGCGCAGGAGCTTCACGCCGCCGATCCGATCGCGAGACGTCCGTTCAGGCGCTCGTTGCCGGCGAGGAGCAGCACGAGCAGGATTCCGAGCGCGAGCAGCGCCCACGGCAGCGCGGCGGTGATCGACTGCTCGTGGCGCGTCGCGGTGTGCGTGAACGCGCGCGGGCTGACGAACGCGTTGTCTCCGAACAGCGACGCGAAGAACCGGACGTTCGCCGGGTCGGCGAACAGCGGCACGATGCGGACGGGAATGTGCGCGTGCTGGAGCGCGAGCGCTTCGGAGACGAGCGCCGGCTGGTCGCCGGCCGAGTCGTCGAGGTCGCTGAGCAGGAGGATCGAACCGTGCTTGACGCCGGCGGCGCGCAATGCGTGCATCGCCGTCGCGAGCCCGTTCGAGATGCGCGTGCCGCCGCTGAACTGCGACCACGGGCTCTGCGCGAAGATCGGGTTCCCGTGCGCGTACGACACGGGCACGAAGAACGGAATGAACTGGCTCAGCGCGGTCGGCGGCGAGTTCGGCGGCAGCAGCTCGTACGCGGTGTCGGAGAACATCACGAGCCCGATCGCCTGGTTCGCCGCGACGATCCCCTGCAGCGTCGTCGCGACGCGCGCGTAGACCGGGCCGGAGATGCTCGCCGACATGTCGAGCGCGACGACGCCGGTGTCGGCGCCCGCCGGCAGCACGGCGGCGCGGCCGGTGCCGGCGGAGCGCGCGGCGAGGACCGCGACCGCGAGCGTGCCCGCGAGCGCCGCCGCGAGCGCAACGCGGAGGAAGGCGGTGCGCCGCGCCGGACCGGCGATCGCGCCGAGGTCGCCGAGCCGGGTCGCGCCGTCGCGGTGGATGCGTCGGAAGCCTCACTCCGGATCCTCCACGTGCGCCTGCTCGTGGACGCGCTCCGAGAACGTGTCGACCTCGCCGCTCTGCGGGCCGCTCGACGACCACGCGAGCTCGCGCGCCTTCTCCGTCAGCTCGTCGATGTCGCCGACGTCGGTGCCGAGCTCGTCGGCGACGCGTTCGAGTGCCTTCCGCTGAAGCGTGTCGTCGTCGTGCGCGCGCGCCCACTCGAGCAGGACGAGAGCGCGCTCGAGCGGTGTCGCGGCTCCCGACAGCGCCGGCCCGGCCGCGCGTTCGGGCCGGAGTGAGAGCGCCCAGCGTCCTGCCAGCAGCAGCGCCGCGCAGCCGAGAGCCGCGGCGAGCGCGAGCGAGAGCCAGTAGAGCGACGACGGCGAGACGCGATACGCCGGCGCCGCGACCGGCGCGATGCGGTACCGCCACGGCAGCGCGCCCTTGCGGCCCAGCGCCGCGGCGACGCTCGGGCCGATCTGCGTGATCGCCTCGAGCGGCGGCCACGCGGACGTGATCCCGTACGCGCGGCTTTCCGTTCGGCTTCAGGTAGTCGATGTGCGCCAGCGGGAAGTGGAAGACGTGCGCCTCGTCGCTCGGCGGGAAGCGCGGGACGCACGGCGAGCGCAGACAGCGCAGCGTCCACGTCCACGTCAGCTGCTCGAAGCGGCCGGTGTGGAGCCGCAGGATCGTCGGCGGGTGGATCGGCCGGTACGGCAGGAAGCTCGCCGTCACGCGCAGCCGGTCCGGGTCGACCCATTTCGTGTCGGCGACGACGGCGATGCTCGCGGTGACGCGGTCGCCGAACAGGTGGATCGGCGGCGTCAGCGACGCGTACGCCTTCAGCGGCAGCGCCGTCGCCGATCGAGGACCCGGACGGAACACTCGGCAGCGTGGCGGCGGCCGGCGCCGCGGCGGCGAGCGTGACGACCGCGGCGATGAGCAGCTGCCGTCTCACGCGACGAGCCCTCGCGCGACCTGCCGCAGGTCGGCCCAGCGGAGGAACGCGCTCAGCATCGCTCCGGGGTCGTGGTCGTGCACGGCGACCGGCTCGGTCCCGAACGCGCGGAAGCGGCGCATCAGATTCGTCCCAGCGCGCTTCGTTGCGCTCGCGCTGCCGCGCGGCCTCGCGCTCGGTGAGCAGCACCGGCGCGACGCGGCCCGTGCGCGGGTCGGCGTACGGAACAGAGACGCCGCCGACGTCGGGGAACGTCCGCTCCCACACCGGGTCCTGCACGACGACGGGAACGAGCTCCCAGCGGTGCTCGAGCGCGCGCTGCCAGACGCGCTCGTCCGGCGGCACGATGAAGTCCGAGAGGATGAAGACGAACGTCTGCGTCGGCAGGTCGCGCCGGTGCTCGGCGAGATGCTCGAGCGCGCGCGAGACGGTGTCGGCCGGCGCGCGGAACGGACGGTCGAACGAGTGCGGCTCGGCGCGGTGCTCGCTGCGCGGCGGCAGCCAGTGCGCGTCGCCGTTCGCGTGGTCGAGGTAGCCGGTGAGGCTGCGTGCCGCGGTCGAGCTCAGGCCGATCAGCTCGATCGCGGCGAGCAGCGCCTTCGGCTTGTCGAGCGTGCGGAGGGGCGACGCCTCGATCGAGAGCGACGGCCTGCGGTCGCAGACGACGATCACGCGCGGCGCCTCGTCCGCGAACCGCTCGGTGACGATGAACCGGTCGTCGCCGCGCGCCGCCGAGAGCCGCGCCGACGCCGCCCAGTCGATCCACGCGACCTGGTCGCCCGGTCGGTACTCGCGCGAGCTGGCGACGTCGGAGCCGATCCCGCGGCGCGCGCTGCGGACGCCGCCGAACGCGAGGCCGATCACCTGCCGGCGCGGGATCAGCGGGAAGACGCCGCGCTGCACCGTACGGTCCCAGACGCGGCCGGAACGTCGAGGTCGATGTCGAAGCCGGGCTTCGGCGCGACGGCGAAGCAGCGCTCGCGCACCTCGAGGCTCGAGACGTCCCAGCCCTTGTCGCGCACGTCGGCGAGGAAGCTGGGGCGGAAGAGGATCCGGTGCAGCAGAACCGGAACGAAGAGTCGCTCCACGTCCTCCGGCGTGACGTAGCGGCGGCCGTGCAGCACCGCCCACGCGCGTGCGGCGCGGTTCAGCGCGAGCGAGCCGCGCACCGAGCTGCCGATCGCGACGACTGTCGAGCTGCCGCGTCGCGCGGACAAGGTCGACGACCCAGCGCGCGACCGCCTCGTGGACGAAGACGCCGCCGACGGCGGCGCGCAGGAGCGCGATGTCGTCGAGGCTCACCGCCGGCTCGAGCCGCGTCAGCGGATGACTGCCGAGCTGCTCGTCGACGATCCGCAGCTCGTCGTCGGCCTCGGGATAGCCGAGTGTCGCGCGCACGAAGAAGCGGTCGAGCTGCGCCTCCGGCAGCGGGAACGTCCCCTCGTACTCGATCGGGTTCTGCGTCGCCATGACGAGGAACGGATCGACGAGCTTGCGCGTCTCGCCGTCGACGGTCACCTGCTGCTCCGCCATCGCTTCGAGCAGCGCCGACTGCGTCTTCGGCATCGCGCGGTTGATCTCGTCGACGAGCACGACGTTTGCGAACACCGGACCCGGGCGGAACTCGAAGTCGCGCTCGAGCTGGTTGTAGATCGACAGCCCCGTCACGTCGGTCGGCTGGAGATCCGGCGTGCACTGGATCCGCGTCGAGACCGCGCCTTCGATCGACTGCGCGATCGCGCGCGCGAGCACGGTCTTCGCGGTTCCGGGGACGTCTTCGAGCAGCGCGTGCCCGCTGCACATGAGCGCCGCGATCACGAGCATGATCTGCTCCCGCTTGCCGTGGACGACCGTCTCGATGTTGTCGAGGAACCGATCGGCGACGGCCGCCGCCCGTCCGAGCTCGTCTGCTCCCACGCCCACCTCCCTGGAGAGCGTATCCGCCGCTATCCCGACGGGTCTTCGACTTAGACGTCGAAATCGGATTTCGGTCAGTTAGGCCTGGGCGGTGACTCCTGGCGGGTCACGCGCAGCGCCGATCCGGACGGTCGAACGAGCCCAGAGGTTCGAGCCAGTAGAGGCAGAACTCGTAGAAGAGCCGTAGCATGAAGCAGCCCGGACCTTGCGGGCGCCCGGAGCGGGACCAGACGTAGCGGACGAGCATCAGGACGATCCAGCTCGGCAGGATCACCTCGACTGACGAGGCTCGGGTTGCTGACGACGATCACCACGAGCGCGACCCGCAGGCCGGAATGAGAGAAACGGCGCCGTCAGATCCCAGAACAGGATCTGGACGAACAGCAGCCGCTTGTTCCGCCACGCGTACGACAGCGTGTAGACGGACTCGCGGATGTAGCCGCGCTTCCACCGTCGCTGCTGACGCAGGAAGCCGCGCACGGTCGCCGGCGTCTCCGTCCAGCTCACCGCTTCCGAGACGTAGACGACGTCGTGGCCGCCGCGGAGGACGAGATTCGTTAGATGGCGATCCTCGGAATGGGTGCACTGCTCTCCGAGGAACCGCTGCGCGGCGAACTCGTCGATCAGCGACCTCAGCAGCGGCGCCTTGTACGCGGCGAGGCAGCCGCTGCAGCTGTCGACGCTCCGGATCACGCTCTGCGCCTGCTTGTCGATGATCAGGCCGACCGAGTAGTACGTGCCGATCATCCGCGTGAGCAGGTTCTGACGCTCGTTCACGAGCGGCACGTTGCCGGTCGACGCCGCGATCTTTGGATCCTCCAGCGGCTCGACGACGCGGACGAGCGCTTCGGGCTCGAGGAGTGTGTCGCTGTCGATCGTGACGACGAAGTCGACGTCGTCGTCGAGGAGCCTCGTGACGGCGACATGCAGCGCCTCGCGCTTTCCCCGGTTCTCGGGGAAGTAGTGCACGTGGATGGGCAGAACCTCCGCGAGCTGCGCGAGGCGCTGTTGCACGCCGTTCGTCGAGCCGTCGTCGATGACGACGACTGTTTGCGGCCCTCGGCCGTCGAGTACGGTCCGGATCGACTGCTCGACGAGATCGGGCGACTCGTTGAAGCAGGGGATGGCCGGCGATCTTCTCGTCGCGTACTCCTGGTACTGCCGCGGATGCACGTCGTGCACCAGCAGCAGCGCGAAGAGGTACCAGGTGTAGACGACGAGCAGCAGGAGGTAGCAGTACGTGAACTCCTCCCAGAGGCGCACGTCGCCGCCGTAGCGCGACGCGAACAGCGCGCCGACGATCGAGTACGACGAAGAGCGTCGGCGTACTCGCCCGGCTGGCACCCGCTGCGTGCCGGCCAGCCGATCAGCTGCGTGGGGGTCGAACGGCGACGAGACGCTCGCCACGCGGACAAGGCGCATCTGACGCCATGTCTCCTAGGTAGCTGCGGAGATCGTGATCGTTAGCCCGTAGACGGTCGCGATGTCGAGCCGACCGACGGTAGCCGGCCGGTGCGGTAGTGCGCCGGATCCGCGCGAGCTCGCTTCTCGACGGTCACGAGCGACGAGGTGCGGCGGGCGAAGGTCGGAGCAGACGCATCTTCTCCACCGTGCGTTGCATCGACCTGCCGACGGCTGGTCACTTCGGAGATGGTGACGGCCGCCTAGAAGTGCGGCGTAGAACAGTCCGTGCGCCGGCAACGACGCTGAACGCGATGGACGCCAGCATCGGGACGATGATCATCCACGTCTCCAGCCGGTGACTTTCCTGCGCGTGCCGCGCGCGGTGACCGACCGCACCGCCCGCTGTGACCGCCGCAGGGCGCGGGCGATCGCGAACGGTCATATCTCCTCCGGGGTGTTGGGTGACGCCGGTGCATCGGTCACGGCGCGGTGGTTTGATCACCGTCGGTCCGAGCGGATCTAGCCCAGCTGGGTCAGTCGATCTTGAACGCAGCGTGCTTGATCTGCGTGTACTCCTCCATCGAGTAGATCGACATGTCCTTGCCGTAGCCGGACTGCTTGTAGCCGCCGTGCGGCATCTCGGACGTGAGCGGGAGCAGGTGGTCGTTGACCCAGACCGTCCCGAACTGAAGCCGGCGCACGGCGTTCAGCGCGCGGCCGACGTCGCGCGTCCAGACCGACGACGCGAGCCCGTAGCGCACGTCGTTCGCCCAGCGGATCGCCTCGTCGTCGTCCGCGAACCGCTGCACGGTCACGACCGGGCCGAAGACCTCGTCCTGGACGATCTCATCCGTCTGCTTCACGTCGGTGACGACCGTCGGCTGGACGAAGAAGCCCTTGCTGCTGCCGTTGCGTGCCGCCGCCGGTGAGGACGGTCGCGCCCTTCGCGCGCTCGAGGAAGCCGAGGATCCGCTCCTGTTGCGCCTTCGAGATCACGGAGCCCATCTCGATCTCGTCGCTCTCCATCGGGTCGCCGACCTTCAGCGACTCGACCTGTGGCACGAGCTCCTCGAGCAGCGTGTCGTAGATCTTCGGGCCGGCGATCACACGCGAGCCGGCGGTGCAGTCCTGGCCGGAGTTCCAGAAGCCCGGCGAGGCGGATCCCCTCGGCGACCGCCTTCGGGTCGGCGTCGTCGAAGACGACCATCGGCGCCTTGCCGCCGAGCTCGAGGTGGACGCGCTTCAGCGTGTCCGCGGCGTTCCGTGCGATCGCCTTGCCGGTCGAGACGTCTCCGGTGAGCGAGACGAGCCGGACGTCGGGATGCGCGACGAGCCGCTCGCCGACCGGAACGCCGTCGCCGGTGACGACCTGAAGGACGCCGGCGGGAATGACCTCCTGCGCGAGTTGCACGAACCGCAGGAGCGACAACGGGGTCTGCTCCGACGGCTTCAGGATCTGGACGTTGCCGGCCGCAAGCGCCGGCCCCATCTTCCAGACCGCCATCATCAGCGGGTAGTTCCACGGGCAGATGCCGCCGACGATTCCCAGCGGCTCGCGCCGGATGATCGACGTGTAGCCCTTGATGTACTCGCCCGCGGACTGGCCCTCGAGGTGCCGCGCGGCGCCGGCGAAGAAGCGGAGGTTGTCGGACGAGAACGGCATCTCGTCGCGGGAGGCCATCAGCGGCTTGCCGACGTTCAGCGACTCGAGCTGCGCCAGCTCCTCGGCGTGCTCGTCCATCACGTCGGCGAGCTTGTGCAGAAGCTCGGAGCGCTCCTTCGGCGTCGAGTCGAGCCAGTCCGGTAGCGCCTTGTTCGCGGCCGCGACCGCGCGGTCGACGTCTTCCGCGCTGCAGCTCGGCACCTCGGCGATCGTCTCGCCCGTCGCCGGGTTGATCACCTCCATCGTCTCGCCCGAGGCCGCGTCGACCCACTCGCCGCCGACGAAGTTCTTGTAGGACGTTGTCGTTGCGCTCATCTCTGCCTCCTGTTCAAACCGCTGTCACCTGGGCCGACTCGACCGCCTCCGTGACGTTCCCCGCCCCGCGGCGGAGGACGCCCGTGTCGCGCATCAGACGCTGCGCAAGCATGACGGGTATCACCGTCAAGAGGATGATTACGAATGCGATCGCATTCACGACGGGGAGCTGCTGTCCCAGCCGGATGTAGCCCAGAGATCAGGATCGGGAGCGTGGTTTGCGCGCCTGCCGTGAAGTACGTCACGACGATCTCGTCGAACGAGAGCGCAAACGCGAGCAGCCCGCCCGCGACCAGCGCCGTCGAGAGCACGGGCCAGACCACGAAGCGGAACGTCTGGAGCCCGTCGGCGCCGAGGTCCTGCGACGCCTCGATCAGCGACGTCGACGAGCGCCGCAGCCGCGCGAGCACGTTGTTGTAGACGATCACGATGCAGAACGTCGCGTGCCCGATCACGATCGTCCACAGCGACAGGTTGATGTGTCCGAAGACGAAGAACGAGTTCAGCGCCATGCCGGTGACGATCCCGGGCAGTGCGATCGGGAGCACGAGCAGGAACGTCATCGACTCGCGGCCGAAGAATTTGAAGCGCGCGATCGCGAACGCCGCCATCGAGCCGAGCACGAGCGCGATCGACGTCGCGAGCACCGCGGCCTTGACCGAGAGCAAGACGGCGCTGCGGACGTCGGGTGAGTGCCATGCGACGCTGAACCACTTCGTCGAGAACTCGGTGATCGGCCAGCTCTGCACGTTCGACGCGTTGAACGCGTAGACCATGATCAGGCACGAGCGGCATCCAGAGGAAGAGCACGACGAGCGTCGTCCAGATCACCAGGCCGATGCGCGTGGCGCGCCCCTCCATCACATCGCCTCGAACGCGCCGAGCCGGCGCGCGACCAGGAGGTACACGCCCATCACCGCGAGCGGGATCACGGCGTAAGGCCGCGGCGAACGGGACGCTGGTTCGAGATCCCGACCGAGTCGTAGACGACGTTGCCGATGAACTGCGAGCTCGCGCCGCCCGCGAGCAGCGGCGTCACGTAGTCGCCGAGCGTCAGCGCGAACGTGAAGATCGAGCCTGCGACGACGCCGGGCAGCGCGAGCGGCAGGATCACGCGGCGGAACGTCAGGAATCCGCTCGCGCCGAGGTCGCGCGACGCCTCGATGTACGACTCCGGGATCCGCTCGAGCGCGCCGTAGATCGGCAGGATCATGAACGGCAGCCAGACGTACGTGAAGATGATCCAGACCGCGTAGTTCGTGTACGCGAGGTGCTGCGGCGGCAGCCCGAGCTTCTCGAGCCACCAGTTGAGCACGCCGTCGTGCGTTCGAGGATCAGCCGCCAGATGTAGACGCGGATCAGGTAGCTCGACCAGAGCGGCAGCAGCACCGCGACGAAGAGAAACGTGCGCGTGCGCGGCTGCGCGATCCGCGCCATGAAGTACGCGAGCGGGAACGCGAGCAGTGCGTCGGTGACCGTCACCGCCGCGGCGATCCCGATCGTCCGGTACGCGATCGTGCCGGTACGCGCTCGACTCGAAGATCGTCTGGTAGTTCGACAGCGTCCAGACGTGCTCGATCTTCCGTCGTGAACGAGTTGACGGTCCAGAACGAGGAGACGAACAGCGCGCCGAGCGACGCGAGATACACGAGCCCGAACGCGAGCAGCGGCAGCGACGAGCAGCAGCAGCGCCTTCGGCCAGCGGTGCCTCCAGAAGAACGACGAGAACCCGAGACGGGCCCCCCGCAGCGGGGAGCCCGTCTTCGAGTCGACGTCAGCGGCGCGAACGGCCAGGGCTCATCAGCCCTTCATCTGCGTCCACGCCTGTTGCCACTGCGTGTAGTCCATGCAGTCGTTCTTGCCGTTGCCGCACGCGGCCACCGGCGTCTTCCAGAACTTGATCGAGTTGAAGTAGCTTCGCCGACGCGCCGCAGTGGTACTGCGCGGCGGAGCCCTTGGAGAGCTGTGTTCATGATCGGGCACGCCTTCACGTTCGCCGGCGTCTCACCGAAGTAGATCGCCTGCTGGGCCTGCACCTTCGGCGTCGAGACCCAGGCCATCCACTTGTACATGCAGTTCGGATGCTTCGCGTTCGCCGACATCATCCACGTGTCGGCCCAGCCCGTCGCGCCCTCCTTCGGGATCATGTCCTTGACCGGGACCTTCGTCGGCGATGAGCGTGTTCGTCTGGTACGGCCACGACGCGCCGATCACCGCGTCGCCGTTCTTGAACAGGTCGATCTCGTCCGAGGCGAGCGCCCAGTACTTCTTGATCAGCGGCTTCTGCTTCTTGAGCAGATTGACCGCCGCGTTGAACTGGGTCGAGTTCAGCTCGTACGGATCGGTGATCCCGAGCGACGGCTTCGTCTTCGAGAGGTAGAGCGCCGCGTCCGCGATCTGGATCGGGTTGTCCGGCACGGTGACCTTGCCCTTGTACTTCGGGCTGTAGATCGCCGACCAGCTCGTCGGCGCCGGCTTCACCTTCGTCGTGTTGTAGAGCAGCGTGTTCGGGCCCCACTGGAGCGAGATCCCGTAGTGCACGCCGTTGACGGTGTTGTGCGGCGGCGACTTCAGCGCCGGGATGAAGTCCTTGTAGCCGGGGACGAGAGCCGGGTTGACCGGCTGCACGTCCTTGCCGTAGATCAGACGGAGGCTCGCGTCGCCGGACGCGGAGACGCCGTCGTACTGCGACCCGCCGCCCGACCGCATCAGCGTCACCATCTCGTCCGACGAGCCGGCGTACTTCGCGTTCACCTGGCAGCCGGTCGCCTTCTGGAACGGCTTGACCCACTGCGGCTGCGTGTAGCCCTCCCACGCGATGAGGTTGAGCGCGCCCTCGCCCTTCCCGATCGACGTCGGCAGGCCGCTGCTCGAGCTCACGCCGGCCGCCGGCACGCACAGCGCGACCGTGAACACGGCGGCGAGGACGTGAACCCTGCGAATCCTTCTCACTGGTCGTCTCCCTCCTTGATGACGTACGTGTGCTCCGGCCGCCACGAGAGGCGGACCTGCCTGCCTTGGGCCTCGAGCGCCTGCTGCGACGAGGTTTCGAGGTTCTGCTGGACGACGACGAGCTCGCCGCCGCGGTCCAGGTCGACGATGTAGCGCGTGACCATCCCGACGTAGACGACGTCGCGCACGACGCCGGCTTCGCCGCTACCGGTCTCGCTCATGTGGATCTTCTCGGGGCGGATCGTGAACCGCTTGCCGTCGCGCTCGAGGACGTTCGAGACGCCGACGAAGCCGGCGACGAACTCCGTCTCCGGATGCTCGTAGACGTCGGCGGGCGTCCCGATCTGCTCGATCTTCCCCTCGTTGAAGACGGCGAGGCGGTCGCTCATCGTCAGCGCCTCCTCCTGGTCGTGCGTGACGTAGACGAACGTGATCCCGAGCTCGCGCTGGAGCTCCTTCAGGAAGACCTGCATCTCCTGACGCAGCTTCAGGTCGAGCGCGCCGAGCGGCTCGTCGAGCAGGAGCACCGTCGGGTTGTTCACGATCGAGCGGGCGAGCGCGACGCGCTGCCGCTGGCCGCCGGAGAGCTGCACCGGCTTGCGGCCGCCGAGACCGGGGAGGCGGACGCGCTCCAGCACCTCCTCGGCCTTCGCGCGGCGCTCGCTTCCGGCCGACGCCCTTGACGCGGAGGCCGTACTCGACGTTCTCGAGCACGGTCATGTGCGGGAAGAGCGCGTAGTCCTGGAAGACGGTGTTGACGTCGCGCTGCGACGGCGCGGTGCCGGTGACGTCGGCGCCGGCGAGCTCGACCGTGCCCGCGTCGGGGCGCTCGAAGCCGGCGATCACGCGCAGCGTCGTCGTCTTTCCCGAGCCGGACGGGCCGAGCATCGTGAAGAACTCGCCCTCCGCGATGTCGAGGTCGAGATCCGCGATCGCGACGACGTCGCCGTAGAGGCGGCGGATTCCCGTGAGGCGGACGGCGGGCGCGGTCGCGCCGGCGTCGCTCTCGGGCCTAGCCGGAGCCTGCGTCGCCAAGTGCCTCGTCCAGGATGGCGAGCCCTTGTTCCAGCTCCTCGTCCGTCGCCGAGAGCGGCGGCAGCAGCCGGATCACGTTTCCGTACAGGCCGCAGGAGAGCAGGATCAGACCGTGGTCGAACGCGTACGACGTGACGGCCTTCGCCGCGTCGCCGTTCCGCTCGGTGAGCTCGAGCGCGAGCATCGAGCCGAGCCCGCGCACCTCGCCGACGACCGGACGGCGCGACGCGATCTCGTCGAGGCGCGTGCGCAGCATCTGCCCGATCTGCCCGGCCCGCTCGGCGTAGCCGGTGGCGGAGAGCTCGTCGAGCACCGCGATCGCCGCGGCGCACGCGACGGGGTTGCCGCCGAAGGTGCCGCCGAGGCCGCCGGGGTGCACCGCGTCCATCACGTCGGCGCGGCCCGTGACCGACGCGAGCGGCAGCCCGCCGCCGAGCGTCTTGCCCGCGACGAGGATGTCCGGCTCGACGCCGTAGTGCTCGATCGCCCACATCTGGCCGGTGCGTCCGCAGCCGGACTGGATCTCGTCGTCGACGTAGAGGATCCCGTGCTCGTCGCAGAGCTCGTCGAGCGCCGCGATGAAGTCCGGCGGCATCGGGATGAAGCCGCCCTCGCCCTGCACCGGCTCGAGCACGATGCACGCGACGTCCTTCGGGTCGACGTCCTGCTTGAACAGCAGCTCGAGCCCGTGCAGCGCGTCCTCGGTCGAGACGCCGCGGTACGGGTACGGCGCCGGCGCGCGGTAGATGTCCGTCGCGAGCGGCCCGAAGCCCTGCTTGTAGACGAGCTTCGACGTCATCGCCATCGTCAGCTTCGTGCGGCCGTGGAAGGCGCGGTCGAAGACGACGACTCCGGCGCGCTTCGTCGCGGCGCGCGCGATCTTGACGGCGTTCTCGATCGCCTCGGCGCCCGAGTTGACGAGCAGGCGTCTTCGTCGCGGCGTCGCCGGGCCAGAGGTCGTCGAGCCGTCGCGCGACCTCGACGTACGGCTCGTAGATCCCGACCATGAAGCACTGGTGCAGGAGCTGTCGACCTGCTCGTGGATCGCGCGCACGACGGCGGCCGGGCCGTGGCCGAGGTTCTGGCAGGCGATGCCGCCGCCGAAGTCGAGGTACTCGCGCCCGTCGACGTCCCAGATCTTCGCGCCCCACGCCTTCGAGACGACGAGATTGGGCGTGGAGACGCCGCGCGGGACGTATCGCTCCCGCGCCTGGAGCACCCGCTCCGTCCCCGTCCGCTCCTCCACCGACATACGCGGATCGATTATTCCTGTTCGCGTTCCCTCTTTTCAACGCCCGTCGCTCACGCATTGCGTGGCGAAGCGGCTCCGCGCTGTCGAAATGCGCAGTCGAGGCGGATTGGTGGGCACACGCCGCGCACGACGCGGGTGTCTCCGTGGCGGCCGGCGACACGAAGGTCGTCGAGCGCGGCGCGGCCGACGACGGATACGGCGGGACGCGGCGATCGGATTGGACGCCAGCTACCCTGCGACCCCGATGCGCAGGCTCGCTCGTCGTCGCCGTCATCGCGCTCGCAGTCGCGGGTGCGAGCCTCGGCGGCGACGGTCCCCGGGTTCCACTCGCCGTCGGGGAACATCAAGTGCCTGCTCGTCCAGCCGAAGGCGCTCGTGCTGCCAGATCGCCTCGTCGAGCTACGCGAAGCGCCTCGAGGCCAAGTGCAACGGCCTCGACTGGCACGGCTTCTACCTCTCCGACGGCAAGGCCGCACGCGCAACTGCTCGGGCGGGATCCTCTACACCGGAACGCCGCGC
Organism: uncultured Actinomycetes bacterium; assembly: GCA_963816455.1. Lineage (GTDB taxonomy): Bacteria > Actinomycetota > Thermoleophilia > Gaiellales > Gaiellaceae > Palsa-739. Next base: position 443,530 of record CAWFKM010000016.1, read on the forward strand.
TACGTCGACCTTCCGTACGGAAAGTCCTGGACGCGCGGCCCGTTCACCTGCCGCTCCGCGCTGACCGGCGTCACCTGCCGGAGCCGGACGGGACACGGGATCTGACCGTGTCTCGCCAGGCCTATCGTCTCTGGTAGCTCAGCGGCCGCTCGGAGCCGAGGCGACCGCTGCCGGGCAGCGCCAGTACTCGTAGCGTGCCTTCCTTGCCGGCGGACTTGCACCCGTTTCCCGAGAGATCGGGCACGCCTTGCAGCTTTCCCGGGCGGCACGCCTCGAGCTGCGTCCCGTCCGCTGCGGTCTGGGCGACGACGCAGACGGCGGTGAGCCCGGTCGTCTTCAGGACGCGGCCGTCCTTGACGGCGACCATCAGCGCGAGCACCAAGGCTGCGAACAAGACCAACTCTCATGACCATGCGGCATCCCTCCGCGCCGCAGGTCGGATTCCTCGGCTTGCTGATCGGCATCGGACCGGCCGGACTTGAGGCGAATCCCTCGTTCGAGCGGGCTACGAGCTCCAGACGCTCTCGAACGTCCCGAACCGCAGCTCCTGGTCGTAGTGGAACCGCGTGTCGTCGACGCGCCGCATGTACTCGTCGCGGTTCGCGGCGGCGAACTCGTTGTACGCCTCGGCCGAGTCCCACCGGTCGACGACGACGTAGCGGCCCGGCACCTCGACGTCCCGGAGCAGCTCGGTTCCGACGTAGCCGCGGCCCTGGCCGAAGAACTGCGCCCACTCGCCGTCGGGCCCGTAGACCCGCTCGAACTCGGCCGCGTCGCGCGCCTCGTAGCTGAAGATCAGGGCGATCACGGACCGAGTCGTACCACGGGCGCGTTAACCTCTGCACCGATGAGCGCCGAGCCGTTGACCGAAGAGCAGGAGCCGGGCGAGGACCGCAGCGCCTACGAGGGCGTGCTCCGCTTCTACCACCTCGCCAAGCGGCAGGAGTGGCTGGTGGGCGACCTGCCGTGGGGCGAGATCGCGCCGGTGCCGGAGGGGAAGGGCACGCCGCAGCGCCGCGCGCGCCGCATGGACGTGTGGCGCTCGGTCGTCATGCAGCAGCTCCAGGCCGACGTGCTCGCGGTCGAGATGGCGGCGCAGCTGCTGAACGCGGCGCCCGATCCGGAGGCGCGGCTGTACTACACGACGATGGTGCAGGACGAGGCGCGCCACACGGAGGCGTGGCTGAAGCTGATCGGCCAGATCGGCGGCGAGGGGGAGCGCGATCCGCACCTCGACGCGCTCGGCCACATGTTCCTCGAGGCGGACTCGCTCGAGGAGAAGGTCTTCCTGATGCAGGTCTTCTTCGAGCGGCTGATCATCCCGCGCTTCCGGCTGATCGCGCGCTCGTCGCGCGGCACGATCCTCGAGGACATCTGCAACCGCCTCGCGATCGACGACGGGATCCACCACGGCGCCGGGATGGCGTACGAGCGCGTGCTGCTCGAGGGCGCCGGGCCGCAGGTGCGCAACACGCTTGTCGACGCGGCGAGCCGGATGCTGCCGGAGTTCGCAGCGCACGTTCTCTGGCGGCCGAAGGCGCGCGAGATGATCGGGCAGCTGATGGAGGCCCGCGACCGCGAGCGGCTGAAGAACGAGCTCGACCACGGCGTCCGCCTGGCGAAGTCGCTCGGTATCGACGTCTCTGAAGTCGCCGTTCCGTTCTAGGGGAACCCAGGGGTTCCCCTGACGACCCCTCTTCGGCGCACGTGGCGGGCGGCGGTGGGGCTGCGGCGCGAGCGCGGTCTCGCCTTCGCCGGAGGATCGCGCGTCACCCAGGTGATCTGAGCGATGTCGACGTGCCGCGCGACGCGTGCTGGGCTTCGCCCATCCCGCGTCGCTGGTTCGCCTCCGTCTAACGCGCCCTATGGGCAGCGTTAGCCTCCGGCACTTGATCGCTTGAGGCTCGGTGCGGCAAAGGCCGAGGCTGAAGCGAGGCGTAGCCCGCTTTGGACGGAGGCCGAACCTCGCGGCCTGGGATGCCTTGGGCACCGCGGCCGCGCGGGTGGCAGGTCGTCGACGATCGCTCTGGGTGAACTGCGCTACCCGCCGCGTAGCCGGCACCGCGCTCCCGGCGGAGCGACACGACGCAAACGCCACCAGAGCCGAAGGAGCGGGCGACCGGGGGAACTCGCGCTCCCCGGTTACCGGATGTCCGCCGCGCTCGAAGTGTGCGCGGAAGAAGTTCTCGGAACCGGCGGTCGCCATCGCGGCGGACGCGCTGATCTCGAGTGCGAGCGCCGCGGCGGCGACGAGCTGCGCGAAGCGGTAGACCTTGCCCGCGCCCGCGCAGCCCATCATCGCGAGCCACTCGCGTGGGGTCGGGAGCGTCGTGCCGCCGCCGACGGTTCCGACCTCGAGCCCGGGGAAGCGGATCGCCACGTGCAGCCCGCCGTCGACGCGGCGGCAGGTGCCGTGCGCCATCGAGCTCGTCCCGACCATTCCGATGTCCTGGCCGGTCGCGGCGAAGATCGCGGCGATCGCCGACGCCGGCGTGAACGCGACGGACTGCATGCCGGACGCGACCGCGCCGTGCGTTCCGGCCCAGGCGAGCGCCTCGAGATCCTCGGCGGTCGTGCGCAGCACGCGGCGGATCGCCTCGTCCGTCAGCGTCGTCTCCGCGATCACCGTCTTCCCGTGCCCGGACTGGAAGTACTCGTACGACGGCTTCTTGTCGCCGCCCATGTTCGCCTCGAGCATCGCGCGCTCGATCGCGACCGGCGCGTTCGGGAGCACGTACGCCATGTTCAGCGCGTACGCGTTCCGGGTCATCATGTTCGGCCCGACCGCGTCGCCGGTCGTGAACCGCCAGAGGACGTGGCACATCGGGCCGACGACGTGTGTCTTCGCCTCGCGGAGGACGGCGTAGCGAGAGAGCTCGGGGATGTCGGAGTCGCGGAGGAACGCCCGCAGCTCCGGCACGCGCTCTTCGATCCAGCGCGCCAGGGCGAGCGCGTCCGCGGCGTCCTTGCAGACGAAGCACGACGCGCGCGTGATCCGGTCGGCGACGACGTGCGTGCGGAAGCCGCCCGACTCGGCGACGGCCTTCGCGCCGCGCTGCACCGACGCGGTCGAGCCCGCCCTCGGTGTGGGCGAGCGGCACCGCGACGTCCTCTTCCGCGCGGCCGGTCTCGACGACGTCGCCGTCGTCCGAGAGGCTGTACTCGCCGAGGGAGACGTGGAGCTCCGCGACCGAGACCGGGATCACGGCGACGCCGGTCACCGTCTCCGCCGCCGCCGCGAACGGCTCGAGGTCGATGCCGGTCACCGCGCCGTCGAGCCCGAGCGCCTCCTGGCGCGCGCGAATCGACGCCGCATCGTTCTTCCGTGGGAGCCCTCTCGCCACGAGCGGAGCTTAGTGGTGCCTGGCACCTCGGTTCCGCGAAGTGCCTGGCACCTAGGAGCCGTTAGGTGCCAGGCACCAGCGATAGGCTCCGCTCCGATGGCGGCCACGATCATCGACGGGAAGGCGCTCGCCGCGAAGGTCCGCGCCGAGGTCGCCGCCGACGTCGCGGAGCTCGGCCACGTCGGGCTCGCGACCGTGCTCGTCGGCGAGGATCCCGCCTCGGAGATCTACATCCGCGGCAAGCACAAGGCGGCCCGCGAGGCCGGCTTCGAGTCGCACGACCACCACCTTCCCGCGGACATCAGCGAGGCCGACCTGCTCGCGGCGATCGCCGGCCTGAACGCGGACGACAACGTCGACGGGCTGCTCGTCCAGCTTCCGCTCCCGGATCATCTCGACGAGAACACCGTGATCGAGGCGATCCATCCCGACAAGGACATCGACGGCCTCCACCCCGAGAACGCCGGCCGCCTCGCGCTCGGACGGCCGACACTCGTCCCCGGCACGCCGATGGGCGTGATGCGGATGCTCGAGGAGTACGAGATCGAGACCAAGGGCGCCGAGGCCGTCGTGATCGGCCGCTCGAACATCGTCGGCAAGCCGATGGCGCAGCTCCTTCTCCGCGAGCACGCCACGGTGACCATCTGCCACTCGCGCACGCGCGACCTCGCTGCGCACACGCGCGAGGCGGACATCCTCGTCGCCGCCGTCGGGAAGCTGCACGTCGTGACCGCCGACATGGTCAAGCCCGGCGCCGCCGTGATCGACGTCGGCATGAACCGCACAGACGACGGACTTTTCGGCGACGTCGACCCGGCCGCGGCCGAGGTCGCCGGCTACCTGACGCCGGTGCCCGGCGGGGTCGGTCCGATGACGATCGCGATGGTCCTGAAGAACACCGTCACGGCCGCCCGTGGCCGCCGCGGAGCCCTTGCGAAAACGGCTCGCTGAGTTACACTCCGGCCTGCTTCACCATCGGTCGGCGGCTCGGTGCCCGAGCCGTCGTTGTTTTTTGTAAGGAGGAAGGTCAAGTTGGCAGAGGGCACCGTTAAGTGGTTCTCCAACGAGAAGGGCTACGGCTTCATCGAGCGCGAGGGCGGCGACGACGTCTTCGTGCACTTCTCGGCTATCACCATGGACGGCTACAAGTCGCTGACCGAAGGCCAGCGCGTTTCGTTCGAGGTTGTGCAAGGCCCGAAGGGCGCGCAGGCCGCGAACGTCCAGGCAGCGTAGGAGAACTCTCTCGGAACCATGTGCGGCGGGCCCCGAGAGGGGCCCGCTTCGTTTTGGAAGGATGACGTCATGGCGATCGACCGCGAACAACTGATGCACGTCGCGCATCTCGCGCGCCTCGAGCTGCGGGAGGAGGACGTGGAGCGGCTCGGCGCGCAGCTGAACGACATCCTCGCCGCGGTCGGCAAGGTCGCCGAGCTCGACCTCTCCGACGTCCCGCCGACCTCACATCCGCTCGATGTCGTCAACGTCTGGGACGAGGATGAGCCGCGGCCGTCGCTCCCGGTCGAGGAGGCGCTCGCGAACGCGCCCGAGCGCGAGGGCGACGCATTCCGGGTGCCGCCCGCATGATCGACACGCTCCGACTCAGCGCGGAGGACGCGCTCGGGCTCGTCGAGCGCGGCGAGGTCTCGTCCGCCGAGCTGCACGCCGCATACGTCGCCGCGATCGCGGAGCGCGACCCCGAGCTGCACTGCTACCTCCGCGTCCTCGACGAGCCGAACGGCACGTCGATCCCGATCGCGCTGAAGGACGTGATCGGGACGAAGGGCGTCGAGACGACCGCCGGCTCGAAGATCCTCGAGGGCTACATACCCGTCTACGACGCGACGGTCGTCGAGCGCCTCAAGGCGCGCGGCCTCTCGCTGCTCGGCAAGACGAACACGGACGAGTTCGCGATGGGCTCGTCGACAGAGAACTCGGCGTACGGACCGACGCACAACCCGTGGGACCCGACGCGCGTCCCCGGCGGCTCAGGCGGCGGCTCGGCCGCCGCAGTTGCGGCCGGTCTCGCGCCGTGGGCGCTCGGTTCCGACACGGGCGGTTCGATCAAGCAGCCCGCCGCGCTCTGCGGCAACGTCGGCCTTCGCCCGACCTACGGCACCGTCTCGCGCTACGGGATCGTCCCGTTCGCGTCGAGCCTCGACCAGGTCGGCCCCGTCGCGCGCAACGTCCGCGACTGCGCGCTCCTCTACTCGATCATCGCCGGCCGCGACGTCTGGGACTCGACGACGGTCGAGCTGCCGCACGCGGTCGAGCTGCCCGAGGCGGACGACCTGAAGGGACTACGGATCGGCGTGCCGCGCGAGTTCAACGAGCACGAGGCGATCGAGCCGGGAGTCCGCGAGGCGGTGCAGCGCACGATCGAGCTCTGCCGCGAGCTCGGCGCCGAGGTGGGGGACTGCTCGCTGCCGCTCTCGGTCGACTACGGCATGCCGTGCTACTACCTGATCGCTCCCGCCGAGGCGTCGTCGAATCTCGCGCGCTACGACGGCGTCCGCTTCGGCTACCGCGCGGCGAACGCGACAGACCGGATCGAGATGTACGCCCGCACGCGCGACGAGGGCTTCGGCGACGAGCCGAAGCGGCGGATCATGGTCGGCACGTACGCGCTCTCCGCCGGCTACTTCGACGCGTACTACGGCCAGGCGCAGAAGGTGCGCACGGTGCTCGTCCGTGAGCACGCGGAGGTGTTCGAGCGATTCGACGTGATCGTCTCGCCGACGTCGCCGACCGTCGCGTTCGAGCTTGGCGCGCGTACCGCGAATCCACTCGCGATGTATCTCAGCGACCTGCTGACGATCCCGTCGTGCCTCGCCGGTCTGCCGGGGCTCAACGTTCCGTGCGGCCTCTCCGAGGGACTTCCGGTCGGACTCCAGCTGATCGGACCGCAGTTCTCGGAGAACACGCTGTTCCGCGCAGGCCGCGCGCTCGAGCAGGCGATCGGTTTCGATCCCGTGCCGACGAGGCTGCGATGAGGTTCGAGGATCCTGCCGCCGAGTTCGTCCCCGCCGTCGAGCGTGTGTTCGGCGCGACGCCCCGCATTCTCGACGGCTCGCGCGCCGTACTGGTCGGCGACGTGAAGCTCCAGCTCGAGGCCGGCGAGCGGGAGCTCTGGCTGATCGAGCGGCACGGCGCGCTCGAGCGCCGCATCGGGATGGTCGAGGTGCGCGACGACGTCGAGTCGGCGTTGCGCGAAGCCAGGGAGCTGCTGCCGCATGGCTGAGTGGGAGCCCGTCATCGGACTCGAGGTGCACGTGCACCTGAAGACGCGCACGAAGATGTTCTGCCGCTGCGAGCTCGGCTACGGCGCGGACGAGAACACGCGCACGTGCCCGATCTGCCTCGCGCATCCCGGCGCGCTGCCGGTCCCGAACGGAAAGGCGATCGAGCTGACGATCCTGCTCGGCCTCGCGCTGGACTGCGAGATCTCGGAGCACGCCGTGTTCGCGCGCAAGAACTACTTCTATCCGGATCTGCCGAAGGGCTACCAGATCAGCCAGTACGAGCAGCCGCTCTGCGGGCCGGGAAAGCTCGTCATTCCGACGGCGGACGGCGACGAGACCGTCGGCATCACGCGCGCGCACCTCGAAGAGGACGCGGCGAAGACGGTGCACGCCGGCGGCGCGACCGGCCGTTCCGTCGGCGCCGACTATTCGCTCGTCGACTTCAACCGCGGCGGCACGCCGCTGCTCGAGATCGTCAGCGAGCCCGACATCCGCTCCGCCGACGAAGCCGATCGCTACCTCCGCCTGCTCCGCCAGACGATCGTCGAGCTCGGCATCTCCGACGCGGAGATGGAGAAGGGCACGCTGCGCGCCGACGTCAACGTCTCCGTGCGCGAGGCCGGCGAGGACGGCTTCCGGCCGCGCTGGGAGATCAAGAACATGAACTCGTTCACGTTCATCCGCCGCGCGATCGACGCTGCGATCCGCCAGCAGATCGCGGCGCACGAAGCGGGGGAGACCGTCGTCCAGTCGACGTACGACTACGACGCGGACACCGACACGCTGACCGTGCACCGCTCGAAGGAGGAGGCGGACGACTACCGCTACTTCCCCGAGCCGGATCTCGTCCCGGTCGAGCCGCCGGCCGAGCTCGTCGAGCAGCTGCGCGCGCAGCTGCCGGAGCTGCCGGCCGCGCGGATCCGCCGGATCGCCGAAGAGATTGGCCACGACGCAGCCGCAGAGCTGGTCATGACCGGGAACGAGAGGAAAGCCGGCGCGCTTGTGAAGTTCGGTGCGCCATGGCCTGCCGCGTCAGCGACAGCAATGAATCAGGGGGACTTCTTGCCGGAGAACGCGGAAGCCCTGGCACAGATCGTCATTCATCGAGACGAGATCACGCGCGAGGCGTACACCGACGCGTTCGCCGCCGCTGCGACGCGCGCGATCTCCGCCGAGGAGTTCCTGTCGCAGACCTCCGTCAGCGACGCTTCGGAGCTCGATCCGATCATCGACGCGGTGCTCGCCGCGAATCCGGATCAGGTCGCGACGTACCGCGGCGGCAAGGAGGGCGTGCTCGGCTTCCTCGTCGGCCAGGTGATGAAGGAGACGCAGGGCAAGGCCGACCCGAAGGTCGTCAACGAGCTTCTGCGGGAGAAGCTGCAGGCGTGACGGCAACGCCGCGCGTCAGGTAGAGCGCCGCCGCCACGAGCACGAGCGCCATCGCGACGATCAGCGCCTGAAACGGGACGACCGTCGAGAGCGCCGCGCCGACTGCGATCGACAGCGTCTGCGGGACGGTCAGCGCGAGGTCGGCCGCGGCGGACACGCGGCCCTGCACCTCGAGCGGCGTCCTCGTCTGGAGCGCCGTCGTGTACGCGACGATCGCCCACGCGATCGAGACACCGGCGACGGCGAACCCGGTGAGGATCACCGCGATGTTCGGCACGAGCAGCAACGCGTCGCCGACCGCGAAGCCGGCGAGGCCGATGCCGACGAGGCGCACGTCGCCGAACCGGCGAAGAAACGCGGCAGCGGTGAGCCCGCCGGCGACCGAGCCGACGCCCTGCAGCACGCTCGTGACGCCGAGGAACGACGGCGGCTTCCCGATCGAGTCGAGCAGCGCGAAGACGAACGTCTCGGCGAATCCGATCACGAGCATCGCGACGGCGGTGCCGACGAGCATCCTCACGAGCGCCGGCGACCCGAGGATGTGCCGCGCGCCGGCCGAGACCTCGACGGCAAACGTATGGCCGTGCGGCTCCGGCTTCGCCTCGTGGACGTGCAGCATCGAGAGCGCGACGGCGGAGACGATGAACGTCGCCGCGTCGAGCACGGCGACCGCGCCACCGCCGACGACCGCGAAGAGGCCAGCTCCCGCGAGCGGCGCGACGAGCCGCAGTCCCTGCGTGATCGTCTGCAGCAGACCGTTCGCCTCGGGCAGCTGCTCCTCCGGGAACACGAGGCGGAGCAGCGCAGCGCGAGCCGAGTCGAACACCGCGCCGCCGACGGAGTAGAGCAGCGTGACGACGTAGATCAGCCACAGGTCGCTGCGGTCGTGCACGAAGAGCAACAGGAGCACCGTCACTGCGAGGAAGACGTCCGCGACGACCATCAGCGGCCGTCGACGCACACGGTCGGCGAGCACGCCCGCGAGCGGGGCGGTCAAGCGCCCCGCCGCGAACACGAAGAAGACGAGCCCCGCGGCCGCGTTCGATCCCGTGAGCGTCTTCGCCCAGATCCCGAGGACGATGATCAGCGCCCAGTCGCCGAACAGCGAGACAGCCTCGCCGCCGAGGAGCAGGCGCGCGTCGCGGGTGCGGAGCAGTGACCTCACGCCGCGCGGAAGACGCGGAAGTCGCCGCTGACCGTCTTGCCGCGGACGACGACCGTCGGGCCTTCGTCGCTGCTGCGGTCCGGCGTGTCCGCGAGCGGAACCTCGGAGGAGAGGTCGCCCGAGACGGAGTTCGCGTCGACGTCGACGCCGGAGCCGGCGGCGATGCCGATCTCGATGTCGCCGGAGATGCTCGTGACCTCGGCGTGACCCTCGCGGATCGACTCGATCCGCACGTCGCCGGAGACGGACTTCGCGACGAGCGAGCCGCCGACGAACTCGGCCTTCACGTCGCCGGAGACGCTCTGCGCGCGCAGGTCGCCGCCGACGCGCGCGAGCCGCACGTCGCCGCTGACGCTCTTGATCACGGCGGCGCCCGTGATCTCGCCGGTGACGCGCACGTCGCCCGACGCGGTCTTCGTCTCCAGCGACTCGAGCGTGCCGCTGACCGTCGCGTCGGCCGACGCGCTTGCGAGGCGAGCCTTGCTCGCGTGCGGGACCGACGCGCGGACGTGAGCCCGCCGGCGCCGAACGAGAGGTCGCCGATCGAGATGTTGACGCCGAAGAAGCCGCGCTTGCCGTGGAAGTCGACGACGATCGTGTCGCCGCGCTGCTCGACGGTCGTCTGCTCGACGAGCTTCTCGTCGCCTTCGATCGTGATCACGGACTCGTCGCCGTCGACCGTCTCGACGTCGATGTCGCCGGCCGGGATCGTGACCCTGAGCTCGACCGGCCGGGGAGTGTCGAAGCGATGGTCGGGCATGGTCAGACCGCCTTCAGGTTCGGAGGTGCGAGGTTGCGGGAGACGAGCGACATGAGCCACGCGCTCGGCGTGAGGCCCTTCGCGGGCGGCCGCCGTCTCGACGCCGCTGCGGAGCGGCTGCGGCAGGCTGACCTCGAGCGGCGCGTCGGGAACGCCCGACGGGTCGTCGTAGATCCAGCCGGCGTCGCTGGCGGTGTGGGAGCGGATGAGGAGGTCGGACATGAGGACTCCTTTCAGCTGCGGCCGTAGCCGGTGAGCCGTTTGCCGGAGGACCGCTTGGCGGCGTGCGCGTTCCGCGCGACCGCGTGGACGATCCAGGTGTTCACGGAGACCCCTTCCCGTGGTGGCCGCGTCCTCGACCCGCCGCTTCAGCGCGTCCGGGAGCCGGAGCGTGATGCGAGCGTCGAGGATGTCGTCGCCCGCCGCGGCGGGCTCGGCCTCCTGGTCGCGGACGACGACGAGCTCGGGATCGCCGCCGGCGATCCGGACCTCGACGCGGCCGCTGTCGAGCTGGGACGAGACCTCGAGTGCCGCCTCGCCGAGCACCTCCTGGAGGCGCCGGGCGACGGAGGACTCGAGCGCCACCGCGAGCAGCTCGGCCGCGCGGGCGGTGGTCTCGTCACCGAGAGCCGCGACGCGGACGAGGTCTTCACGGAGCGCCTGGACGTAACCGTCGATCTGCATGGCTGCACTATGACATCACAATGATGTCATTGTCAAGTCACCGCGACGGCGATGTGACGGCAGCGCTACATCAGGCCGCAGTACCGCGCCGTATTCGGCCACGGCCAGAAGCCGCGGGTGCGGGCGGCGCGGACGGCCGTCCAGATCTGCTCGAGCGGCGTCCAGTGGTCGGCGGTGCCCTTGTGCCGGTAGAGCCAGCCGCCGTAGTGGCGCTGGAAGCGTGATGTCCATCTGGAGCCCGCCCCAGTACGGGTCGCCGGTGTCCGTCCAGCTGCCCTCGTAGTGGTGGATGCAGAGCCACGCGTGGAGCTGCGGCGGGTGCTGCGCCTTGCGCCGGGCCGTCTCGGCCCGCTGCTGCCAGATCCGCGCGGCCCGGCTGACGTCGTTCACCTGCATCGATCGCGAGCGCGCGGCCCGCGGTCGGCGTGAGCGTCACGCCCATCACGTGCTGCCAGCGCCAGGTCGCCTGCTGGGCCTGGGCGATCTCCGCCCCGAGCCGGTTGATCGTCGCCGCACTGAGCGCCACGCGGTTCGCGTCGGCGCGGGGAGCGCTGGTTCCTGCTGTTGCGCACGCAAACACGAGCAGGCCGGCGCAGGCCAGAATGGATCGCCGCAAGAAAGACCTCCAGGATCGCTTGCACGGGAACCGAGTGGGCAGAGTCGGCCGAGACCGGCACCACTCGGTGCGGCTATGCGAGTTGTCCGGACAGGGTACGGACCGGGTCAGACGCTACGCTTTGTGAAGATTGTCTCAAGCGGGCGGAGCGGCGGTGCGGCCGAAGCTCACGGTCGGCGGCGCCACGAATCCGGCATAGAGCAGGACGGCGCCGAGCGCGATTCCGACCGACGTCCCCGCGGCGCCGAGGCCGGCGAGCCCGCTGCCGGTCGCCGCGACGAGCGACTCCGGCGACGATCAGGGCGTTCCCGAGCGGCCGCGCGCGGAAGGAGCGGGCCGCGACGACGACCACGGCGACCGTCCCGAGGATGTTCGCGACGATCGCGAGCAGCCGGGCCGGGAAGAAGGCGAGATGATCCTGCGCCGGCGGGATCCCGTGCGCCGGAAACGCTCCGTGGACGGGCATCGCGAGCGCCACGCCGAGCGCCAGGCCGACGTAGACGAGCCCGACCGGGATCGCGCGCCGCCAGCCGGCGAACGCGAGCGAGCCGACGCCGAGCAGCGGCGCGGTCAGCAGCGCGCCGGCGGCGTAGTAGACGCGGAACGAGCGCGCGTCCCACTGCGCCGCCTCGCTCCAGGCGATCGCCGCGGCGGCGACGGCGTATGCCGCGAGCGACCACGCCCACGCCGCGAGCTCGGGCCGGCGGCTCGCCCGCCAGCGCCGCGCGAGCGCGCCCGCGAGCCGGAGCGCGACGAGCGCCGCGGCGAAGGCGACGAGGGCGTCCATGTCACGAGCCTAGTAGGCTCGCGACTGGTGAACGGGAAGAGGTGGCTGTTCGTCGCGCTGCCGCGACGCTCTCCGGCGCGCTCGCTCCTCGGCGCGGCGTCGGCGGCTCCGCCGCCCGACCACGCGCTGCTCGCGCTGAACATCCTCCCGCCCGGCGAGGCCTCGAACGGCGCCGACCTGACGAGCCAGCTGCCGCTCTACGACGGGCTGACGCCGCTGCGCGGCAACGTCACGACGGCCGACGTGAAGCGCCTCTACAAGCCGGAGACGCTCGGGCTCGGCGGTGCGAAGCCGACGCGCGTCGAGCGGCCGAAGAACGGCGTCACGATCGACCGCGACAGCTTCGACGTCCCGCACATCTACGGCACGACGCGCGCGAACACCGAGTTCGGCGCCGGCTGGGCGACCGCCGAGGACCGCGGGATCGACCTTCAGCTGCTCCGCGGTCCGGCGCGCATCTCCGCGCTCGACGTTCCCGGCTACGACGCGTTCTCGGTCGCGCTGTCCGGCAAGCAGTTCATCCCGAGCGCGCAGACGGAGACGTTCCTCGCGGCGCAGGTGCCGCTCGCGCAGAAGACGGCGAAGGGCCGGCAGCTGATCCGCGACGTCGACGCATATCTCGCGCGGGATCAACGCGTACTTCAAGGCGCAGGGCGGGTTCGTGAAGCCGTTCACGCGGAACGACGTCGTCGCGATCGGGACGCTGATCGGCGCGGTGTTCGGCGCGGGCGGCGGCAACGAGGCGAAGCAGCGCGCTGTTCCTCGGCGCGTTGCAGCAGCGGCTCGGCGCGGCGAAGGGGCTCTCGGTCTGGAACGACCTGCGCGAGCAGAGCGATCCGTCGACGCCGGTGACGATCGCGTCGCCGTTCCCGTACGAGACCGGGCCGGCCGGCATCGGTCCCGGCAACGTCGCGCTCGATCCGGGCAGCTTCACCGCCGCCGGGCCGGCGCTGCGCACGGAGCAGCACCGTCTGATGTCGAACGCGCTCCTGATCTCCGGGAAGCGCTCGGCGAACGGCCATCCGATCTTCGTCGCCGGGCCGCAGGTCGGCTACTTCTCGCCGGAGATCCTGATGGAGGAGGACCTCCACGGCGGCGGGCTCGACGCGCGCGGCGTCGCGTTCCCGGGGCTCGGCTTCTATCTCCAGATCGGCCGCGGGCCGGACTACGCGTGGAGCGCGACGTCTGCGAGCTCCGACGTCACCGACCAGTTCGCGGAGACGCTCTGCGGCGGCGACGACCTGCACTACCTGTTCAAGGGCACGTGCCGCGCGATGGGGACGTTCGACGCCGGCACGCTGAAGGGGCTCGGCACGACGCCGGACACGGAGCTCACGTTCCACACGACGGTGCACGGCCCGGTCGTCGGCTACGCGACGTCGAACGGGACGAAGGTCGCGATCGCGTCGCAGCGCTCGACGCGCGGCCGCGAGCTGCTCGCCGCGATTCCGTTTCAGACGCTCACGACCGCCGCCGTCCACTCGCCGCAGCAGTTCTTCCAGACGATGGCCGGCTTCGACCTGACGTTCAACTGGTTCTACGCCGACTCGAAGCACATCGCGATGTACTCGAGCGGACGGCTGCCGCTGCGCGCGCCCGGCGTCGACCCCGGCCTGCCGACGAACGGCGAACGGCACGTTACGAGTGGCGCGGCTGGCTCGCGCCGCTCGCGCATCCGCACGTCGTCGACCCGGCGAGCGGCGAGATCGTCAACTGGAACAACAAGCCGGCCGCCGGCTTCGGCGCGGCGGACGACAACTGGTCGTACGGCTCGGTGCACCGCGTGCTGCTGCTCGACAAGGGCGTCGCCGCGAAGAAGACGCACACGGCGACGAGCGTCGTCGCGGCGATGAACGAGGCAGCGACGACGGATCTCCGCTGGACGCTCGTGCCGCTGCTCGCCGACGTCCTGTCGCACGGGACCGCGCCGAGCGCGCGCGACAACCAGATGCTCAGCCTGCTCGGCGAGTGGGACGGCAGCCGCCTCGACGCGAACGGCGACGGGCTGATCGACGCAGCCCGGCGCCGCGATCATGGACGCGTGGTGGCCGCGGCTCGCCGTCGCCGACCTCGCGCCGGTGCTCGGCCCGCTCACCGACCAGCTGAAGACGCTCGCGCCGATCGACAACCCGGCGAACTCCGGCGGCAGCTCGTACGGCGCCGGCTGGTACTCGTACGTCGACAAGGATCTCCGCACGCTGCTCGGCATGCCGGTGAAGGGGCCGTTCTCGACCGCGTACTGCGGCGGCGGCAGCCTCACCGCGTGCGCCGCCTCGCTCTGGGCAGTCGCTCGACGCCGCGGGGAACGCACTCGCCGCGACGCAGGGCTCCGATCCGGCGCAGTGGCATTCGAGCGCGACCGCCGAGCGGATCCAGTTCTCCGGCTTCCTCCCGGCGACGATGCGCTGGACGAACCGGCCGACCTTCCAGCAGGTCGTCCAGTTCGGCTCGCCGCTAGCCGGAGGAAGCTGCGAGCCTTCCGTCACGGGGCCTGGCCCCGCCGTTCTTGGGCAACCGTCTGTCCATGCCGATGCGGCGGTCGATGCGACGACCGGGGCCAGGCCCGATACGGCTTCGTCACGACTTGTGACGGCGGCGCGAACCGGACAAACGGCGGGCGGGCGCCGCTGCGGCGACTACGCTGAGAGCCATGCCGGAGAAGCGCTATCTCTTCACGCCGGGGCCGACGCCGGTGCCGCCGCAGGTGCTCGCGGCGCTCGCGGAGCCGGTGCTCCACCATCGCGGCGCGGACTTCCGTCCCGTCTACGAGCGCTGCCTCGCGCGGCTCCAGGAGATCTGCCGGACGAAGGCCGACGTGCTGATGTTCACCGCGTCGGGCACGGCGGCGATGGAGTCGGTCGCTGCGAACCTCGCCGAGGGCTGCGCGCGCGGTCGTCGTCTCCGCCGGGTCGTTCGGCGAGCGCTGGGAGGCGATCCTCGCGGTGCACGGCGCCGAGGTCGAGCCGCTCCGCTACGAGTGGGGCGAGTCGCCGCGCGCCGAGGATCTCGCGGCGCGGCTGACGGAGCTCGGCGGCGCCGACATCGTGTTCCTGACGCAGTCGGAGACGTCGACCGGCGTCGTCGCGGACGTGCAGGCGCTGGCTGTCGCGGCGAAAGGCGCGGGCGCGCTCGTCGCGGTCGACGCGGTGTCGAGCCTCGGCGCGATTCCGCTCGAGATGGACGCGTGGGGCCTCGACGCCGTCGCGTCCGGCTCGCAGAAGGCGCTGATGACGCCGCCGGGGCTCGCGCTCTGCGCGGTGTCGGACGCGGCGCTCGCCGCGGCGAAGCCGTCGCGCAGCTACTACCTCGACTGGAAGCGGACGCAGAAGGCGCAGGCGAATCTCGACGCGCCGTTCACGCCGGCGACGTCGCTCGTCGTCGCGCTCGACGTCGCGCTCGGCCTGCTGCTCGACGAAGGACTCGACGCGGTGTTCGAGCGCCACGTCCGCCTCGGACGCGCGACGCGCGCCGGCGCGAAGGCGATGGGTCTCGAGCTGTTCTCGCCCGACGAAGACCGCAGCTCCGTCGTCACCGCGATCCGCGTCCCCGACGGCATCGACTCGGGCGACCTCATCTCCGGGCTGCGCACGCGGTTCGGAATGACGATGGCGAACGGCCAGGGACACCTGAAGGGCAAGATCTTCCGGATCGGCCACATCGGCTGGTTCGACATCTTCGACATCACGACCGCGCTCGCCGCGGTCGAGATCGTCCTCGCGGACATCGGCGCCGACATCGAGCGCGGCGCTGCGGTGACCGCTGCGCTCGAGGCGTTCGAGAGCAGCACTTCCGTCGCATGAAAGTTCTCGTCCGCGAGACGATCTCCGACGCGGGAGTGGAGCTGTTGCGTTCCCGCTTCGACGTCGACGTCGACGCGGACAGCGACCTCGCCGAGATCATCGGCAATTACGACGCGATCGTCGTCCGCTCGGCGACGAAGCTCACCGCCGACCTGATCGGCCGCGCCGCCCGCCTGAAGGTGATCGGCCGCGCCGGCGTCGGCGTCGACAACGTCGACGTCGAGGCGGCCACGATGCGCGGGATCGTCGTCGCGAATGCGCCGGAGTCGACGGTCGTCTCCGCCGCGGAGCACACGATCGGGCTGCTCGTCGCGCTCGCGCGCAACATTCCGCAGGCGCACGCGGCGCTGAAGCAGGGCCGCTGGGAGCGCAAGGCGTACGGCGGCATCGAGCTCGCGGGAAAGACGCTCGGAGTGCTCGGCTTCGGCCGTATCGGCCAGCAGGTCGCGCGCCGCGCGGGCGGGCTCGGGATGCGCGTCGTCGCGTACGACCCGTTCGTCGGGGCCGACCGGTTCCGCGAGCTCGGCGTCGAGCAGCTCGAGACGCCGGAGGATGTCTACGACACCGCGGAGTTCCTCACGCTGCACCTGCCGCTGACGCCGGAGACGCGCGGCTCGATCGACGCGGCCGCGTTCGCGCGCATGCGCGACGGCGCGCGGATCGTCAACGCCGCGCGCGGCGAGCTCGTCGACGAGGCCGCGCTCGCGGACGCGCTTCGTTCCGGCAAGCTCGCGGGCGCCGCGCTCGACGTCTTCTCGTCGGAGCCGTACTCCGGACCGCTGCTCGAGCTCGACAACGTCGTCGTCACGCCACATCTCGCCGCGTCGACGGATGAGGCGCAGGATCGCGCAGGCCTGATCGTCGCGGAGCAGGTCGCGGCCGCGCTCGACGGCGGGCTTGTGACGAACGCTGTGAACATTCCCTCGGTCGGCGCCGAGGACATGGAGGCGCTGCGGCCGTACATCCCGCTCGCGGCGAACGCTCGGCCGGCTCGCGATGGAGCTCGCCGGCGGGCGCACCGACCGCATCGTCCTCACCGCGTACGGCGGACTCGCGGACTACGACACGCGACTGCTCACCGTCTCCGCGCTGAACGGCGCGTTCCAGGGCCGCGCCGATCGCCCGGTGAACTACGTCAACGCGCCGCTGATCGCGCGCGAGCGCGGGATCGAGGTGCGCGAGGAGCGCTCGCAGTCGGCGCGCGACTACACGAACCTGGTCCGCGTCGAGGTCGGCGTCGGCGACGAGGAGATCCGCGTCGCCGGCACGACGATCGGCAGCGACAACCGGCTCTGGCTCGTGAGCGCGCTCGGATTCGACCTCGAGATCGAGCTCGCGCCGCTGCTCGTGTTCTTCCGCTACGACGACGTGCCCGGCGTGATCGGACGCGTCGGCACGCTGTTCGGCGCGGCCGGCGTCAACATCGCGAACATGACGGTCTCGCGCAGCCGCCGCGGCGGCAAGGCGCTGATGGTGCTCTCGGTCGACTCTGCGCCTCCGCCCGAAGTCGTCGAGCACATCCGCGCCGAAGGCTTCGACGACGCACGCTTCCTCGACCTGGAGCCTGCGGAGTAAGCCGTGGACCCGTGGCCCGACTCGGTCGAGCGGGTTGCGGCCGCCGTGCGCGCCGCGAGCATCGACGCGCGGCTCGAGGAGTTCCCCGAGGGGACGAAGACCGCCGTCGACGCTGCGCGCGCGGTCGGCTGCGAACCGGAGGAGATCGTCAAGTCGCTCGTCTTCATCTGCGACGGGCGGCCGGTCCTTGCGCTGATTCCCGGCGACCGGCGCGCCGACGCCGAACAAGGTCGCCGCGGCGGTGAAGGCGGGCTACGCGCGCGTCGCGCGGCCCGAGGAGGTGCTCGCCGCGACGGGCTTCGAGCCGGGAGCCGTCGCGCCGTTTCCGGCGTCCGCGGTGACGCGCACGGTGCTCGACCACGAGCTGCTCCAGCTCGAGGTCGTGTGGGCCGGCGCCGGCTCGCCGCAGCACGTGATCGGCCTCACGCCGGGCGACCTCGCGCGGCTCGCGCACGCCGAGGCGGCAGACCTGACAGAGGTCGAGCCGGATTCCGGCGACGGGTACGATTCGACCGCCTGAACGACGACAAGGAGACCGAGATGGAAGAGACCGCGAAGATCTGGATGAACGGACAGCTGGTGGACTGGGCGGACGCGACCGTCCACGTCGGCGTCCACGGTCTCCACTACGGCTCCGGCGTCTTCGAGGGTGTCCGCGCCTACGAGACGGACGGCGGCACTGCGGTCTTCCGGCTCGCCGACCACCTCCAGCGGCTGCACACGTCGGCGAAGCTCCTCTACCTGGACATCCCGTACTCGGTCGACGAGCTGAGGGCGGCGACGTGGGATTTGATCGGGGCGAACGGGCTGCCGTCGTGCTACCTGCGTCCGATCGCGTTCTCCGGTTACGGCCAGCTCGGCGTCGCGGCTCGCGACAACCCGGTCGACGTCGCGATCATGGCGTGGCCGTGGGGCGCGTACCTCGGCGAGGACGGCCTGCGAAACGGCATCCGCGTCAAGGTCTCGAGCTGGCAGCGCGTCGGCCCGAACGTGATCCCACATGTCGCAAAGGCGACGGGCGTCTACATCAACTCGATGCTCGCGGTCGGTGAGGCGAACCGCGCCGGCTACGACGAGGCGATCCTGCTCACCGCCGAGGGAACGATCGCCGACGGCTCGGGCGAGAGCATCTTCATCGTCAAGGACGGCGTCATCTACACGCCCGATCTCTCCGCGTCGATTCTCGTCGGCATCACGCGCGACACGGTGATCCAGATCGCGCAGGATCTCGGCCACACCGTCGTCGAGAAGCCGCTGATCCGCACCGACCTCTACCTCGCGGACGAGGTCTTCATGGTCGGGACGGCCGCCGAGGTGACGCCGATCCGCGAGATCGACGACCATTCCGTCCCGCCCGGCCCGGTGACGTTCGAGATCCAGAAGGCGTACCTCGACACCGTGCACGGGCGCAGCGAGCGCTGGGGCCAGTGGCTCGAGTACGCGCCCACGCGCGCCCAAGCTTGAGAGAGGCAGGGTCGTGACCGAGCTCGACGTGCGGCCGGTCCCGCTCTCGGGGCCGTACGTCGGCGCGCGCGAAGAGGAGCTGATGCTCGAGGTGCTGCACTCGGGACGGCTCTCGCTCGGTCCGACGATCGACCGCTTCGAGGAGCTGTTCGCCGAGACGGTCGGCGCGCCGTACGCGGCCGCGGTCTCGTCCGGCACCGCGGGGCTGCATCTGCTCTGCATCAGCGCCGGGATCGGCGCCGGCGACGAGGTGATCACGTCGCCGTACTCGTTCGCCGCGTCGGCGAACTGCTTCATCTACGAAGGCGCGACGCCGGTCTTCGCCGACGTCGATCCGCGCGACGTTGAACATGGACCCTGCCGCGGTCGAGGCTGCGATCACGCCGCGCACGAAGGCGATCGTCGCCGTCGACATCTACGGCTACCCGTGCGAGCTCGACGAGCTCCGCGCGATCGCGGAGAAGCACGGGCTCGCGCTGATCGACGACTCGTGCGAGGCGCTCGGCGCGCGCTACAAGGGAGCGCGGCTCGGCTCGCAGGGAACGCCGGCCGTCTTCGCGTTCTATCCGAACAAGCAGATCACGACCGGCGAGGGCGGCATGGTCACGACGCACTCGGAGGAGGAGTGGCGTCTGCTGCGTTCGCTCCGCAACCAGGGCCGCGGCGACTCCGGCGGCTGGCTCGAGCACGTTCGCCTCGGCTACAACTACCGCCTCGACGACCTCGGCGCCGCGCTCGGGATCGCGCAGCTCGAGAAGCTCGACGAGATCCTCGCGCTGCGCGGCGAGGTCGCGGGACGCTACGACGAGCTGCTCGCGGACATCGACTGCGTCGAGCTCCCGTGCGCCGACGACGCCGACCACGAGCGCTCGTGGTTCGTCTACGTCGTGAAGCTCGCGGACAACGCGACGCGCGAGCGTGTCATCGCGCACTTCGAGCGCGAGCAGATCGGCTTCAACCGCTATCTCCCGTCGATCCACCTCCAGCCGTACATGCGAGAGCGCTACGGCTTCCGCGAGGGGCTCTGCCCGGTGTCGGAGGACGCGAGCTCGCGCACGCTCGCGCTTCCGTTCTTCACCGGTCTCGAGCGCGCGGCCCAGGAGCGCGTCGCAGAGGCGCTCGCCGCCGCACTCTGAACATATAGTCCGTTCATGGCGGATCGGACGCCGCGGATGATCTTTCTCGGCTTCGGCAAGTGGGCGCGCGCCGACCGGATCTACGCGCTCGAGCCGCTCGAGGGCTCTGACCGCGGACACGGAAGACGGACGCGCGTCTGGGTTGACGGCGTCCCCGACTCGATCGTCGCCTCGCGCACCGAGCGCACGATTCTGGCCGAGATGGGGCAGGATGCCTCGGGCTCGAGCCAGGTGCTCGACGACGCGCTGGACCTCGCCGAGCGGCTTGCGAACGCCGCCGAGGAGGGCCGCGTCGACCTCGCCGATCTCGGCCGCCGCGCGCGCCGCGTGCTCGAGAAGACCGCCACTCAGACCGAGACAGAACAGCTGTCTTGACGGAACCAGAGTCGCGCGCCGCGCCAGGGCTCTTCGCGCGGATCGCCCTCGACGTCACGCCGCTGCGCGAGTCGCCTGCGTTCCGCCGGCTCTGGCTCGGTCAGACGGTCGCCTACATCGCGTGGCGCATGCTGCCGGTGCTCGTGTCGGTGCAGATGTTCGACATCACCGGCTCGAGCCTCGCGGTCGGCATCCTCGCGATCGCGCAGTTCGTCCCGCTCGTCACGGTGACGATCTTCGGCGGTGCCCTCGCCGACGCGCACGACCGCCGCCGCATCCTGATCTGGAGCCTCGCCGGCGTGATCGTCACGACGGGCGCGTTCGTCGTCGTCTCCGCCGCGAACACGCAGAGCGCCGGCCTCATCTTCGTGATCACGCTCCTGAGCTGGTCGTCGTTCTCGCTCGGCGCCGGCGCGGTCCGCTCCGTGACACCGCGCCTGGTTCCGCTCGAGCAGCTTCCGGCCGCCGCGGCGCTGATCGGCCTCTACAACAACCTCGGTCTCGTCGTCGGCCCCGCAATCGCCGGCGTGCTGATCGCCTGGGTCGGGCTGACCTGGACGTACGGCGTTGCGTTCGTCGGGATGGCCGTCTCGCTCGCTCTGATCTTCGGCATGGCGCCGGTGCCGCCCGCGCACGACGCGGAGCGCGTCACGATCGGGTCGATCGTCGACGGCTTCCGCTATCTCGGGCGCCAGCATGTCGTGCTCGGCTTCTTCATCATCGACTCGGTCGCGATGATCTTCGGCATGCCGGCGTCGCTCTTTCCGCAGATGGCGCAGGAGGTGTTCGCGAGCCCCGCGTCGGTCGGCTTCCTCTTCGCGGCGCCCGCGGTCGGCGCGTTCGCTGCATCGCTTGTCTCCGGCTGGGTGATGGGCGTGAACCGGCAGGGCGCCGCGATCATCGCCGCGGCGTCTGGCTGGGGAGTTGCCATCGCCGCGTTCGGCTTCACCTCGACGTTGTGGATCGCGCTGGCACTGCTCGCGATCGCCGGCGCCTTCGACCAGATCAGCGCGATCTTCCGCTCGACGATCGTCCTCACGGTGACGCCGGACCACATGCGCGGCCGGCTCGGCGGCATCGAGTTCGCGCAGGTCGCAAGCACACCTGCGCTCGGCAACCTCGAAGCCGGCGCGATCGCGTCGCTCACGAGCGTCCGCTTCTCGATCGTCTTCGGCGGAATCGCGTGCGTGATCGGGACAGTGATCTGCGCCGCGATCTTCCCGGCACTCGTTCGCTACGACGCGCGCCGCACGCGCGCCGCCGCGTGAGCGCCCTCGGCGGCGAGGGCCCCGGCCGCCCGCCCGACCTCGAGTCGCCCGGCGTCCGCGAGCTGCTGGGAAAGCTGCAGCTCGACTGGACGCCGCTGCGTGACTCCAAGCCGTTCCGCCGCCTCTGGTTCGCGCAGTCCGCGTCGTTCATCGGCAGCGAGGTCGGCTACGTCGCGCTGTCGTACCAGGTCTACGCGCTGACGAACTCGACGCTCGCCGTCGGACTGCTCGCACTCGCCGAGCTGATCCCGATGTTGACGATGACGCTCGTCGGCGGCGCGTTCGCGGACGCGTTCGACCGCCGCAAGCTGATGCTGATCCAGCAGTGCGGGATGATCGTCGGCGCCGCGATCGCCGTCGCGAACGCCGCGTCGTCGGACCCGCAGGCGTGGGTGTGCTTCCTCAGCGCCTTCGTCACTGTCTCCGCGTTCGCGTTCGGCGCGGGCGCACAGCACTCGCTCTTCCCGCGCCTCGTCGCCGACGAACAGCTCGTCGCGGCGAACAACCTCAACGGCCTGAGCTCGAGCCTCGGCGCCGTCGCAGGCCCCGCACTCGCCGGCGTCCTGATCGCGACGACCGGCGTGACGACGGCGTACGTGATCGACACGGTCACGTTCTTCGGGACGCTCGTCGCGGTGTGGCTGCTGCCGTCGCTCAAGCCCGAAGGTGGAACCTCGTCGCCGAGCCTCGGCTCGATCGTCGACGGCTTCCGGTTCGTCGTCCAGCAGAAGGTGATCCTCGGCTTCATGCTCGTCGACACGAACGCGATGATCTTCGGCATGCCGACGGCGCTCTTTCCCGCGCTCGCGACGCACCGCTTCCACAATCCGGCGCTCGTCGGCTACCTGTACTCCGCGACGTACGCCGGTGCGCTCATCGCCTCCGCGCTCGGCGGCTGGGTGAATCACGTGCGCCGGCAGGGGCTCGTCGTCATCATCGCCGCGGCGCTGTGGGGCGGCGCGATCGCCGCGTTCGGTTTCGCGAACCAGCTCTGGCTCGCGCTGATCCTGCTTGCGATCGCCGGCGGCGCCGATCTTGTCAGCGCCGTGCTGCGTGGGACGATGCTGCTCCAGCTGACACCGGACTCGCTGCGCGGCCGGCTCACCGGAATCGAGTTCGCACAGGTCGCGAGCGCGCCGTCGCTCGGGAACCTCGAGGCCGGCGTCGTCGCGTCGATCACGAGCATCCGTACGTCGATCGTCTCCGGCGGGATCTTCTGCGTGATCGGCTGCGCCGTGCTCTCGCTCCTGTTCCCGGCCCTCGTCAAATACGACGCCCGTGCGCGCAAAACCGCTCCCGCGTAAGTTCTTCGCCCGCTCGGCGCACGACATCGCGCCCGAGCTGATCGGCGTCACGCTGCTGGTCGACGGCGTCGGCGGGCCGATTGTCGAGGTCGAGGCGTACGACCCGGAGGATCCCGCGAGCCACGCATTCAACGGGCCGACAAAGCGCAACGCCGCCATGTTCGGCCCGGCCGGCCACGCGTACGTCTACCGCTCGTACGGGATCCACTGGTGCCTGAACGTCGTCTGCGCGGAGCCCGGCCGCGCCGACGCGGTGCTGATCCGCGCACTGCGACCCGAACACGGCCTCGATGCGATGCGCGCGCGACGCGGCGTCGAGGCCGAACGCGCGCTGTGCTCCGGCCCGGGGAAGCTGTGTGAGGCGCTCGGCATCGACGGCGGCGACGACGGCCTACCGCTCGACAAGCCGCCGTTCGCGTTCCTCCCCCGCACGGAAACGCCGGCGATCGCGACCGGCACGCGCATCGGCCTCACGAAGGCCGCCGACCGCGAGTGGCGCTACGGCCTCGCCGGCTCGCCGTTCCTCAGCCGGCCGATCTAGCCGCGCGCGACGATCAGGTGAACCGTCATCCCCGGCGCCGCCGCCACACCGGCCAGCGGCTCCTGCGAGATGACGTGACCCGGCTTGCCGGTGCCGAAGCGAACCGACGGCTGCAGCTTCAGCTTCCGCAACTTCGTCTGCGCCTTCCGCAGATTGAGCCCGACGACGTGAGGGACGAGACCGTGCAGCGGTTTCGCGAGCACGAGCGTCACCTTGTCGAACGACGACAGCGTCCCGCCGAGCGGGAACTGGCGCACGACGTGACCGACGCGCTGGCCGGGACTCGCCGGCTTGTAGATCAGCTGCGGCGTCAGCGGCATTGCCGCGAGCCGCGCCTCCGCCGACGGCAGCGTCCAGCCGACGACGTTCGGCACGTCGACCTCGTTGAGCTTGCACGCCGCGGTCCGCGACGGCCCGCGTCCCGTGAAGTAGACGATCGTCGACGTGTCGCGGCACAGCCCGTTGTCGAGCTCGATCTTGTTGTCGCGGTACGTGACCCGCTTCGCGGCGACCGAGAGATACGGCGGGCTCGGGAACGACTCCGGCGGCGCGTCCATCGCCGCGAGCGCCGACTCCATGAACGACTTCCAGATCAGCGCCGGGAACGTGCCGCCGACGACGGGCCGGCCGTGGAACTCGGAGCGCATCGGTATGAGCTTGTTCGGGTAGCCGACCCAGACCGCGGTCACGAGTTGCGGCGTGTAGCCGACGAACCACGCGTCGCCGTAGTTCTCGGTCGTCCCCGTCTTGCCGGCGGCGACTCGGCCGGACAGCGCCGCCGCCTTCCCGGTTCCCGACGTGATCACGCTCTCGAGCATCTGCGTCAGCAGCTCGTCCTCCGACGATGAGAGCACCCGCTTCGGCGCGGGTGCATTCGTGCCGACGACGTCGCCCGACTCCGTCTTGATGTCGGTGATCGCGCGCGGCTCGTTGCCGAAGAAGCTGCCGTCGACGCGATAGCCGCCGTTCGCGAACGACGCGTATGCGCGCGCCATCTCGAGCGGGTTCACCGGCTCGCCGCCGAGCCCGATCGCGAAGTAGCCCTGAAGCGGGCTTGTGATCCCGAGGCTGCGCGCCGTCGTCGCGACGTTCGCCGGCCCGACGATCTTCGTCAGCTGCGAGAAGACCGAGTTGTCCGACACCGTGATCGCCTGCGCGATGTTGATCGGCCCGAGATACTCGCCCTCGAAGTTGTGGACGTACCAGTACTTGTTCCCGAGGAAGATCGAGATCGGCTTCGAGACGAGCGTCGTCTGCGGCGAGATTCCCTGCTTCAGCGCGGTCGCGAGCACGAACGGCTTGAACGACGAGCCCGGCTGCCGCTCGCCCTGTACTGCGAGGTTGAACTGACTTGCGTGGAAGTTGTTGCCGCCGTACATCGCGAGCACCGCGCCGGTCGTCGGATTGATCGCGACGAGCGCCGCCTGCGGGCCGGACGCGCTCGGCAGCCACTTCTTGATCGCCGTCCGGGCGAGCGCCTGGAGCCGAAGGTCGATCGTCGTGTTGACTCGATAGCCGCCGCCGAACACGCGCTTCGCGCCGAGCTTGTCGATCAGCTGGGCCTTCACGTACTCGCCGAAGTACGGTGCGACGCCCTGCACGCCGGAGAGATGCACGTTCTGCGGTTTCGGCATCGGCTGCCGGATCGCCCAGCGGTATCGGGCCGTGTTGATCACGCCCTGCGCGAGCATCAGCCGCAGCACCGTTGTCCGTCGCGTCTTCGCCGCCACCGGGTGCGCGACGGGGTCGTAGAGGCTCGGATCCTCGGGAATCCCCGCGAGCAGCGCCGCCTCGGGAAGATTCAGCCGCGCGGCCGTGTGTCCGAAGTACGTCCTCGCCGCCCGCTCGATCCCGTACGCGCCGTTCCCGAAGTAGATGGTGTTCAGGTAGGCGGTCAGGATTCTGTCCTTGTCCCAATCCTGCTCGAGCTGCCACGCGAGCGCGGCCTCCTTCAGCTTCCGGGTGATCGTCGGGTCGTTCCCGGTCAGCGAGTTCTTGACGAACTGCTGCGTGATCGTCGAGCCGCCCTGCACCGCGCCTTGGTGGCGGATGTCCGCCCAGAGCGCGCGGGCCATGCCCCGGACGTCGATCCCGCGGTGCTCCCAGAACCGCTTGTCCTCCGTCGCGACGATCGCCTGCTTCATCCACGGCGAGATGTCCTGGCTCTGGACGAGGACCCGGCTTTGCGAGCCGCGGAGCACGGCGAGGATCGTGTGGCCGTCGCCGGCGTAGATGTAGCCGTCGACCTGCTGGTGCGGCTGGTGCAGCGGGTCGAGCCCGTTGAGCTGCTGGCCGACCGCGACGACGAGGCCGTAGGAGAACGCCGCGATCCCCAGCACGGCCAATACGCCCATGAGCGCGAGCAGGCGGAGCTTGCGGATCCGGCGCCTGCGCCGGGGCGGAGCCGCCGGCTTGTTGCGGTGCTTGCGCAGAGGCACGGGAGAGGCAGGATTCTACCCCGGTTCTGAATACACTCGGCGGCGTGGGGATCGCGGAGCTGACACGCAACGCCGTCGACGTGCTGCCGAAGGGCGAGCTCGAGAAGAAGCTCGCAAAGGGCCGCCCGCTCCGGGTGAAGCTCGGCATCGACGTCACCTCGCCCGACATCCACGTCGGCCGCGGGATCCCGCTCCAGCGGATGCGCGCGTTCCAGGACGAGGGCCACACAGGCCGTCCTGATCATCGGCGACTACACGACGCGGATCGGCGACCCGTCGGGCCGTTCGTCCGAGCGGCCGATCCTCTCGGACGAGGAGATCGACGCGAACGCCGGCGGTCTATCTCGAGCAGGCGAAGACGATCCTGCTCGACGATCCGGCGCTGCTCGAGGTGCGCTACAACGGCGAGTGGCTCTCGAAGCTGACGTACGCCGAGGTCGTCCGGCTCGGCCGGATCATCACCGTCGCGCGGATGCTCGAGCGCGACGACTTCGAGAAGCGCTTCCGCGCCGGCGAGCCGATCTCCGTCTCCGAGCTCCTGTATCCGCTGATGCAGGCGTACGACTCGGTCGCGATCGAGTCCGACGTCGAGCTCGGCGGCACCGACCAGCTCTACAACCTGCTCGCCGGCCGCGACGTGATGGAGGCGTACGGCCTCGAGCCGCAGGTCGTGCTGACGACGCCGCTCCTGCTCTCGTGGGACGGCGAGAAGATGAGCTCGTCGATGGGGAACAACATTCCGCTGACCGCGCCGCCGGAGGAGATGTTCGGCCGGACGATGCGGATCCCGGACGCGCTGCTCCCCGAGCTGGTACGGCCTCGTCGTCGAGCGGCCGGTCCCGGCCGGCGAGCCGATGGCCGCGAAGCTCGAGCTCGCGCGCGCGATCGTGGCGCGCTCGCACGGGGAGGAGGCTGCGCAGCGCCGCGGAGGAGCATTTCGCCCGCGTCGTGCAGCGCGGCGAGGCTCCCGAGGACGTCGACCGAGGTGACCTGGGACGGAACGGACGACCCGGTCTACTTACCGTCGCTTCTGCCAGCCGAGTCTCGGTCGAGACGGCCAGCCACTGGCGCCGCATGATCGACCAGGGCGGCGTGAAGATGAACGGCGAGCCGGTCGCCGGCTACGAGGTCGACCGGGCCTCGCTCGACGGCGCGACTGCTCCAGGCAGGCAAGCGCCAGTACCTCCGGATTCGGCTTGGTTGACAGGCAGACGACCGCTGCTACACTTCCCGAGCCGCCCGAGTGGGCTGCGCTGGAAAGTCCCTGCAATCCGACACAACTGGAGCGCCTCTAGGACATTCGGAGCTGAGTAGTCCGAGCATCCTGAGGCCTCTGGCGCGAGTCGGGGGCCTTTCTTGTGCCGCCTGGACAAGGTGGTCCGGTCTTTGAAAACTCAACAGCGTGCGTTTACGTCGAGACCTCGACCGGGTCGGCTTCGGCCAACTCGGGAGAGGAATCAACCAACCTGTCTCGTCTCCTTCGGAGAGGCGGACTTTGAGCACAAGCTCAAGGTGAAAAGACCGTCGGCTCTTCGGAGCCGGCATTCATCTTCACGGAGAGTTTGATCCTGGCTCAGGACGAACGCTGGCGGCGCGCTTAACACATGCAAGTCGAGCGAGAACCAGTCCTTCGGGGCTGGGGACAGCGGCGAACGGGTGAGTAACACGTGGATAATCAACCCTCGACACTGGGATAGCCCGGGGAAACCCGGATTAATACCGGATGTCCCATCTGGCTTTCGGGCCGGCTGGAAAAGGTAGCTTCGGCCTCCGGTCGGGGACGAGTCCGCGGCGGATTAGCTTGTTGGCGGGGTAAAGGCCCACCAAGGCGACGATCCGTAGCTGGTCTGAGAGGACGATCAGCCACACTGGGACTGAGACACGGCCCAGACTCCTACGGGAGGCAGCAGTGGGGAATCTTGCGCAATGGGCGAAAGCCTGACGCAGCGACGCCGCGTGAGGGAAGAAGGCCTTCGGGTTGTAAACCTCTTTCAGGAGGGACGAAGCCACTCGGGTTAATAGCCCAGAGGGTGACGGTACCTCCAGAAGAAGCCCCGGCTAACTACGTGCCAGCAGCCGCGGTAATACGTAGGGGGCAAGCGTTGTCCGGATTTATTGGGCGTAAAGAGCGTGTAGGCGGCTTCACAGGTCCGCTGTGAAAACTCGAGGCTCAACCTCGAGCTGTCGGTGGAAACCGTGTGGCTAGAGTCCGGAAGAGGAGAGTGGAATTCCCGGTGTAGCGGTGAAATGCGCAGATATCGGGAAGAACACCCGTGGCGAAGGCGGCTCTCTGGGACGGTACTGACGCTGAGACGCGAAAGCGTGGGGAGCGAACAGGATTAGATACCCTGGTAGTCCACGCCGTAAACGATGGGTGCTAGGTGTGGGGGGTGTCGACTCCCTCCGTGCCGAAGCTAACGCATTAAGCACCCCGCCTGGGGAGTACGGCCGCAAGGCTAAAACTCAAAGGAATTGACGGGGGCCCGCACAAGCAGCGGAGCATGTGGTTTAATTCGACGCGACGCGAAGAACCTTACCAAGGCTTGACATGTATTTGAATGTCGGGGAAACTCGGCAGCCCTTCGGGGCAAATACACAGGTGGTGCATGGCTGTCGTCAGCTCGTGTCGTGAGATGTTGGGTTAAGTCCCGCAACGAGCGCAACCCCTGTCCTATGTTGCCAGCGTGAAAGACGGGGACTCATAGGAGACTGCCGGTGACAAATCGGAGGAAGGTGGGGATGACGTCAAGTCATCATGCCCCTTATGTCTTGGGCTACACACGTGCTACATTGGCCGATACAAAGGGCTGCAAACCTGCGAGGGTGAGCGAATCCCAAAAAGTCGGTCCCGGTTCGGATTGGAGGCTGAAACTCGCCTCCATGAAGGCGGAGTTGCTAGTAATCGCGGATCAGCAATGCCGCGGTGAATATGTTCCCGGGCCTTGTACACACCGCCCGTCACACCACGAAAGTCGGCAATACCCGAAGCCGGTGGCCTAACCCGTAAGGGAGGGAGCCGTCGAAGGTAGGGTCGATGATTGGGGTGAAGTCGTAACAAGGTAGCCGTAGCGGAAGCTGCGGCTGGATCACCTCCTTTCTAGGGAATCCGGAGCTCTTGACTCCGGTAGGCGCCGGCCCCTTTGATGGCTTCGGCCGTCAGGCAGCCGGCTCGCCTAGAAATTACGTCGACCTCGATAATCTGCGTACGCTGTTGAGTTTTGAGAGACCGGCCACAAGTGGGCCGGTTCTTCTCTGGTGGGCTGCGTCCCGCGTGCACCTTGAAAACTCCATAGCGACATCTATACCGGAGTTCTTCTGATCAAGAGAACAAGGGCACACGGTGGATGCCTTGGCACTGAGAGCCGATGAAGGACGTGGGCGGCTGCGATAAGCCCGGGGGAGGAGCTGACCATCCTTTGATCCCGGGATTTCCGAATGAGGAAACTCACCGCTGGTAATGCGGCGGTACCCGCACCTGAATACATAGGGTGCGAGGAGGCAAGCTGGGGAACTGAAACATCTAAGTACCCAGAGGAAAGGAAAGAAACCTCGACTCCCTGAGTAGTGGCGAGCGAAAAGGGAAGAGCCCAAACCTATGCGACGTGATAGACGGCAGTCGTTGTCGTGTAGGGGTTGTAGGGCTCGTCTGGATCCGTCTGCCGGCGGGTCGGGAAGTTACAAAGTTGTGCGTTAGCCGAAGTGGATGGAAAGCCACGCCACAGAAGGTAATGGCCCTGTAGGCGAAAACGTACAGCCTTCCTTGACGAGTACCTGAGTACGGCCGGGCACGTGAAACCCGGTCGGAACCCGCGGGGACCACCCCGTAAGGCTAAGTACTCCTCAGTGACCGATAGTGAACTAGTACCGTGAGGGAAAGGTGAAAAGTACCCCGGAAGGGGAGTGAAATAGTACCTGAAACCGTGTGCTTACAAGCGGTCGGAGCGGACTTGTTCCGTGACGGCGTGCCTTTTGCATAATGAGCCAGCGAGTTACTCTTCAACGGCAAGGTTAAGGAAACGGAGCCGTAGCGAAAGCGAGTCTGAATAGGGCGCTTAGTCGTTGGAGGTAGACCCGAAACTGAGTGATCTACCCATGGCCAGGTTGAAGCGGGGGTAAGACCCCGTGGAGGACCGAACCCACGTCGGTTGAAAACGGCGGGGATGAGCTGTGGGTCGGAGTGAAAGGCTAATCAAACTCAGAGATATCTGGTTCTCCCCGAAATATATTTAGGTATAGCGTCACGCGTTCAATAACGGTTGTAGAGCACTGTTTGGCCTAGGGGGCCTACCAGCTTACCGAAGTCAGGCAAACTCCGAATGCCGTTATTCCAGAGCGTGGCAGTCAGAGTGCGGGGGATAAGCTTCGTGCTCAAAAGGGAAACAGCCCAGACCGTCGGCTAAGGCCCCTAATTCCATGCTAAGTGGGAAACGATGTCCGATTGCACAGACAACCAGGATGTTGGCTTAGAAGCAGCCACCATTCAAAGAGTGCGTAACAGCTCACTGGTCAAGTGGTCGGGCGCGGACAATGTAACGGGGCTCAAGCATGGAGCCGAAGCCACGGACTTCGAGCTTGCTCGGAGTGGTAGGGGAGCGTTCCCAGGGCGGAGAAGCGGCGGCGTAAGCCTGCCGTGGAGCGCTGGGAAGTGAGAATGCTGGCATGAGTAACGAAAGGCGAGTGAGAAACTCGCCCGCCGAATGCCCAAGGGTTCCTGAGTAAAGCTAATCTGCTCAGGGTTAGTCGGGACCTAAGCCGAGGCCGAAAGGCGTAGGCGATGGACAACAGGTTGATATTCCTGTACCACGTCCTAACCGCTATCACCGATGGGGGGACGGGGTAGGCTAGGGCAACCCAGGCGTTGGTTGACCTGGGGTAACCGCGTAGGGTGGCTGGTAGGTAAATCCGCCGGCCGTTAAGCCTGAGACGGGACGCCGAGGCCCCTTGGGGCCGAAGTGCCTGAAGCCATGCCTCCAAGAAAAGCCTCTAGGGAGGTTAGACGTGCCCGTACCAAAACCGACACAGGTGGGCAGGTAGAGAATACCAAGGCGATCGGAAGAACCCTCGTTAAGGAGACTCGGCAAAATGGTCCCGTAACTTCGGGAGAGGGACGTTCCGGGTAGAGTGAAAACCCATACGGGTCTGCTTGAGGGGGCCGCAGTGGAACGGCCGAAGCGATGTTTACCAAAACCACAGGTCTCTGCGAAGTCGTAAGACGACGTATAGGGGCTGACGCCTGCCCGGTGCTGGAAGGTCACGAGGAGAGGTTAGCCTTCGGGCGAAGCTTTGAATC
>CAWFKM010000017.1:0-115561 GCA_963816455.1 uncultured Actinomycetes bacterium
CGAAGCAGCCCGAGATCAAGACCGCCGGGCTGTACGAGCTCGCAAAGGCGATGCCGTCGGTGACCGACATGCCGGACCTGCTGCTCGAGCTCGACCAGGTCGCGCGCGCGTCGGGCGTCTCCGTGATCACGATCTCGCCGGGACCGCCGGCGATCGTGCCCGCCGCGCCGTGGAGCACCGTCACGATCCAGCTTGCCTTGAGCGGGAACTACTACTCGCTCACCGATCTTCTCTACCGGCTTCGTACGCTCGTCGCCGTCAACGACGGCGCGCTCGAGACGTCGGGTCGCCTGTTCACCGTCGACATGGTCACCATGACCACGGCGGGCGGCTCGGCGTTGAGCGCGACGGTGACGGTCGACGCATACATCTACGGCGCCGGCGGCAGCTCGTCTTCTGCGGCCACCGAGACGCCGGCCTCCACGGGCACAACGAGTACCGGATCTTCGACCTCATCGACCACGACGTCCTCGTCCTCTGACGTGGCCCCCTAGTCGGCACGAAAGGAGCAACAAGTGGCAAAGACAAAAGTCGCCGACGCGGCCAAGGCCAAGCAGGCGAAGCAGAAGAAGATGGTGATCGCGCTCGCGGTCGTGTTCGTGCTCGCGATGGCCTACGCGGTCAACACGATGATGGGCATGGGCGGCGGCGGCCAGAAGCCGGTCGCGGCTCCGCCCCCGGCGGCGGGCTCGACGACGCCGTCGACGACGCCGACGGTTGCCCCGACACTCGCCGGCAGCACGCCCGCGGCATCGACATCGACGCCGTCGTCCACGTCGAGCTCGGACGGCACCACCAGCACGGACTCGTCGCAGCTCGTCGCGGTCGTGACGCCGCCGATGGATCCGGGTCAGCTCCAGTCGTTCGGCCGCTTCGCGAGCAAGGATCCGTTCGACTCGTCGGGCCCCGGTACGACCAAGTCGTCCGGCTCGTCGGGCTCGTCTCGTCCGGCTCAGGCGGCTCGGGCGGCTCCGGCCGGCTGCGGAGGTAGCGGCTCGACGCCGAAGACGCCTCCGCCGCCTCCCTCGGCTCCGGCCACGCAGGCCGTCATCTCCGTCAACGGCACGCAGGAATCCGTGACGGCCGGCAGCAACTTCCCGTCGACGAATCCGATCTTCCTGCTCGTGTCGGTGACGTCGACACAGGCGAAGGTCGGGATCGCAGGCGGCTCGTACTCGAGCGGCCAGCAGACGCTGACGTTGAGCGTGAACAAGCCGGTGACGCTCGTGAACACCGCCGACGGCACCCGCTACACGCTGATCCTGCTCCCGCAGGGGCTCGGCCGTTGCGCCGAGCTCGAGCAGCGGCTCCAGCAGCAGCTCGATCGCGCCGCCGGTCTCCGTGACGCCGACATCGGACCACTCCCACGGCTCCCTAGGCACGCCCGATGGCAGCATTCGCATATTCGGCGATCGACGCCACAGGAAGCGAGCTCGACGGCGTCATCAGCGCCGCCGATCTCCCGTCCGCCCGCGAGTTGCTCCGCGGGCGCGGCCTTCTGGGACAGTCGCGCTGAAGGAGGTCAGCGAGGGCGGCGGCATCGGCTCGACGAGCATCTCCTTCGGCAAGGGCATCAAGCCGAAGTCGCTGCAGATCTTCTCGCGTCAGTTCGCGACGATGATCGAGGCCGGGCTGAACGTCGTCGGTGCCCTCGTCATTCTCGAGGAGCAGACGACCGACACCGTTCTGGCGCAGGTGATTGAGGCGCTCAGGCGCGACGTCGAGGGAGGACTTCTGCTCTCCCAGGCGATGGCGCAGCACCCGAAGGTGTTCTCGCGCCTCTACATCTCAATGGTCGAGGCAGGCGAGGCGGCGGGCATCCTCGACATCGTGCTCGACCGCGTTGCGTTCCAGATCGAGAAGCAGGAGCAGATCCGGCGCCGCGTCAAAGGCGCGATGGTCTACCCGACGATGGTGTTGATCTTCGCGACGATGGTGCTGATCGGGATGCTGATGTTCCTCGTCCCGGTGTTCGTGAACATCTTCAAGCAGCTCGGCGGCCAGCTGCCGACGCTGACGCAGTACGTCATGTACGGGTCGGACTTCCTGCATGCGTACTGGTTCATCGTGATCCCGGGGCTGATCGCGTCGCCGTTCATCTTCAACAAGTGGAAGGCGACGGAGAGCGGGCGCAAGATCTGGGACAGGGTCAAGCTGAGGGTGCCGATGAAGATCGGCGACACGGTGTTGAAGGTGACGATGGCGCGGTTCGCGCGCACGCTGTCGACGCTCGTCGCGGCCGGCGTCGACATCATCAAGGCGCTCGAGATCACCGGCCAGACGTCGGGTAACTGGGTCGTCGAGGAAGCGCTCGAAGGCGTGCGCAACGCGGTGCACCAGGGTATTCCGATCGCACAGCCGCTGCTCGAGAACGACATCTTCCCGCCGATGGTCAGCCAGATGGTGAAGATCGGTGAGGAGACGGGAGAGCTCGAGAAGATGCTTTCCAAGATCGCAGACTTCTACGAGGACGAGGTCGACGCAGCCGTCGGCTCGCTCACATCCATCATCGAGCCGATCATGATGATCGGTGTCGGTCTGATGGTCGGCGTCATCATCATCGCCATGTACATGCCGATGTTCAAGATGCTGACCCTGATCAAGTAGGGAGCGCGGTCCGGTGACTCTGCCGCGCGGTGTCGTCGTGGCGTTCGTCGCGGCGCTCCTCGCGCTCGGTGCAGCCGGCGTGTTCGTCGCGCGCGATACGCACGATGCGCGCGGCGGAAACATCAGCACCACGCACGCGGCGGCGTCCGCGTTCGCGCGCGCGCAGGCGATCGACCGGATCGCCGCCTCGGAGCTGCCGCAGCAGATGCGGCGGGACGCAGCGCTCGTGCGCGGTGACCACGAGACGCGCGCGGCCGCGCTGCGCTGGTTCCGTACAGCGCCGCTCGGAGTCTTCATCCACTACGGGCCGTCGTCGCTCCTCGCCGCGCCGACGGACAGCACGTGGTGGGCGGCCGTGCACGCGCCCGGCTATCCGTCGCTTGTCCGGCGCTTCCATCCGAAGGTCGCCGCAGCCGTCGCCGACTGGGTCCGCCTCGCGCGCGACGCGGGCGCGTCGTACATCGCCTTCACGGTCAAGCATCACGACGGGTACACGCTCTGGCACAGCCCGGTCGCCGCGTGGGGGCAGCCGAGCGACGCCGACGTCCTCAAGGCGCTGGCGCCGGCCGCCCGCCGCGCGCACCTCCGCCTTGTCCTCTACTACTCGACGCTCGACCTGCACGAGCCCACGTACAACTCCGACCCGGCGGCGTACCTCGTCCTCGCGCGGACGCAGCTGCGCGAGCTGCTGACCGGCTACGGCCCCGTCGCCGGCGTCTGGTTCGACGGCACCGTGGGACCACAAGCTCAGCAATGCACAGCTCGAGAGTCTGTACGCGCTGATCCACCGGCTCCAGCCGTGGGCGCTCGTGACGACGAACCATCACCACCTGCCGCTGCCCGGCGAGGACTACCAGACCTTCGAGGCCGGCTTCCCCGGACATCCGCCGAAGGGCTGGCCGCAGACGCCGGTGTCGAGCCTGCCGCACCAGGCGGCGATCGCGCTCGGACCGACGTGGTTCTGGGACGGGCACGACGTCCCGCGGACGCCGGCGCGGCTCGACCGCCTGATCGCGGAGGCCCGCGCGTCGCACACGAGCCTTCTCGTCGACATCCCGCCGCGCCCCGACGGGATCTACGGCCCAGGAGTGTTCGCCGCCGTACGACAGGCCGGTAACGCCTCAAGATAGTCCGGCCCGGAACCGATAACGGGGTCGATGGGCGTCACTGCGGAACGCGTCGCCGAGCACGACGTCGTCGTCTCACGGGTCAGCCTTTCGGCGCGCGCGCAGCTCGCCGGGCTCGTCGTCGTGAGCGTCGTCGTCTACTCGCTTCTCGCACAGCTGCGCGCGGTGCCGACCGCGTTCCCCGACGAGTACCTGTATTCCGCGCTCGGCCGTTCGCTCGCGGCGGGCAACGGACTCTCCGTACGCGGAACGCCCGCGCATTTCCCCGCGCTGCTCGAGCCGCTGCTCACAGCGCCGGCCTGGTGGCTCCCGCACGTCGAGCAGTCGCTCCGCGCGATCCAGATCATCAACTCGATCGCGGTGAGCCTTGCCGCGATTCCCGCGTACATCCTCGCGCGCCGCGTGCGGCTCGCGCACGGGACGGCGTTCGGCATCGCAGTCCTTACCGTCGTCGTGCCGCAGCTCACGCTGTCGAGCCAGGTGCTCTCGGAGCCGGTTGCGTACCCGCTCGCGCTCGGCGCGATCGCCGCCGCCGTCGCGCTCGTCGACCGGCCGTCGCGGCGCGCGACCGCGGTCTTCCTTCTGCTCGCAGTGCTCGCGACGCTCGCGCGCGTCCAGCTCGCGGTCATTCCGGCGTGCGCGCTCGCGGCGGTCTTCGTCGACGGCGCATGGAAGGGCGGGATCCGCCAGGCACTGCGCCGCCAGCGCGTCCTTGCAGCGGTCGTCGTCCTGCAGCTGCTCGGCGGCGTCGCGCTTGCGGCGAGCGGCCGCGTCGGCTACTACGCGACGCTGCTCCCGTCCCGGACGGCGCTGCTCGGCAGCTGGAAGATGGTGCCCGTCGACCTGTACGTCGTTCTGCTCTCGACCGGCATCGTGATCGTCCCGGCTGCGCTCGTCGGCGGCGCGCTCGCGCTTGTGCGGCCGCGCTTCCGCGCCGAGCTCGCGTTCGCCGTCGTCTCGGCGTGCTTCACCGCCGCGCTGCTCGCGGAGTCCGTCCTCTTCGGCGATGTAAAGCTGCTTCAGGAGCGTTACCTCTTCTACGCGGTGCCGCTGCTCGCGATCGCGTTCGGTCTGCGGATGACGCGGACGCAGCGGCGCTGGCATGCCGAGGCCGCGGTCGCCGCCGGCTTCGCCACCTTTGCGGCGGTCGTCCCGCTCGCCGGCTACGTCGCCGCGCAGACCTCGCCCGCTCCGGTGCAGGGCGCGGTCCGCCGCCTCGAGCTTGCGCTCGGCAGCCCGGGCAAGGGCTCGCTTCTGTTCGCCGTCGCGGCGACCCTGGCCGTCGCCGTCGGGATTGCCGCAGTCATCCGGCGCCGCGGTGTCGGGCCGGCGCTTCTCGTAGCA
This sequence comes from uncultured Actinomycetes bacterium, assembly GCA_963816455.1. GTDB lineage: Bacteria > Actinomycetota > Thermoleophilia > Gaiellales > Gaiellaceae > Palsa-739. The sequence goes on from CAWFKM010000017.1 coordinate 5,079, forward strand.
TCCGCGCTCTTCGCGGTCGGCCTGATGGTCGCGACGCTGTCGTATGAGCGAATGACGAACACGATCGTTCGCGCGTCGCTGCCCGCCGACCTGACGTGGATCGACGACGCGCACGCCGGCCACCCCGTCTTTGTCGCAGCGCCGGGAAGCGCGCGCGACGTGCTGCTCGAGACGCTGTTCTGGAACCGGTCGATCCGTCGCATCTACCTCCTCCCGGGCGCGGCGGCCCCGGACAAGTTCGCCGCATCCGGCGTCGTCGCCGACGCGTCCGGCTTGCTGCTTCGCGGCGGAAAGCCCGTGCAGCAGGCTGTCGTCCTCGACGACTCTGCGACGACGGTGCAGCTCGCCGACGCGCACCGCCTCGCGAGCGGCGGCTCGGTGAGCCTGTGGCAGCCGAACGGCGCGGCGCGACTGTCGCTGATGATGTGGGGCCGCCTACACGGCGGGACGCTGCTGAACTCCGGCGGCGTCTGGCTCTGGCCGACGGCCCCGTCCCGTGCAGGTTGGGTCGTGTTCACGCTCCGGACGGCGGATCCCGTCCGGCAGGGGTCTTTCACGCTCTACGACAACCACCGTCCCGTGTCGACCAGGGCGCTTCCCGGCGGTGTCCAGACGACGCTGCGCGTGCCGCTCTGCTCGACCGGACGCTGGTCGCGCGGGTTCGCATCGAAGAACGCCGTCGCCGCCGTCCCGCGCTACGTGCCCGACCCGAGCGCGTGCGCGGCTACGCAGTGATCTTCAGCTTGGCCTGAAGCGTCTCGGCGCGGTAGCGCACGCCGAGGTTGTACGTTCCCGCCGCCGTCGGGTTGCCGATCAGCGCGCCGCGGGAGACGACGATCTTCGCGGTGCCGGGTCCGATCACGTTGCACATGACGCCGGTCGGCAGCGGCATCGTGATCGTCAGCGTCCGCTGCACGAGCTTCACGCTGCGCGGCCGCACGCCGTTGACTGCGACCGTCGACGCGGCGATCGCGGGCGGCAGGCGAACAGCCGCCGGAAAGATCAGTGCGAGTGCGCCGCCGCGGAGCCTGCCGCACTGGAGCTCGGTGCGAAGCGAAACCACGAGCGCGACGGGACGGGCACCGGCGTGCGCGTTCGAGACGACCGCGGACGCCGAGTCCTGCACCTCGGCTCCCGGCGGCGCCGCGAATGCGGCGGCTCCGGTCGCGAGAGCTGCGCCGCAGACGACAGCGCCGACGACCCTGAGCACGCCGTCCAGGGTACCAGCGGCGGTTCGAGTTGCACGGTTTTCGCCGGTGGGTAAGGATCCTGGAGCCGGGCGACGTCGGCCCGGGTGGGGAACATCAGAGGAGGGGGATCGATACATGTCGCCAGTACGCCTTGCGCGGGTTGTCGTCGCGATCGCAGCAGCAGCGACGATCGTCGCGCTCGTTGTCGCCTCGGGCGCATCGGCTCGGACGAACGGACCGTTCGGCTCGAGCCGCCACGTCCTGCCCGGGACGAAGCCTTCGTGGACGACCACCGCACCGCAGACCGCCGCAGTCCCGTCGGGCACGCTCGTGCACGCGCGGGTCTGGATTGCACCGAGAAACTCGGCCCAGCTCGACGCGCTGGCGCAGGCCGTCAGCGATCCGTCGAGTGCGCAGTACGGCCAGTTCATCTCGTCCGACCAGTACGTCGCGCAGTACGCGCCGACCGCCGACCAGGTGAGCCAGGTCACGCAGTGGCTGACGCAGTCGGGCCTCGGTATCGACGCAGTCGGACCGGACAATCATTTCGTCGCCGTCGCCGGCAGCGCGTCGGCGATCGCGAACCGCGTTCGGCACCTCGCTCGCCGACTATCTCGTCAACGGCAAGCAGGCGCAGGCGCCGGTCTCCGACGTGTCGGTGCCCGACTCGCTCGCCGGGCTCGTCACCGCGGTCACCGGGCTCAGCTCGCTCGGACACGCGATGAAGCCGGCGGACTTCGGCGCGCCTGACGCGTTCGTCAACGCCACGCCGTGCTCGCGCTACTACGGCGAGCAGTCGGCGAAGACGCTGCCGCGGTTCCAGCACCAGACGCTCCCGTACGCCGTGTGCGGCTACAACACCGGACCAGCTTCGCGGCGCCTACGGCGTCGACGGCTTCGGCACCGACGCAGAACCTCGGCCGCGGCCGACCGTCGCGATCACCGACGCGTACGACGCGCCGACGCTGCTCGCGGACGCGAACAAGTACGCCGTCCGCGGCAGGGTGACCGCCGTTCTCGCACGGGCAGTTCCAGGACCGGAGCGTGCCCGAGGATGCGATCGACCGGCGACGATTGCGGCGGCAACGGCTGGTACGGCGAGCAGGCGCTCGACGTCGAGGCCGTGCACGCGATGGCCCCCGGCGCGAACGTTCTCTACTACGGCGCCGCGAGCTGCTTCGACGACGATCTGCTCGCCCAGCTGTCGCAGGTCGTGCACGACAACAAGGCGTCGATCGTCACCAACTCGTGGGGTGAGCTGACGTTCGTACGTTATCGACGGCGACCTCGTACCGACGTCGACGAGCAGCCACGTCGCCGCGTACGAGTCGTCTTCAAGCAGGGCGCCGTCCAGGGGATCGGCTTCATGTTCTCCTCGGGCGACGAAGGTGACGAGCTCGCGAACACGGGCTACGCGCACCTGACTATCCGACGAGCGATCCGTGGGTGACGTCGGTCGGCGGCACCTCGCTCGCCGATCGACAAGCGCGACAACCGCATCTTCGAGACCGGGTGGGGGACGGAGAAGTACGGCCTCTCGTCCGACGGAAACAGCTGGGTCCAGACCGTTCCGTTCCTCTACGGAGCCGGCGGCGGGATCAGCCAGCTCTTCCCGTTGCCGTCGTACCAGCGCGGGATCGTGCCGCGCGGGACGACCGGACCGGCCGTGCCGGATGTCGGCATGGATGCCGATCCGACGACCGGCATGCTCGTCGGCGAGACGCAGAACTTCTCGCTGCCGAGCCGCTTCGGGCCGGCGGGCGTCCACTACGGCGAGTACCGGATCGGCGGCACCAGCCTCGCGTCGCCGCTGTTCGCCGGCGCTCAGGCGGTCGCCCAGGCGAACGGAGGAGGCCGCCGGATCGGCTTCGCCAATCCGCTCATCTACTTCCTCGCGCGCAGTCCGGCCGAGTTCTACGACGTGACGCCGCAGGGCGACCCGGGCAATGTCCGGTCCGACTTCGCCAACGGCCAGAACGGCGAATGACGGGATCCTCTATTCCGTCGCGCACGTTCGACCAGGACTCGTCGCTGACGACGAACCGTGGTTGGGACGACCGTGACGGGAGTGGGGAGCCTGACGCCGCGCTACTTCGACTGGCTGTCAGACCTGCGCCACTAGGCGTCTAGGCGTCGACGGGAGGGCCGGAGCTTCGCGCTCCGGCCCTCCCGCGTTTCTTCAGCGCGCGCTCGAGCGCGCGGACGAACGGGCCGACGACGACCGGTTTCTCGAGGTACGCGACGGCTCCAGCAGCCAGCCGGAGATCACGCGCCGGCCGCTCGTGACGCAGACGACCGGGACCTTGCCGTCCTCGAGCGCCTTGCGGGCGACCGCGACGGCGTCGCGCGAGAGCGGCTCGACGACGATCACGTCGACCGAACCATCGTCGAGGTTGTTGACGACGCGATGCCCGAGCGCTTCGACGATCGCGGTGAGCGCGAGCCGCCAGTGCGCGTCGGGATCGTTGACGAGGACGACCGCCACAGCGACGATTCACTCGCACTCCGAGCCGCGAAAAAGGGTTGCGCGGCGTATGAACCGCGTATGACCTGACCTGTCTGGGTCAGCGGCCGAAGAGCCGCGAGAGGAAGCCTTCCGGCGGTTCCGGCTCGTCCGGCGTCTTCGTCGACCGGCGGGACGCGCCTCGGGCTCGTCCTCCGCGGGCGCGAGCGAGCGCGGAACTGCCTGCCGCTCGCGCTGGGCGCGGATCGCGGCGCTCATTTCCTCGCGATGCGACTGCTCCGCCATCGCCGGGACTCCAGTACGCCACCCAGCCCACGGCTCCTCCCGTAAAGTCCCCGGGAATGTGCTTCGAGCTCGATTCCGAGCCGCCGATCCCGGTCATCTCGGGCGCGGCCGTGTCCCACGACGACGTCGAGCTGGAGTCGGCCGACGGGACGCGGTTCGGCGCGTTCGTCGCCACGCCGGACGAGCCGGCGGCGGTCGGCGATCGTCGTTCTGCCGGACGTTCGCGGCCTGTACCGCTTCTACGAGGAGCTCGCGCTCCGTTTCGCCGAGCGCGGCTACGCCGCCGTCGCGATCGACTACTTCGGCCGCACCGCCGGGATCGCGAAGCGCGACAACGACTGGGACTACATGGCGCACGTGCAGCAGACGACGCCGGAAGGCGTCCAGGCCGACGTGCACGCGGCGGTCGAGGAGCTGCGCCGCCGCGGCTGCGCGACGGTCTTCACCGTCGGCTTCTGCTTCGGCGGGCGGAACTCGTGGCTCGCCGCGGCGTCGGGTCACGGTCTCGCCGGCGCGGTCGGCTTCTACGGAATGCCCGCCGAGCGCAACGACGTGCCCGGGCCGACGCAACGGGCGGCGGAGATCACGGCGCCGATCCTCGCGCTCCAGGCCGGCGACGACCAGAACATCACGGCCGAGCACAACGCCGCCTTCGACGCGGCGCTGACCGCAGCCGGCGTCGAGCACGAGGTCGTCACGTACGAGGGCGCGCCGCACAGCTTCTTCGACCGCAAGCAAGAGGACTTCCTCGACGCGTCCGCGGACGCGTGGGCCAGAACGCTCGCGTTCGTCGAGCGCTACTCCTGACCGAACGCTTCACCGACCGCCCGCGCGAGCGCCGGTTCGATCGGCCCGGGCCGGTAGCCGAGCTCACGCTCCGCCTTCTCGGAGCTGAAGTACATCGGCAGCCGCGCGAGCCGCGCCTCGTGCCGGTTCACGAGCCCGACCGCGCCCGCCGCGCGGACGACCGCATACGGGACGCGCAGCCGCGGACGGGGCCGGCCCGCGGCGGCCGCGATCGCGGCGAAGACGTCGCCGAGCGGCAGATCGACGCCGCCGAGGAGGTAGCGCTCACCGGCCCGCCCACGCTCGAACGCGAGCACGTGCCCGAGCGCGACGTCGCGGACGTCCACGAGGTTCAGCCCGGTCGACGGGAGGTACGCGTGCACGCGGCCGCGCGCCACCGCCGCCACCATCGCGCCGGTCGGCGTCGGCCGCCGATCGCCGTCCCCGACCGGCGTCGTCGGGTTGACGACGACGGCGTCGACACCCTCGCAGGCCGCCGCGAGCACGAGCCGCTCCGCGTCCAGCTTTGTCCTCTTATACGGAACCGCGAGCTCCCAGTCGGGCGGCCCGTCGGCCTCGGTTGCGGCGCGGCCGGCGACCGGCCCGCACGTGCCGCAGGTGCTCGTGTGGACGATCCGGCGGACACCGGCGCGCGCGGCAGCCGCCAGCACCGTCCGCGTCCCCTCGACGTTGACCCGCTCCAGCTCCCGCTCGTCCACGTCGTAGCTGTAGAGCGCCGCGACGTGGAAGACCGCCTCGCAGCCGCGCATCGCCCGCTCGAGCCCGGCGGCGTCGAGGAGATCGACGAACTCCGTCCCCACGTCGGCGCCGCGCTCGCGGAGAATCCGGACGACGTGGCCGCCGACGAACCCGTCCGCTCCGGTGACGTAGACCTGCATCCGCCCCGGAGTTTGGCAGGAGCAGACCCGGATTCCGCTACACTCCGCCCGCGCGGGGCGCCGTAGCTCAGCTGGTCAGAGCGCTGCACTCATAATGCAGAGGTCGGTGGTTCGAGCCCACCCGGCGCTACTACGCATTCACCTCGAGCCACGAGAAAAGGGAAATGGCAACCGGAGTCAGAGTCGCAATCACGCTCGCGTGCACGGACTGCAAGCGGCGGAACTATCAGACGCAGAAGTCGAAGCGAAACTCGCCCGACCGCGTCGAGTTCAAGAAGTACTGCCGTTGGTGCGCATGTCACACCGTGCACCGGGAGACGCGCTAGTCGCCGAGCATGGCCCGGCAGACGCGTCAGCAGCGGCGCGCCCGGCGCGCCCAGCAGGAGCCGGCCCTCGCAGGGGGCCCGCCGCCGCCTACGCCGCCGCCGCCCCCGCGCCCGGTCGAGAACAGCGACCCGCAGCCGCAGCCGGAGCGCAAGCGACCGACCGGGGAGAAGGAGCGGCACGTGCCCGGCTCGGGCACGGTGCACTTCATCCAGGAGTCGTATGCCGAGCTGAAGAAGGTCGAGTGGCCGAGTCAGAAGGGCGTCGTCAGCGGCACCGCCGTCGTGATCATCGCCTGCGTGATCACCGGCATCTTCCTGTGGCTCAACGATCAGGTTTGGCAGTACGTCGTGCAGCACGTGTTGCTGCGATAAGGGACGAGAGGACGAGATGTTTCGCTGGTACGTGATCAACACCTACTCCGGGCACGAGAACAAGGTGAAGACCAATCTCGAGCACCGGATCGAGTCGATGAACCAGCGCCCGCGCTTCCGGCGCGTCGTCGTCCCGACCGAGCAGGTCATCGAGACGAAGGACGGCCAGAAGGTGCAGGCCGAGAAGCGCGTCCTCCCGGGCTACGTGCTCGTGAACATGGACCTGAACGACGACGCCTGGATGGTCGTGAAGAACACGCCGGGCGTGACCGGGTTCGTCGGCGCCGGCTCGAAGCCCGTTCCGCTCACGCAGCCCGAGGTCGACCGGATCCTCCACACGGGCTCCGGCTCGTCGGCGCCCACGCGCGCGCAGGTGGAGTTCCAGCTCGGTGAGTCCGTGAAGATCACGTCCGGCCCGCTCGCCGACTTCGACGGCGAGATCACCGACGTGAACGCCGACGGCCAGAAGCTTCAGGTGATGGTGAACATCTTCGAGCGGCAGGTGCCGGTCGAGGTCGGATTCGACAATGTGAAGAAGCTCGACTAGAAGGATTCAGATGGCCAAGAAAGTTCTGACACTCATCAAGCTCCAGATCCCCGGCGGCCAGGCCAACCCGGCGCCGCCGGTCGGCCCTGCGCTCGGCCAGCACGGGGTCAACATCATGGAGTTCTGCAAGGCGTTCAACGCGCAGACGGCCGACCAGAACGGGCGCATCACGCCGGTCGAGATCACCGTCTTCGAGGACCGCTCGTTCTCGTTCATCACGAAGACGCCGCCCGCCGCCGTCCTGATCAAGGAGACGCTGCGGCTCGAGAAGGGCTCGGCCGAGCCCAACCGGAACAAGGTCGGGCGCCTCTCGCGCGACCAGGTGCGCGCGATCGCCGAGACGAAGTTCCCGGATCTCAACGCGCGCGACATCGACCACGCGGCGCTGATCATCGCCGGCACCGCCCGCAGCATGGGCGTGGAGGTGGACCTGTAATGGCGCAGCACGGCAAGAAGTACAACGCGATGCGCGAGGCGGTCGACCGCGAGAAGATGTACTCGCCGGTCGAGGCGATTCGCCTGCTGAAGTCGTTCGACGGCGCGAAGTTCGACGAGACCGTCGAGGTGCATTTCCGGCTCGGCCTGAACGTCCGCCACGCGGACGAGCAGCTGCGCGGGACGCTGATGCTCCCGAACGGCAGCGGCAAGGATGTCCGCATCGCCGTCTTCGCCGAGGGCGACAAGGCCCGCGAGGCGGAGGAGGCCGGAGCGGACATCGTCGGCTCGGCCGATCTCGCGAAGCGGATCGAGGAAGGCTTCACCGAGTTCGACGTCGCGATCGCGACGCCGGATCAGATGGGCAACGTCGGCAAGCTCGGCCGGATCCTCGGCCCGCGCGGCCTGATGCCGAACCCGAAGACGGGCACGGTCACGTTCGACGTCGGCCAAGGCCGTCGGCGAGGCGAAGGCCGGCAAGCTCGAGTACCGCACCGACCGCGGCGCGAACGTCCACGTCTCGATCGGCAAGAAGAGCTTCGACGAGCGCGCGCTCGTCGAGAACTACGCCGCGGTCGTCGACGAGATCGTCCGTGCGAAGCCGGCCGCTGCGAAGGGCCGCTACATCCAGCAGGTGACGCTCGCGCCGTCGATGGGCCCGGGCATCCACATCGATCCGGCGCGCACGCGCGGGATCATGGAAGAGCTTGACGGGGCGCCGCAGGAGGCAGCTACAGTAGGCGCCTAATCTCGACGACGACCGCCGAAGACCGCTGGCAGCCCGACTGTGTGATTGAGCAGGGGGGCAGAAGCCCAGCCGAGGTGGGGCAGCGACGACGAGGGCTTCGGCTCTCCTCTTCTTGGCCCGCCTGCGCGCGGGCCTCGTCGTTTCCGGAGGAAATGACCAGATGAAGAAAGAGGACAAAGAGCAGGTCGTCGCGGAGCTGACGGATCGCCTGAAGGCGTCCGATGTCCTGCTCGTGGCCGACTACCGCGGGCTGACGATGCCGCAGATCGACGAGCTGCGTTCGAAGCTGCTCGAAAGCGGCGCGCGGTTCGCCGTCGTGAAGAACACGCTGACGCGGCGTGCGGCCGAGGCCGCCGGTGCCGACGCGTTGCTCGCCCTGCTCGAAGGCCCGAGCGCGATCGCGTTCCTCGAGGCCGACGGCGACATGGTCGCCGCGGCGAAGGCGCTCGCCGACATGGCGCGCGACTCGAAGATCCTCGCGATCCGCGGCGGCGTCCTCCAGGGCCGCTCGGTGACGGCGGAAGAGGTCGAGAGCCTCGCCACGCTGCCGCCGATCGACGTGCTGCGCGGCCAGGTGCTGGGCGCGATCGTCGCCCCGCTCACCGCGTTCCTCGGCCTCGTGTCCGCGCCGCTGCAGAGCCTGCACGGCCTGATCGACGCGAGGATCGAGCAGCTCGGCGGCGCCGAGGCGGAAGCCGCACCGGAGCCTGTTGCGACCGAGCCCGAAGCGGCGGAGCCCGAGGCGGCACCGGCCGCCGAGGAGACCCCGGCCGAGGAAGCGGCAGCCGAACCCACCGAGGCGGATGCCACAGCATCCGCCGACCCAGAGCCTGAGCCGGAGACCCCGGCCGAAACGGAAAGTCCGACCACAGAGGAGAACCAGTAGACATGGCAGCTGTCGAAGATGTATTCGAGAAGCTCGGGACGCTGACCGTCCTCGAGCTGGTCGCGTTGAAGACGAAGATCGAGGACGAGTGGGGCATCACCGCCGCCGCTCCCGTCGCCGTCGCCGCTGCGGGCGCAGCTCCGGCCGCGGCCGAGGCGGAGGAGAAGACCTCGTTCGACGTCGTCCTCACCGGGGCGGGCCAGCAGAAGATCCAGGTGATCAAGGTCGTCCGCGCCGTCACCGGCCTGGGCCTCAAGGAGGCCAAGGATCTCGTCGACTCGGCTCCGAAGCCGGTCAAGGAGGGCATCGCCCAGGACGAGGCCGACTCGATCAAGGCTCAGCTCGAGGAGGCCGGCGCCTCCGTCGAGCTCGCGTAGCTCGTTCGAGGTAGCTCGCACATCTCGCCGAACGGGCGCCCAGAGGGCGCCCGTTCGCGTTTTACCGAGGACTTACACGCCTCGCCGCAAGTCGGGCCGATACCGAGCGTCTTGTCACAGGAGACCTTGGAAGGAGCCGCGATGAAATCCAGAATCCTCCTGCTGCCCGTGTTGGCCCTGGCCGGCGTCGGCGCGTCGTACGCCCTCGCCGACAATGGGGGGCATCACGCGAAGTTCCAGAAGTTTCAGGGGACGACGACCGGCGCTTCGTGCCAGCGGACGCACGTGAACGGCACGGCTTCCGCGCCGCAGACGTTCGTCGTCACCGTTACGAAGGCGGGCAAGGGAGGCTCGGTCTCGCCGAACCAGGTCGTGACGGTGTCCGTCGGCCAGACGGGCCAGACCGTCCGCGTCAACGTCGAGGGTTGCCTCACCGGCGCCTCGTCGCTCGCCGCGCGCGCAGGCGGAGCTGCACGCGTTCTCGACCGTCCCCATGACAACGACGGGGACGACCGGGACAACGGGAATGACGACCACCGGCGGCCATCACGGTGACGGCGACCACGGCCACCACCACGGCCATAAACCGCCGACCGGAACGACCACCGGCACCACGACGACTACGGGCTGACGGCACCCGTTCCAGGGAGGCGCTTCGGCGCCTCCCTGGACGGCAGCCCCCCAACGCGCTACATTGCGGCGGCATACCGGCGGACAGCCGCAGCCTTCGCTTGCGGTAAAGGGGTCAGTTCCGGTACCCTGACGGGTTGCGCCGACGTTCCGCACGTCCGCAATCCCGCACGCCTTGAATCCCGCCTGATCCGCCTGATCTCGCACGTCCCCCAAGGGAGGCTTCTTTCTTGACCACCAAGGTCGCTTCGCCCCGCGCGCGCAAGTCTTTTTCCCGTATTGAAAACGTCCTCGACCTCCCCAATCTGATCGACATCCAGAAGGCCTCGTTCCGGTGGTTCCTGGACGAAGGGCTTCGCGAGACGATCGACGACATCTCGCCGATCGAGGACTACACCGGCTCCCTCGCGGTCGAGTTCGGCGCCTACCAGTTCGGGCTGCCGCAGTTCTCGATCAAGGAGTGCCGCGAGAAGGACCTGACCTACCAGGCTCCGCTCTCGATGACCGTCCGGTTCGTGAACAAGGACACGGGCGAGATCCGCGAGCAGACGGTCTTCATGGGCGACTTCCCGATGATGACCGACTTCGGCACCTTCATCATCAACGGCACCGAGCGCGTGATCGTCACGCAGCTCGTCCGCTCGCCGGGCGCCTACCTGATGGAGCCGAAGGACCCGACGAAGCAGGTCTTCACGGCGAACCTGATGCCGAGCCGCGGCTCGTGGCTCGAGCTCGAGATCGACAAGAAGGGCATCGTCTACGCCCGCATCGACCGGAAGCGCAAGCTGCCGATCACGACGCTCCTCCGCGCTCTCCCCGCCGAGGATCCGACGACAGGCTTCCAGCTCGACACGTCGACGAACGAGGCGATCCTCGCCCTCTTCGACAACTCGTCGTACATCGTGAACACCCTCGAGAAGGACCCCTCCACGCGGGAGGAGGAGGCCCTGATCGAGGTCTTCAAGAAGCAGCGGCCGGGCGAGCCGCCGACGCTCGACAACGCGCGGAACCTGCTGAAGGCGCTGTTCTTCGATCCCAAGCGCTACGACCTGACGAAGGTCGGCCGCTACAAGCTGAACCAGCGGCTCGGCGTCGACGTCCCCGAGGACACGCGGGTTCTCACGACCCAGGACATCGTCGCGCTCGTGCGCAAGCTCGTCGCGATGCCGGTCCTGCTCGGCGTGCCCGAGGATTCGAAGGACTTCGCCGCCGACGCCATCGGCATGCCGCGCGCGCCGATCGCCGCGGAGCTCGACGAGTACGAGCACTTCGGCAACCGCCGCCTCCGCACCGTCGGCGAGCTGATCCAGGAGGCGTTCCGGGTCGGCCTCTACCGCATGGAGCGCGTCGTCCGCGAGCGGATGACGACGGAGGACGTCGACACGATCACGCCGCAGACGATCATCAACATCCGTCCGGTCGTGGCCGCGTTGAAGGAGTTCTTCGGCTCCTCGCAGCTCTCGCAGTTCATGGACCAGACGAACTCGCTGGCCGGGCTCACGCACCGGCGCCGCCTGTCGGCGCTCGGCGCCGGCGGCCTGACCCGCGAGCGCGCGCCGATCGAGGTGCGCGACGTCCACCCGACCCATTACGGCCGCATGTGCCCGATCGAGACGCCGGAAGGCCCGAACATCGGCCTGATCGGCTACCTCGCGTCGTACGCGACGGTCTCCGAGTTCGGCTTCGTCCAGACGCCGTACCGCAAGGTCATCGCCGGCAAGGTCACGGACGAGATCGTCTACCTCGACGCCGTCGAGGAGTCGCGCTACACGATCGCGCAGGCGACCGCCGACCAGGACAAGAACGGCAAGCTGCTCGGCGACGCGGTGCTCTGCCGCTCGGCCGAGGGCGAGGCCGTCACGGCACCGCCGAAGGCGGTCGAGTTCATGGACGTCGCACCGGCGCAGATCGTGTCGGTGTCGACCGCGCTGATCCCGTTCCTCGAGCACAACGACGCGAACCGCGCGCTGATGGGCGCGAACATGCAGCGGCAGGCAGTGCCGCTGTTGATCCGCCAGGCGCCGCTCGTCGGCACCGGCCTCGAGTACCGCGCCGCTGTCGACTCCGGTGACGTCGTCGTCGCCGAGCACGCCGGTACGGTCGTCGACGTCGATGCGGACAAGGTCGTCGTCGAGACGAAGGACGGCCGCGACGAGTACACGATGACGAAGTTCATGCGCTCGAACCAGGGCACGCTGATCCACCACAAGCCGGTCGTGCTCCTGAACGACAAGGTGAAGGCGGGCGAGGTGCTCGCCGACGGCAGCTCGACCGACGCGGGCGAGCTCGCGCTCGGCGCAAACCTGCTCGTCGCGTTCATGCCGTTCGAGGGCTACAACTTCGAGGACGCGATCGTCCTCAGCGAGCGGATCGTCAAGGACGACATCCTCTCGTCGATCCACATCCACGAGTACGAGGTGGACGCGCGGTCGACGAAGCTCGGCGACGAGGAGATCACCCGCGACATTCCGAACCGCTCCGAGGAGTCGCTCGCGCAGCTCGACGAGCGCGGCGTCGTCCGCATCGGCGCCGAGGTCGGTGCCGGCGACCTGCTCGTCGGCAAGGTCACGCCGAAGGGCGAGACCGAGCTCACCGCCGAGGAGAAGCTGATCCGCGCGATCTTCAAGGAGAAGGCGCGCGAGGTTCGCGACACCTCGCTGAAGGTGCCGCACGGCGAGGGTGGCGTCGTCATCGACGTGAAGACGTTCTCGCGCGACGGCGGCGACGACCTGAGCCCCGGCGTGAACGAGCTCGTCCGCGTCTACGTGGCGACGAAGCGCAAGATCGCCGAGGGCGACAAGCTCGCCGGCCGCCACGGGAACAAGGGCGTCATCTCGAAGATCGTCCCCGAGGAGGACATGCCGTTCCTCCCGGACGGACGGCCCGTGGACATCGTGCTCAACCCGCTCGGCGTGCCGAGCCGGATGAACATCGGCCAGGTGCTCGAGACGCACCTCGGCTGGGCCGCGGCGCACGGCGTCTTCGCCGAGGACGCGGACCGTGCGGAGGGCCACGACGGCGTCGACTGGCGGCACCGCCGGCAGATCATCGCCGCGCCGAACCCGCACGCGGTCGCGACGCCGGTGTTCGACGGCGCAACGCCCGCGGACGTCGACGAGGCGCTGATCTCCTACACGAAGCAGAACCCGAACTCGCCGGTCCAGTTCGTGGTCGACGAGAAGCGGCCGGTCGGCCGGAAGTGCTCGGGCAAGGTGCAGCTCTACAACGGGCGCACCGGCGAGCCGTTCGAGCAGAAGGTGACCGTCGGCTACATGTACATCCTGAAGCTGCTCCACCTCGTGGACGACAAGATCCACGCGCGCTCGACCGGCCCGTACTCGCTCGTCACCCAGCAGCCGCTGGGCGGCAAGGCGCAGTTCGGCGGCCAGCGCTTCGGCGAGATGGAGGTGTGGGCGCTCGAGGCATACGGAGCGGCCTACACGCTGCAGGAGATGCTGACCATCAAGTCCGACGACACCGTCGGGCGCGTGAAGGCGTACGAGGCGATCGTCAAGGGCGAGAACATCGCCGAGCCGTCGATCCCCGAGTCCTTCAAGGTGCTGCTGAAGGAGATGCAGTCGCTCGCGCTCGACGTCCACGTCCTCTCGGACGAGGGCCGCGAGGTCGAGGTGCGCGAGGAGGAGGACGAGCTGCTCCGTGCCGCCGAGGAGCTCGGCATCGACCTCTCGCCCGGCTCGCTCCGCGCGGTCGGCCGTGAGGCGACCGTCGAGGAGGTCGAGGAGGGCGAGGATCGCGTCGATTCCGACGGCGAGCTGGAGGTCCCGGCCGACGAGACGCTCGTCGACGGCGCCGAGGCGACCGAGAACGAAGAGGCGGAGGAAGAGGCCGAAGCGGAAGTTGGCCCGCTCGGCGACGCCGGCCTTGTTGACCTTGAACTCGAAGACTGATTGAGGGGCTGAGGAGAGACTTGATCGACATCAACGATTTCGATGCGATTCGGATCGGACTTGCTTCGAGCAAGCAGATCCGCGACTGGTCGTCCGGCGAGGTCACCAAGCCGGAGACGATCAACTACCGGACGCTGAAGCCGGAGCGCGACGGGCTGTTCTGCGAGCGCATCTTCGGCCCGACCCGCGACTGGGAGTGCTACTGCGGGAAGTACAAGCGCGTCCGCTACAAGGGCATCATCTGCGAGCGCTGCGGCGTCGAGGTGACGCGGCAGAAGGTCCGCCGCGAGCGGATGGGCCACATCGACCTCGCCGCTCCCGTCTCGCACATCTGGTTCTTCAAGGGTGTGCCGAGCCGGATCGGCTACCTCCTCGACATCGCGCCCCGCGAGCTCGAGAAGGTTCTCTACTTCGCTGCGTCGATCGTCACCGCGGTCGACGTCGAGAAGCGCGCGCAGGACGTCAACGCGCTCGAGGATCAGGTCAAGGCCGAGGCCGGCCGGATCGAGGTCGACAAGGACGAGGCGCTCGCCGCGCTCGAGGACCGTCTTGCCCGCCGCCGCGAGTACTTCGCGAAGGGCAAGGAGCGGAACTTCGACGAGGACGACGACTTCTGGGGCCGCGGCCTCTCGAACTGGGCGGAGGAGCAGGCGCTGCCGACGCTCGAGGACACGCGCGGTCTCGTCAGCGGTCTCTTCGTCGAGCTCGTCGGGCAGATCACGACCGAGGACTCGAAGAAGATCCGCGAGCTCGTCCGCAACGCCGCGATCCGCGACGACCGCCGGCTCGCGCCGCGCGAGCTCGAGCAGGTCGCGACCGCCGCCGAGCAGATCCTCGCCGCGATCGCCCCGCTCGAGAAGGACCTGGCCAAGGCGGCCGGAGCCAAGAAGGGCGCGATCACGAAGCACATCCACCGCATCGTCGACAGCCTCGTCGAGGGCGCCGACCTGCACGAGGACGACACCGAGCTCGTCGCCGGCGTCGACATCAAGAACGTCGAGAAGGCGCGGGAGCTCGGCGAGGGACTGCTCGCCGACGTGCTCAACTCGGCCGAGGAAGACAGCGACATCCGCGAGCTCACGAACGACCTGTGCCTGCGCACGGACGGCCGCATCCAGAAGGAGGACCTGGACGCGATCATCCAGTGGGCGCTGAAGGTTCGCGAGATGTATCTCGACATCGAGTCTCGCCGCGAGGACGCGCGCGAGGCCGCGGTCGACGCGGTGCGCCGGCTGGAGCAGACGTGGACGCTGTTCCGCGAGCTCGAGCCGAAGCTGATCGTCAACGACGAGCAGATCTTCCGCGAGCTGAAGGACCGCTTCGGGTCGCCGTACGGATTCGGCGTCTACTTCCGCGGCGGCATGGGAGCGGAGGCGATCCGCGACCTGCTGAAGGATCTCGACCTCAACGCCGAGGCCCTGCTCCTGCGCGAGACGATC
This sequence comes from uncultured Actinomycetes bacterium, assembly GCA_963816455.1. Classification (GTDB taxonomy): domain Bacteria; phylum Actinomycetota; class Thermoleophilia; order Gaiellales; family Gaiellaceae; genus Palsa-739. The sequence continues at coordinate 20,371 of CAWFKM010000017.1, forward strand.
AAGACGTCGAAGGGCCAGAAGCAGCAGCGCGCGATCAAGCGGCTGAAGGTCGCCTCGGCCTTCGTCACCTCCGAGAACAAGCCGGAGTGGATGGTGCTCGAGGCCGTGCCGGTGATCCCGCCGGAGCTGCGCCCGATGGTCCAGCTCGACGGCGGCCGCTTCGCCACGTCGGACCTCAACGACCTCTACCGCCGCGTGATCAACAGGAACAACCGCCTCAAGCGGCTCCTGGATCTCGGCGCGCCGGAGATCATCGTCAACAACGAGAAGCGGATGCTGCAGGAGGCCGTCGACGCACTGTTCGACAACGGCCGCCGCGGCCGCGCCGTCACCGGCCCGGGCAACCGGCCGCTGAAGTCGCTGTCCGACATGCTCAAGGGCAAGCAGGGCCGCTTCCGCCAGAACCTGCTCGGCAAGCGCGTCGACTACTCCGGCCGCTCGGTGATCGTCGCCGGTCCGCACCTGAAGCTGCACCAGTGCGGCCTGCCGAAGCTGATGGCGCTCGAGCTCTTCAAGCCGTTCATCATGAGCCGGCTGGTCGAGCGGAAGATCGTCCAGAACATCAAGGCCGCGAAGCGGCACGTCGACCAGATGCAGGGCGAGGTCTGGGACATCCTCGAGGAGGTCATCCAGGAGCACCCGGTTCTGCTGAACCGCGCTCCGACCCTGCACCGCCTCGGGATCCAGGCGTTCGAGCCGACCCTCGTCGAGGGCAAGGCGATCCAGGTGCATCCGCTCGTCTGCCACGCATTCAATGCGGACTTCGACGGCGACCAGATGGCGGTGCACGTTCCGCTGTCCGCCGAGGCGCAGGCCGAGGCTCGGATCCTGATGCTGTCGGCGAACAACATCCTCTCGCCGGCGTCGGGCCGCGCACTCGCAACGCCGACGCAGGACATGGTGCTCGGGTCGTACTACCTCACCTACTCGGATCTCGACTTCGACGCGCTCGAGCTCGAGACGATGGAGCCGCGGCCGAGCCGCTTCCGCACCGAGGAGGAGGTCGAGTTCGCGCTCGACGCGAAGCAGATCACGCTGCAGCAGCCGATCCAGTACCTCTGGGAGGGCGAGCTGATCCTGACCACGTCGGGCCGCGTGATCTTCAACGCCGAGGTCGACCGCGCGCTCCGCGAGGCGGTCGGCGAGCTCGAGAGCGAGCACTCGACGTACCACGACTTCATCAACCGCACGCTCTCGAAGAAGGAGCTCGGCGACTTCATCGCCACGCTCGTCGACGAGTACGGCGCGCACGCGGTGGCCGTGGTGCTCGACACGATCAAGGAGCTCGGGTTCCACTACGGGACGAAGGCCGGCGTGACGATCTCGAAGAACGACATCGTCATCCCGCCCGAGAAGGAGAAGATCCTCGCCGAGTACGAGGAGCGTGTCGCGAAGGTCGAGCAGGCGTACGAGCACGGGCTCATCACCGAGTCCGAGCGGCACGAGTCGATCGTGAACATCTGGACGGAGGCGACCGAGACGGTTGCCGACGCGATGGTCGACAACCTGAACGAGCTCAACCCGATCTACATGATGGCCAACTCCGGCGCCCGCGGCTCGTTCACGCAGCTGCGCCAGCTCGCCGGAATGCGCGGCCTGATGGCGAATCCGAAGGGCGAGATCATCGAGCGCCCGATCAAGGCCAACTTCATGGAAGGCCTGTCGGTGCTCGAGTACTTCATCTCGACGCACGGTGCCCGCAAGGGTCTCGCCGACACTGCGCTCCGCACGGCCGACTCGGGCTACCTGACGCGGCGTCTCGTCGACGTCTCGCAGGACGTGATCATCCGCGAGGAAGACTGCGGCTCGAAGGACTTCATCGAGCTGCCGCTCTTCGCGCCGGACGGGCTGAACAAGAGCGTCACCGCCCGCATCCTCCCGCACGACCTCCATCGTCCGCTCGCGTCCGGCAAGCCGGGCAAGACGGTGATCGCGGAGGCCGGCGAGGAGATCACGATGCCGCGCCTGCGTGAGATCGTCGAGGAGCTCGGCGAGTACGCGGAGGACTTCATCGTCCCGGTGCGCTCGGTGCTGAAGTGCAAGGCCGACACCGGCGTGTGCCAGGCCTGTTACGGCACGTTCCTCGCATCCGGCGAGATGTCGGAGATCGGCGACGCGGTCGGCATCATCGCCGCGCAGTCGATCGGCGAGCCGGGCACGCAGCTGACGATGCGGACGTTCCACACCGGCGGCATCGCCGGCGCGGACATCACGCACGGCCTCCCGCGCGTCGTCGAGATCTTCGAGGCGCGGAACCCGAAGGGCGCCGCGCAGCTCGCGGAGATCGGCGGCACCGTCGCGATCGAGGAGACGGAGCGGCAGATCAAGATCACGATCCTCCCGGAGAGCGGGGAAGAGGACGACGAGAAGTCGTACACCGTCCCGCGCCGCACGCGGCTGCTCGTCGCGCACGGCCAGGTGATCGAGGCCGGCGACGCGCTCCACGAGGGCTCGATCAGCCCGGCCGACCTGCTGCGCCTGAAGGGCTACACGGCGATCGAGCTGTATCTCGTCGACGAGGTGCAGAAGGTCTACAAGTCGCAGGGCGTCGAGATCCACGACAAGCACATCGAGCTGATCATTCGGCAGATGCTCAAGAAGGTCCGCGTTGAGAACAACGGCGACACCGACCTCCTGCCCGGCCAGCTCGTGGACAAGCTCGTGCTCGACCGCGAGAACGCACGCGTCAAGAAGGCGAAGAAGGAGCAGGCGACGTCGGAGCCGCTGATCCTCGGGATCACGAAGGCGTCGCTCGCGACCGAGTCGTTCCTCTCCGCCGCCTCCTTCCAGGAGACGACGAAGGTGCTGACCGACGCGGCGATCGAGGGCAAGGTCGACCGGCTGCTCGGTCTGAAGGAGAACGTCATCATCGGGAAGCTGATCCCGGCGGCGACGGGCCTCCGGCGGTACCGCGCGATCGAGATCAGCCCGTCCGACAAGGTGCCGGTGAGTGCGTACAAGCGGCCGGAGACCGAGGAGCAGCTGCTTGCAGCGCTCGAGGAGATCGGCTCCGACGGCGGCGACGCTCTCTCGGATCTCGGACTCGACTTCCCGTCGGACGCCGGCAACGGCCGTCCTGCGGCCGAGGCCGGGGACGCCCCCGAGGTCGATTCGCCGCGCGACTCCGAGTAACGCAGACGCGTCAGGAACACGTAAAGAGGGCGGCCGACCGGCCGCCCTCTTTGCTACACAGGCTCGGGGTTACGTGAAGACCGTCGCAGGACTCATCCTCGTGTGCGCCGCCGCGCTGTTCGCCACGCCGGCGAACGCCGCCGCGCCTCCCGCGTCCTACGCGGGCCAGTGCGGCATCCCCGTCGCGCAGCCGGTCTGGGCCGACTTCGGCTGGCCGACCGACGCGTTCAACGCGATTCTCGGCAAGCCGGGAATCGTGATCGGCGCGTCGAGCGGCCAGTACCCAGAGACGATGCGCGCGACCGGCGCCGCGACCGTCTACTTCGACCTCAACTTCAACAAGCGGATCGGGACGTCGACGAAGCCGATGCCCGCGTCGGTGATTCCCGCGAAGGCGCAGAGCCTCTTCGCGTTCGCCGTCGCGCAGACCGGGTGCCAGACACCGGTGATCGTCCTCAACGAGCTCGCCGGCGGGAACCTCGTCACGCCGTGGTCGGACAACAACGCGCAGTACCGGCAGAACGCGCTCACCTTCGTCCAGACGCTCGCCCAGCTGGGCGCGCATCCGGTGCTGCTCGTCGCGAAGCGTCCGTACACCGGCGGCGACGCGATGGTGTGGTGGCAGCAGGCGGCCGCGTCGGCGGAGCTCGTGCGCGAGTCCTACGTGTCGGCGACGGCGACGTGGAAGTCCGGGCCGGTTCTCGGCAGCCGCAATCTCCGGATCGCATACCGGCAGGCGATCTCCGACTTCACGTCGATCGGGATCCCCGCGAGCAAGGTCGGGCTGATGCTCAGCTTCGCGACGACGAAGGGATTCGGCGGCCGCAACGAGCTCGAGCCCGCGTCGGCCTGGTACCAGGTCGCGAAGTGGCAGGAGCTCGCGGTGCAGCAGGTCGCGGCGGAGACGGGGATCGCGTCGGTCTGGTCGTGGGGGTGGGGTGAGTGGAATGCCGCGGAGCAGGATCCGGACAAGCCGTACGCAATGTGCGCGTGGCTGTGGGCCCGGTCGCCGGCGCTCTGCAACGCGCCGGAGGCGATCGGCACGAGCTTCGACACGTCGCGCACCGAAGGCCAGCTCAGCATCCTCCGCCCGGGAACGCAGTGCATCGTCGGGAAGAGCACGCTCTCGAACGCCGCGATCCTCCAGCTCCAGGCGGTGACCGGCGACCGCGAGACGGCGTACAGCGCCCTCTACGAGCGGCTTGTCGAGTCGGCGCAGGTACCGGTGACGACCGCCGACGTGATCCAGGCCGAGAAGGCGGTGATCCTGCAGAGCTTCGGCGGCAGCCGCACCGCCTACAACCTCGCGCTCTCGCGGGCGCACGCGAGCGTGCCCGTCGCGCGCGCGATCCTCGGCGACGAGCTGCGCCAGTCGCGGATCGAGGCGGGCCTGTCCGCGGCGGCGCCGTCGGACGCGCAGCTCCAGACGTTCTACACGTCGTATCCGGAGCTGCCGGTCCGGCTGGTGCAGTCGAAGCCGTCGCCGACGTGGCTCGGAAGCAAGCCGCAGGGCTACGCGCTCTCCGAGGTCGCGCCCGACCGGCTCTTCGCGGTCGCGACGGGGAAGAAGGAGACCGTCCGGACGAGCGACGGCGTCTACACGGTGAAGGCGCTCGCCGATTCGCTGCCGCTCGGCGCGGTTCCGTTCGGCCGCGCGAAGCCCGCGATCGCGTCGGCCCTCCGCCAGTTCGCACGCGGCACGGCATTCGAGAAGTGGACGGTCGTCCGTCAGCGCGGCGCGCTCAACACCGTGACGTGCGCGAAGGACGATCTGCCTCAGCCGGCGGCCGTCGACCTCACGCAGTACATCCCGTTTCTCCGGCTCGGCTAGCTAGCCGTTGCTGACGGCGCGGCCCTTGCCGGCTTCTTTCGCGCGGTAGAGCGCTTCGTCCGCGCGCTCGAACAGCGCGACCGAGTCGTCGCCGGGACGGAGCTCGGAGATTCCCGCGGAGAGAAACAGGCGTCCCGCCTGGCCGATCGGCCGCTCAGACACCGCCGCGCGCACGCGCGTGTGCAGGCGCTCGGCATCGGGCAGTCCCGACTCCGGCATGATCACCGCGAACTCGTCGCCGCCGATGCGGCACGCGATGTCGGCGGTGCGGACGACGTCGCGCAGCCGCTCCGACGCCTCGGCGAGCACCGAGTCGCCGGCGAGGTGGCCGATGCGGTCGTTGACGTCCTTGAAGTCGTCGAGGTCGAACACGACGAGCGCGACCTTACGGTTGTAGCGGTGCGCGCGCGCGACCTCGCGCGCGAGTGTCTCGTGGAAGTAGCGCCGGTTGTGGAGCCCGGTGAGCGCGTCGAGGTCGGCGAGCCGGCGCGCTTCGCGGAAGCGGCGCGCGTTCTCGATCGCCGGGCCGGCGCGTTCGGCGAGCTCCTCGAGGCGGCTGACGTCCTCCTCGTCGAAGCGTCGGTCGTCGCTGCGGGTGAAGACCGTGAGGTAGCCGATGCGGCCGCCGGCCTCGCTGAGCGGGACGGCGAGGCCGCCGTGGATCAGCTCCGCGTCGTCGGCGAGGCCCGCCGGGTAGCGGTAGGCGATCTCGATCGAGCGGGCGGGGCGGCCGTCCGGCGGGCCGGCGATCGCCTGGCCCTCCGCCTCCTCCGCCGAGAGCCCAAGGGTCGCGACGATCGGCTTGTCGTGGCTCTCGAGGCGGATCAGCGCGGCGCTCGCTCCCGGCAGCCCGCTCGCCGCCTCGAGCGTCCGGCCGAGCACCTCGTCGAGGTCGATCGAGCCCGCGAGCTCGCCCAGGAAGCGGCTTCGCCGTCCTTCCTCCTCGGCCCGCTCGACCGCTCCGGCCAGCTCGTGGACGAGCTCGTCCATGCGGAACTCGAGCGTCCGCACGACCTCCTCGACGCGCACGTCGGCCTGGCGCGACGAGCGCCGGACGAGCACCAGGAGCAGGATCACGAGCGCGATCAGGCAGGCGCCGAACGCCGCGGAGATTCCGATGACCGTGTTCGTCACGCCACACCCAAGAACGAAGGAGCCGTTTGCCTTCGCCGGCCGCAGCCGGGCGGTCTCACTGTAGTGAGGTCGGAGCGCCGAATCTACGGGCGGTTTGACGTTCTCTTCGGCTCTCCGGTACCATTCCGCGGGCGGTTGGCAGGGGCGCTGCCCCAGCTGGCCGTATCTTTGTGAATAGGGAGCAACCGGAGAACTCATGCCGACCGTGAATCAGCTCGTCCGGAAGGGCCGCAAGGTCCCCCAGGCGAAGACCAAGACGCCCGCGCTCGCGGGCTCCCCGCAGAAGCGGGGCGTCTGCACGCGCGTCTACACGACCACCCCGAAGAAGCCGAACTCGGCTCTCCGGAAGGTCGCGCGCGTCCGGCTGACGAACGGCATGGAGATCGGCGCCTATATCCCCGGCGAGGGCCACAACCTGCAGGAGCACTCGGTCGTGCTCGTCCGCGGCGGCCGCGTCAAGGATCTTCCGGGCTTCCGCTACAAGATCATCCGCGCGGCCCTCGACACGGGCGGCGTCGCCGACCGCAAGCAGGCGCGCTCGAAGTACGGCGCGAAGCGAGGGTCGTAATGCCGCGTCGTGGTGAAGTCCAGGCCCGCCCGGTCGTCGCCGACTCCGTCTACGGGTCGCCGCTGGTCACGCAGGTGATCAACAAGGTGATGCTCGACGGCAAGAAGTCGATCGCCGAGCAGATCGTCTATTCGGCGCTCGACACCGTCAGCACGAAGACCGGCCGGCCGCCGGTCGAGGTGCTGGAGCAGGCCGTGAAGACGGTCACGCCGGTGCTCGAGGTGCGCGGCCGCCGCGTCGGCGGCGCGAACTACCAGGTTCCCGTCGAGGTGCCGCAGCGCCGCGCCCGCACGCTCGCCGTGCGCTGGCTCGTGACGTACGCGCGCGACCGCCGCGAGAAGGGCATGAGCGACAAGCTGGCAAACGAGATCATGGACGCGCTGAACCAGCAGGGCGGAGCGTTCAAGCGCAAGGACGACGTCTACCGGATGGCGCAGGCCAACAAGGCCTTCGCGCACTACCGCTGGTAGCGCAGGAAAGGGAGATTTGAGCACCAAGGTCACAGAAACAGGAGTCGCGCTCGACCGCGTCCGCAACATCGGGATCATGGCCCACATCGACGCGGGCAAGACGACGACGACCGAGCGGATCCTTTACTACACCGGCCGCACCCACAAGATCGGCGAGGTTCACGACGGCGCGGCGACGATGGACTGGATGGCCCAGGAGCAGGAGCGGGGCATCACGATCACGTCGGCTGCGACGACGGCGTCGTGGCGCGAGCATCGGATCAACATCATCGATACGCCCGGGCACGTGGACTTTACCGTCGAGGTGGAGCGCAGCCTGCGCGTCCTCGACGGCGCGATCGCCGTCTTCGACGCGGTCGCCGGCGTTCAGCCGCAGTCCGAGACCGTCTGGCGCCAGGCCGACAAGTACAAGGTTCCGCGCATCGCGTTCATCAACAAGATGGACCGCACCGGCGCGAACTTCTTCGCCTCCGTGCAGTCGATGCGCGACCGGCTCGGCGCGAACCCGATTCCGGTGCAGATTCCGATCGGCGCCGAGGACAACTTCCAGGGCGTCGTCGACCTCGTCGAGATGCAGGCCATCGTCTACAAGGACGACCTCGGCCAGGAGTTCGACACGACCGACGTCCCGGCCGAGCTGGCCGAGCAGGCGCAGGAGTACCACCATCAGCTGATCGACGCGATCTCGCACTTCGACGACGAGGTGCTCGAGGCGTACATCGAGGATGAGGGCTCCGTGACGCCGGACATGATCCGGCGCGCAGTCCGCGCCGCGACGATCGCCGACGAGATCACGCCGGTGCTGCTCGGCTCCGCGTTCAAGAACAAGGGCGTCCAGCCGCTGCTCGACGCGGTCATCGACTACCTGCCGAGCCCGCTCGACGTGCCGCCGATGATCGGCATCGACCCGAAGACGGAGCAGGAGGTCGAGCGCCTGCCGTCGGTCGACCAGCCGTTCTCGGCGCTCGCGTTCAAGGTGATGTCGGACCCGTACGTCGGCAAGCTCACGTACTTCCGCGTCTACTCCGGGAAGATCAAGGCGGGCGATCGCGTCCTCAACACGATCACCGGCAAGACCGAGCGCATCGGCCGCATCCTCCAGATGCACGCGAACCATCGCGAGGAGCGCGAGGAGATCATGGCGGGCGAGATCGCCGCCGGCGTCGGCCTGAAGAACACGACCACCGGCGACACGCTCTCCGCGGAGAACGCGCCTATCGTGCTCGAGTCGATGACCTTCCCCGAGCCCGTGATCCAGGTTGCGGTCGAGCCGAAGTCGAAGGCCGACCAGGACAAGCTCGGCGCCGGCCTCGCACGCCTCGCCGAGGAGGACCCGACCTTCCGCGTCTCATCGGACGAGGAGACGGGCCAGACGCTGATCGGCGGGATGGGCGAGCTGCACCTCGAGATCATCGTCGACCGCCTGAAGCGCGAGTTCAACGTCGACGCGAACGTCGGCCGCCCGCAGGTCGCGTACCGCGAGACCGCCGGCAAGCCGGTCGAGCGCATCCGCGAGAAGTTCGTCCGCCAGACCGGCGGCTCGGGCCAGTACGCCGACGTGGTGATCAACCTCACGCCGCGCGAGCCGGGTGCCGGGTACGAGTTCTCCGACAAGATCACCGGCGGCAAGATCCCGAAGGAGTACATCCCGGCGGTCGACGCGGGCATCAAGGAGGCAATGGACTCCGGTGTCCTCGCGGGCTACCCGGTCGTCGACATCGGCATCGAGCTCATCGACGGGTCGTACCACGAGGTCGACTCGAGCGAGCGCTCCTTCAAGATCGCCGGCTCGATGGCGTTCAAGGAAGCGCTGAAGCGCTCCAAGCCGAAGCTGCTCGAGCCCGTGATGGCAGTCGAGGTCACGACGCCCGAGGACTATCTCGGCGACGTGATGGGCAATCTCAACGGCCGCCGCGGTCGCATCGAGTCGATGAACCCGCTGGGCAACGCCCAGATCATCAAGGCGAGCGTTCCGCTGTCGGAGATGTTCGGATACGCGACCGACCTGCGCTCGATGACGCAGGGTCGCGCAGACTTCACCATGCAGTTCGATCGGTACGAGGAAGTGCCTTCGTCGATTGCCAGCGAGATCATCGACGCTGGCGCCAAATAGGACCGAAGAGGAGATCAGGGAGCCACTTATGGCCAAGCAGAAGTTCGAGCGCAACAAGCCGCACGTCAACGTCGGCACCATCGGTCACATCGACCACGGCAAGACGACCCTGACCGCCGCGATCACGAAGGTGCTCGCGGAGTCGAGCGGCGGCACCGCCGTCGCCTTCGACGAGATCGACAAGGCGCCCGAGGAGCGGCAGCGCGGCATCACGATCAACACCGCGCACGTCGAGTACGAGACGGCGAACCGTCACTACGCGCACGTCGACTGCCCGGGGCACGCCGACTACATCAAGAACATGATCACGGGCGCCGCGCAGATGGACGGCGCGATCCTCGTGGTCTCGGCCGCTGACGGCCCGATGCCGCAGACGCGCGAGCACATCCTGCTCGCCCGCCAGGTCGAGGTGCCGGCGATCGTCGTCGCCCTCAACAAGGCCGACATGGTCGACGATCCCGAGCTGCTCGAGCTCGTCGAGATGGAGGTGCGCGAGCTCCTCTCCAAGTACGAGTTCCCCGGCGACGACGTCCCCGTCATCCAGGTCTCGGCGCTGAAGGCGCTCGAGGGCGACGCGGAGTGGACGCCGAAGATCCTCGAGCTGATGGAGGCCGTCGACACGTACATCCCGGAGCCCGTCCGCGATGTCGACAAGCCGTTCCTGATGCCGATCGAGGACGTGTTCACGATCACCGGCCGCGGCACCGTCGTGACCGGCCGCATCGAGCAGGGCCAGTGCAAGGTCGGCGACGAGGTCGAGATCATCGGCATCCATCCGGCGACGACGAAGACGGTCGTCACCGGTCTCGAGATGTTCCTGAAGACCCTCGACTACGCGCAGGCCGGCGACAACGCGGGCGCACTGCTCCGCGGCGTCAAGCGCGAGGAGGTCGAGCGCGGCCAGGTCATCGCCAAGCCGGGCTCGATCACGCCGCACACGCACTTCAAGGCCGAGGTCTACGTCCTCTCGAAGGACGAGGGCGGCCGCCACACGCCGTTCTTCAACGGCTACCGGCCGCAGTTCTACTTCCGGACGACGGACGTCACCGGCTCGATCAAGCTCCCTGAGGGTCAGGAGATGGTCATGCCGGGCGACAACACCAACATGGAGATCGAGATGATCCAGCCGATCGCCATGGACCAGGGCCTCCGCTTCGCGATCCGCGAGGGCGGTCGCACGGTGGGCGCCGGCGTTGTCACCGAGATCATCAAGTAGAGACCCAACGAGACGAGTGAGAGGAGGCGCCGGTGCCACAGCAGAAGATCCGAATCAGGCTGAAGGGCTATGACCACCAGCAGGTGGACAAGTCCGCGAAGGACATCGTGGACACGGCTCAGCGCACCGGCGCCACCATCACCGGTCCCGTACCGCTGCCGACGGAGAAGAACGTGTACTGCGTGATCCGGTCACCGTTCAAGGACAAGGACTCGCGGGAGCACTTCGAGATCCGGACGCACAAGCGGCTGATCGACATCCATTCGCCGACCCCGAAGACGGTCGACTCGCTGATGCGGCTCGACCTCCCGGCAGGCGTCGACATCGAGATCAAGCTGTAGCGATGACGCGGAATCGTCGGCAAGAAGATCGGCATGACCCAGCTCTTCGACGCGGAGAGCGGTTCCGTCACGCCCGTCACCGTGATCCAGGCGGGCCCGTGCCCCGTCGTCGCCGTCCGCACGCCGGACGCCGACGGCTACGAGGCCGTGCAGCTCGCGTGGGATCTGGTCGCCGATCGCAAGATCTCGAAGCCGGAGCGCGGCCATCTCGCGAAGAGCGGGATCGACGGCGCGTACCGGCATCTCGTCGAGTTCCGCGGCGCCGTCGGTGCGGCGGTGCAGGGCGAGAACGTCACGGTCGAGATCTTCCAGCCGGGAGACAAGGTGAAGGTGTCCGGCACCTCGATCGGCAAGGGGTTCCAGGGCACGATCAAGCGGCACCGGTTCCACCGCGGCCCGGTGACGCACGGCTCGCACAACATCCGTAAGCCGGGCTCGATCGGTGCGTCGGCAACGCCGTCGCGCGTGTTCAAGGGCATGAAGATGGCCGGCCGCATGGGCGGCAAGCGCGTCACGCAGACCGGCCTCACCGTCCATTCGATCGACGCGGAGAACAATTTGCTGCTGATCAAGGGTGCGGTTCCCGGTCCGAAGAGCGGCATCCTCGAGATCCGGGAGATGAGCTAGTGGCCGCGCCGAAAGGCACCGCTGCTCGACAGCGCCGGCAAGTCCGCCAAGAGCGTCTCGCTCGAGGAGGCCGTGCTTCGGCGTCGAGCTGAAGCCGCATCTCGTGCACGAGGCCGTGCGCGCGGAGCAGAACGAGCGCCGGCAGGGCACGCGCGCGGCGAAGAGCCGCGGCATGGTCTCCGGCGGCCGCGCGAAGCCGTGGCGCCAGAAGGGCACCGGCCGCGCTCGCGCAGGCACGGTCCGCGCGCCGCAGTTCACCGGCGGCGGCGTCGCGTTCGCACCGAGCCCGAGTTCGTTCGACCTGAAGGTGAACAAGAAGGCGATGAAGGCCGCGCTTCGGATGGCGCTGTCGGACCACGCGCAGGCCGGGACGATCGGCGTCCTCGATGCGGCGAAGTTCGACGTGCCGTCGACGAAGACGGCTTCTTCGCTGCTCTCGACCTGGGGCAAGGACACGCCGACGATCGTCGTCGCGACAGAGGACGAGGACTCGCTGATCCGGAGCTTCCGCAATCTCGAGCGCGTCGTCGTCGCGTATCCGCACGAGCTCGAGGTCACCGCAATCGTGTGGGCGCGCTCGCTGCTCGTCAGCGAAGCCGCGCTGCCGATCGTCGCGCGCAGGGCGCTCGACGCTGGAAGCGTCGCCGGCGAAGCCGCCGACGCCCGGCGGGAAGTCGGACGCCTGCGGCGTCCGGGGGGAGGGCCACGTCATGAGCCTGCATCCCGGCGAAGTCCTGATCGCGCCGATCGTCTCCGAGAAGAGCTACACCCAGATCGCGCAGAATTGCTACACGTTCAAGATCCATCAGGACGCGCACAAGACGCAGGTGCGCCAGGCCGTCGAGGAGCTGTTCGAGGTCAAGGTCCTGCGCGTCAACATCATCAAGGTGCAGCCGAAGCCGAAGCGCCGCGGGATCACCAAGGGCGTGCGCAAGGGCTGGAAGAAGGCCGTCGTCCAGCTGAAGGCCGGCGACTCGATCGAGATCTTCGAAGGAGCGCAGCTTTGATGTCGGCCACCTCACTCGCATCTCGCACGCTGGATGCGGCTGCAAACTGTCGCATCGCGGCGTCCTCAGTCGCGTTCGTAGCCTCCGGCTACGAACGCTCCCTGCGTCCTTGCGCTGCTCGGTTTTCGCCGCCCCAGCGCACGATCTGCTCCCGAGGTGACCTCTAATGCCGATCCGCCGCTACAAGCCCACGTCGCCCGGCCGCCGCTTCATGTCGGTCTCCACGTTCGAGGAGATCACGAAGACGACGCCGGAGAAGAGCCTGCTCGAGCCGGTGACGAAGAAGGGCGGACGCAACAACAACGGCCGCATCACGACGCGCCACCAGGGCGGCGGCCACAAGCGCCGCTACCGCGTGATCGACTTCAAGCGTCTCAAGGACGGCGTTCCGGCGAAGGTCGCCTGCGATCGAGTACGACCCGAACCGCTCGGCGCGCATCGCGCTGCTGCACTACGCGGACGGCGCGAAGGCGTACATCGTCGCTCCGGCGCAGCTGAAGGTCGGCGCGACGGTGCAGTCCGGCCCCGACGCCGACATCAAGGTCGGCAATGCGCTGCCGCTCGAGAACATCCCGACCGGCACGCTCGTCCACAACGTCGAGCTGAAGCCGGGCCAGGGCGCGAAGATGGCGCGCTCGGCGGGCTCGGGCATCCAGCTCGTCGCGAAGGACGCAGGCTTCGCGGTGCTCCGCCTCCCGTCCGGCGAGATGCGCCGCGTTCCGCTCACGTGCCGCGCGACCGTCGGCCAGGTCGGCAACGTCGATCACCAGAACATCACCGGCGGCAAGGCGGGCCGGAGCCGCTGGCGCGGCAAGCGCCCGACGGTGCGCGGCTCGGCGATGAACCCGGTCGACCATCCGCACGGCGGCGGCGAGGGCAAGTCGAAGGGCGGCCGCCACCCGGTCACCCCGTGGGGCGTGCCGACGCTCGGCAAGCGCACCCGCGCGAAGCACAAGGCGTCCGACAAGTTGATCGTCCGCGCCCGGAGGCGCGGCAAGGAGGGTCGTCGCTAGATGAGTCGTTCCAGTAAGAAGGGCCCGTTCGTGCAAGAGCGGCTGTTGAGCCGGATCACCGCGATGAACGAGTCGGGCCAGAAGAACATGATCCGCACCTGGTCGCGCTCGTCGACCGTCTTCCCGGAGATGGTCGGCCACACGATCGCGGTGCACGACGGCCGCAAGCACGTGCCGGTGTTCGTGTCCGAGCAGATGGTCGGCCACAAGCTCGGCGAGTTCGCGCCGACGCGGACGTTCCGCGGCCACTCCGGCGACAGAGCGGCGAAGGTCAAGAGGTAATGGCAGCAGTCGAGACACAGACGCAGTCCGTTCGCGCCCAGGCGAAGTGGGTGCACTCGAGCGCGCGCAAGGCGCGGCTCGTCACCGACCTCATTCGCGGCCGCTCGGTTCCCGAGGCGCGGACGATCCTCGCGTTCTCGCAGCGCGCCGTCGCGCGCGACATCGAGAAGGTGCTGCGCTCGGCCGTCGCGAACGCGGAGTCGCGTCCCGACCTGCACTGGGACGGCGACACCCTGGTCGTCGCAGTCGCGTACGCGGACGAAGGCCCGACGCTGAAGCGCTGGCGCGCACGCGCGCGCGGCCGCGTCGCCCGCATCCGCAAGCGGACCTGTCACATCACGATTGAGCTGGTGCAGAACCCGGTCGCCCTCGCGGCAGCCGCCGCGGAGGAGACGAAGCCGTCGCGCCGTCGCGCGCCGAAGCCCGCGCCGACCGCGGACGAGTCCGATTTCGGGCGCGCCGTCGACGAGGCCGTCGAGGACGTCGCCGCGAAGATCGAAGAGACGCCCGTCGAGGAGCAGCCGAAGCCGCGCTCCCGCAAGAAGGCCAAGACCGAGAGCGAGGACCAGTAATGGGCCAAAAGATCCATCCCGGCGGCATGCGCGTCGGCGTCATCCACGACTGGAAGTCCAACTGGTACACGGGCACGAAGGAGTTCCCGGCGTACCTCCTCGAGGACGTCAAGATCCGCGAGCACATCTACAAGAAGCTCTCGCACGCGGGCCTCTCGGACATCCTGATCCGCAAGGACAAGCAGCGGATCACCGTCGACATCTACACGGCCCGCCCGGGCATCGTGATCGGCAAGTCCGGCGTCGAGGTGGATGCGCTCCGTAAGGAGCTGCACGCGATGACGCAGAAGAACGTCCACATCAACATCAACGAGATCAAGCGCCCCGAGCTCGACGCGAAGCTCGTCGCGCAGTCGATCGCCGAGCAGCTCTCGAACCGCGTTGCGTTCCGCCGCGCGATGAAGCGCGCGCTCGCATCCGCGATCCGCTCCGGCGCAGCCGGCGTGAAGATCCAGTGCTCCGGCCGCCTCGGCGGCGGCGAGATGAGCCGTCGCGAGACGTACAGCGAGGGACGCGTGCCGCTGCACACGATCCGCGCCGACATCGACTACGGCTTCGTCGAGGCACGCACCGCGTCGGGCCGTATCGGCGTCAAGGTCTGGATCAACAAGGGCGAGATCATGCCCGAGGGCTTCGACACCGCCGGCGGCGCAGACGCGCGCCTCGGCGACCAGGACGCACGCCGCCGTCGCGGCGGTGCGAGCGAAGGTCTCGGCGCGTCGCGCGAGAGCGCACGCACGCGCGGCCCCGACCGCGAGGGCCTCGGCCCGGTCAAGCGTCGGCGCGGGCCGGGCGGCGGTGCCGGCGGTGCCGGCGGCAGCGGCGGCGGGCGCGGTGGACGCGGCCCCGGCGCGGGCGCACGGCCCGCGGGCTCGCGCGGCCGCGGACGCGACCGCAGCCAGGAGACGCCGACGACGCCGCCGGTCGACGAGACCACGACGACGACGCCGACGACGGACGCCCCGGTGGTCGAGCCGACCGTCGAGGAGACGCCGAAGGCTCCGGAGACGACGCCCGAGAAGACGGAGGGCGAGAGCTAGATGCTGCTGCCGAAGAAGACCAAGTACCGCAAGGTCCATCGCGGCCGCAGGCGCGGCCTGGCGAAGGGCCAGACGTCCGTGCAGTTCGGCGACTATGGGCTGAAGGCGCTCGACGCCGGCTGGATCACGAACCGTCAGATCGAGGCGGCTCGTATCGCGATGACGCGCAAGATCAAGCGCGGCGGCAAGGTCTGGATCAACGTCTTCCCGGACAAGAGCTTCACGAAGAAGCCCGCCGAGACCCGCATGGGCTCGGGCAAGGGCTCGCCGGAGGGCTGGGTCTGCGTGATCAAGCCCGGGCGTGTGATGTTCGAGCTGGCCGGCGTGCCGGAGCCGCTCGCGAAGGAAGCACTCAGTCTTGCGGGCCAGAAGCTGTCGGTGAAGACGAAGATCGTGAAGAGAGAGGCTGAGCTCTTTGACTAGGCCGAGCGAACTGCGTGACATGACGGACGACGAGCTGGAGCACCGGCTCACGGACCGAAGGCAGGAGCTCTTCAACCTGCGCTTCCAGTCGGTGACCGGCGCGCTGGAGAACAACGCGCGCCTGAAGCTGACGAAGCGCGAGATCGCGCGGATCCTCACGGTCGTGACCGAGCGTGAGGCCGCGAAGGGATCGGAAGGCTGACGAGAAGGACGACGTGAGGACGACAGAGATCGAAGACACCCGAGATCGAGGCCCCCGAGGCAGTCGGCCGGAGGCTGCAGCGGCAGCCGAGCCCGAGGCCGAGCCGACCCGCCGAGGTCGAGCCGGCGGCAGAAGCGCCGGCCGAGGAGGCTCCCGCCGAGGAGCCGGCAGCCGACGCTGCTCCCGCAGCCGAAGCCGCACCCGAGCCCGAGCCGGAAGCCCCGGCCGAGCCGCAGGCGCAGTCGCAGCCGAAGAAGAAGTTCAAGCGCCCCCCGCGCGCCGAGCGGCCGAAGAAGACGCGCCCGCGCCGCGCTGCCTCGACGGGCGAGCGCAAGCCGATCGTGCGCGAGCCGAAGCCCGAGTCCGTGCCCGGCCGCAAACAGGAGCGCCGCGGCGTCGTCGTCTCGAGCGCGATGGACAAGACGATCGTCGTCAAGGTCGACGTGATCACGTCGCACCGCAAGTACAAGAAGGTCATCCGCCGCTCGGTGAAGTTCCACGCGCACGACGAGCGGAACACGGCGAACGTCGGCGACGTCGTCCGCATCGTCGAGACGCGTCCGCTGTCGGCGACGAAGCACTGGCGTCTGGCCGAGATCGTCGAGGCCGCGAAGTGATCCAGCAGGAATCCCGCCTCAAGGTGGCCGACAACACGGGCGCCCGCGAGATCCTCTGCATCCGCGTGATGGGCGGCCATCACCGCCGCTACGCGCGGGTCGGCGACATCATCGTCGGTACCGTGAAGACGGCAACGCCGCAGGGCGCGGTGAAGAAGGGCGAGGTCGTCCGCGCGGTCGTCGTGCGCACGAAGAAGCCCTTCGGCCGCGACGACGGCACGACGATCGCGTTCGACGAGAACGCGGCCGTGATCATCGACGCGCAGCGCAACCCGCGCGGCACCCGCATCTTCGGGCCGGTCGCGCGCGAGCTGCGCGAGAAGAACTTCATGAAGATCGTTTCGCTCGCTCCGGAGGTGCTCTAGACCGTGTCGCAGACAATGAAGATCAAGAAGGGCGACACCGTGCGCATCCTTCGCGGCAAGGATCGCGGCAAGGAAGGCCGCGTCCTCGAGTCGCTGCCGAAGGAAGGCCGCGTCATCGTCGAGAACCTGAACATCGTCAAGCGCCACCGGCGCCCGCGCCCGATCCAGAACTCGAGCCGCATGGGCGGCCCGTCGATGATCCCCGGCGGGATCTTCGACATGGCGGCGCCGCTGCCGGTGTCGAACGTGATGCTCGTCTGCCCGGTCTGCAAGCAGCCGACGCGCATCGGGACGGTGTCGAAGACAGCGAAGGACAAGACGGTCCGCGTCCGCGTCTGCAAGAACGACGGCTGCGGCCAGGAGGTCGACCGCTGATGGCCGCCGCAACCGACACGTACACGCCGCGCCTGAAGGAGCAGTACGAGAGCGAGATCCGGCCGCAGCTCCAGGAGGAGCTCGGGCTGAGCTCGATCATGCAGGTGCCGAAGCTCCTGAAGATCACGCTGAACATGGGCGTGGGCGAGGCGAAGACCGACGCGAAGCAGCTCGACGCCGCGGTCGAAGAGCTGACGACGATCGCCGGCCAGCGCGCGCAGGTGCGCAAGGCCACCAAGTCGATCGCGCAGTTCAAGATCCGCGAGGGGATGCCCGTCGGCACGAAGGTGACGCTTCGCGGCGCGCGCATGTACGAGTTCCTCGACCGTCTCGTCGCGATCGCGCTGCCGCGCATCCGCGACTTCCGCGGGCTCAACCCGGGCTCGTTCGACGGCCGCGGCAACTACTCGCTCGGCATCCGCGAGCAGATCATCTTCCCGGAGATCAACTACGACGACATCCAGCAGGTTCGAGGCCTCGACGTGACGATCACGACCAGCGCCGAGACCGACGACCAGGCGCGCGCGCTGCTGCAGGCAATGGGCCTGCCGTTCAGCGCCGAGGCGCAGAGGAGGGACTAGAAACACGTGGCGAAGACATCGCTCGTCGTCAAGCAGAAGCGTCCGGCGAAGTACAAGGTTCGCAACTACACGCGCTGCAACCGGTGCGGCCGCCCGCGTGCGGTCTTCAAGAAGTTCGGCCTCTGCCGGATCTGTCTGCGCGACCTCGCGCACCAGGGCGTGGTTCCCGGCATGACGAAGTCGAGCTGGTAGGAGAGACGCTGTGCTGACCGATCCGATCGCAGACATGTTGACCCGCATCCGCAACGCCAACAAGGCGCTGCACGAGCACGCGACGATGCCGAGCTCGCGGATGAAGGTCGAGATCGCCCGCCTCCTGAAGGAGGAGGGCTACATCCGGGACTACCACGTCGAGAAGGGCGAGTCCTTCGATACCCTGGTCGTCGATCTGAAGTTCGGCAGGAACCGCGAGCGGGTCATTTCCGGCCTGAAGCGCGTGTCCAAGCCCGGACGGCGGGTCTACGCGCGGAAGGACCGTCTCCCGCGCGCTCCGCCGCTCGGCGTGGCGATCCTGTCCACGTCGACCGGCCTGATCACCGCACGGACCGCGCAGGAGCGCGGGATCGGCGGCGAGGTTCTGTGCTTCGTCTGGTAACGCCATGAGTCGAATCGGAAAAAGACCCATCGAAGTTCCCTCCGGCGTCAGCGTGACGATCGAGCCGGGGCACGTCAGCGTGTCCGGCCCGCTCGGCTCGCTGGAGCAGGACGTGCCGCAGCGCATGCAGATCGCGCAGGAGGACGAGCACGGTCCTCGTCACGCGCCCGACCGAGCGCGGCGAGGATCGCGCGCTGCACGGCCTGACGCGGACGCTGATCGCGAACATGGTCGAGGGCGTCACCAACGGCTTCGAGAAGAAGCTCGAGATCCAGGGCGTCGGCTACCGCGCCGCGCTGAAGGGCAACGACCTCGAGCTGAACGTCGGCTATTCGCACGTCGTGACGATCGTCCCGCGCCCCGGCATCACGTTCGAGGTGCCCGTGCCGACGCAGATCATCGTCAAGGGCAACGAACAAGCAGCATGTCGGCCAGACCGCCGCGGAGATCCGCAAGGTGCGCCCGCCCGAGCCGTACAAGGGCAAGGGCATCCGCTACGACGGCGAGTACGTGCGCAGAAAGGTGGGCAAGCGTGCCTAGCTTGACCGTCAGGGAAGCGCGCCTGCGCCGGCATCGCCGCGTTCGCGGCAGGGTGAAGGGAACGGCGGAGCGTCCGCGCCTCGTCGTGTTCCGTTCCAACCGCGGCATCGAGGCGCAGCTCGTCGACGACCTGAGCGGCAAGACCGTCGCCGCGTCGTCGTGGCTCGCGCTGAAGAAGTCATTCAAGGGAGACAAGTCCGCGCAGGCGACCGAGGTCGGCAAGCAGCTCGCGGCGAGCGCCAAGAAGGCCGGTGTCGAGGCATGTGTCTTCGACCGCGCCGGCTACCTCTACCACGGACGTGTCAAGGCGCTGGCTGACGGCGCCCGCGAGGGAGGACTGAGTTTCTGATGGCTGTCGATTTCTCGGATACCCGCGAGCTGAAGGAGCGCGTGGTCGAGATCAACCGCGTCGCCAAGGTCGTCAAGGGTGGCCGGCGGTTCTCGTTCACGGCGCTCGTCGTCGTCGGTGACGAGGTCGACCGCGTCGGCGTCGGCTACGGCAAGGCGCGCGAGGTTCCGCTCGCGATCACGAAGGCCGTCGAGGACGCGAAGAAGAACATGTTCACGGTGCCGAAGCACGGCTCGACGATCACGCACGAGGTGCTCGGCCGGTTCGACGCGGCGCGCGTGATGCTGCGCCCGGCCAGCGAGGGCACCGGCGTCATCGCGGGCGGCGGCGTCCGTGCGGTGCTCGAGCTCGGCGGCGTCCGCAACGTGCTCGCGAAGAGCCTCGGCACGACGAACCCGATCAACATGGCGAAGGCGACCGTCGTCGCGCTGCAGAGCCTCCGCCGCCCGGAGGACGTCGCGAAGATCCGCGGCAAGCAGATCAGCGAGGTGCTCCCGCTCTCGGAGCTCGCCATCGCGCAGGCGAAGGAGCGGGCCGCCGAGCTCGCCGCTGCGCCTGCGCCGGCACCCGTCGCTGCTGCGCCGGTCGTCGTCGAGGAAGAGGCGCCTGCCGCCGCTCCCGTCGTCGAGGAGCCGGTCGTCGTCGAGGAGCCCGCAGCCGAAGCTCCCGTCGAGGAGCCGGCCGCCGAAGAGCCGGCCGCCGAGGCTCCTGCAGAGCCCGCCGCCGAAGAGAAGCCGAAGCGCCGCACGCTCCGCCGGAAGAAGACGGAGGAGTAAGGCATGGCACGCGTCAAGATCACGCAGGTCAAGAGCCAGATCGGCCAGAGCGAGCGCCATCGCGGCACGCTGCGCGCGCTCGGCCTCGGCAGGATCGGCAGCAGCCGCGAGCACGACGAGAGCGCGGTGCTCGCAGGCATGCTGCGGAAGGTCCGCCATCTCGTGAAGGTCGAGGAGTCGTAGTGCCCGAGAAGACAATGAGCCTGTCGAATCTGCAGCCGGCGCAGGACCGCAAGGACCGCAAGCGCGTCGGTCGCGGCCCCGGCTCAGGCAAGGGCAAGTACTCCGGCCGCGGCATCAAGGGCCAGAAGTCCCGCTCGGGCTCGCACAAGATGCGCGCCGGCTTCGAGGGCGGCCAGATGCCGATCTACATGCGGATCGGCAAGCTGCGCGGCTCCACGTCGAAGGACGCGATGCCGGTCGGGCCGTTCCGCACCTCGACGGTGCCCGTCAACGTCCGCGATCTCACCCGCTTCGCCGCGGGCGACGAGGTCACGCCGGAGACGCTCGTCGAGAAGGGGCTGATCAAGAACACGAAGACGGACATCAAGCTGCTCGGCGACGGCGAGGTCACGCTGAAGCTGACCGTCCGCGTCCACCGCATCTCGGCCACCGCGCGCGAGAAGATCGAGGCGGCCGGCGGCACCGTCGAGCTGCTGCGCGAGCCGAAGGTGAAGAAGCCGCGCCACAAGCCCAAGCCGTCGACGAAGGCCGCACCCGAGGACGAGGCCGAGACCGTGGAGGAGACCCCCGCGGACGAGCCGGCCGAGACCCGCGGAGCCCGCAGCCGACCCCGAGGAGTAACGCATGCTCTCCTGGCTGTCGAATGCGTGGCGCGTCCCCGAGCTGCGCAAGCGCGTGCTCTTCACCGCGTTCGTGCTCGCCGTCTACCGCTTCGGCTCCTGGGTGCCGGCGCCGGGCATCGACCCCGCCGCGATCCAGAGCTACTTCAACGGCGCCGGCGGCTCGATCCTCACGCTGCTGAACCTCTTCTCCGGCTCGGCGCTGTCGCGCTTCTCGCTCTTCGCACTCGGGATCATGCCGTACGTCACGGCGTCGATCATCCTCCAGCTCTTGACGGTCGTCATCCCGAAGCTCGAGCAGCTGCAGAAGGAAGGCGAGGCGGGCTACGCCAAGATCACGCAGTACACGCGCTACCTCACGGTGGTCCTCGCGGCGGCGCAGTCGACGGGTTACGCGTTCCTGTTCAAGCGGCAGGGCGCACTCCCGAACGTGAACACCGGCAAGATGGTGATCATCGTCGTCACGCTCACCGCCGGCTGCACGCTGCTGATGTGGATGGGCGAGATGATCACGAAGCGCGGCATCGGCAACGGCATCTCGCTCCTGATCTTCGCGTCGATCCTCGCCTACGCGCCGGCCGGCATCAGCGCCTGGCTGCACGGCGGGACGATGGAGCGGCTGTTCTTCCCGCTGATCGCGATCGGCATCATCGTCGCCGTCGTCTTCGTGCAGGAGGGGCAGCGGCGGATCCCGATCCAGTACGCACGGCGACAGCTCGGCAACCGGCAGAGCGGCGGCGGCTCGACCTACATGCCGCTGCGCGTGAACATGGCCGGCGTGATCCCGGTGATCTTCGCCGCCGCGATCATGGCGCTGCCGCCGACGATCGCCGAGTTCGTGCCGGCGTGGTCTGGCTTCGTGAACCGGCACTTCCTGCCGTCGAGCTGGTGGTACCTGTTCATCGAGGCCGTCCTGATCATCGTCTTCACCTACTTCTATACGTCGGTCCAGTTCAACCCGGTCGACCAGGCGGACAACCTGCGCAAGCAGGGCGGGTACATCCCCGGCATCCGTCCCGGCCCGCCGACCGCCGCGTACCTCGATCGCGTCCTGCAGCGGCTGACGCTGCCCGGGTCGCTGTTCCTCGCGACGATCGCGATCGCGCCGAGCATCTTCATCCGCTACTTCGGCTTCTCGCAGGCGACGACGCGCGCGCTCGGCGGCACCTCGGTGCTGATCGTCGTCGGCGTCGCACTCGACACGATGCGCCAGATGGAGTCGCAGATGATGATGCGGCACTACGAAGGCTTCCTTCGGTAGGCGCGCGACCGGTGCTGAACATCCTGCTCCTCGGCCCGCAGGGATCCGGGAAGGGAACCCAGGCGAAGCGGCTTGCTTCGACCTATGGGCTCGCCCACATCGTGACCGGCGACATGATCCGCGAGATGAAGGAGCTGCCGACCGATGTCGGCCGCGAGGTGAAGGCCGTGTACGACCGCGGCGACCTCGTGTCGGACGATCTGATGATCCGGCTGATCCGCGAGCGGCTCGACCGCGGCGACACGCTGCCGGGCGCCGTGCTCGACGGCTTCCCGCGCACGATGCCGCAGGCGGAGGCGCTCGACGCGCTGCTTCAGGAGCTCGGACGGTCGATCGACATCGTGTTCGCGTTTCACGTGCCCGACCGGCAGCAGCTGCTCGAACGGATGCTGAAGCGCGCCGCGGAGGAGAACCGCTCCGACGACACGCCGGAGGCGATCACGCGGCGGCTCGAGCTCTACGACCGCGAGACCGCGCCGCTCGTCGAGTGGTACCGCACGCGCGGCAACGTCGTCGGCATCCACGGCGAGCGGACGATCGACGAGGTCTTCCACGAGATCAGCGAGGCACTCTCCTCCGTGGAGGCGCGCGCGTGATCATCCGCAAGTCCGCCCAGGAGATCGAAGGCATGGCGAAGGCCGGCGCACTCCTCGCCGAGACGCTCGCGCTCTGCGCCGAGCACCTCGAGCCCGGCATCTCGATGCTCGAGCTCGACCGGATCGCAGAGGAGCACGTCCGCGCGCACAGCGGTGTCCCGACCTCGAAGGGCTACAAGGGCTTTCCGGCCGCGCTCTGCATCTCGCCGAACTCGATGGTCGTGCACGGGATCCCGGACGAGTACCGGGCGCAGGAAGGCGATCTGATCTCGGTCGACCTCGGTGTGACGCTGAACGGCCTCGTCGCCGACAGCGCCGTCACGCTCGGCGTCGGCGAGATCGACCCGGAGGCGCAGCGCCTCCTCGACGTCTGCCAGGACGCGCTGGCGGCCGGCATCGAGCAGGCCCAGGCCGGCCACCGGCTCTCGGACATCTCCCACGCCGTCCAGGTCGTCGTCGAGGACGCCGGCTTCGGGGTCGTCCGGGCGCTCGTCGGCCACGGCGTCGGACGCTCCTACCACGAGGATCCGCAGATCCCGAACTGGGGCCCTCCCGGCCGCGGGCCGGTGCTCCAGGAGGGCATGACCCTCGCGATCGAGCCGATGATCACCGCCGGCAAGCCCGAGGTCTACGTCCACGACGACGAGTGGTCGATCTCCTCGGTCGACGAGTCCCTCGCCGCTCACTTCGAGCACACCGTCGCGATCACCGCCGAGGGGCCGCCTCGGGTGCTCGACGAGGGCTGGAGCCGCTCTGCTACGATGATTTCCCGCCGCGCACCGGCTTTGCCGTGCGCGGACGACGTCTGAAACCGAAAGGATATGCCGACAAAGGAAGAGAAGATCGAGGTCGAAGGCGAGGTCGTCGAGGCCCTTCCCAGCACCATGTTCAGGGTCCAGCTCGACAGCGGCCACGCCGTTCTCGCGACTATCTCCGGAAAGATGCGCAAGCACTACATCCGCATCCTTCCCGGCGACAAGGTGATGGTCGAGTTGAGTCCGTACGACCTGAACCGCGGTCGAATCACCTACCGGCACAGGTAACCACCATGAAAGTTCGCCCGTCCGTCAAGCCCATGTGCGAGCGCTGCCGCGTGATCAAGCGGGAGGGCACGATCATGGTCATCTGCACCAACCCGCGCCACAAGCAGAGGCAGGGCTAAGCGTTGGCGCGCATCGCCGGAGTCAACCTCCCGAACACGAAGCGGCTCGAGATCGGGCTGACGTACATCTACGGCATCGGTCAGCCCACGGCGCGCAAGGTCGCAGCCGAGCTCGGCCTGTCGCCCGACACCAAGATCAAGGATCTCACCGACGACGAGGTCACGAAGCTCCGCGCGTACATCGACGACAAGCTCGAGGTCGAAGGCGATCTGCGCCGCGACCGGCAGCAGGCGATCAAGCGCCTCTCCGAGATCGGCGCCTACCGCGGTCTCCGCCACCGGCGCGGGCTGCCGGTGAACGGCCAGCGGACGAAGACCAACGCGCGTACGCGCAAAGGCCCGAAGAAGACCGTCGGCCGCGGGAAGAAGGCGAAGTAGATGGCCCCTCCCCGTCGTCAGGCGACCAGAGGTCGCACCCGCCGCCGCGTCCGCAAGAACATCGCGATCGGCCAGGCGCACATCAAGACGAGCTTCAACAACACGATCGTCGCCCTCACCGACAAGGAGGGCAACGTGATCGCGTGGGAGTCCGCCGGCTCGGCCGGGTTCAAGGGCTCGCGCAAGTCGACGCCGTTCGCCGCGCAGGTCACCGCCGACGCATGCGCGCGGAAGGGCATGGAGCACGGCCTGCAGAAGGTCGAGGTCTTCGTGAAAGGCCCCGGCTCCGGACGCGAGACGGCGATCCGCTCGCTCCAGGCCGCCGGCCTCGAGATCCTGTCCGTGAAGGACGTCACACCGCAGGCGCACAACGGCGTCCGCCCGCGCAAGCGGAGGCGGGTCTAGTGGCCCGCGAACTGCATGGCTAGAGACCTGGGACCGAAGTGCCGCATGTGCCGCCGCGAGGGGATGAAGCTGTTCCTCAAGGGCGAGCGCTGCCTGACGGAGAAGTGCGCGATCGAGCGCCGCTCGTATCCGCCGGGCGAACACGGCCGCGGCCGCATCAAGCAGAGCGAGTACCTGACGCAGCTGCGCGAGAAGCAGAAGGCGCGCCGCTACTACGGGCTGCTCGAGAAGCAGTTTCGCGGGTACTACGAGAAGGCTTCCCGCCGCTCCGGCGTCACCGGCGAGGAGCTGCTGCGGATGCTCGAGACGCGGCTGGACAACGTCGTCTACCGCCTCGGCTTCGCGGCCTCGCGCGCGCAGGCGCGCCAGCTCGTCCGCCACGGTCACTTCCAGGTGAACGGGCGCCGCGTGAACATCCCGAGCTATCAGGTTCGCCCGAACGACATCGTCACCGTGCCGCCGAGCTCCTCGGCGCAGCAGGTGATCCGCGACGCAACCGACCTCGTCTCGACCGTCGCTCCGTGGCTGCAGGCCGACCACGACGGCCTCACGGGCAAGGTGCTGAAGCAGCCCGAGCGCGGCGAGATCGACACGCCGGTGCAGGAATCACTCATCGTCGAGCTTTACTCGAAGTAGTAGGAAAGGAATCTCTTTGGCAACGCGCGTGATGGATTTCCAGATCCCCAAGATCGTCCACGAAGAGTCGAACGAGCATCAGGGCGTCTTCGTCATCGAGCCGCTCGACCGCGGCTTCGGTCACACCTTCGGCAACTCGCTGCGCCGCGTGCTGCTCTCGTCGCTCGAGGGCGCAGCGGTCACCTCGGTCAAGGTCGAGGGCACCGCGCACGAGTTCACGACGCTGCCGGGTGTCCGCGAGGACATCACGGACATCGTCCTCAACCTGAAGAACCTCATCTCGAAGCTGCACGGCGATTCGCCCGAGGTCGAGGTGCACATCGCCCGCAAGGGTCCCGGCGTCGTCACCGCGGGTGACATCGAGGCGCCGGCCGAGCTCGAGATCCTCAACCCGGAGCTCGAGATCGCGAACCTCTCCGATCGCGGCCGGCTCGAGCTGACGCTGACGATCGGCCGCGGACGCGGCTACTCGCCGGCGGAGATGAACCGCGGGCCGCAGCACACCATCGGCGTGATCCCGATCGATTCGATCTTCTCGCCGGTGCGGCGCGTCGCCTACGCGGTCGAGTCCGCCCGCGTCGGGCAGCGCACCGACTACGACAAGCTCTCGCTCGACATCACGACCGACGGCTCGGTCGAGCCGAAGGACGCGCTCGCCGAGGCGGCGGAGATCCTGATCCGCCAGCTCGCGATCTTCACGGACATCGACAAGATCCAGGTCGCCAGCGACGTCACCTCGCTTCCGGACATCGGCCCCGAGGGCCTGCCGGACGAGCGGGCGAAGTTCCCGATCGAGGAGCTCGAGCTCGGCGTCCGCTCGTACAACTGTCTCAAGCGGGTCGGCATCGAGACGATCGGCGACCTCGTGATGAAGACGGAGAACGAGCTGGCCGCGATCCCGAACTTCGGCAAGAAGTCGATCGAGGAGGTCAAGGAGACGCTCGCACAGCAGGGTCTCACCCTCCGCGGCGACAACGGCGGCAGCGGACTCGAGTAACGACGTGAGGCACGCGAGCAGAGGAAAGAAGCTCGGGCGCGACTCGGCGCACCGGAAGGCGCTGTACGCGAATCTCGCGTGCTCGCTGATCGAGCACGAGCGGATCAAGACGACCCAGGCGAAGGCGAAGGCGGTGAAGCCGTTCGCCGAGCAGATGATCACGCTCGGCCGCCGCGGCGACCTCCACGCACGCCGCCAGGCGCTGTCGCACCTCCGCTCGCAGGAGATCGTGCACAAGCTGTTCGCCGACATCGGCCCGCGCATGGCCGACCGTCCGGGCGGCTACTCGCGCATCATCAAGATCGGCCATCGTCCCGGCGACGCCGCCGAGATGGTCTATCTCGAGCTCGTCGACTACACGCCCTAGGGCGTGTAGTCGGAGAAACGGAACTTCGCGAGCCGGAGAGCGCGGTCTCCGGCTCGCTCCGTGCTGTTCTTGCTTGGGATGCTCCTGCGCGTTTGGCCTGCCACGTCGCGGCCGGCCAGGCCTTCGGCGTGACCGGCCGCTGGGTCGCCTTCCGCTAAGCCGGCTTCGCCTGTCTTAGCGTCCGGCCTCGAGTCGCTCGCCTAGCCGATGGAAGAGCCGCCGAGGGCGCTGCCGAGGCCTGCGCTGACGGCTGCGATGATCACGCCGCCCAGCGTGACGAGGCCGAGGGCGCGGATGAAGCTGTCCTCGAAGAAGCGCCAGCGGAGGTAGGCGAGGACGATGAGCTCGATCGCGACGACGATCATCGCGATGACGAGCGCCAGGTTGAAGTTGGGGATGAGAAACGGGAGCGTGTGGAGGATGCCGCCGAGGAAGGTGCCGACGCCGGTGATCGTGCCGCGCAGCAGCGGGTTGCCGCGGCCGGTGATCTCGCCCGTGTCGGAGAGGCCTTCCGAGAACCCCATGCTCACGGCGGCGCCGAGCGCCGTGACGAGGCCGGCGATGAACGCGTAGCGCGGCTGGTGCGTCGCGAGGGCGATGCCGAAGATCGGGGCGAGCGTCGACAGCGACCCGTCGATGAGCCCGACCATGGCAGGCTGCACGCGCTGCAGCAGATATGCGTGCTCTTCTGACATTAATTAGAGTGTATCATCGAATGTGCAAAAGACTAGAGCATAAGGCACTCCTGACAAACGCTGTCAGGAGCGCCTGACGTGCGTCTCAGACTGACGATCGAGTACGACGGCACGCCCTTCCGCGGCTGGGCGATGCAGCCGGGACTGCCGACGGTGGAGGGCGCGTTGCGTGATGCGCTCGCCGTGACGTTCGCGTCGTTCGACGGTCTCGCCGTCGCGGGGCGCACCGACGCCGGAGTGCACGCGCTCGGCCAGGTCGCGTCCGCCGACGTCACCGGCGGCCCACCGGTCGAGCACGCGGCGGAGGCGCTGAACACGCGGCTGCCGGACGAGATCTCCGTCGTCGCCGCCGAGCCGGCCGCGCCGGACTTCGACGCGCGCTACTCCGCTGTCTCGCGCAGCTACCGCTACCGGATCCTCAACCGGCGCACGCCGTCGGCGTTCGAGGCGCGCCGCAGCTGGTGGCTGTCGCGCGCTCTCGACGACGAGCGGCTCGCGGCGGCGGCCGCACTGCTCTCCGGCGAGCACGACTTCCGCGCGTTCACGCCGACCGAGACGCAGCACAGGGTCTTCGTCCGCGCCGTCGAGCGCGCAGAGTGGATTCGCCGCGGCGATCACCTCGACTTCGAGATCACCGCGAACAGCTTTCTCCGCCATATGGTGCGCAGCCTCGTCGGCACGATGCTCGAGCTCGAGCCGGCCGAGATCGCCCCGCTACTCGCAGGCCGCGAGCGTTCGGACGCAGGTCCGACCGCACCGCCGTGGGGGCTCTACCTCGTGTCCGTCCGGTACTGATCCACACTCGCCGACAAGTGTCGGCGGCAGGCACCGCGAGCGCGACGAGCAGATGGAGACGGCGAGGGAAGGTGAAAGACCATTACGGGCGAGGGCGGCGCACAGGGCGACGACCGCGACGATCCGCAACGCCAGTTGGTAGCGATGGTCGTGCCGAATCACGACCGCGATCGCAACGCCGGCACCCGCGTAGTTGAGTCCGGCGGCGATGCCGACCGGCCGCCCGCGTAGAGACCCAGGACGAGAGCCAGGAGTGAGAGCAGCGTCGCGCGTCCGGCGCCGCGGCTCGGCCCGGCGTGTCCGGATATCAGCTGCCGCCCCGACCAGCCCGGCGACGAGCGCGACGACCGCGAGCGCCGCGACCGTGGTCGCGATGCGGACGTCGAGCGTGCCCATGTGAAGGCGGTGCTCATCGATGCCGATGTCGAAGAGCCCCGACCAGACGAGGCGGCTCTCCCCGACGGCGATCAGATACGCCTGCGAGCAGCGCCGATCCCAGCGTCCGCGGATCGACCGAGGGCAGCC
Source organism: uncultured Actinomycetes bacterium (assembly GCA_963816455.1). GTDB lineage: Bacteria > Actinomycetota > Thermoleophilia > Gaiellales > Gaiellaceae > Palsa-739. Next base: position 49,160 of record CAWFKM010000017.1, read on the forward strand.
GGCCGACACCTGCGACGACCTTGGCGGCGCCGGTGCTGACGGCGTCGTCGGAAAGCAGTGGGGCCGTCACTGCGACCAGTGTCGCGACGGCCGCGAACCACGCCCAGAAGGTCGGCTTCGCGAAGCACGCACCGACGCGAGCCGAGCGCCAGCGCGTGGTACCGTGGCGGCCGCTTGGTCGATGCCCAGAACGCGACGCAGACGAGCGCGCCCAGACAGAGGATCGCGCCGATGCGAGAGCGAGCCCCTTCGCGGTAGTCCGGGGTCTCGCCGCAGAAGACCGGAACGTCGGCGTCGGCAGGACACGTGCGAGGAGACGACCATCGAGCCGAGGACGTAGAGCCCCATGTAGAAGAAGAGGACGACGGCCGCGGATCCGTGGCCATCTTCCGGACGACGTCCATACCCAGATCTATATAGCGTTTTTGCTATGGTCGCCTCCCCCGTTCGAGCGATCCGTACGATGCGACCCGATGCGCTTTCCGGTCGTCCTCTTCGATTTCGACGGCACCGTCGTCGACTCCGGCGGGATCATCCTCGCGTCGATGCGCCACGCGACGCGGGAGGTGCTCGGCCGCGAGTACGGCGACGCGGAGTTGATGCAGTCCGTCGGCGGGCCGGGTCTCGAGGCGCAGATGGCGGCGTTCGCGCCAGACCGCATCGACGAGCTCGTCCGCGTCTATCGCGCGCACAACGAGCCGCTTCACGACCAGCTCCTCGTCTGCGACGGGATGGACGTCGCGCTCGAGCGGCTGCACGCAGAAGGGCGGCGACTCGGCATCGTGAGCGCGAAACGCCGGTCGACGGTGGAGCTCGCGTTCGAGCACGTTCCGATCGCGCATCTCTTCGAGACGGTCGTCGGCGGGGACGAGACGGAACGGCACAAGCCTGATCCGGAGCCGTTGCTGCTCGCGGCGGAGCGCATGCGCGTCGATCCCGCCGACGCTGCGTACGTCGGCGACTCGCCGTTCGACCTGCGTGCGGCGAAGGCCGCCGGCATGCACGCGATCGGCGTCACGTGGGGCCGCATCCACGACCGCGCGCGTCTCGAGGCGGAGGAGCCAAACGCGTCGTCGACACGGCGGAGGAGCTCCTTGCCGCCCTCTGATCCGGCGGCGCGCGCGGCCGAGCTCCGCGACCTGCTGAACCGCGCGTCGATCGCGTACTACGTCGGCGACGCGACGATCATGGACGACGCCGCGTACGACACGCTCTACGACGAGCTCGTCGCAATCGAAACCGAGCGGCCGGAGCTCGTGACACCGGACTCGCCGACGCAGCGCGTCGGGTCGCCGCTCTCCGACAAGTTCCAGAAGGTGCGCCATCTCTCGCCGATGGGCTCGCTCGAGAAGGTGACGACGGACGAAGCGATCGCGAAATGGGCCGACGACGTGCGCAAGCGGCTCGGCACCGACGAGCCGGTCGCGTACGTCCTCGAGCCGAAGATCGACGGCTCCGCGATCAACCTCGTCTACGAGAACGGCGTCTTCGTTCGCGGTACGACACGCGGTGACGGCGTCCAGGGCGAGGACGTGACGCCGAATCTCCGCACGATCAACTCGATCCCGCTGCGGATGAACGGCGACGCGCCGCCGTCACTCGTCGAGGTGCGCGGCGAGGTGTACATGCCGCTCTCCGGCTTCCGCGCGATGAACGAGCGGTTCGTCGCCGAGGGTTTGCCGCCCGCACCGAATCCGCGCAACGCGTCGGCCGGCTCGCTGCGGCAGAAGGATTCGCGCATCACCGCCCAACGGCCGCTGGCTCTGTGGGCCTACGGCATCGGCGTCCGCGAAGGGCTCGACCTCGCGACGCATTGGGAGACGCTGCTCTGGCTGCGCGAGCGCGGCTTCCCGACGAATCCGTTCGCGCAGCGCGTGGAGTCGGTCGAGGAGGTCGCGGAAGCGTGCCGGCTCTGGGAGCTCCGCCGCACGGAGCTCGACTACGAGATCGACGGGATCGTGATCAAGGTCGACGCGTACGACCAGCAGGCGCGGCTCGGCGCGCTGCACGAGCGGCCGCGCTGGGCGCGCGCGTTCAAGTGGGCGCCGATGACCGCGACGACGCGGCTGCACAAGATCGCGATTCGCGTCGGCCGCACCGGCGCGTTGAACCCGTGGGCGATTCTCGAGCCGGTCGAGGTCGGCGGCGTCACGATCTCGCGCGCGACGCTGCACAACGAGGAGGACATCAACCGCAAGGACATCCGCGAGGGCGACGACGTGATCGTCCAGCGCGCGGGCGACGTGATCCCGCAGATCGTCGGACCGGCCGGCAAGCACCGTCGCGGCACGAAGCCGTTCGCGATGCCGACGCACTGTCCGCTCTGCGGCACGGCTGTCGTGAAGCCCGAGGGCGAGGTGATGCATCGTTGCCCGAACCGCGCGTGTCCGTCGCGCGGGCTCGAGTCGCTGAACAACTGGGTGATGGCCGCGGCGGACATCGACGGCGTCGGGGAGCAGACGGTGCGCCGCCTGTGGGATCTCGGACTCGCGCGGTCGATCCCCGATCTCTACCGGCTCACGGCCGAGCAGCTGCTGGAGGTCGACGGCTTCGGCGAGATCTCCGCGAAGAACGCGATCGACGCGATCGCGGCGTCGAAGGCGGCGGTTCCGTTCTCGCGCGTCCTCTTCGGTCTCAACATCCCCGACGTCGGCTGGGTGACCGGGCAGACGCTGGCGCGCCACTTCGGGAACGATCGACGTCGCTGATGAACGCGAGCCTCGAGGAGCTCGAGGAGGTCGACGGAATCGGGCCGGAGCGCGCGGAGGCGCTCGCCGAGTGGTTCGGCGACGACGCCAACCGCAGTCTCGTCACTGAGCTCCGCGAGCTCGGGCTGCGGTTCGAGATCGGGGAGGAGGAGCTGCCGAAGGAGGGACCGCTCACCGGGTCGGCCTACGTCGTCACCGGCACGCTCGAGAACTTCACGCGCGAGCAGGCGCGCGCGGCGCTCGAGGAGCGCGGCGCGAAGGTCTCCGACAACGTCTCTTCGAAGACGACGGGCGTGATCGTCGGCGAGGAGCCCGGCAAGTCGAAGCTCACGAAGGCGGAGAAGGCCGGCGTACCGCTGCTGACCGAGGCGGATCTCGTCGCGCTTCTAGGGCGTCCGGGCTAGGACCGTCGCGAACCGGTCCTGGGCCGTTCGGGCCCAGGTCGTCGAGACGGGCCATCCGTTCTGGAGCACCGAGAACACGTAGCGGTCGCCGACGAAGCCGGAAAGCGCCGACGCGTTGTCGGTGGTTCCGGTCTTGGCGCGAACCACTCCGGCCGCCGCGGTGTCGCGCATCCGGTCGGCGAGCGTCCCGCTTCGGCCGGCGACCGGCAGCGACGCGAGCAACGCCGGCCGAACGCCGGGGTCGTTCCACATCACGGAGAGCAGCGAGCCGAGCGCGCCGGCCGTCATCCGGTCGAGCAGCGAGAGCCCCGAGCCGTCGACGATCCGAACGCCCGTCATCGGCACGCCGGCACGAGCGAGCGAGTCCCGTGACGACGCCGACCCCGGCCGCGGTCGTGCCGCGGTCGGACTGCACCGCGCCGAGCTCCTTCAGAAGCATCTCCGCGGTGAAGTTGTCGCTCTCGTGATCCATGTAGTCGACGAGCGCGGCGAGCGTCGGCGAGTCGACGGAGGCGAGCGGAACGGCGTTCGCGCCGGCGGCGCCGAGCACCGCACCGCCCGCAATCCGCACGCCGACGCGCACGAGCGCCTTGCGGAAGAGCTGCGCGGCCGTCAGCGCCGGGTTCCGCGACGTCCACGACCCGACGAGGCCGCGGTTGACGATCAGCGCCGACAGCGGCGGCGATTCGTCCACGTAGAACGAGGTCTTCCAGCCGGGCGACGTTCTCCGCGCGTCGAACCACGTCTCGTCGCCGACGATCGCGGCCGGCGATCTGCGTCACACCCGATGCGCGCACCTGCCGCGCGAGCGACGCGAGCTCCGCGGAGCGTGAGGGCCGGGTCGCCGTAGCCCTTCAGGACGACGTTCCCGCGCCAGACCGCTCCGTCCTGTCTCCCTTCGCCGAGGACGTCGGTCTCGATTCGGAACGCGGGCCCGAGCGCCGTCAGCGCGGCGTAGGTGATCGCGAGCTTCTCGTTCGACGCCGGCAGCAGCGGCAGCGCCGCGTTGCGCGCGAAGACGGTGTGCCCGGTCGAGAGGTCGATGACCGTCGCCCCCGAGGCCGCCGCGCTCACGTGCGGGACGCGGAGCGCGCGCTCGAGGCGCGAGCTCCAGGGATGCGGGCGCCGCACCCGCGGAAGCGGGCAGGACCACGGCGGCGGCGAGCACCCCGACGGCGATTCGGGCGCGAACAGGCACGACGGAACCATAGTTCGAACGGTGGACCGGACCGTCAGGGCCGGTGGGTCGTCCAGGCCCGGAAGATAGGCCGCGTGGCCTATACCGGCCCGGCGGGAGCCGTCGGATAATCGAGGCGGTTCCCGTGGACGCGAACGGCCAGACCACCGTGCTCCTCGAGATCGAGGAGCTCCTGAACGCCCCGAGCGACGGCGCCGGCGCGCCGACCCTCGCGCGGCTCGAGAACACGCTCACCGAGGGCTACGCCCAGGCGCTCGTCCTCGAGGCGGAGCGGCTGCGGCTCGAGCGGCGGCTGGGCGAGGTCGCGCGCGACGTCGATTCGCTCGACCCTGCCGAGGTCGCGTCGCTCGGGCGCCGCCTGACGCGGGCCGACCGCGAGCTCGCGCGCTTGCGCGGGCTCCTCGCCCCGCTGCGCGAGCGGCGGAAGCTCGCGGCCGCTCGGAGTCTAGACGATCCCGCTCCGCACCGCGTACACGGCGGCCTGGATGCGGTTGTCGATCTGGAGCTTCATCAGGATGTTCGAGATGTGGTTCTTCACCGTCTTCGGGCTGATGTGGAGCTCGGCGGCGATCACCGCATTGTCCTTGCCGTTGGCGATCAGCTTCAACACCTCGATCTCGCGGTCGGACAGCTCGGCCCGGATCGCGCTCGCGATCTCCGGCTGCGTGCTCGTCGCGCGCACGCGCTGGAGCACCTTCGCGGCGATGTGCGGCGAGATGAGCGACTCGCCGCGCGACGCGGCTTCGATTCCGGTGATCAGATCCTGGATCGACGCGTCCTTGAGCAGATAGCCGCACGCGCCGGCGAGGATCGCGTCCATCACGTCGTTGTCCTGATCGGAGATCGTCAGCATCAGGACGCGCGTCAGCGGCGCGATCGCCGTGATCTGCCGCGTGGCGTCGATCCCACCCATCCCCGGCATGTTCAGATCCATCACGACGACGTCGGGATTGCGCTCGCGGACGAGCGTCACCGCCTCGCCGCCGCTCGCCGCCTCGCCGACGAGCACGACGCCCTGCTCCTCGAGGAGGTTCCGCAGGCCGGTTCGAAAGAGATCGTGGTCGTCGACGATCAGCACTCGGAGCGGGTCGAGCCGGCGCTCTTCGGCTGTCTGCAGTACTTCGCTCAGCAGGGCCCCCTTCCGGGCGCCGAAATAGTAGCTTGGGGCTAGTGCAGGGTGATCGTCACCGTGCGGCGGCCCCACGCGCGCGCCAGCGCGAGCGTCGGGAACCAGAGGTCGATCATCGCGCCATGGACGCCGCTGCCGACGTCGGCGGCGACCGCCTCGCCGTAGCCCGGGATGGTGAGCTTCGTGCCGAGCGGGATCACCGACGGGTCGACGGCGACGATTCCCCAGCCGACGGGGAGTCCGCTCGCCGTGTGCCCGGGCAGCGAGTAGCCCGTCGAGCTGACGGTGAGCGTGTGCGCACCCTGGGTCGGCGCGGGCGCCGGCGTTGTCGTGGAGCTTGCCGGCGGCGGATCGGCGGCCCGCTGGATCGTCTGCGACTTCGTCGCGACGCGCTGCGCGGTCGCCTCGAGTGCGCCGATCTCGGCGGCTGCGAGACGCTGCTGCCGGTGCAGGCTGCCGATGTACGAGAGGCGTTCGGCGCGCGCCGCGGCGAGCGCGCCCGCCGCGCGGCGCGCGCGGCTGAGCGTCGCGTCGACCCGCGCTCTGTGCGCAGCAAGCGTCGTGCGTAGCCGGAGAAGCCGAATCTGCGCTGCTCTCGTCGCCGCGACGACCTGTCGGTTCTGGTCGGCGACGTGCGAGAGGTCGTCGAGCCGCGTCATCGCGTCGTCGAGCGACTCCGATCCGAGAACGATGGCGAGCGGATCGACGTCGCCCTCCTCGTAGAGCGCACGCAGATGATCGGCGAGCAGTTGCTGCGACACGATCGAGCGTGCCGTGCGCGGCGGACACCTGCTGCGTGAGCTCGCGCTGCGCTTGCCGGAGCCGCCGCGACTCGGCCTCGAGGCCCGCGAGCGTCCTTTGCGCCGTCCCGTATTGCGAGTCGAGCGCATACAGGGACAACAGCGCCCGGTGCACTTTCGTGTCCAGCGTCTGCGCCTGCACGCGGAGCTTCGCCGCGCGGGACCCTGGGTTGGAGGCCGTCGCCGTCGAGACGGCGACCGCTGCGATCAACACCGCGATGCCTGCGAGGCGCGCCGCGGATCGTGTCCTTCGGCCGCTCACGGTCGCGGGACCGTAGCACAGCCGGGGCCCGAAATTCGCCACTTTGTGCGGACCGAACTCCGGGCGTTTCCGGGGCTTTCATGGCTCAAATGCAGCAACTTTGAGCGATGCATCGGGTTGCAGGTGTCCGGCGACGCTGGTAGCCTCACGAGCTTGTGACGTACCGGCCCCCGGTGCGAACTGCCGCAAGCAACCGTCGGAGATTCGTTATCCGGTTCTTCAAACGACAGGCGCCGGTCATTGTCATTGCCATCGCTGCGGCTTTCGTCGCAGCCGGCACGGCAACCGGCGACCCCTCCGTCGCCGCAAAGCAGGCGCAGGCGCAGGCCGTTCTCGGCCGGCTCCAGCAGCTCGACGCGAGCGTGCAGCGGGCCGTCAACCAGTACGACGCCTCGACCGCGCGTCTCTCCCAGATCGAGCGGAGCCTGAAGATCAACAAGCAGGCGCTCCACGTCGCCCGCTCGAATCTCGGCAAGGCGCAGGTCGCGCTCGAGCGCCGGCTCGTCGCGATCTACACGACGCGCGACGACCAGTCCACGCTCGCGGTGCTGCTCGGCGCGCAAAGCATCGACGATCTCGTCAACCGGATCGAGACGGTCCAGTCGGTGTCGTCGCAGGACGTCGCCGTGATCAATCAGGTCGTCTCGTTCAAGAAGCAGGTCGCGCGGCACGAGAAGATTCTCGTTCGCGCGCATGCCGAGCAGAAGCGGCTCGTGCGCGAGCGCGCCGACGCGAAGAACCGGATGATCTCGCAGCGCGACCACGAGGCGAGGCTCTACAACTCGATCAAGGGCGAGATCCAGACGCTCATCGCGCGGGATCGCGCACGGCAGCTCGCACTCGCGAGCGCCGCACGGACGCGGATCTCGGAGCAGGGTCTGCTCCAGACGTCGGACGCGTTCGGCGCCAGCGCGGGAACGCCGGACGGGATCAGCGTCGCGCCGCCGTCGCAGTACACCGGCGTGGTCGGGATCGCGCTGCACTATCTCGGCACGCCGTACGTCTGGGGCGGGTCGAGCCCGGCGGGCTTCGACTGCTCGGGCTTCGTCGCGTACGTCTACGCGCAGGTCGGCGTGTCGCTTCCGCACTACACCGGCGCGCAGTGGAACGTCGGCGTTCCGGTCTCCCGCTCCGATCTCGAGCCCGGCGATCTCGTCTTCTTCGACGGGCTCGGCCACGTCGGCATCTACATCGGCGGCGGGCAGTTCGTCCACGCGCCGCACACGGGCGACGTGGTCAAGATCTCGAGCCTCAGCGAAGCCTGGTACGCCGGCACCTATGACGGTGCCCGGCGGATCACGGGGTAACCAAGGTTCCCCCGTGCGCCCCCTCCTTCGGTGCGCGTGGCGATTGTGGTTGTGCGCTCCCGCCGGGAGCGCGGTCCCGGCTCCGCGCGGCGGGCTGGCTTCCCACGGAGAATGGTCTCAGCGTCTTCGCGATGCCGCCAGTGCGCCTCCGGCTAACGCGCTCCGGCCGCGTTAGCCTCCGGCTTTGGTGGTGGTTGCTCGCCGCAGCGAGAGCCGAGTACGACCGCGATTGCCGGCGGGAGGAACCACCACGCCGCGGCTCCGGTTGCTGCGATCGCTGCGGTGATTCCGATCGCGACCACGACGCCGGCGGCCGCGCGCGGGTCGTCGCCGACGATGAAGTCCCACCAGAAGCGGCCGAACGCGGCGACGCGGCTCATGCCGGCGCCACCGCGAGACGACGTCGCTTGAGCAGCGCGACCGCTGCGAAGGCGACGAGGATCGACGAATGCGAGGACGCCGGGGAGCGATGCGTCGCCGCCGGGCCAGTCGGCTCCCGCGCCCTCCGCCGACCAGAAGATGCCGAACGTCGTGAGCATCACGCCGACGGCGAACTTCAGCGTGTTCTCCGGAACGCGCGCGAGCGGCGCGCGGACGAGCACGCCGACGACCGTGACGATGACGAGCGCGACGCCGGCCGCGAGTGCCGCGAGCGGGATGTTGCCCTCCGAGCTGCCGAAGGTGATCACGATGAACGCGACCTCGAGCCCCTCGAGCAGCACGCCTTTGAACGCGAGCGTGAAGCCGTACCAGTCGACGCCGGCGCGTTCGTCCCGCGCGGCGGTCTTCGCCGTCGCGAGCTCCTCGGCGAAGATCGCGTCCTCGTCGTGGAGCGCCTTGTAGCCGCTCGCGCGCAGGATCGCCTTGCGCAGCCACTGGAGGCCGAACGCGAGCAGCAGCGCGCCGACGACGAGCCGCAGCGCGGAGATCGGGATCAGCGTCAGCGCCGGACCGAGCACGGCGACGAACACGGTGAGGACGATCAGCGCGGCGCCGAGACCGAAGAGCGCCGAGCGCCAGCCGCGCGTGAGGCCGGCGGCGAGCACGATCGTCAGCGCCTCGACCATCTCGACCGCGCTGGCCAGGAAGGCCGACGCGAAGAGAAACACGGAGGTCATCGGCTCAGCTGTAGAGCTCGTCGATCTGGGCGGCGAAGTTCTCGTTGATCACGCGCCGGCGCAGCTTCATCGTCGGCGTCACCTCGCCCTGCTCCTGCGAGAACTCGCGCGGCACGATCGTGAAGCGCTTGATCTGCTCGACGCGAACGCGGTCGCGGTTCACGTCGTCGACGAGCTCCTGGACGAGCTCCTGCGCGTCGCGTCCCGACGCTGCGACCTCGTCGGCGTCGACGGTGATCAACGCGACGACGTACGGGCGCCGGTCGCCGACGACGATCGCCTGCGAGACGAAGCGCGATGCCTTGAGCGCGTTCTCGAGGTTCTGCGGCGCGATGTTCTTGCCGCCGGCGGTGATGATCAGGTCCTTCTTCCGGTCGGTGATCTTCAGGAAGCCCTCCGCGTCGATCTCGCCGACGTCGCCGGTGCGGAACCAGCCGTCCTCGGTGAACGCGGCGGCGGTCGCCTCGGGATCCTTGTAGTAGCCGGCGAAGATCGTGTCGCCGCGGGCGAGGATCTCGTCGTCCTCGGCCAGCATCAGCTCGCTGCCGGGCACCGGCCGGCCGACGGTTCCGAAGCGGAAGTCGTCCGGCTCGTTGACGGTCGTCGAGCTCGAGGTCTCGGTGAGCCCGTAGCCCTCGACGACGAGCAGCCCGAGCGAGTTGAAGAACTCGAGCACGTCGACGCCGAGCGGCGCCGCGCCGGAGATGCCGATGCGCAACCGGCCGCCGAGCCGCTGCCGCACCTTCGCGAAGACGAGCCGGTCGGCGATGCGCTCCTTCTGCCGGAGCAGCGCCGGGACGGGCTTGCCGGCGCGGCGGAGGCGGCTCGCCTCTGCGCCGACGCGGAGTGCCCAGCGGCCGATCGCGCGCTTCGCGCCGCCGCTGCGCTCGATCTCGCCGAGGGCGTTGGAGTGGATCTTCTCGTAGACGCGCGGGACCGCCGGCAGGACGGTCGGGCGGACGGTCTGGAGCGCCTCGGACACGCGCGCCGCTTCGGCGACGAACGCGACCGTCGCGCCGTAGTGCGCGGCCGACTGGTGCACGAGGCGGCCGAAGCTGTGCGCGAGCGGCAGGAAGAGCAGGATGACGTCGCTTTCGCCTTCGAGCTCCGGGTCGACGCGGAGCGCGGCGGCGACGAGGTTCTTGTGCGTGAGCATGCAGCCCTTCGGGGGGCCGGTCGTTCCCGATGTGTAGATGAGCGTGGCGAGGTCGTCCTCGCCGACCGCGGCCGACGCGGCGTCGACGGCGTCCGGATGCTCCGCGCGATGCGCGCGTCCTTCGGCCTCGAGGTCGTCGAGCGCGGCGAACGGGACGACGTCGCGCAGCGCCGGCAGCGCCGCGCGAACCGACTCGAGCTTCGTCTGCTGCTCGTCGTCCTCGACGAACGCGAGCACCGTCTCGGAGTGGCCGAGGATGTACTCGCACTCCTTCGCCGAGTTCGTCGGATAGAGCCCGACGACGACGGCGCCGATCGACATGATCGCCCAGTCGAGCAGCACCCACTCGAGGCGCGTCCGGGCGAGCACCGCGACCGCGTCGCCGGCGCGGACGCCGCGCGCGAGGAGGGCGTGGGCGAGGGCGTCGATCCGCTCGCCGGCGGCCTCCCAGCTGACCGGCGTCCAGCCCTCGGGGCTCTCCTCGAGGTGGGCCGGAACGTCCCTGCCCTGGCCGAGCGCATACCGCCACAGGGCCGGTGTGGTGCGCGTCTCGAGGGGCGACGGGGCTTCGGGCGCAGAGACCGCGGTCGTCGTCACGGGCACCATCGTACGGGGAAGGGAATGGGCAGGGGAGGGCGAAACTTCCTGGTCCCTCTAGACTTTTGGGAGCTCATGCGCACGATCTGGAACGGCTCGATCAGCTTCGGACTCGTCAACATCCCCATCGGGCTCGCGCTTGCGACCCAGCGGGAGGATGTCTCGTTCCGGACGCTGCATCGCGAGTGCGGCACGCCGATCAAGCAGAAGCGGTGGTGCCCGTTCCACGAGCGCGAGGTCGAGGCCGACGAGCTCGTCAAGGGCTGGGAGGTCGCGAAGGGCGAGTTCGTCCTCGTCGAGGACTCCGACCTCGAAGCGGTCGCGCTTCAGCGGTCGCAGGCGATCGACATCCTGCGCTTCGTCAAGCTCGAGGACGTCGACCCGGTGTACTTCGACCGCACGTACTACCTCGCCCCGGCGACGGCCGAGGCGGCGCGGCGGCCGTACGTGCTGCTGCTGCGCGCGATGCAGGAGAGCGGGATGGCCGCGGTCGGGAAGTTCGTGCTCTGGAGCAAGGAGAACCTGTGCCTGATCCGGCCGCAGGGCGATGCGCTGGTGATGGAGCTCCTGTTCTACGCCGAGGACATCCGCTCGAAGGCGGACGTCGAGGACGCCGTCGGCGGCACCGAGGTCAAGAAGGCCGAGCTCGAGCTCGCCGACCAGGTGATCCAGAGCCTCGTGGGCGAATGGCGGCCCGAGGACTTCGAGAACGAGTACCGCAACGATCTCAAGGCGATGCTCGACGCGAAGCTCGCCGGCGAGGTGATCGCGCGCCCGGAGCCGACGCCCGAGGCGCCGGTCGTCGATCTGATGGAGGCGCTGCGCCAGAGCGTCGCCGACGTGCAGGACCGGCGCGCCGCCGAGAAGACGAAAGCCGCCCCGAAGAGCGGCTCTCGATCGCGCAAGGCGCCGGCGCGGAAAAGCGCCTGACGCCCGAAGTTCTCGCTGCCTAGTGGTGCTGGGGCGCAGGCCCCATCGCCAGGAGCTGCGCCTGGAAGAGGTGCTTGTCGATCTTTCCCTGATAGATCGGCACTCCCTCCTGCATGCAGACCCGGATCACCTCCTGCTGGTCGAGACCCAGCTCCTTCGACAGCTCTTCGGGCGTGAGGTGATTTGCCATTCCGTCGTGCTCCTTCCTCGGGTACGAAAAAGCCCGCCGGCGCCATGCGCTCAGACGGGCTCGTCCACACCCTCGCTTGTCGATCCGACAGGCCTCACTCGACCCGTCCTACCGAAGCATCCATTGGTTGAAGAATATGCCTCGGTGACGACGGACGCCACACCTCTTCTCCCGGGGTTCGAGACAAGGGAGCTGCGGCACCGCGGAACGCCGCTCCGTTACGCGGTCGGAGGCGCCGGACCGCCCGTCGTCCTCGTCCACGGGCTCGGCGGCGCCGCGACGAACTGGCGCGCGCTGGCACCCGCGCTCGCGACGGAGCGGCGCGTGATCGTGCCGGAGCTGCCCGGGCACGGCGGCTCCGCGCCGCTGGCCGCGGCGCCGACCGTCGACCCGTTCGCGGACGCCGTCCTCGCGGTGCTCGAGGCCGAGGACGCGCTGCCGGCGCCGTGGGTCGGCCATTCGCTCGGCGGTCTCATCGGACTGCGCGCGGCCGTCCGGCGGCCCGAGGCCGTCACGGGCGTCGTCCTCGCGGCGGCGCCGGGGATCTCCTCGAGCAGCCGCGTCTCGGAGGCCGTCGTCTCCGTCATCGGTTTGGTCCAGCCCGGACGGATCGTCGCGAGGCGCCGGCGCGCATGGTCAGCGTCGCCGCGCGGTCGCACGGTCGCGTTCGGCTGGTGGGGGCTCGCCGACCCCGTCGGTATCGATCCGGACATCGCCGAGGCGTTCCTCGCGGGACCCGCCGAGCACACCGACACGTTCTCCGCCGGGCACGCGCTGATCGCGACCGACCCACGGCCCGACCTCGATCGCGTCCGCTGTCCGTGCCTCTGCCTCTGGGGAGGCCAGGACAACTGGGTGCCGCTCGAGGACGGTATGGAGTACGCGCGCCGGCTGCGGGCGCCGCTGCGGGTGATCGCGGACTGCGGTCACCTGCTCATCGGCGAGCGGCCGGAAGCATGTCTGAAGGCGATTCGCTCCTTTCTCTCGGATCTCCCGCCGCGCTAGCTCGCTGCGGCCGCCTCGAACGGAATGATCTCCGCCCCTTCCTCGCGGGCCGACCCGCCGAGGAACTCGACGCGCCGGGCGACGACATCGACCGCGTCCTTCCGCACGCCGTCCTGCTCCCACGTCCGGCTGCGCAGCTTCCCCTCGACGGCGACGCGACGGCCCTTGGCGAGGTACTCCGCGCAGAGCTCGCCCTGACGGTCCCAGGCCGAGATCCAGACGAAGTCGGCTCCTGCGTCCGGTCCGCCGCGATCGATCGCGAGCAGGAAGTTCGCGACCTTCTTCTCCTCGCTGACGTCCTTCAGCTCCACGTCGGTGGCGAGGTTCCCGATCAGGCTCACGGTGTTCATGAAACGACCGTAGCCCGGCAACTGTCACGGAACCGTCGCAGGTTTCCGGAGGCTTCCCGAAATACGCAGCTAGACTCGGAAGCGGCCATGGGCCTCTTCTCCTCGATGACCGGTTTCGGCGGACGTGACATGGCCGTCGACCTCGGCACGGCCAACACGCTCGTCTACGTGCGCGGCCGCGGCATCGTCCTCTCGGAGCCGTCGGTCGTCGCGATCGACCAGCGCACCGGCGAGGTGCACGCGGTCGGCGTCGAGGCGAAGCGGATGCTCGGCCGCACGCCGGGCACGATCTCCGCGATCCGCCCGCTGAAGGACGGCGTCATCGCCGACTTCGACGTGACCGAGCAGATGCTCCGCCACTTCATCCAGAAGGTGCACCAGCATCGCTTCGCGCACCCGCGCGTCGTCGTCTGCGTGCCGTCCGGCGTGACCGGCGTCGAGAAGCGCGCCGTCGAGGAGGCGACGCTCTCGGCCGGCGCGCGCCAGGCGTACCTGATCGAAGAGCCGATGGCCGCCGCGATCGGTGCGGGACTTCCCGTCGCCGAGCCGACCGGAAACATGATCGTCGACATCGGCGGCGGCACGACCGAGGTCGCGGTGATCAGCCTCGGCGGCATCGTCGTCTCGCAGTCGCTGCGCGTCGGCGGCGACGAGATGGACGAGGCGATCATCAATCACATCAAGCGCGACTACAAACTCCTCATCGGCCAGCAGACGGCGGAGGAGATCAAGCTCGAGATCGGCTCCGCGTGGGACATGCGCGAGGAGCTGCAGGCCGAGGTGCGCGGCCGCGACATGCTCACCGGCCTCCCGAAGACGGTGATCCTCACCTCCGAGGAGATCCGCCGCGCGCTCGACGACCCGGTGACGCAGATCATCGAGGCGATCAAGTCGACGCTCGACAAGACCCCGCCCGAGCTCGCCGCGGACATCATGGACCGCGGAATCGTGCTCGCCGGCGGCGGCGCGCTCCTCACCGGGATGGACGAGCGGCTGCGCCACGAGACCCAGATGCCGGTTCACCTGGCCGAGAGCCCGCTCACGTGCGTGGCCGTCGGCTCGGGGCGGAGCCTCGAGGAGTTCGAGGCGATCCACCGCTCCAACCGGGCCCGCGGGCGCTCCCGCAACGGCCGCCGCTACTAGACCGGCGTCCCGCACCCCTCGCCGGAACGCCCGGTAACCTTGGCGTGTGGCACCCCCGAACCGCACCGCGCGCGTGGCGGTGCTGGGCTCGTCGGTCCAGCGCTCCAAGTCGGGTCAACGTCCTCCCCGGGGCCGTAGCACGCTGGTCCGGAGGATCGTGCTCGCGATCCTCGTGATCGTGGCGCTCGCCCTCCTGACGGTCTCGTTCCGCTCGCCGACCTCGGGCGTGCTCCACGACGCGCAGGGGTACGGCGCGTCGGTGCTGCGTCCGTTCCAGACCGCCGCCGAGCGGGTCGCCGCGCCGTTCCGCGACGTCTACGGCTACTTCCACGGGCTGACGACGGCGAAGTCGCAGAACGAGAAGCTGCGGAAAGAGGTGCGCGAGTGGCGGGCGGAGGCGTTGAAGAACGAGGCCGCCGCGGCGCAGCTTCCGGGGCTGAAGAAGCAGCTGCGCTACGAGGAAGGCCCGACGCTACCCGCAGGACTACCGCGCGGTGAACGCGAGCGTGATCTCGTTCCCCGTCCGGTCCGTTCAACCAGCAGATCGCGATCGCTGCGGGCGCGCACTCCGGCATCCATCTCAACACGCCGGTCGTCACCGCCGACGGGCTCGTCGGACGCGTCACGAACGTCGGGCCGAGCACGTCCGTCGTGACGTTGATCACCGACGCCGACAGCGCCGTCGCCGCGAAGGACCTCACCACCGGCGTCGCGGGACTGATCCGGCGCGGCCAGGGCCAGTCGTTGATCCTCGACCGCGTTCCGAAGGATCAGGTCGTGCAGAAGGGCGACCGGATCGTGACGCAGGGGACGCGCGACCCGCAGTACCCGGACATCTATCCGTACGGGATCCCGATCGGCCGCGTGCTCTCCGTCGGCTACAGCGACAACGCGATCTTCGTCCAGGTGCAGGTCGCACCGTGGGCGCAGTTCGGCACGTTTACGTCCGTCGCCGCACTCGTCTCCGCGAAACCCGCCCCGAAGCTGCCGTGAGCGTCGTCGACGGCCTCAAGGCCGCGGCGCTCCTCTTCGTTGCCGCGATCGTCCAGGTTTCGATCCTCACGCAGATCCACGTGTTCCGCGGCGTGCCGGAACTCCTGCTCGTGACGCTCGTCGCGGTTGCGCTGCTGCGCGGCGCGGTCGTCGGTGCGGTCGGCGGCTTCTTCGCCGGGCTGATCGTCGACACGGCGTCGTTCGGACAGCTCGGCCTGACGTCGCTGATGCTGACGCTCGCCGGCTACTGGATCGGCCGCTACGGCGAGACGACCGGACGCGACCGCGCGCACGCGCCGTTCCTCTCCGTGCTCGTCGTCACCGTTCTCTATTCGCTCGGTCTGCTGCTCGTGCACTTCGTGCTCGGCGAGCGCGCGCCGGCGGTTCCGTTGCTCGAGGGACTCGTTCCGACGATCGTGATGAACCTGGTGCTGACCGCGCCGGTGTACGCGCTCGTGCGGCGGCTGTTGCGGCCCGCCGAGCGGAGCGACCTTGCGACCGAGGTGCGGCTGCTTGGCTAGCACGACGACCCGCCGGTCGCCGTCTCGGCGCTTTCTCCCGCGCGACGTCGGCGCCGTCGAGCCGTACCGGCTGACGCCGAAGCTCGCGCTGCGCATCGCCGTCCTCGGCGGCGTCGTCGCGCTGGTGTTCGGCGCGCTGTTCCTGCGGCTCTGGGCTCTGCAGGTGCTCGCCGGGACGAAGTACGTCGACCAGGTGCGCGCGATCAGCATCCGCACGCTCCCGATCCAGGCGCCGCGCGGCGTGATCCTCGACCGCAACGGCAACATCCTCGTCTCGAACGTCGACTCGACCGCGGTCGAGCTCTGGCCCGCCGACCTGCCGAAGAACTACGTCGACCGGTACGACGAGCTGCGCCGGATCGCGCGCGTCACGCGCGTGCCGCTGTACGAGATCGCCGCCGCGATCAAGCGGCACCAGGGCGACCCGGTGACGCCGGTGGTGATCCGCGACGGCGTGAAGGAACCGCTGGTCAACTATCTCGCGGAGCACACCGCACAGTTCCCGGGCGTCGAGATGGGACCGTCCTACATCCGCCAGCTACCCGTACGGCGCGCTCGCCGCGCAGGTGCTCGGCTACATCGGCGAGATCTCCGGCAGCGCAGCTGAAGACGATGGCGAAGAAGGGCTACCACGCAGGCGACGAGATCGGCCAGGCCGGCGTCGAGTCCGCGTACGACACGTATCTTCGCGGGGTCGCCGGTACCGCGCGGATGAACGTCGACTCGCTCGACCGTCCGCGGGGCGAGCTCGAAGTGACGACGCTCTCGAAACCGGGCCACGCGGTTCGGCTGACGCTCGACGTGAAGCTGCAGGCGGCGGCGGAGAAGGCGCTCCAGTACGGGATCCATCTCGCGCAGGCGAACGGACAGTGGGCGGCGCGCGGCGGTGCGATCGTCGCGATGGACCCGAACGACGGCTCGATCCTCGCGCTCGCGTCGTCGCCGACGTACAACCCGTCGGTCTACTCGGGCCGCGTCACGACGAAGGCGCTGAACGCGCAGGGCCTGACCGCGAAGACGGCGCTCGGACAAGAACTATCCGTCGCTCGACCGCGCGCTGCAGGGGACGTACCCGCCGGGCTCCGTCTTCAAGCCCGTGACCGCGCTCGCCGCGATGCAGGAGCACATCCTCTCGCCGTACTCGACGCTCCCGTGCACCGGCACGTACTCCGCGCCCGAGGACGGTCGCATCGCACGTGGCACAACTGGGACCCGAACGTGAACCAGGCGATGAACCTGCCGACCGCGATCGCGTACTCGTGCGACACGTACTTCTACCAACTCGGCAACGACTTCTATTCGCTCCCGGCCGACCGCGGGCAGCCGCTGCAGAAGTGGGCGAGGATCTTCGGCTTCGGCGCAGCGACCGGCACTGACGCCGGACCGGAGTCAGCAGGGCATCGTGCCGACGATCGCCGTGGCTCCAGCAGCGGTTCACCGCGAAGACCGACCCGACGAACTGGCGCATCGACCGGATCTGGAAGCCGGGCAACTCGATCCAGCTCGCGATCGGCCAGGGCGACCTCCTCGTCACGCCGCTCCAGATGGCGCGGTTCTACTCGCTCGATCGCGAACGGCGGCAAGCTCGTCACGCCGCACGTGCTGATGGACGTCGAGAACCCGAACGGGACGGCCGTGCCGGTTCCGGCGATTCCCGCGCCGCAGCCGATCCCGGCGTCTCGACCCGGCGGCGCTCCAGGTCGTCCAGCAGGGGCTCTACGAGGGGACGCACATGCCGTTCGGCACGTCGTACGCCGTCTTCGGGAACTTCCCCGTGCCGATCGCCGGCAAGACGGGCACCGCCGAGAAGGTCGTGTCGCTGCCGGGCTACCTCGGCGTCCAGAACCAGTCGTGGTGGTGCGGCTACGGGCCGTCCGACGCGGCGAAGCTCGTCGTCTGCGCCGTGATCGAGAACGGCGGCCACGGCGGCACGGCTGCGGCGCCGGCCGCCGCGCAGGTGTTCGCGCAGTTCTTCCACAAGAAGATCAAGCAGGTCGGCCCGATCCACTCAGACTGATGCTCGAGTACGCCGGATCCCAACGCACAGGCCTGCGCGATCGCCGCGGCGAAGGCCCGACGGTCGTCGCCGTTCTGCGCTCGCTCGACTGGCTGCTGCTCGCCGGCGTCGCCGGGCTCGTCGCCGTCGGTCTCTGGGGGATCGCCGGCGTGACGAAGTTCGACGTGAAGGGACAGCCGTCGTACTTCCTCGACCGCCAGATGCTCTACGCGGCCGTCGGCGCGGTCGCGCTGCTCGTGACGACGCTGATCGACCCGGATCTCTACCGCCGCTACTGGCGCGCGATCTTCATCGGCACCGTCGGGCTGATCGCGATCGTGTTCGTCGCCGGCCGCGCGGCACGCGGCTCGACCCGCTGGATCAACCTCGGGCTGTTCACGTTCCAGCCGTCCGAGTTCGGGAAGCTCCTGTTCGTGCTCGCACTCGCGGGCTTCATCGCGGAGCGCTCGCGGCGGCTGAACGAGATCGGGACGACGCTGAAGATCCTCGGACTCGGGCTCATCCCGGCGGTCCTCGTCTTTGTGCAGCCGGACCTCGGCACGGGGCTCGTCTACCTCGCCGCGCTCGGCGCGATGCTGTTCATCGCCGGCACGCCGTGGAAGTACCTGCTGGCGATCGGGATGATCGGCGTCCTGCTCGCCGTCGGCGTGCTCTGGGCCGGCCCGGCCGCCGGCGTCGACATCCTCAAGGGCTACCAGAAGGAGCGCCTGACCTGTTTCACGCATCCGTCGACGTGCTCGGCGGCCTCGGGCTACAACCTGCAGCAGTCGATCGCGGCCGTCGGCGCGGGAGAAGTGCGCGGCCGCGGCGTGATCGGCGCGACGCAGACGCGGCTGAACTTCCTGCCCGAGCACCACACCGACTTCGTCTTCGCGTCGTTCAGCGAGCAGCGCGGCTTCGTCGGCGCGTCGATCCTGCTCGCGCTGTATCTGCTCGTGCTCTGGCGCGGCCTGCGCGTCGTCACCGTCGCGCGCGATCTCTACTCCGCCGTGATCGCAGGAGGGATCGTCGTCGCGCTGCTGTTCCAGCTGTTCGTCAACGTCGGCATGACGATGGGGATCGCCCCGATCACGGGCATCCCACTTCCGTTCGTGAGCGTCGGCGGCTCGTCGATGATCTCGAACCTCGCGGCGATGGGCGTTCTGCTCGCCGTCTACGCGCGTGGGCGCATGGTCAGGACGAGCAGGCGCGGCTGATGAAGGTCCCGATCAATCCGGTCTCGCTGCGCAAGACGATGAAGCAGCACGACGCCGAGGCGCAGACGACGCGAACGCTCGCAGTCGGCGGCGCGCGGGAGCTCGCCGCGGTTCTCCGGCGCGAGCTGGCGCGCGGCGCGCGGCCCGGTGCCGTGCGCGACGGCGACGCGCCCGAGGGCGCCGCCGTGCTCGTCTACGTGATCGGGCGCGAGCCGACGGAGGAGGACGAGAAGGCGCTGAAGCGCGCGCGCAAGGCGCGCGTGCCGACCGTCGTCGTCGCGGCCGGACCGGTCGCGGACGATCTGTCGCTGCCGTTCGTGCCGGCGACGGACATCGTCCGCGTCGGAGCCGGCGAGGGCTTCCCGATCGACGAGATCGCGCACGCGATCGCCGTGCGGCTGCGTGAGGAGGCGGCTCTGCTTGCGGCGGGTGTGCCCGCGTTACGCGGCGCGGTTTCCGCGCACATCGTCCGGTCGTTCTCGCGGAAGAACGCGGTCGTCTCCGCGCTCATCTTCGTGCCCGGCGCCGATCTGCCGGTGCTGACGCTGAATCAGATCCGGATGATCCTGAAGCTCGGCCATGTGCACGGGCGGAAGACCAGCCGCGACCTGATCCCCGAGATGGCCGTGACGTTCGGCGCCGGCCTCGGCCTCCGCACCGTCGCGCGGACGCTGCTCGACTTCGTCCCGGTAGCGGGGTGGGCTGTAAAGAGCGCCGTTGCGTATACGGGCACGCGAGCGCTCGGCGAGGCCGCCGTTCTCCGGCTCTCGGAGAAGGTCGACGTCGATGGAGCGCCAGGCGGCGATTAGGCCGCGGCGGGTCGGAGTTTCGCGCGGCGCGCCTTGATCGCGCGCATCCGCTGCGTCAGCCGCGCCCAGGCCCACGGCTCGACCTCGCGGTAGCGGGTCGCGCTCTGCGCCCGTGTCGCCTCGAGGTACTCGAACCAGGCATCGGCCTCCTCGATGAGGAGCAGCTCCTCGGCCTCCTGCATCCCAGTCACGTACACCTCCCGGGTCGTGGATGGGCCGGATCGTAGGTCCAGGGTCGGACGACACCGGCGGAGGTCGCTGCTACCCTGGATCCGACGGCCCATGCCGACACTTTTCCACCCACATCACCAGCGCGCGCGCCGCCCGTACGGCTTTTCAGCCTCGGGTGTCGCTGCGACGCGCCTCTTCGAAGGAGATTTCGCTTGCCCTGGTTCCGCCGACGGAAGAATGATTCCGACGACGCCGCCGCCCGCACCAGCGAGGCGGCCGCACCTACTTCCGAGGCTCGTACTGAGCCTGTAGCACCACCGCCGGCCGCGCAGTCCGCGGCCGACCCAACCGATCCCACGAGACCGAAGCGCCGACGCGGTAGCCGCGGCGGCCGCGGGCGCAAGAAGCCCGGCACCGCAGGCGAGACGGCCGACACCGCCGCCGACAAGACGGACAAGCCCAAGGAGACGACTCCGCGGGCCGCGTCCACCGCGCGCAAGTCCGACCGCGCCAAGCCTGCGGGCAAGGCGATGTCGCAGCGCCAGGAGCGGCGCCAGAACCAGCCGCGCCGCCGCCAGGCGCCGCGCCGTGCGCCGCTGCCGGCAGCGAAGCGCGAGCTGATCGTGTCCGTCGATGTCGGCGAGCAGCGCGTCGCCGTGCTCGAGGACGGCCAGGTCGCCGAGGTCTACCTCGAGCGCGCCGACCGCCGCTCGATCGCCGGCAACATCTATCTCGGCACGGTCGACAACGTCCTGCCGGGGATGGAGGCCGCGTTCGTCGAGGTCGGTCTCGAGAAGAACGGCTTCCTCTACGTCGACGAGATCGTCGGCCCCGAGCTCGAGAAGGGCCACGGCCGCAAGATCCAGGACCTGATCAGCAAGGGCCAGACGATCCTCGTCCAGTCGGTGAAGGACCCCATGAAGACGAAGGGCGCGCGGCTGACGACGCAGATCTCGCTCCCGGGCCGCTTCGTCGTGCTCGTGCCGCAGGGCGAAGGCCTCGGCGTCTCGCGCCGTCTCGAGGACGACGAGCGCGCGCGTCTGAAGGAGATCCTCCGCAACCTCGACAACAAAGAGGGCGGGATCATCGTCCGCACCGCCGCCGAAGGCGCGTCCGCCGAGGACATCGAGCGCGACCTCGTCTTCCTCCAGCGTCTCTGGAAGTCGATCCAGGCGAAGGCGAAGACGACGACCGCGCCTGAGCTCGTCTACCAGGAGGCCGAGCTGCCGCTCCGCGTCACGCGCGACCTCTTCACCGGCGACTTCGAGAAGGCATACGTCGACAACGACCAGGCCTTCAAGCGCATCACCGGCTATCTGAAGAAGACGTCGCCGCACATGGTCGAGCGCGTCGTCCGCTACAAGGACACGCCGTCGCTGATGGAGGCGTTCGGCGTCGAGCAGGAGATCAAGTCGACGCTGAGCCGCCGCGTCGATCTTCCGTCGGGCGGCTACCTCATCTTCGACTACGCCGAGGCGTTCACCGTCATCGACGTGAACACGGGACGCTTCGTCGGCTCGCGCGGCAAGAACTCGAGCGGCCGGCTCGAGGACACGATCACGAAGAACAACCTCGAAGCCGTGAAGGAGGTCGTGCGCCAGCTCAGGCTGCGCGACATCGGCGGGATCATCGTCATCGACTTCATCGACATGGCGAACCCGAAGAACCGGGCCGCCGTCGAGGAGGCGCTGCGCACGGAGCTCGAGCGCGACCGCACCAAGACGTACGTCGTCGAGATCTCTCCGCTCGGCCTCGTCGAGATGACGCGCCAGAACGTCACCGACGGACCGCGCGAGATCATGACCAAGAAGTGCCCGACCTGCGGCGGCGACGGCATCGTCTACTCCGAGGCGTCGGCAGCGATCGACATGGAGCGGCGCCTGCGCTCGCTCGTCGCCGGCTCTCGCAGCCAGGCGTACCGCGTCGAGCTGGCCGAGGGAATCGCGAGCGCGCTCGTCGGCCCCGGCGCCGGCAGGCTCGTCGAGCTCGAGGCGCTGACCAAGCGGCGCTTCTTCCTCGACGGCAAGCCGAACATGCATCTCGACCACTTCGTCGTCGTCGCCGAGGGGAAGCTCGCCGATCTCGCACCGGCCGCGCCGGTCGCAGAGGGCGCCGAGATCCAGCTCGAGCTCGTCGAAGTCGACCGGCACGACGCCGCGGCGGCCGTCGGCAAGGTCGAAGGACTCGATGTCGTCGTCGCCGACGCCGCGACACTCGTCGGGAAGAAGCCGAAGGTCAAGGTCGAGCGCGTGCTCGACGGCGTTGCGTACGCGACGCTCGTCCGGAAACCCGGCAAGAAGCCGTCCGAGCCGCTGACCGCCGAGGCGGAGGCCGAGAAGCCGACGCGGAAGCCGCCGGCCCGGCGCACCGCGGTGCATACGGGCGAGCCCGGCGAGGCTGTCGCCGACGAGGTCGTCGAGGACGAGATCGTCGACGATGAGGTTGTCGACGGCGAGGTTGTCGACGGCGAGGTTGTGAGCGCGGAGGACGAGCAGGAGATCCTCGTCGAGGACGATTGTCGAGGGCGACGACGAGGCCGTCGACGGCGCAGTTGCGACACCGGCGAAGAAGAAGACGCGGCGCGGCTCACGCGGCGGCCGCAAGCGGAAGAAGCCGGCGGGCGCAGCGGCCGCGGCCGGAGCGGCGGCTGACCGCGACGAGACCACCGAGATCGCGGAGACCGCCGAAGTCGCAGAAACCGCAGAGCCCGCCGCGGCCAAGCCGCCGACGCGTCGCTCGGCGACGATCCACGTTCCGGGCGACAACCTCGGCCGTGACGGCGACGCGGAGACTCCCGAGCCTGCAGCGGCGGAGCCGGAGGCTCCCGCCGAGGGCGCGGACGGAACCGAGGAACCCGCAGCCGACGGCGTGCCGAAGAAGAAGCGGACGCGGCGCGGCTCGCGCGGCGGCCGCAAGCGCAAGAAGCCCGTCTCGGCGAACGGCGCCGGCCCCGAGACCGAGACCGAGCCCGACGACGAGCCGGAGCTCGACGCGGAGCCCGAGCCCGACGTCGAGCCGGAGCCCGAGGTCGAGCCGGAGCCGGAGCTCGAGCCCGCCGCGGTCGAAGTGCCTGCCGCCGAGCCCGAGCCGTCCCCGAACGGCGAGCCTGCCGACGAGTGGGGCTACGTCCCGATGTCGGAGTGGGGCGACGACATCGACCCACGCCGGTAATGGAGCCGAATTTCGCTACACTGCGCCGGTTCGCGGGCCTCTCCCGGCCCGCGTTTTCCACGCCATGAGCTACGCAGTCATCACCGTCGGTGGGAAGCAATACCGCGTCCGAGAGGGCGAGCGGCTGCTCGTCGACCGCCTGCCGACCGACGAGGGCAAGACGTTCAACCCGCGCGTTCTGCTCCTCGGCGGCAACGGCTCGACCGACCTCGAGCCGACGGGGACGGTCACGGCGCGCGTCGTCGGCCACACGCTCGGCAAGAAGATTCGCATCGGCAAGTACAAGAAGCGCACCGGCTACCGGCTCCACAACGGCTACCGCAGCAGGCTGACGCAGATCGAGATCGAGTCGATCGGCGGCGCCGGCAAGAAGACCGCCGCGAAGAAGGAGACAGCGCCGAGGGCCGAGGCCTCGCCGAAGGCCGCCGAGCCGAAGGCCGCGGAGACGCCGAAGGTCGAGGCCGAGGCTCCCGCACGCACGGCGCATCCGCCGAAGGGCTACGAGGAGATGACCGTCGCGCAGATCTCGGCCGCCGCACACGAGTGGCGCCGCCCGAACCTCGAGGCCGCGCTCGAGTACGAGCGCGCGAACGCGAACCGCAAGGGCGCGATCACCGCGCTCGAGCACGCGATCGCCGCGAAGGAGGAGCAACAGTGGCTCATAAGAAGGGACTCGGCTCGTCGCGCAACGGCCGCGACTCGAACCCGCAGATGCTCGGCGTGAAGATGTTCGCCGGCCAGGACGTCAGCTCCGGAATGATCCTCGTGCGCCAGCGCGGAACCCGCTTCCGTCCCGGTCCGGGAACGTCGATCGGCAAGGACGACACGATCTTCGCCACCAAGGCCGGCAAGGTCGAGTTCCGCACGAGCGGCGAGCGCCGCTTCATTTCCGTCGTCGACGCGTAGCGCCCTCGCGCGAGCGAGCGCGACGATGTTCCACGACAAGGCGAAGCTGACGGTGGTCGCCGGGCGCGGCGGTGACGGCTCGATCCATTTCCGGCGCGAGAAGTACGTGCCGAAGGGCGGGCCGGACGGCGGCGACGGCGGTGACGGCGGCGACGTCGTGCTCGTCGCGGATCCGCAACGGCGCGACCTCTCCGGGTTCCGGCCGAACCAGAAGCTCCGCGCCGGCAAGGGCGGCGGCGGCGGCGGGCGGATCTCGCACGGCGCGCGCGGCGACGACGCGGTGCTGCGCGTCCCCGTCGGAACGCAGGTGTTCGACGCGGAGGAACAGCTCATCGCCGATCTCGCGCATCCCGGCGCGCGCGTCGTCGTCGCGAAGGGCGGCTCCGGCGGCCGCGGCAACAAGTCCTTCGCGGCGCCGACGCGGCAGACGCCGCGCTTCGCCGAGGTCGGCATGCCCGGCGACGAGGGCGAGATCGAGCTGCGGCTGAAGCTGCTCGCGGACGCGGCGTTCGTCGGACTGCCGAACGCCGGCAAGTCGTCGCTGCTGACGCGTATCTCGAATGCGCGCCCGAAGGTCGCCGAGTATCCGTTCACGACGCTTTCGCCGGTGCTCGGCACCGTCGAGTCCTCCGACGGCCGCCAGCTCGTCGTCGCCGACGTGCCGGGGCTGATCGAAGGCGCGAGCGAGGGCATCGGGCTCGGCCACGAGTTCCTCGCGCACCTCGAGCGGGCGGGGCTGCTGCTGCACGTGATCGACTCGTCGGAAGGCGACGCCGACGAGCGCTGGTACACGATCGACGCCGAGCTCGCCGCGTACGGCGCCGGGCTCGACCTTCGTCCGCAGATCGTCGTGCTGAACAAGACCGACCTGCATCCCGAGCCGCCGGCATTCGGCGTCGAGGACGAGCGGATCGTGCGCGTCCTCCGCGTCTCCGCCGCCACGGGCGCCGGGATCGACGACCTCCGCCGCGCGCTCTACGAGCTCGTCTCCGTCGACGAGCCCGCGCAGGCGCCGCCCGACGAGGCCGAGCTCGTCGACTTCCTCGTCTACCACCCGCAGCCGGCGCGCCGCCGGTTCCGCGTCTTCCGCACGGAGGACGGCTTCCGCGTCACCGGCCGCGCGCCCGATCCGGCCGAGCTCGAGAAGATCCTCCGCGGCGCCGGCGCCCGCGACGGCGACGAGGTCGAGGTCGGCGACGAGACGCTGGAGTGGTCGTGACGACCGGGCTCTACGGCGGCGCGTTCGATCCGCCGCATCTCGGACACGTCGGTCTCGCTCGCGCGGCGAAGCTCACGCTGGACATCGTCGCGCTGCTCGTGCTCGTCTCCGAGAAGCCGGGGCACAAGGACGTCCACGCCTCCGCGGACGACCGGCTCGCGCTTGTCCGCGCCGCGTTCCCGGACGACGAGGTGCGGCTCGATCCGTATCCGCGGACGATCGACCTGTTGCGCGCGGAGGAGTTCGACGAGCCGCTGTTCGTGATCGGCGCCGACCAGTTCCAGGACTTCCTGGCCTGGAAGGAGCCGGACGAGGTCGTCGCGCGCGCGCGGCTCGCCGTGGCAACGCGGCCCGGCTATCCCCGCGCAGGGCTCGACGCGGTGTTGGCGGGGCTCGCCCAGCCGGATCGGGTCGGTTTCTTCGACATCGAGCCGAACCCCGCCGCGTCCCGCGACATCCGCGCCCTCGCGGCCGCGGGCGAGCCGCTCGACGGGCTCGTCCCGACGGCCGTAGCCGAGCTGATCCGGGCCCGGCAGCTGTACATCCGCTGAGCCCGGCTACACTGACGCCGTCGCAACCGAGGACATCGATCCAGCTCTGAATCCGCTCGAACAAGCCCGCCGTATCGCCGCTCTCGCCCTCGAGAAGCTGGCGGACGATGTCGTGATCCTCGACATGCGGCCGGTGTGCACCTTCACCGACTTCTTCGTGATCTGCACGGGCCGCAACCCGCGGCAGACGGCTGCCATCTGGGACGAGGTGCACGAGGTGCTGAAGCGCGAGCACGGCCTGATCCCGCGCTCGGTCGACGGCGTCCAGGAGGGCACCTGGATCCTGGCCGACTATCTCGACGTCGTCCTCCACGTCTTCACGCCTGAGGAGCGGACGTACTACCGGCTCGAGGAGCTCTGGAACGACGTTCCGGAGGTCGAGCTGGAAGCCGCCGCCGTCTAGCTCCTGTGGAAAACCCCGGGGATTCCCTGGGGACATGGGGAAGAATCTGTGGACAAGCCTGTGGAGAACAGGCGCGCCGTCCGGGGCCGGGCTACAATCGGCAGCCCAGGGGCCATAGCTCAGCTGGGAGAGCGTCTGGCTGGCAGCCAGAAGGTCGCCGGTTCGAGCCCGGCTGGCTCCATCAGTTCCGCGCGTGCGACGCGCTGTGCATTCCGCCGGCCGGGCGGTGTCAGGACACCTTGCCGCGGCGGATCCACCAATAGCAGAACGTGACAAGTAGCACGGCGACGGCGGCGAGGATGCCGGTTTCCACCCATTGCAGCTGCCAGAACCGGCCGGCCGGCTGGTAGGTCAGCACGGATTTGTTGTAGCCGAGCAGGATCAGGTGGTGGATGAAGCAGGTGTCGGGCGCATGCTTGGACAGGCCGCCGCTCGTGGTTGGCTGGCAGAGTGGAAACAGTGTTCTTCCGAGCACCTGGTGACCGGCCGCGTTGACAGTGTGGTCGGACAGGACCCACGCTCCCGGCATCGAGACGTGCACGACCATCGGGCTGTCCGGGCCGTGGTTCACGCCCACCCAGTCATACGGTAGGGTGCCGACCCGCGCAGTCTTGTGTACCGGTGGGATCAGGTAGTACGGCCGGACGTAGATCGGCCAGAGGATCCGGGCGGCGGTGAAGATCCCGAGGGTGGCGGCCATCGCGGGCAGGGTCCGGTGGATCAGCACTCCGGCGGTGACGCCCAGCGCGAATGCGAAGAGTGCCCAGCCGATGGGGTCAATGCCGCGCATGTCGAACACCGGCGGGGTGATCCGGTTTGCGTTGACCCTGTCCAGCGGGCTGGACCACCAGGTCAGCATGAGGCTGAACACGCCCGCCGCAATCGCGCTTGCGACGCCGATCATGCCGACCTTGACCGTCAGCCAGCGGGTGCGAGTGACGCTCTGGTTCCAGACGAGCCGGTGGGTGCCGGCCTCGACCTCGCGAGTCAGGAGCGGCGCGCCCCAGAATGCCCCGATCAGTCCGGGCACGACGATCAGCGCGTACCCGAAGAAGTGCTGCAGAAAGTTGTAGGTGCCCGTGAAGGCGTCGAGGGTGTCCTTCGAGCAGGCGCTGCTGCCGCTCTGCCCGAGGCAGCCTGCGATCTCGGTGTGGAACTGGTGCGCCAGGTTAGCGCCGGTGATTCCGAGGGGGACCGCGATCGCCGCTAGGGCGGCGAGTGTCACCACGGTTTGGGTGCGGAACTGTCGCCAGGTCAGCCAGGTCACTGCGCTGCCTCGAGCTTCCGCCGCGGTTTCCGCCGTGAGGCGCCCGCCTCGCTCATGTAGGCCAGGACCAGGTCCTCCAGGCTTAGTTCCTCCACCGTCCACGCCGGGTCGTGGACAGGCGCTTCAGTGCGGACGATCAGGGTGGTTTGCCGTTCGGTGTGGCTGGCGGTCACCACCTGCACCTCCGCCGGAAGGGACGCCGGATCACGTTTCGGGCCGGTGAGCCGGAGGTGGGTGGCGAGGAGGTGCTCGACCTCGCCGGCGACGCGCACGCGGGAGGCGCACAGCACGATCAGGTAGTCGCAGGCCCGCTCCATGTCGGCGACCAGGTGCGAGGAGAGCACCACGCTGGTGCCGTTGTCGGCGACGTGGGCCATCAGGTCCTGCAGGAACTCGCGGCGCGCGAGGGGGTCGAGGCTCGCGACCGGCTCATCGAGAATGAGCAGGTCGGGGCGTTTGGCCAGGGCGAGAGTGAGCGCGAGTTGGGCGCGCTGGCCGCCGGACAGCTTGCCCGCCCGCTGCCGGGGGTCGAGGCCCAGCTCGTCGATCCGGTCGCGGGCGAGTGCGGCGTCCCACCCAGGGTTGAGCTTCGCGCCGAGCTTGAGGTGATCTTCGACGCTCAGCTGGGAATAGGTCGGGGTGTCCTGGGCGACGAAGCCGACCTTGCGCAGCTGGTCCGGGCCGCTGGCCGGCCGGCCGCCGAGCACCTCGATCGTGCCGGTGGTCGGGATCAGCAGGCCCACGGCCAGGTGCAGCAGCGTGGTCTTGCCTGCCCCATTGGGGCCGACCAGGCCGACGACGTGCCCGGCGGGCACGTCAAGGGTGCATTGCGAAAGCGCCCAGCGGCCGCGGTACTGCTTGCCGAGACCACGCGCCTGCAATGCGGTGTCGGCGCGACTCTCCGGTGACGTCGGCGCGAGTGCGGCGGAAAGTTGCGGGCCGGTCAAGCTACGTCCTCAGCGACGGCGGACCGAAAGGTGTCCTGGAACAAGGCCTCGATGCTCTCGTCGTCCAGGCCGGCCAGTCGCGCCTCGGCAAGCCAGCGGCGCAGCTCGTTGCGCAGCGGGCCGTGCGCGGCGAGCGAGGTGCCGGCCAGCGTTCGCGTGACGAACGTGCCGACGCCGTGGCGGACCCCGACGAGGCCTTCGTGCTCGAGTTGGCGGTACGCCTTCAGCACCGTGTTGGGGTTGATCGCCAGCTGCGCGACCACTTCCTTGACCGTCGGCAGCTGGTCGCCTTCCCGCAGCAGGCCGAGCCGCAGCGCCTGCCGGACCTGGCGGACCAGCTGCATGTACGGCGCTACACCGGACCGGGCGTCCAGGTGAAACTCGATCATCAAGACCCTCCTTGACTACTATAGTATTAGGATCTTAGCACACTGCTGGCGGGTTTCGGCACTTCCCCGCCGCGGACGGACGAGTGCCAGCCGCTCCAAGGCTCACGATGTACCCGATGGCGCGAGCGTCGGCGGCCGTCGCGAAGGTCAGCACGCGTGCGTGGAGCACGCCGCCGACCTACGCCGTGATGCTCGGAGCTTTGCTCGGCGTCGGAATCGGCGTGGGCTTCCTCTTCTTCGACTGGTCGAGCTGGGGAAGGGATCCGCGAGACCTTGTGCACTCGGACTCGTTCGTTCTCTGGTTGTCGCTCATCTGCGCGCAGACGATTCTTTGGACCCTCGCAACGGTGCCTGTCGTCGCGACCTTGCGCCGGCATCGAAAAGGATGGGCCGGGCACCGCCTCGAGATCGTGATCTCCGGGCTGCTGCTCATCGGAGTCGTGGTCGCGGTCGTCGTCGTCAGCACCTGGCTGCACAACATTCCGGAGGTGTTTCCGCGAAGTCGCATGAAGGTGCGTGCCTTGACCGCGGTGGCTCTCCTGCTCTCGCTGACGGCGGCGGTTTCGATCTGGCTGATCCGCGCACGACTTGTGGAGCTCCGCGAGGGCGCGGAGAAGAAGCAGATCGAGCGCTACATCGAGTTCCGCAGCGACCTCGAGCGGCTGCTCGCGATTCTCGGCGCGATCGTCGGGCTCGCGGTGCTCGCGACCGCGGCGCTTCGTCAGGTCGTACTCGAATACGCCAAGGATCATCCGAACGACGGCTTTCCGGCCGACTACCCGATCCTCTACGGGCTCATCCTCTCGCTCGTGCTCGCGCTCATCTACCTGCCGACCTACCTTGCCCTGCTCGAGGCCGGAGCGGATCTCCGCGACCGAAGCGCTCCTCTGCCCGACCCGAGCGATCCCGAATTCGCGGCCGCAATCGAGAAAAGGCAGACGCTGACGGGTCTCCTCGGCCTCGACGTGTCGGCAAGCACGAGCTTTCGCGCCGGCGTTGCCATCCTCTCGCCGCTCTTTGCCGCGCTCGTCAGCCTGCTGCCGAAGCTCGGCGGCTGAGCGAGTCAGCTGTAGGACGGCGCGGCCTGGGCGGGCCGACGCCAGCGTGAGGCGAACCGCTCGGACGAGCGGCGCCGGAAGCTCCTCCGGCGGGCCTTCGAACGAGACGGCGCCGGCTCGGCGCGGCTTGCGGGAGCGGCTGCGGAAGCCTGCGATTCCTTCGAAGTCGGGCTCGAGGACGATCGTCCGGCGCGCGCCGGCGCGGCGCTTGATCAATGCGTTGAGCCGCACCTCCGACTCGACCGGGTCGCGGTCCTCGCGCATGTCGCTGTCGTGCACGACGACGTACGGCACGCGGGCGCGCTTGCAGATCTCGACGAACAGCGGCAGGTTCGACTTGCCGCCGCACTCGACGATCGAG
The DNA here is from genome assembly GCA_963816455.1 of uncultured Actinomycetes bacterium. Classification (GTDB taxonomy): domain Bacteria; phylum Actinomycetota; class Thermoleophilia; order Gaiellales; family Gaiellaceae; genus Palsa-739. The sequence goes on from CAWFKM010000017.1 coordinate 79,436, forward strand.
ATCTGCTCACGGTCGGCGTCGAATCCGAGCGCGCGGAACACGAACGGGAACGCGATCTTCTCCGTCATCCCTTCGACGAGCAGCGCCGCGCGCGAGAGGAAGAGCTCGGCGCGCTCGGCGTCGAACTCGCACATCACGCGGAAGGCATCGTCGACGTCGATCGCGCGCAGGCGCTCGACGGCCGTCACGCCGACTGCGTCGCGCGTCACGAGGTTGACCTCGTCGAGCGCGGCGACGTTGAGCAGTCCCGGCGCGTGCGTCGTGAAGAACACCTGGTTGCCGCGCGCCGCGAGCGTGTGGAGGAGCCGGTACAGGTAGCGGTGCGCGTGCGGCGCGAGGAAGAGCTCCGGCTCCTCGATCGCGAAGACGACGCCCGTCGTCTCGGCGGCGCAGGCCTCGAGCCCGCGCACGAGCGCGACGCGCGGCGCCGGTGACTCCGCGAGCGCGCGCAGGATCGGCGCGCGCGCGGCCTTCGCCGCGCGGGTCTTCGCGGTTCCGGCGACGAGGCTGCTGCCGCGCAGCTCGGCCGGGAAGTGGACGATCGGCGGCGCGCCGGTCCGGTCGTCGATCGAGATCGTCGCGCCGTCGGCGAGCGTCGCCTCGATCGAGAGGTCGCGCTCGCCGAAGGTCACGTCGGTGGACGCGAGGTCGAAGCCCGGGTCGAGCAGCGCGCGAAGCGCGTAGAGGACGTTCGACTTGCCGACGCCCGGGCTCGCCGATGAGCGCGCAGATCCGGCCGGGCGTCACCGCGAGGCTGCGGGCGCTGCGGAAGTTCGACGACGCGGATCTCGCGGAGGAGGCCCTCGGTCACCGCGCGAGCCTAGCCGACCGCCGAAAAGAACTTCGGAGTCCGTGGCATCGGTTGCAAGTGCCGCCGTCGGTCTGTAGAAACGTTCTCAATCGCAGGGGAACCAAGGGGGAAGGGATGAGGGCCACGAAATTTGCGGTCTTGGCCGTGCTCGTTTGCGCGCTCGTGTACGTCGCGGGCGCCGGCGGTGCGACCTCGCCGCTACCGGGAGGGACGTCGCTCGACGTCACGATTACGAGCCCGACCACCGGGACGACGGTTGCGCAGGGCGCACCTGTCACGGTAACCGGGACGGCCGCAGTCGGCACCGGTGCGCCGGTTGCGAACACGACGCTGATCTACATCGTCGACGTCTCCGGCAGCACGTCGTCACCGACGGGCGTAGCGGGCAAGTGCCCGCTGCAGAACGTCTACGACCCGATTGCCGACACGACGCTCGACTGTGAGCTGCTCGCGATCCGCGACCTGAACAAGGCTGCGATCACGAGCGGCACCGTTGCGCAGATCGGCATGATCGGTTTCGCCGGCACGGGCACGGACATACCGACGAACATTACGTCGGCGGCCGTGCTCGACCTCAGCCCGGCAGCGGGCGCATCGCCGCTGGTCGCTCCGGACGCGCACCTCTTCGTGCCGGGCGCTGGCATGACGACGGTCTTCGCACCGACCACGGATCTCGACTGGGTCATCCAGTCCGCGTACCTCGCCTCGACTCCTTTTGCGGGGACGGTCGGGTGGCCTTCGAGGGGCGTGAACGACGGTTTCACACTGTTTGGCACGCATGACGTCGGGGCGCAGACGAACTACACGGCGGCGCTCGACGTCCTGCTGACGCTGCTTTCGCACGTGACGACGCCGAACACCGTCGTCGCGTTCCTCTCGGACGGGGCGCCGAACCTGACCGTCGCCGGTCAGACGCTGGCCACGGCGCTGCTCCCGCTGTCGCCGGCGCACCTGACGATCGACACCTTCGCGGTGGGCGCATCGGCGACCTGCGGCTCGGCCGTACCGAGCCCGAACGGCTCGCTCGAGCAGATCTCCGCGCGCTTCGGCAAGCACTGCCAGGTTCTGACGAACGCATCTGACGCGGTCGACGCAGTGCCCGGCGTGGTCGCGTCGAAGCTGACGTCGGTCACCGTCTCGGTCGACGGCGGAGCGCAAGCTCCGGCGACGGTCACGCCGGCGCTGCCGGTCGGCGGGGCGAACGGACCCGCCACGGTCTCGTGGACGCGATCGCTCGGTGCGCTCGCACCTGGGCTGCATCACATCTGCGCGACCTCGAACGGCACCGACGGCGGCGGCGCCGGCTCGACGGAGGACTGCGTCGACGTCACCGTCAAGGCACCGCCGACGGTCACCGTCGACAACCCAACCGCGACGACGACCGAGGGGACGGCATTCCCGATCTCCGCGTCCGCGAGCGACGGGACGACGACCTGGGCGATCAGCACCGGGCCGTGCTTCTTCGCCGACGCGAGCTCGCCGTCGACGACGGTTACCTGCCTCGACAACGGCACGTACTCGCTGCTGTTCATCGCCAACGACGGCGTCAATCCGGCGGTGGTCGGAACCGAGACGCTGACGGTGACGAACGTCGCACCGACGCCGACGCTCACGCTGTCGCCGGGCCCGTATGCGCTCGGCTCGGGCGTGACCGCGACCGTCGCGATCTCCGATCCGGGCACACTCGACACGCAGGCCTGCGTGATCGACTGGGGCGACGGCACGACGTCTGGGCCGATCGCGGCGCCGGCGGGGCCGGGCTCGACCTGCAGCGCCTCGCACGCGTACACAACGCCCGGCCCCTTCACCGTGACCGCTTCCGTCACGGACAAGGACGGCGGCACGGGGCACGACTCCGCGAGTCTCGTCGTCAACTCGCCGCCGACGGCTCACGTCTTCGACGCGAGCGGAAACGAGGGCTCGGCGATCCCGCTGAATGCGTCGGCGAGCGATCCGGACGGCGATCCGCTCAGCTACGGCTGGACGGCGATTCCCGATCCCGGGAACGACGGCGGAGCGGTGTGCTCGTTCTCGGACGCGGCGTCGCTCACGCCGTCGGTCACGTGCACCGACAACGGCACGTGGACGCTCCAGCTCACCGTCGGCGACGGAGTCAACGCGGCTGTCGTGGCCACTGGGACGCTCACAGTCGCGAACGTCGCGCCGGTACCGACGCTGACGCTCTCGCCCGGCCCGCACGCCGTGGGCTCGAGCGTGACTGCAAGCGTCTCGTTCGTCGACCCGGGCTCGCTCGACGTTGCGGACGGCGAAGTCTGCTTCTTCGAGTGGGGCGACGGCACGCCGCAGACGATCGTCGGCGCGTTGACCGGCCCGAGCTGCAGCGCGACTCACGCGTATGCGTCGTACGGGCCGTACACCGTGACCGTCACCGTCCGCGACCACGACGGCGGAACCGGAACCGATTCGAAGACCGTCACCATCGACGGGCCTCCCACCGTTCACGTCTCGGACGCGAGCGGCAACGAAGGCTCGGCGATCCCGATGTCGGCGACGGCGTTCGATCCGGAGGGCGACGCGCTCAGCTACGGCTGGACGGCGACTCCGCTCTCGGGCGTCGGCGGCGGTGCGTCCTGCTCGTTCGCGAATTCGTCGGCGTTGAATCCGACGGTGACGTGCAACGACAACGGCACGTGGACGATCACGCTCACGGTCGGCGACGGAGTCAACGCGGCAGTCGTGACCAGTGCGACGCTCACCGTCGCAAACGTCAATCCGACGCCGACCCTGACGTTGTCGGCGGGGCCGCATCCGGTCGGATCGAGCGTCATCGCCGACGTCGCGATCGCCGACCCAGGCAGCATCGACTCGCAGACGTGCGTCTTCGACTGGGGTGACGGCACTCCGGCGACGACCGTCGTGGCGGGCGGCCCTCACTGCGGCACGCAGCACGCGTACGCCGCGGCGGGCTCGTTCACCGTCAAGGTGACCGTCACCGACAAGGACGGCGGAACGGGCTCCGACTCGAAGCCCGTCGTGATCGACGGGCCTCCGGTCGTCACTCTCGCGAACGCCAGCGGCAACGAAGGCGCGCTGATCCCGTTGACGGCGACGGCGACGGATGCCGAGCACGACCCGCTGACATACGCGTGGTCGGTCACGGCGGGAGCCGGCGTCGACGCGGGCGCGTCGTGCACGATCACCAACCCGTCGTCGCTCGTGACGTCGATCCAGTGCAACGACGACGGCACATGGACCGTCCATCTCGCCGTGAGCGACGGAGTCAACCCGGCTGTGGTGACGGACGCGACGGTCACTGTCGCGAACGTCGCGCCGAGCGTGACGATCACGAGCCCGGCGCTGGGGGCGACCTCGAGGAGCGTCAGCTTCTCGGCGACCGTCACCGACCCCGGAGCGAACGACGTGCTGTCGTGCTCGGTCAACTGGGGTGACGGAACGGCCGTGCAGACGGTTCCCGTCGCAGGCGGCGTGTGCGCGACGTCGCACACGTACGCGGGGTCGGTCAAGTCCGCGACGATCACCGTCACGGCGAGCGACGACGACGGCGGAACGGCGACAGCCACGCGTGCGCTGTCGTTCAACGCGCCGCCGGTCTGCGCGAACGTGCACGCGAATCCGGACACGCTGTGGCCGCCGAACGGAGACATGCGGCTCGTGCAGCTCGTCGGCGGGTACGACCCCGACGGCGGTCCGGTGACGTACACGATCACCGGCGTGACCCAGGACGAGCCGCTGGGCCTGCCCCAGGGCCACGACTATTCCTGGTTCCACAAGTGGAACAAGAAGCCGGACGCGGATGCGGTGATCCTTCACGGGCCGTATCTGATGCTCCGCGCGTACCGCGATCCGCACGGCGACGGGAGGACGTACACGATCTCGTTCACCGTCACCGACAGCCAGGGAGCGACGTGCTCCGGGACGACGACGGTTGAGGTTCCGCACGACCTCGGCCGTCACTCGAGGCACGGGAGAGAAGCACTACAACTCCTGCGGCTGGAAGAAGTAGAGCGTCAGGGAGGGGCCGGCCGTCGCGCCGGCCCCTCCTTATCTCCGTAACCCGCGACACCGCCGACCGACGGTTGGGGGTTGCATTCGGCGGGGCCGGGCCGGAAGCTTGCGGGAGTGACTTCGATCCGCTTCGCGTTCCGGCGACTCCGGGCGCATCGAGCGCGCAGCGTCCTCGTCGGTGCCGGGATCGCGGTCGGCGCCGGCGTGCTGGCGATGGCCGCGGTCGCTGCGGTTGCCGTGCAGGACCGCGCCGTGCAGCGGACGCTCGGCGGTCTGGCGGCATCCGATCGCGCGGTGCAGGTGAACTGGAGCGGCGTTCCCGCGCAGTCGGGCCTGTCGCTCGTGCAGCTCGACCGGATCGCGCGCTCCGCGCTTCGTCCCGTGCTGCACCGGCCGCCGTTTGCGGTCCTCGTGTTCCGCCAGGCGACATGGGGCGGCGCATACGTGAACCTCGGCGCGGTCGACGGGCTGTCGCGCTGGCTCGTCCTGCGCAGCGGGCGGCTGCCGCGAACGTGCACGCCGGCGCGTTGCGAGCTCGTCCAGATCGGCGGCGCGCCGGTCGCGCCGAAGCTTCCCGGCGTGCACGTCGTCGGCCGCGCGACGTTCCGGGCGGGTGCGCCGCTCGCCGCGTACTTCGCCGCGTCCGGTGCGAAGCGGCCGCCGATCCTGCTCGCAGACGGTGTGCGCGGGTTCGCGCGCGTTCCGCTGCCGGATGCCGCGTTGATCGCGCGCACGGCCGGTTGGATCGTTCCCGTTCCGCCCGGTGCGGTGCACGAGTGGGAGATCCCCGCGTTCCAGCGACGGATCGACGTCGCGCAGGACAGGCTCGAGTCCGCGACCGACCTCTTCTCTCTCTCAGCGCCGACGGACACGCTGCGCTCGATCCGCGCGACGACGCGCGTCGCGGGCGAGCGGCTGCTGATCGTCGGCGGCGACGCGGCGATCCTGCTGCTCGGTTTCGCGGTGCTTGCGGCGACGCGGCTGCGGCGGGATCACCGGGCGGTACGGCGGCGGCTCGCCTGGTACGGCGCGCGCCGCAGCCAGGCGACGATCGTCGCGGCGACGGAGGTCGTCGCGATCACGTTCGTCGCGACGATCGCGGGCTGGGTGCTCGGCGCAGCCGCGGGCGCGCTACTCGCGCGGCGGCTCGGCGCGCCGGGCGGAGCCGCGGTCGCGCACTCCGTCGTCACCGGCCGCGGGCTTCGCCGTCGCGGCCGGGCTCGCGCTCGTCACGTCGCTCGTGATGCTCGTCGCGGTGCGGGCGGAGCCGGTCTCCGTCGGCGGGTTGAAGCTCTCGATCGCGGACGTCGCGGCGATCGGCGCGCTTGCGGCGGTGCTGCTCGCGCTCGCGCGCGGGAAGGCGGACGCGGGCGCGCTCGCCGCCGGCGGCGGCACCGGCGTCGTGCTTTTGCTGCTGCCAGGTCTCGTGATCTTCGTGCTCGCCGTCGTCGCGTCGCGGCTGCTCGCGCCGGCGCTGCGCGCACTCGAGCGAACGGGACGACGCGCGCCGGTATCGCTCCGACTCGCGCTGCTGTCGCTCGCACGCGCGCCCGGCGACGTGATCCTCTCCGTCGTCTTCTTCGTCGTCGCGGTGAGCGTCGCGGTCTTCGCGATCTCGTACCGCGGGACGCTGCTCACCGGTGAGCGCGACCAGGCGCGGTACGCCGTGCCGGCCGCCGTCGTCCTGACGGAGAACCTGCAGCGGCTCGTGCCGGTGCAGCAGGCCGCGTCGGCGGCGCAGTACGCGCAGCTCGGACGCGCGACGCCGGTGCTGCGCGACGCCGGCTACGTCACCGGAAACGGCAGCCGCGACTTCACGCTGCTCGCGCTGCCCGCGGCGTCGCTCACGCGTATCCAGGGCTGGCGGCCGGACTTCTCCGACGACTCGCCGGCGACGCTCGCGCGGCGGCTACAGCCGCTGGGGGAGACGGCACTGCGCGGGATCACGCTTCCCGCGTCGGCGGCGACGCTGCACGTGCCCGTGACGGTGCACGGCGACCGGGTCGGCGTTGCGCTGACCGTCCTGAACCGGCGCGGCGACTTCTCGTCGATCGCGCTCGGCGAGCATGGCGCGGGGCAGCATCTGCTCGGCGCACGGATCCCGCCGGCGGCGCGCGGCGGCCGCATCGTCGCGCTGCGGCTGTCGTTCCCCGTGATCGCGGCGTTCGTCGCCGGCCACCGCGACAGCGGCACCGGGCTCGCGGTGTCGGACGCGTCGAGCGGCGTCCTCACGCTCGGGAGGATGCGCGCCGGAGCGACGCCGCTCGCCGGCTACGGCGGTTGGATCGGCACGAAGGGAATCGCCGCCGACGGCGCCACGCTCCACTACGTCGTCAACCGCGCCGCCGACTCCGTCTTCCGTCCGCGCGAGCCGCTCGAGGGCGACGCGGTTCCGGTGCTCGTGTCGCCTGCCGTCGCGAAGGCGGCAGGCACGGACGGCTACGTGCCGCTCCACGTCGAGCAGCAGACCGTCCAGGGGAAGATCGTCGGCATCGTCCGGCACGTCCCGTCCGTCGACGGCGACGTCGTCGTCGCCGATCGTGCGTGGTGGTTCGCCGCCGCGAACGCGCAGGAGCCGGGGAGCGCGGTGCCCGGCGAGATCTGGCTCGACTCGCTGCGCCCCGGTGCGACGAAGCGGCTCGCAGCGGCGCCGTTCGCCGCGCTCGACGCGACGTCGCAGACGCGTGGTCTACGCAGGTCTGCGCACCGATCCGCTCGCGCAGGGGACGCTCGACATCCTGCTGATCACCGCCGTCGTCGGACTCGTGCTCGCGGCGATCGGCGTCATCCTCGGCGTCGTCGGCGACATGCGCGACGAGAGCGGCGAGCTGTTCGACCTCGAGGCGCAGGGCGCCGCGCCCGCCGACATTCGCCGGCACCTGCGGCTGCGTGCGCTCGCCGTCGCAGGCGTCGGGATCCTCGGCGGGCTCGTCGCGGGGCTGGTTGTCGGTGCGCTCGTCGTCGCCGTCGTCACCGTGACCGCCGGCGCGGGAACGCCGCTGCCGCCGCTCGCGCGCGTGTTCGACTGGCCGGCGATTCTCGTCGCGCTCGTCGCCGTGTCGGCGGGCGCCGCGCTCGGCGCGTGGGTCGCGACGCGGCCCGCGTTCGACCGCGTCGCAGGCTGGCGCTTCTCGGAAGGACTCGAATGACGCTCGCCGTCGAAGCGAACGATCTCTTCCGCATCTATCCGTCGGAGGAGGGCGCGTCCGCCGCGCTGCAGGGACTGACGCTCGACGTCCACGAGGGCGAGCTGCTCGTCGTCTTCGGGCCGAGCGGCTCCGGCAAGAGCACGCTGCTGCGGATCCTCGCCGGGCTCGACCGGCCGTCGGCCGGCTCGGTGCGCGTGTTCGGCGACGACCTGCGGAAGCTGCGCGGGCGCGCGCTGCTCGACTACCGCTCGCGCACGCTCGGCTACGCCGACCAGCACTACACGCGCGCGCTCGCGCCCGAGCTGACGGCCGCGGAGCAGATCGGCTTCCGGCTCGGCCTGCTCGGCGTCGCCGCGCCCGAACGCGAGCGCACCGCCGACGAGCTGCTGGAGCGCGTCGGCCTGCTCGACCGCCGCGACGCGTTCCCGGGCGAGCTCTCCGGCGGCCAGCAGCAGCGCGTCGCACTCGCCGTCGCGCTCGCGCACCAGCCGCGGCTGTTCATCGCCGACGAGCCGACCGGCGAGCTCGACGCGGCGAACGCGGCGCAGATGTACACGCTGATCCGCGACCTCTCGCGCGCGTCCGGCGTCACGACGATCCTCGTCAGCCACGACCCGGAGTCGGCGGCCGTCGCCGACCGCGTCGTCCAGATCCGCGACGGGCGCGTCAGCGCGGAGACGACCGGCGGCGAGTCGCGCGCCGTCGTCAACAAGGGCGGCTGGATCCGCGTGCCGGAGGAGTTCCTGCGGCGGGCCGCGCTCACCGACCGCGCGCGGATCGAGATCGACGAGCGCGGCGTGCTCGTCTCCGGCGACGGCGCCGTCGCTCCCGCCGCGGCGGAGACGGCCGCGGCGCCCGACGCAGTCGCCGACCGGCGCCGTCGTCGCCGAGACGCACGCGCTCGCGCGGTCGTACGGCGTGCGCGCCGTCCTCCGCGATCTCTCCGTCTCGTTCGCCGGCGGCGGGCTCACCGCGGTCACCGGCCCGTCCGGCTCCGGCAAGTCGACGCTGCTGCACCTGCTCGCGGGGCTCGACCTTCCCGACGGCGGCGAGGTGACGATCCTCGGCGAGCCGATCTCGCGTCTCGACGCCACCGCGCGCGCCGCGCTCCGCCGCTCGCACGTCGCGCTCGTGACGCAGGGCACCGATCTCGTCCCGTTCCTCGGCGCGCAGGAGACGGTCGAGCTCGCGCTCGCGATGCGCGGCGTCGAGAGGAAGGACGCAACCGAGCGCGCCGTGTCCGCGCTCGCCGACGTCGGTCTCTCCGAGCTCGCCGCGCAGCGGGTCGCGCGGCTCTCGATGGGAGAGCGGCAGCGCGTCGCACTCGCGCGCGCGCTCGCCGCGCGGCCCGCACTGCTGCTCGCGGACGAGCCGACCGCGCGGCTCGACGAGGCGAACGCGCGCGCGACCGGCGCGCTCTTCGCCGAGCTCGCGAGCCGCACCGGCACGGCGATCGTCTGCGCGACGCACGATCCCGTCCTGATCGAGCACGCCAACGCGGAGGTCGTCCTCGGCGGTAGCGTGGCCGCGTGAGCCAGGCCGCCGTCGACCTTCTGCTCCGCGGCTACCGCGCGTTCGTCGCCGGTGACGTCGACGCGATCGGCGCGATGCTCGACGACGACGTCGAGTGGGCGCGCGACGGGGAGGAGCCGGCACGCGTGAGCCGCGACCTGGTGCTCGCCGCGCTCGAGGAACGCGTCGCCGAGGACTACCGCGTCACCGTCGACCGCGCGATCGGCGTCGACGACCGCGTCGTCGCAAGCATGCGCTTCTCCCGGGTCGAGGCCGATGCGACGGACGACCGGCCGCTCCAGTCGCGCCGCACGTACCTCGTCGGCCGCTACGCCGCGATCGTGACGACGCGCGACGGCCTCGTCGTCCGCGTCGAGGAGTTCCCGCACCTCGCCGCCGCGCTCGAGGCGGCGGGCCTGCAGGACGACGACGTCTAGCGCTTCACGCAGACGTACGCCGCGTACGCGCCGAGCGGCCCGTACTCGACGTCCGCGATCTCGAAGCCGGCGCGTTCCAGCATCGGCTCGAGCAGCCAGCTGTAGGTGCTGTACTCGTCGCGCACGTGCGTCTCGAGCTCGTCCCGCGTCCAGCCGTCCTCGGGCTTTCCGGCCGCCGCGGTCTCGATCCACTCGGCGACACGCTCCCGCGCCTCTGGGAGATCGAACGAGAACACGAGGTCGCGCAGCCGCAGGATCCCGCCCGGCTCTGAGCAGGTCGGCGATCCGGCTGAGCGCGATCCCCTTCCAGAAGTCCGGGAGGTGATGGAGCGCGTTCCGCGTGTAGACGACGTCGACGGCGGGTCCCTCGTGCTCGTAGGTCAGGAAGCCGCCGAGCACGCACTCGACGTTCGTCACGCCGTGCTCCGCGACCTTGGCCCGGAGCGCGTCGACCATCGCCGGCGAGACGTCGATCGCGATCACGCGCGCACAGACCGCCGCCGCCGCGACCGCGAACGTTCCGGTTCCGGCGCCGAAGTCGATCACGGTGCTCGACGCGTCGAGGCCGCGCGCACGGAGGTCGTCGAGGTCGCCCGACGGGTCGACGTTCGCCTTCCGGTCGTAGCCCGCGACGTACGCCGGATCGAGATGCTCCGGTCCCGCGGATCCGGTCTCCATGTCCATCGCCCGCCAGCGTACTGGCGCGCCGAGCGGGTCTAGGACGCCGGCGCGAGCCGCGGGTCGACGGCGATCGCACGCCAGCGCTCGCGCGCGGTCGGGCCGTCGACGCCGACGCCGTAGCCAAGCTTGGCCATCTCCGGATACGCGGCGGCGATCTCGAGCGCGACGGCAGTCGGCACGAGCTCGGTCCAGAGCCCGGGCCGTCCCTGCCAGAAGTGCTGGTTCGCAGCCTCCTCGCGGAGCCGCGCGAAGCTGACGGCCTCGACCGCCTCGGCCGGCTCGACGAGCGGCGGCACACCGAGTGCCTCGCAGATCCCGGCGAGCTCCGCGACCGGCTCCTCGACGAGGCTCTCGTAGCGGACGCGCGCGTCGGCGTGGTCCCACCATTCGGGCGTGATCGAGAGGAGCGCCTGCGCGCGCGGGCCGAGCGCGTACGCGAGGAACGCCGGCGCGGCGGGGTCGGCGTCGGCGAGGACCGACTCGTCGCCGCCCTCGCCGTCGAGCCAGCGCGCGGTCGCGGGCTCGTGCGGCGCGAAGTGGAGGATCGAGAGGAGCACGTCGAGCGGATGCCGGGCCAGCACCGCGACGGCGAAGCCGTTGCTGCGCAGCTGCTCCTGGAACTCCGGCGTGCGGTGCCAGTGCAGCTGGAGGGCGCACTGCTCGGGCAGCTCCTCCCAGTCGACCTCGTCCGGCGTGTGGGCCGACCGTTCTTCGAGCCCGTACGCGGTCACGAGCAGGCGGCGCAGCCACATGTTTCCCGAGCGGGGCGACGAGACGACGGCGACACGCATGCACCAGAATGTAGTCGGTCGATCGGACTCCGATAACTGAGGATCGCGATCCTTAGTCGAGCCTTAATCCGGCGCCAGGAATAGCCGCGCCGTAGCACCCGTTCCACTAGGTACACTTTGGATACCTGGTACACAGAATGGAGAGTGAAACGAACGTGAGCGACCTGCTGCTCGTCCCGCTGGAGGACACCGTCGTCTTCCCGGGCATGACCGTGACCCTGACCGTCGACACCGCCGACGAGGCCCGCGTCGTGCTCGTGCCCAAGCACGAGTCCGAGTACGCGAAGGTCGGCACCGTGGCCGAGGTCGACGAGACCATCCGGCTCCCCGGCGGCGCCCGCGCCGTCTCGCTGTCCGGCCTGCATCGCGCCGTGATCGGCGCCGCGCACACCGATGCGCAGGGCCGGCTCCGCGTCGAGGTCGAGGAGAGCCCCGACGAGAACCCGCCGCGTGTCAGACGCGCGAGCTCGAGCGCGAGTACCGCGCCGTCGTCGAGGAGATCCTCGAGCTGCGCGACGCGGACGACCGCATCCGCCAGTTCCTGCGCGCGATCAACGGCGCCGGCGAGCTCGCGGACACGTGCGCGTACGCGCCGGACGTGACGTTCGCGCAGCGCGTCGAGCTGCTCGAGGCCGTCGACATCGTCGAGCGCCTCTCGCTCGCCCTCTCGATCCAGCGCGACCGGCTCGCCGAGCTTCAGGTTCGGCGCCGCATCCGCGACGACGTCGAGTCGGGCGCGCAGAAGCAGCAGCGCGAGTACTTCCTGCGCAAGCAGATGGACTCGATCCGCAAGGAGCTCGGCGAGGACGAGGGCTCCGTCGTCGACGAGTACCGCACGAAGATCGAAGAGGCCGGCATGCCGGACGAGGTCCGCGCTCAGGCCGAGCGCGAGCTGCGCCGCCTCGAGACGATGGGCGACTCCTCCGGCGAGGCGTCGATGATCCGCACGTACCTCGACTGGCTCACCTCTGTCCCGTGGAGTCGAAGCGCTCCGAGGAGCGTCTCGATCCGCAGCACGCGCGCGAGGTGCTGGACGCAGACCACGCGGGGCTCGACGACGTGAAGGAGCGGATCGTCGAGTATCTCGCCGTGCGCAAGCTGCGCGAGGACCGCGGCATCGAGAACGACAAGAAGAGCGGCGCGATCCTGACGCTGATCGGCCCGCCCGGAACGGGCAAGACGTCGATCGGCGAGTCGGTCGCGCGTGCACTGAACCGCGAGTTCATCCGCATGTCGCTCGGCGGCATCCGCGACGAGGCGGAGATCCGCGGCCACCGGCGCACGTACATCGGCGCGCTTGCCGGGCCGGCTCGTGCGCGCGCTGCGCGACGCGAAGACGATGAATCCGGTGATCCTGCTCGACGAGGTCGACAAGGTCGGCGCCGACTGGCGCGGCGATCCTTCTGCCGCGCTGCTCGAGGTGCTCGACCCGGCGCAGAACCACTCGTTCCGCGACCACTACCTCGACGTCGAGCTCGACCTCTCCGACGTCTTCTTCATCGCGACGGCGAACGTCGCCGACACGATCCCCGGACCGCTGCTCGACCGGATGGAAGTCATCCGCTTCGACGGCTACACGGTGGACGAGAAGACCGCGATCGCGAGCGGCTACCTCTGGCCGCGGCAGCGCGAGCAGCACGGTCTGCGCGAGGACGAGGTCACGATCGGCAACGACACGATCGAGCTCGTCGTCTCCGAGTACACGCGCGAGGCCGGCGTCCGCCAGCTCGAGCGCGAGCTCGGCAAGATCCTGCGCAAGACGGCGACGAAGATCGCGTCCGAGTCGGTCGAGCCGCCGGTCGACGTCGACGTGGACGTCGTCCGCGAGGCGCTCGGCCGCCAGAAGTTCTTCCGCGAGGCGGCGGAGCGGACCGCGGTTCCCGGCGTCGCGACCGGGCTCGCCGTCACCGGCACCGGCGGCGACGTGCTCTTCGTCGAGTCGACGGAGATGGAAGGCGGGAGCGATCTCGTGCTCACCGGCCAGCTCGGCGACGTGATGAAGGAGTCGGCGCGGATCGCGCTCTCGTACGTGCGCTCGCACGCGGAGGAGCTCCAGATCGACACGCGTCGCTTCACCGACCACACGTTCCACGTGCACGTGCCCGCGGGCGCGACGCCGAAGGACGGACCGAGTGCCGGGATCACGATGGCGACCTCGCTCGCGTCGCTGCTCTCCGGCCGGCCCGTGAAGCACACCGTCGGGATGACCGGCGAGCTGACGCTGCAGGGCCGCGTGCTGCCGATCGGCGGGCTGAAGCAGAAGGTGCTCGCCGCGCACGCCGCGGGGCTCACCGACGTGATCATCCCGGAGCGAAACCGCGCCGACCTCGACGACGTCCCCGCCGATGTGCGCGAGGTGATGCGCTTCCATCCGGTGATGACGCTCGGCGAGGTGTTCGAGCTCGCGCTCGAGCCGAAGCCGGAGCGGTCGCTCCATGCGCTGTAACGAATGCCGCCCGCTGCCCGAGGACGTCGGCCGCGCGGCCGAGCTCCTCGGGCGGCGTTGGGTGCTCGCGATCCTCTGGGCCTCGGCCGAGGCGGGCGCCGTCCGCTTCAACGAGTTCAAGCAGGCGCTCGAGGGCATCCCGCCGCGGACGCTCGCGCAGCGGCTCGCCGATCTCGAGGCGGCAGGCGTCGTCGAGCGCCGCGTCCTCGTGACGACGCGGCCGCCGCGGGTCGAGTACCGCCTCACGCCGGCGGGCGAGCGGCTGCGGACGGTCGTCGACGCGTTTCAGACCTGGGCGGCGAGCTAGACTCCGAACGGAGTGGCGCCGGACTCGGTCTGGGAGATCGTGCTCTTCATGGTGATCCTGAAGATCCCCATCGTCTATCTCTCCATGGTCATCTACTACGCCGTCAAAGCCGAGCCGAAGCCCGAAGAGGGCGCGTCGGTGAGCGTCGGCCTCGGCGACGACTCCGGGCCGGGCGGACGACGGCGGCGGACGCGGCCGCGGCGGCTCGGCCCGCACGGGCGCCCGACGCGCTCGATTCCGCGCACGGCGCGCGCGGCGGCGACGGCGGCGAGGTCTGACCGGCGATGAGCGCCGAGCCGATCTCCGAAGGCACAGGCGAGCGCGCTCGCACTCCGGCGACGTCGTCGCGGGCTACCTCGCGGCGTTCTCGATCTTCGGCAGCGTGATGGGTCTCGCGTGGCATCCGCTGCGGCTGATCGGGCCGACGATCATCCTCGCGCTCGTCGCAGCAGGAATGGGCGGTCGCGACAACCGTCTCGCGAAGTACGCCGTGATCATCGCCGCGGTCTGCTTCTTCCTCGGCATGACGATCGCCGTGGCCGGTTCGCGTCCGCTCTGGTAGATCGCTGCTACAAAGGGCGTGCGATGAGCCGACCCGACGTCGACGGTCTGAACGCGGGCTACGCCGCACTGGTTCTCGAGCAGTACCTCGACAACCCGTCCGCGGTTCCCTCCGAGTGGCGCACTCTCTTCGAGGAGGCGCCCGAGACGCTGCTCGCGGCGCAGCCGGGACTCGCGCGGCTGCTCGAGCGGATCGACCGCGACGGCGGCAACGGGCACGCGGCCGTCGCCGAGCCGGCGCCCGCGCCTGCGTCCCGCTCCCGCCGCGCCGGCACCCGCCGCCGCGCCGGACGCCGAGCTGCTCGGCGGCGTCGCCGCGGCGATGGCGCTCGTGAAGGCGTTCCGCATGCACGGCCACCTCGCCGCGCGGCTCGACCCGCTCGGGACGGAGCCTGCCGGCGACCCGGCGCTCGAGCCCGAGCGGCTGATCCCGCGGCTCACGCCGGAGCTGCAGGCGCGCATCCCCGCGCAGCTGCTCCGCCTCTACGTCCCCGCCGAGACGCTCGCCGACGCGCTGCCGCAGCTGCGCGAGATCTACTGCGGCACGCTCGCGTACGAGATCGAGCACATCTCCGACCACGAGGAGCGCGTCTGGCTGCGCCAGGCGATCGAGTCCGGCCGCTACCGCGAGCCGCTCTCCGCCGACGAGCGCGTCGACCTCCTCCGCCGGCTCAGCCAGGTCGAGGGGATGGAGCACTATCTCCGGCGCGCGTTCCTCGGGCAGAAGCAGTTCTCCGTCGAGGGTCTCGACGTGATGATCCCGATGCTCGACGAGGCGATCGAGCTCGGCGCCGACGGCGGCGCGCACGAGGTCGTGATCGGGATGGCGCACCGCGGCCGCCTCAACGTGCTCGCGCACACCGTCGGCCTGCCGTACGCGGAGATCCTCCGCGAGTTCGAGGGCGAGCGGACGATCGACGCCGTCGTGATCACCGACGAGGGCGGCACCGGCGACGTGAAGTACCACCTCGGCGCCGAGGGCACGCGCGCGACGCGCGCGGGCGACATCACCGTCACGCTCGCCTCGAACCCGAGCCACCTCGAGGCGGTCGACCCGGTCGTCGAGGGCCGCGCCCGCGCCGAGCAGACCGACCGCTCCACGCGCGAGGGCTTCCACGATCCGAGCGTCGCGCTTCCGATCCTGATCCACGGCGACGCGTCGTTCGCCGGCCAGGGCGAGGTCGCGGAGACGCTGAACCTGCAGGCGCTGCCCGGCTACTCGACCGGCGGCACGCTGCACCTGATCGCGAACAACCAGGTCGGCTTCACCACCGATCCGGAGAGCGGCCGCTCGACGCGCTACTCGTCCGACCTCGCGAAGGGCTTCGACATCCCGATCATCCACGTCAACGCCGACGACCCGGAGGCCGCGATCGCCGCGACGCGGCTCGCGCTCGCGTACCGCGACCACTTCGGGCACGACGTCGTCGTCGACCTCGTCGGCTACCGCCGCCACGGTCACAACGAGCAGGACGAGGCCGCGTACACGCAGCCGCTGCTCGCCGCCGCGATCGCGGAGCATCCGACCGTGCGCACGCAGTACGCCGCGCGGCTCGTCGAGGAGGGCGTCCTCACGCAGGCGCAGGCGGACGGGCTCGCGGCGGAGGTGCAGGCGGAGCTGAAGACGGCGCACGAGCAGTTGAAGGAGAGCATCGGCGCGAAGCAGCAGCGCGACGGCCGGATCCCCGCCTCGACCGGCGCCGGCGTCGTCACCGCGGTCGACGCCGACCGGCTCCGCGGCCTCAACGAGGAGCTGCTCCGCGTGCCCGGACGGCTTCACGCCGCATCCGAAGCTGATGAAGCAGCTGGAGCGGCGCCGCGACGCGCTCGTGCAGGGCGGGATCGACTGGGGCCAGGGCGAGGCACTCGCGTTCGCGTCGCTGCTCGTCGACGGGATCCCGATCCGGATCACCGGCCAGGACACCGAGCGCGGGACGTTCTCGCACCGGCACGCCGTGCTCCACGACGTCAACACCGGCTCGACGTTCACGCCGATGCAGCATCTCGACGAGGCGTCCGCGTCGTTCGAGATCCACAACTCGCCGCTGTCGGAGTACGCGGCGGTCGGCTTCGAGTACGGCTACTCGGCCGCCGCGCCGGAGGCGCTCGTCCTCTGGGAGGCGCAGTTCGGCGACTTCGTCAACGGCGCGCAGATCATCATCGACCAGTTCATCTCCGCCGGGCTCTCGAAGTGGGGCGAGACGTCACGGCTGACGCTGCTGCTGCCGCACGGCTACGAGGGGAACGGGCCGGAGCATTCGAGCGCGCGGCTGGAGCGGTTCCTCCAGCTCGCGGCGCAGGAGAACATCCGGATCGCGAACTGCACGACGTCGGCGCAGTACTTCCATCTGCTTGCGCCGCCAGGCGCTCGACGCGACCGCGCGGCCGCTCGTCGTGATGACGCCGAAGGGCCTGCTGCGGTTGAAGCAGGCGTCGTCGACGCTCGACGATCTCGCGGCGGGCGAGTTCCAGCCGCTGCTCGACGACGCGAGCGCCGATCGCGCGCACGTGACGCGGCTCGTGCTCTGCCAGGGGAAGATCTACTACGACATCGCCGGCCACGAGGACCGCGCCGGCGCGTCGTCCGTCGCGATCGCGCGGCTCGAGCAGCTGTACCCGTTCCCGGTCGAGCAGGCCGCCGAGCTCGTCCGCGGCTACCCGAATCTGCGCGAGGTCGTCTGGGCGCAGGAGGAGCCGCAGAACATGGGCGCGTGGCGTGCGATCAGGCACCGGCTCGAAGAGGCGAAGCCGGACGGCGTGCCGCTCGTCTACGTCGGACGCCCGTGGCGCGCGAGCCCGAGCGAGGGCTACCCGACCGCGCACCTGCGCGAGCAGGACCGGATCGTCCGTGCGGCGCTCGCCGCGTCGGCGCTGAGCGAGCTAGCGAGACGTCGCGACCGCGCCGCGACGCGCGGTACGCCTTCGACGCGACGGTCGGGCCGTGCTTGCGCGCGAGGGCCGCGAGCTGCTTGCGCTGCGCCGGCGGCAGCCGCCGCCAGACGTCGTACATCGTCAGCGCGAAGACGAGCGGAGCGGGACCGAGCTTGCGTGCCATGGCCTCATCCTCGCAGATCAGCCGTTGCCGTCGCCGGCTTCCGGGTGCCGGGCCGCGCCGTGACCGGCAGCGGCGGCGTCGGCGCGGGCGTCGGCACCGGGATAGGCGGTCGGGGCGACCGGTGACGGGAGGCGGGAGCGGCAGCAGCGTGACCGGGGTCGGCGGCGCGGGAATCGGCTGCTTGGACGGAGGCAGCGGCGACGGCGTCTTCGGCGGCGACGGCGTCGGCACGGGCGGTGTCTCGACCGGGGCGTCACCGGCGTCAGGCGGCGACGGCGCCGGGGCGGACGGCGTCGCGGGCGCAGGAGCAGCGGGAGCCGGCGCGGGCGCAGGCGCCGGCGGCGCCGGGGTCGGCGCCGGGGTGGACGGCGCCGTCGGCTCCGGGGTCGGCGGGAGACGGGGCGGCGGGCGACGGATGCGGCGTCGCCGGCTTCGTGCGAGGCGTCACGAGCCGCGGCAGCGGGGCGAGACGGCGCGATCGTCAGCGGCTTCGCGTTCGCGAGGATGCTCGTCCCGGAGGCTGGGCGCGCCGCCGACGCCGCGTGGATGGTGACGCCGCCGCGCCCGGGAAGCGGCGCGACCTCGACGATTCGGGGCGCGCCCTGGCTCGGCAGGCCGAACTCGGTGGCAACGTCCGGCGCGTGGCCGAGCATAAAAGTGAAAGCTGCGGCCCCCACCACCGCACCGGTGAGGAGGATCGCTGCAAACACCCGCTCGATACCTCTCATGTTCGGCCCCCGAACTGCCGAAAACATCACTCGATCGAGGTATGCGGAGACATGTCCCGCGCAGCAAGTATCGAGGGTGGTATGGGAACGGCGTTGGGTAGCTTCAAAGTCAAGCTCGTCCTCTATTTCGTGCTGCTCTCGCTGCTGCCGATTGCGGCCGCGTTCTGGGGGTTCACATCGGTCGCCGGGCAGAGCGAGACCCGGCGCGTCGACGCGCGGCTGCAGGCCGGGCTCCGCTCGGCGCTGACGGCGTACCAGGGGCGTCTCGACGACGCGCAGTCCGCGGCACAGGCGCTCGCGAGCAACCGCGCCTTCCAGGCCGAGCTCCAGCAGGGGAACGTCCCGATCCTGACGAACATGCTGCGCGACTCGTCGGGGATCTACGTCCTCGCCGCCGGCAACGCGTTCCACGTCGGTCCGCCGCCGCCTCTCGCCGGGCAGCGGCTCGTGCAGGTCTTCACGCGCATCGGGCTGGTCGGGACCGTCTACGGCTACGTCCCGCTCGACGAGACGCTCGTCGACACGGTGCGGCAGCGATCGGGGCTCGCGCCGAGCGACGCGCTCGCGATCGTGCGCGGCTCGACGATCGTCGCCTCTTCCCCGGACGTGCACGGCACCGTGTTCCTCGCGTCGGGCCGGACGAAGACGATCGACGTGTCGGGCGTTCGCTACCGCGCGCTCGTCGCGCCGACGCTCGGCGACGGCTCGGGCGTCCGCTTCGCCGTGCTGAGCCCGCAGTCGCTGATCGACGCCGCGAACTCGGCCTCGCGCGACCGCCTGCTGCTCGGGCTGCTCGCCTCGCTCGCGCTCGTCTCGATCGTCGCGTACTTCGAGGGCCGTTCGATCGTGCGCACGCTGGGCGGGCTCGCCGAGGCGGCGCACGGGATCGCGCGCGGCCGCTTCTCGGAGCGCGTGCCGGTGAAGGGCCGCGACGAGTTCGCGCTGCTCGGCACCGCGTTCAACGAGATGGCGGGCCAGCTCGAGGCCCGCGTCTCGGAGCTCGAGGAGGAACGCGCGCGCTTCCGCGACGCGATCGACCGCTTCGGCGATGCGCTCGCCGCGACGCACGACGTCGATCAGCTGCTCGACGTGATCGTCCAGGTCGCCGTCGAGGCGACCGGCGCCACCGGTGCACGCCTCAGCATCGAGGGCGGCGCGGTCGTCGAGAACGGCGATCCGCTTGTCGGCCCGCAGCGGCTCGACCTGCCGCTCTCGATCGGCGGCCAGCGGCTCGGCACGCTCGTCCTCGTCGGCCCGTCCTTCGACGAGGAGCAGCGGCTGACCGCGGTGTCGCTCGCGTCGCATGCCGCGATCGCGCTCGAGAACGCGCGGCTGCACCGGATCGTCGAGCGTCAGGCGCTCGTCGACGGGCTCACCGGGGTCGCGAACCGGCGGCGCTGCGCCGAGGCGCTCTCGGCGGAGGTCGCGCGCGCCGAGCGGCACGGGACGCCGCTCTCGATCGTCCTCGCCGACCTCGACGACTTCAAGAACGTGAACGACGCGCACGGCCACGCGGCAGGCGACAACGTGCTGCGCGAGTTCGCGGCGGTTCTCCGCGCGACGCTCCGCGAGTCGGATCTCGCCGGCCGCTGGGGCGGCGAGGAGTTCGTGCTGCTGCTCCCGGGCACCGACGCGACGGGCGCCGCGCAGCTCGCCGACCGCGTCCGGATGGCCTTTTCGGAGCAGAATCTGCTCGACGTGGACGGGGCTCTGCTGGCGCGTCACCTGCAGCTTCGGCGTGACCCAGCACCAACCCGGCCAGGACGAGGAAGACCTGTTCGCTGCGGCGGATCGGGCTCTGTACAGCGCAAAACGGCAGGGCAAGAACCGCGTCGCGACCAGCGAGCCTGTCCGCGCGTTTTAGTAGTCTCGACTCGGAATGCGACGGAAATCCGGGGTACAATGACGCCCGAGGAGCACGTCCCCGATCGGGAGGAAGCTATGCCGGTAGAGACACCGTCGCTTTTCGCGCAGGTGATTCGGGATCATCTCGACCTCAAGGAGCGCAACGCGCGCCTCGACGGTGCGATGCCGATCGACCGTTACAAGATCGAGGATCCGTTCTCGAATCATCCGCTCTTCAAGACCGAAGAGCAGGCCCGCCTCGAGGAGACCATGGACGGCGTCGAGCCGGACCCGGACTTCTCCGACGCGAGCATGGAGACCGTTCTCGCGTGGCCCGGCGAGGATGCCGCGGCCGAGCAGCAGACCGCCGAGCAGGTACTGCCTGCGGCGCCGGCCCCGCTGCCGACGTCGAGGACTCGGGGTTCTGGAGCGCAGACCGCGCACGGGACTTCGACTGGGGCGACTGACGCCCCGGCCCTGAGGGTTTCGACGGCGGCCTCCGGGCCGCCGTCTTCGTTTTCGGGTCTCCGAGCTTCCCTCGTCCGGGGGATACCAGGCGGTTCGCCGTCCCGCAATGCTGTGGACTCGATCCGTCCTCCCACGTCTCCCTGGGGGCCACCTGCGGCATCGAAACACCCGCATCGCTGAGGACCGCGTGGTAACGCGGCCGTCGTCCGTCCTCCGGCTTCTGCCGGAGGAAGAGCCCGCCGCACCCGCGGCGCCCGAGCTCGTCGAGTCGTATCGGCGGCTCGCCGACGTGTTCCACGAGGTGCTCGCGGAGCTGAGCCTCGACGCGCTGCTCGTCCGCATCGCCGACACGCTGTCGGAGCTGATCCCGCACGACACGCTGACGATCTACGAGACGGACGAGACGCAGCGGCTGCTGACGCCGGTGCTCGTCCGCGATCAGTACGCCGACGAGATCATGCGCACGACCGTCAGCTTCGACGAGGGCATCACCGGCTGGGCGGCGAGCAACCGCGAGCCCGCGCTCGTCAACCAGGCGCACCTCGATCCGCGCGTCCGCTTCTACCCCGGCACGCCGATCGACCCGGAGGCGCTGATCTCGATCCCGCTGATCGCGCGCTCGCAGATCAAGGGCGTCCTCAACATCTACCGCGTCGGCGAGGAGGGAACGTTCAGCGCCGACGAGTTCGACCTCGCGCGCCGGTTCGCCGACGCCGCCGCGCTCGCGCTCGACAACGCGGAGATCCGCGAGCGGCTCGAGCATCAGGCGCGCACCGACTCGCTCACCGGGCTCTTCAACCACCGCACCTTCCACGAGCAGCTGCTGCACGCGCTCCAGGAGACGAGCCGGACGCACGCGCCCGTCGCGGTGCTGATGCTCGACATCGACGACTTCAAGCGCGTCAACGACGTGCACGGCCACGGCGTCGGCGACGAGCTGCTCCGGCATCTCGCCGACACGCTGCGCACCGCCGTCCGGCCGGAGGACGTCGTGTGCCGGCTCGGCGGCGAGGAGTTCGGCGTGATCATGAGCGCCTGCGACGCGACGGACGCCGTGCGCGCCGCGGAGCGTCTCGTGAAGCGGCTGAACGAGAGCGAGCTTCCCGCGGTCGGCGTCGTCACCGTGTCGATCGGCATCGCGCTCGGTCCGGAGCACGCGATGAACCCGCGCGAGCTCGGCGCCTGCGCCGAGGCCGCGATGATGACCGCGAAGGCGCAGGGCAAGCACGCGATCGTCGTCTACGAAGAGGACGCCTCGGAGCGGCCGGACTCACCGGAGCCTGCGCGCGACGTCCGCTCGATCGCGCACCTGAAGATGCTGCAGAGCCTCAGCGGCAAGCTGAACCGGCTCAACGACGTGCGTGAGATCGGCGACGAGATCGCGGCCGAGCTCCGGTCGCTCATCGATTACCACAACTGCCGCGTGTTCGTCGTCGAGGGAGACGACCTCGTCCCGATCTCGTTCCGCGGCGAGTTCACGTCGCAGATCGCCGCGCTGCCGCTCGAGCTGCTGCGCGCGAAGGTCGGCCAGGGGATCACCGGCCGCTGCGCAGAGCTCGGCGAGTCGCTGCTGATCGGCGACGCCGCGAACTGCGAGTTCGGCAACCAGCTTCCCGGCACGCCGGTGATCGAGGAGTCGCTGCTTGCGGTGCCGCTCCGCTACGGCACGCGCGTCGTCGGCGTGATCGTCGTCTCGAAGCTCGGGCTCGACCAGTTCGACGAGGACGACGTCCGCCTGCTCGAGGTGCTCGGCGGCCACGCCGCCGTCGCAGTCGAGAACGCGAGCCTCTACGAGTCCGCGCGCCGTGAGGCCGACGGCGCGACCGCATTGCTCGAGTTCGGCCGAGAGCTCGCGAGCGCGTCGGGACTCGGGGAGATCCTGTACCGCGTGGTCGAGCGCTCGGCCGGAATTCTCGGCTCGCCGCGCACGAGCGTCTGGCTCGAGGAGGACGGCTGGCTCGTCCCGCGCGCGTCGCACGGCTACAGCGCCGAGCAGCAGGCGCTCGTCGACAAGCGTCGCGTCCGCGTGTCGGACACGCGTGCGCGGCCCACGTCGGGCTCGAGCCGTTCATCCTGACGCGGAGACGAGATCGCGAAGACGGGAACCGATCCGATCGAGCCCGGCACGTCCTACGCCGTCGCGCGGTTCGAGGTCGAGGGCCGCGGCGGCAGCATCCTGGCCGCGATCACGTCGGAGGAGTTCGGCGAGCGGGAGCTGCGGCTGCTCGGCGGCATCGCGCACCAGGCGAAGCTCGCGATCGCGAACGCGAGCAGCTACGAGGGGCTCGAGCGGACGTTCGTCACGACGGTCGAGGCACTCGCGAACGCGCTCGAGGCGAACGACGAGTACACGTCGAAGCACGCGCGCTGGATCACGGACCTCTCGCTTCGCGTCGGCGGCGAGCTCGGGCTCGACCAGGCCGCGCTGAAGCGCCTCGAGCTCGGTGCGCTGCTGCACGACATCGGCAAGATCGGAATCCCGAGCCACGTGCTCTCGAAGCCGGGCCGGCTGACGACGGACGAGCGCGCGCTGATGCAGACGCATCCGGAGCTCGGCGAGCGGATCATCGCGCCGATCGACCGGCTCGAAGGCGTCCGCCCGATCGTCCGCAACTGCCACGAGCGCTGGGACGGCCGCGGCTATCCGGACGGGCTCGTCGGCGACGAGATCCCGCTCGAGTCGCGGATCATCTTCGTCTGCGACGCGTACCACGCGATGACGACCGACCGGCCGTACCGCCGGCGGCTCAGCCATCCGGAAGCGGTGCGCCGCCTGCGCGAGGGCGCAGGCTCGCAGTTCGACCCGCAGGTCGTCGAGGTCTGCCTCGGCGTGCTGAACGAGCTGCGCGCAGCCCGCTAGCCCGCGACCGCGAGGTCGTCGTCGCCGCCCTCGAGGTCGTGGGCGAGCCGGCGGAACGGACCGTCGGCGGCGAGGAGCTCCCGCTCGGTGCCGCGCTGGAGGATGCGGCCGCGCTCGATCACGACGATCTCGTCGGCGCGGCGGACGGTCGAGAGACGGTGCGCGATGATGATCGACGTGCGGCCGCGCAGCAGCCGGTCGAGCGCCTGCTCGATCAGCACCTCGGTCGGCCGGTCGATGTTCGACGTCGCCTCGTCGAGGATCAGGATCCGCGGGTCGGCGAGCAGCGCGCGCGCGAGCGAGATCAGCTGCCGCTCGCCGGCCGACAGCCCCGCACCGCCCTCGCGCACCTCGTGGTCGAGCCCGCCGGAGAGCCGCGCCGCGACGCGGTCGACGCCGACGGCGGCCGCGGCCGCCGCGACTTCCTCGTCCGTCGCGTCCGGCTTCGCGAAGCGGATGTTCGACGCGATCGTGCCGCTGAAGAGGAACGGATCCTGGAGCACGACGCCGAGCTGGCGGCGGTACGAGCGCAGCTTCACGTCGCGGAGGTCGGAGCCGTCGATGCGCACCGCGCCTCCGTCCGGGTCGTAGAAGCGGCCGACGAGCCGGGCGAGCGTCGACTTGCCGCCGCCGGACTCGCCGACGAGCGCGAGGCAGGCGCCGGCAGGCACGGAGATGTCGACGCCGTGCAGCACCGGCTCGGCGCCGTACGCGAAGACGACGTGGTCGATCTCGAGGCGTCCGTCGATCCGCGCGAGCTCGTGCGCGCCGGCGTGGTCCTGCACCTCCGGTTCCTCGTCGAGGATCGTCGAGATCTTCACCATCGCCGCGGCGCCGGACTGAAGCTGCCCGTACACGTCGGAGAGCTCCTGCAGCGGCTGGAACACGAGCTGAAGGAGATACAGCGCGGTGATCAGCGTGCCGATCGTCAGGGAGCCGGACGAGAGCAGCTTCGAGCCGGTGTAGAGCACGCCGACGGTGGCGAGCGCGCCGAGCCACTCGATCGACGGGAAGAAGATCGAGAAGATCTTCTGCGTGTAGACGTTCTGCTCGCGGTTCGCCACGTTGAGCCCGTCGAACTCCGCCTGGAAGTTCCGCTCGCGGTTGTACGCCTGGATGACCGCCATCCCGGAGACCGACTCGGCGATCTGCGCGGTGACGGCGCCGATCCGGTTCCGCGTCTCGACGAGCGCGACGTGCGACGTGCGCTGGAACCAGCGCGTCAGGACCAGCGCCGGCGGGACGACCGCGAAGACGACGAGCCCGAGCCGCCAGTCGGCGATCAGCAGCGCCGCGATCGCGGCGGGGAGGAGGATCACGTTGGCGACGAGCGTCGGCATCCCGGCCGAGAGAACGTCGGACACCGCGTCCACGTCGCTCGTCAGGCGCGCGATGATCCAGCCGGCCTTCTGCTGCGAGAAGTAGCGGAGCGAGAGGCCGGTGAGATGGTCGAACAGGTCGCGCCGCAGGCGGAGCACGATGCGCTGGCCGATTCCGGCGAGCCCGCGGATCAGAACCGCCTGGAGCACCCAGCCGATCGCTGCGACGACGAGGTAGATCACGACGATGATCGTCAGGTAGCGCTCGTTGCCGGCGCTGATGCCGTTGTCGATCGCGTTGCGGACGAGCAGCCAGCCGCCGGTCTGGCAGATCGCGTTGCCGGTCGCGACGAGGATCATCAACGCCGCGTTCAGCCGCTGGCCCTCGAGGTAGCGGAGCAGCCGCTTCACGCCGCCGCCATCTCGTCGCCGAACAGGTGCGCGAACATCCCGCCGCCGCGCAGCAGCTCGGCTCGGCGTCCCGGACTCGACGATCTTCCCGTCGTCGAGCACGACGGCGCGGTCGGCGAGCTCGACGGTCGAGAGCCGCTGCGTCGCGACGAGCACGGTTCGGCCCTCGAGCGCGGGGCGGAGCCGGTGTACGAGCCGCCGCTCGGTGAGCGTGTCGACGGCGGAGAGCGGGTCGTCGAGAACGATCACGCGCGCGGCGGTGACGAGCGCGCGGGCGAGCGCGACGCGCTGGCGCTGGCCGCCGGAGAGGTTGATGCCGCGCTCGCCGATCAGCGTGTCGTAGCCCTCGGGCAGCGTCGGCCCGAAGTGGTCGACTCCCGCCGCTTGCGCAGGCCGCGAGCACCTCGTCCCAGTCGGCGTCGTTGCGACCGGCGGTGAGGTTGTCGCGGAGCGACTGCGAGAAGAGCACGGGGCGCTGCGTTACGAGCGCGACCGCCGAGCGGAGATCCTCGAGCCGGAGGTCGCGCGTGTCGACGCCGCCGACGAGCACACGGCCGCCGGTCGGGTCGTAGAAGCGCGGCAGCAGGTTCAGCAGCGACGTCTTGCCGGCGCCGGTCGGCCCGCAGACGGCGACGATCTCGCCGGGCTCGATCGCGAGGTCGAGGTCGTGGAGGACGTCGACCTCGCCGCCGTACGCGAACCGCACCGCCTCGAACCGGACGGCGAGCGGTCCCGGCGACAGCTGCTTCGGCGCGGCGGGCTCCGGCAGCGGCGCGATTCCCTCGAGCCACGCGAAGCTGCGTCCCGCGGACGCGAGCGCGCGCTGCCCGAGGTTCGTGATCCAGCCGAGCGCCTCGAGCGGCCAGACGAGCTGGAGCAGCAGCGTCTCGAAGAGGACGAACTGCCCGATCGTCAGGTTCCCCTGGATCACCTGGCGGCCGCCGAAGAAGAGGACGGCGGCGATCGAGAGCGCCGGCAGATAGAAGAGCCCCGGCAGGTGCTTCGCCTCGACGCCGGCCTGCCGCAGCACGGTGTCGCGCACCGCGCCGGCGCGGAAGCCGAAGCGCTCGCGCACGTCGTCCTCGCGTCCGAACGCCTGCACCATCTCGATCCCGACGACCGCTTCGTCCGCTGCCTCGGTGACGTCGCCCTTCCGCGCCTGCACCTCGCGCGAGATCGGCGAGACGTGCCGCGCGAACCGGTACGCGAGCAACGCGATCGGCGGCATCGCGACCGCGGTGAAGAGCGCGAGCAGCGGGTTGACGATCAGCAGCGCGATCGCGACGCCGACGATCATCATCACGCTCTGCATTCCCTGGACGAGCCCCCAGCCGATGAAGTAGCGGATCGGGTAGAGGTCGTTCGTCGCGCGCGAGAGCACCTGGCCCGTGGCGTGGCGGTCGTAGAACGCGCGCGGGAAACGAAGGTACGCGCGGTAGAGGAGCTCGCGCATCCGCGCCTCGATCCGGATCCCGATCCTTGCCGTCGTGTACCGGCGCGAGAAGTTGACTCCCAGCCGGATCGTCGCGAGGACGACGATCGCGAGGAGGTACGGCCAGAGCGGGTCCTTGTGCGACGTCGATCGCGTTGTCGATCGCCTTCGAGATCAGGATCGGGATCGAGATCGAGATCACCGTGTAGCAGAACGCGAGAAACGAGGCCCTGGAAGCCGAGCCTGCGCTCCGCCCACCAGAGCCGGAGCAGCCTGCGGAAGGTCGGTTTGAGGCCGAGGTCGGGTGGATCGACGTGATTCACGGTCGAAGGCATGGCGAGAGGGCCTGCCGTCGAGCGACCAGCCGCCGCGGCGGGCGGGGACCGACGATACCAGCGAGGTCCGACTGTTAAGCGTCGGTTCAGAGGGTTGAGAAGAGGCCGGCCGCTGCCGATTTGAGCCTCATGGACCGCAGAATCGTGATCCTGTGCGTCACGGCCGGCTCGACGATCGGCGGCTATCTCCCGACCCTTGCCGGCTTCGGGACGTTCTCGATGGTGTCGTTCCTCGGCGGGATCGTCGGCGGCCTCGCCGGGGTCTGGGCCGCGGTGCGGATCGACGCGTCGTTCTAGCGGAGGCTGAGGCTTGTCACGCGCCGGCCGGGGTTCCGGCGAGCCCGTGCTCGTGGGCCCAGCGGGTGGCGGCGGTGCGGTTCGGGACGTCGAGCTTGCGGTAGATGTTCGAGAGGTGGAACTTCACGGTCTGCTCGGTGACCCAGAGCTGGCGTGCCATGGCGGCGTTGGAGTGACCCTCCGCCACGAGTGCGAGTATCTCGCGCTCGCGCCTGGTGAGCGGGACGAGAGCCGCGCCTCCGTGCTTGCTGCTGTTCGAAACCGAGACGACAGGTTGGAGGTTGCGGGCGAGATGAATCGAGTGGGCGAACGTCTGTCGCACCGCGACGGCGATGTCCTCGGCCTGCGCTCGCTTGAGGACGTATGCGTTCGCGCCTGCCGACAGGGTGCCGCGGATCGAGTCCTCGTCCTCCGCCGACGACACGGCGATCGCCTTGAGCTCGGGCCTCGCGGCGCGTGCGGCGGCGATGAATCGCTCCGTCGACGACGTGCACGCCTCCGGCTCGAAGATGAGCGCATCGGGGCGCCGCTCGCGGACGAGCTGTAGCAGGATCGCCTCGGAGAATGTCGTACCAGCCACATCGAAGCCCGCGCGCTCGAGAACCTCTGCGATTGCAGACAGCCAGAGCGGTTGGCGGTCGAGGACGACAGCAACATGCTGGCCGACGCGCCCATCGTTCGATCGTGATTCGGGAAGCCGCATTCCCGTCCTTTCTTCACCGCACCGCCGGTGCGGGGCCGCAGACAGAGACAGTGAGATGACCTTAGAAGCGTCGTCTCGCCTCGGCTCTCCCTCGGAAGGGGCATCTCGACCCGTGACGCGCAGGATCCCTCGTTCGAGGGTACGTGCGCATTACGCACGTTCGCGAGCACCAGCGTGAAGGCCCCGACCCGGCCGGGCCGGAGCCTTCGATCTCGATCTCGGCCCTAGGCGACGACCGCTTCGGCCGTCTCGGCCCTCGGCGACATGAGCCCGTGCTCGTGGGCCCAGCGGGTGGCGGCGGTGCGGTTCGGGACGTCGAGCTTGCGGTAGATGTTCGAAAGATGGAACTTCACCGTCTGCTCGGTCACCCAGAGGGTCCTCGCCATGGCCGAGTTCGAGTGACCTTCGGCGACGAGCGCCAGGATCTCGCGCTCGCGGCGTGTGAGGATCGAGAGGGTCTCTCGGTCTGGAATCGTCGTCGCCCGCGGCGTGGCCGCGCGCGGCGCTTCGATCGTTCGTGCGAGGTGAATTGAGTGCGCGAATGCCTGGCGGACGGCGACCGCGATGTCGTCCGGATGTGTGCTCTTGAGCACGTACGCCCAGGCGCCTGCATCGAGCGTTGCGCGGATCACCTCGGGATCGTCGATGGTCGATACCGCGATGGTCTTGACTTCCGGTTGCGCCGAGCAAACGGCGCCGAGAAATCGGGCCGTACTCGACGTACATGCTTCGGGCTCGAAGATGACGACATCGGGCTGGTGCTGACGGATCAGCTGTAGCGCACGAGCCTCGGACGTGGTCGCGCCGGTGAGCTCGAATCCTCCCCGTTCGAGGACCTTACCGAGCTCGGACAACCACAGCGGATGACGGTCGAGAACGATCGTCGAGTGCCGACGGGAGAATCCACCCATGAAATGGCCGCCTTTCAAAGAGATTCCCTACCCCCAAGTGCGACCCGAGTGTAGACGCCGTGGTCTCACAAGACAAGGCCGGCGCTCACCTGCCCTGCCGAGACGGTCTTGTAGGTCTCGGATCTGTGCCGCGTAACTCCGAGTGGACCAGTCGATCGTCTAGGAAGAGCACCACCTGGTGGCACGCGATCGCCCACCGCGTTTGAGGCAGGTGCGCCGGGCGACATGGTGTGGAACCCGCGACAGGCGCCGACCGGCAAGTGTCCGGCAGGTCACGCACGCCGGCTCGTCCGCCCCGGCGACATCCGCGAGATTCACGGGGTCCCCGCATCTCGGGCACGCGACGAACGCGAGTCTCAGAGGATCGAACCTCGCGCCTTCCATAGGCTGTCTTTTCGGCAACGGAGACGCGCACCTGCCTACCAGTTCGACCAGAGTCCCGGCGGACACTCCAGCGGTTGCTACGCTGACGCGCTCGTTGAAACTAGCCTTTCGGCTTGGGTTGTTCCTGGACTGTCCCGTCGACATGCACCTGCCGATATGTGGAACAGAATGCGAATTCACCTGATGGTCTCGGTTTGGAAGGTCTGGGCTTGGTCGGAACGCCGGCCGAGGTAGGCTGGCGTTTCCTCAGCTCCTGAGCATCACCACCGGTGCGGTTGGCCGGTTGTCATCGGGCCAGGAGTCGGAGGCGGTATCGGCGCGATCCAGGAGGACGGTCTTTCCGCCCATGTCCAGCGAGTGCTGGAGCGCCTCGAGAACCCTCACGACCGCAACGCCTTCGCGGCTGCTCGCCGAAGCGGGTGCGGACGATCGAATGCCGCTGATGAAATGCTCGCACTCGAGTCGCAGAGGCTCCTCGCTCGGGAGTCTCGGGCAGATGATGTCGCCGAATCTCACGCTTACGTGCTCGCCGAAATTCGCGCTTCGGGGGCCGATGGCATTGCTCTCGTAAATCGTCAGCTTTCGCTCGTTCTCCATGTCGTCGACGACGGCCATGCGTCGCGATCCGACGACGGTGAGCTTCCGAAGCTTGTGGGGGTCGAGCCACGACAGGTGCAGGTGCGCGGTGATCCCTGTCGCGAACCGGAGGTGGCAGAACACGATGTCGGCGATCCCGGGCTGTAGGTAACAGTCCCCTCTCGCACTGACCTCGATCGGGTGCTCGTCGAGGAGGTAGAGGAGGACGGCGATGTCGTGTGGGCCGAGGCTCCACAGCGCATTCTCGTCGCGGCGGACCTTGCCGAGATTCTGTCGGTTGCCGTAGAGGTAGAAGACGTCGCCCAACTCCTCGGTCTCGAGAAGCTCCTTGAGCTTGCGAATCGCCGGATGGTGGAGGAGTACGTGACCGACGATCAAACAGAGTCCGCGATCAGACGCCTCGCGCGCGACGCGCTCCGCATCTCGCGTTTCGAGCGCGAGCGGCTTCTCGACAAACACATGCTTGTTCCGCCGCAGAGCCGCCAGCGCGAGCTCGGCATGAGTGATCGGCGGCGTCGCGACGACGACTGCATCGAGATCGTCGTCGTCGATCAGATCGTCGAACGACGGTGTCACCGTCGCATCCGGATAGCGGGCGTGAAGCCTGGCACGTGTGTCGGCGTCCGAATCGCACAGCCACTTGAGCTCGACATCGGGAAGCTCGGCGAATGCCCGCGCGAGGTTCGGGCCCCAGTACCCGAGGCCAACGATTCCGACGGAGACGCGGCGTCTCACGCGGTCTCCTGTCCGGGCCGGAACACCTGACGGCCGAGGGCGAGCAGCAGGACGAAGGACGCAACGGCGAACGCCTCCGCGACCCGGGTGATCGGCGAGCCTGGCAGCACGACGTAGGCGACGACGAGCGACGCGCCGGCGACCGTCCAGGCGACTGCTGCTCGGCGTCCCGCATCGACGGCGAGCAGCGCCTGCGAGAATGTCGTGCCGACGATGTAGAAGCCGACTCCGGCTCCGAGCGCGGCGAACGTGACTCGGGAGACCGCGTATTCGTGGCCGTAGAGGAGGTTCATGCCAAATGGACCTGCCACAGTCGCGACAGCGACGATCAGAAGAGACGATACAAAGAGGAGCGGCGCTGCTCGGCGGAGCTCGCGCTGCAGTCCCCGAAACCCATCGGTCGCATTCAGGCTCGTCAAGTTCGGGAGCAGTGCCGCAGCAGCCCCCTGGAATACGTAGATGGGCGCTCGAACGAGCATGGTCGCGGCGAACGCGATGCCGGCCGCCTTCGTGGCGCCCGGCCCACCGCCGAGGATCACGAGCAGCGGGGCTCCGTTCACGAGGAGCTGGTCGGACGCTGCGATGACACCGGCGGGCACGGCGAAGCGAATTGCCGACGCCGTTCGGAACGGCTCGCCCGGACCACGTTCCCATAGCGGGCGAAGCCGCCTCCGGCCGATGACCACCGGGGCGACCGCGGCGAGCAGGCCTGCGCCCACGACGGCCACAGCCGCGCTCGTCGTCGACACGACGACGAGCAGCGGCAAGCAGAGCGCCAGCCGGCCGACCCCGTCCGCGACAAGGTTCACCGCGTACCCGTCGAACCACCGGACTCCGCCGACCAGTCCGCGGACGAGATACGAGGCGCCGTAGAGCGCAACGCCGACGAGGAGCAGCGCGGTCAACGTGGAGTCGCCCTGGAACAGGCGACGCGTCAACGGCATCCAAGCCGCGACGTTCAGCAGCGAGACGAAGCAGAACATCGCGATCCCGAGCTTCACCACTGAGTCGATTGCGGTTCGAACCTCCTCTCCGCGTGCTCGTCGATCGGCGATCGAGCGCGAAAGGGTCTGCTCGAGCGGGCGGAAGACGACGATCGCGACGATGAACATCGCTGCCCAGAGGACGCCGATCCTTCCGTATGCCGCCGGGCCGAGCGACCGCGCGGCGACGACCAGGAACGCATAGGTGAGGACGCCCGAGAGGACCATCGCGCCGGATAGGACCCCTGCGCCGGCGAAGGCACGGGAGGGCCGCGGGGGTGCGGCGGCCGTCGCCGGCGCAGGGAACTCCGGCTCGAGGTACGAGACCTGAGCGCTCACTGGGTTACGACATCGACGAAGTAGTTGCCCGAGTTGTACGACCCCGTCGGGAAGACACCCGCGGCGGAGCCGAACACGCCGTTCGAGCCGTCGGCGACCGACTGAAGCGGGCCACTACCCTGCGACGTGGCAAGGCCGCCGGGGGTGACGTCGAAGAACGCGTTCGCGTTGACGGAGACCACGTACACCGTTCCGGGCTGGAGGGTCACCGACGGGATTGTCTGCTGCTGCCAGCCTGACGCCGACTCGTTCGTGAACGTCACGCTGGCGATCTTCGTCCCGTCGGCGGTCCATAGCGTCCCGACGTGCACGCCGGTCTCCTGCGGGTCCTTGTAGAAGCGAATGGCGGTGAGCGTTGCGGGGGACGCGACGACGAACTTCATGCCGAGCTCGTAGCTGAACGGTCCGGTTCCTGACCGCCCGTCTTCTGTCGAGTTGCCCGTCAGCGCCGGTGCCAGGGAGGCGGGGAACACAGAGCACGGGCACGGACCGGTCGTGAACGTCCACGACGTTGCGGCAAGAGCCGTGCCGTCGTCGGAGTGGATGGAGTTCGCAAGCTGGACCGTGTATGTCGTTCCGGCGGTGAGGGGGGCGGACGGCAGAAGGGTCGCCGTTCTGCTCGACGAGTCGTACACGACGCTCGCCGCCACCGCTCCGCCGGGGCCGCTCAACGTGAACGACGACGAGCCGACGGTCGAGGCCGTGACGGCTCGGCTGAAGGTCGCCGAGACCGAGGCGGCACGCGCGATGTTCGTCGCGCCGTTCGCCGGCGTAGAGGCACTCACCGTCAGCGGCACCGGCGTCGCCGGCACCGTGAACGTCCAGCTGTACGCCGTGCCGAGCTGTGCGCCGTCGGTCGCGGCGATCGTCGGCCCGAGGCGGGCTGTGTAGGTGCCCGGAGTGAGCGCGGCTGTCGGCGTGAACGACGCCTCGTTCGCGGCCGCGTTGTAGCTGACGGCACCTGCGACGGAACCGGACGGACCGGTGAGCGTGACCGTGGACGCGTTGACGCTGGAGGACGCGAGCGGCTTGGAGAAGTCCGCCTTCACGACGACGCCTGCGTTCACGTCGGCTTCGCCGACCGATGGGATCACGCTCGTCACCTGCGGCGGGACGCCGGCACCGGTGGTGAAGCTCCAGGTGAACGCACCGCCGAGTGCCGTTCCGTCACTCGCCTTGACGCCTGGGTCGATGCGGGCGGTGTACGTCGACGAGAACGTGAGCGGTGCCGACGGGGTCAACGTCGCCGTGTTGGTGCTTCCGTTATAGGTGACGGTGGCCGGCACTGAGCCGGACGGCCCCGTGAGCGTGAACGTCGTCGTCGTGATCGACGTCGGGTCCATCGTGCGGGAGAACGTCGCGCTTACCGGCGCCAGAACGTCGACGCCGGTCGCGTTGCCGGACGGTGACGTCGTGGAAACGGTCGGCGGCGGAGGCGGAGCCGGTGACGCCACGAGGTCGACGAAGTAGTTGCTCGACGCGTACGTCGAGTTCGGGAACGTCCCTGCGGACGAGCCGAAGACTCCGTTTGCGCCGTCGGCGATCGACTGGAGCGGCCCGGACGTGACCTGGGACGCGAGCCCGCCTGACGTGACGACGAAGAACGAGTTCTGGTTGACGGAGACGACGTAGATCGTGTTCGCGGTCATCGTGAGGGGCGAGCTGAGCGGCTGCTGCTGCCACCCCGAGGCTGACTCGTTCGTGAACGTCACGCTTGCGAGGAGCACGCCGGCCGACGTCCAGACGCGACCGATGTGCGTGCCCGTTTCTCCGGGGCTCTTGTAGTAGCGAACCGCCGTGAGCTGCATGGCCTGGGTGGCCTGCACCTTTACGCCCATCTCGTAGGTGAACGGGCCGGCTCCCGTGCGACCGTCGGCGGTGCTCAGTCCGACGCTCGCAGGCGTCGAGACCGACGAGAACAGTGAGCACGGACACGCGGCTGTCGTGAACGACCACGCATACGGTGCGGACATCGGTGTCCCGCCGGGCGCCTTGATGCCCGTGGAGGCCGTGACGGTATAGGAGGCTCCGCCGGCCAGCTGGGAACTCGGGACGAGCGTCGCCGTCCGTGTGGAGTCGTTGTACGACACGGTCGAAGTGACGGCCGTGCCGCCGGGACCCGTGAGGGTGATGGTCGACGCGGTCACGGTCGTCGGGTCGAGAGAGCGAGAGAATGCGATCGTGATCGACGGCGACCGCGGCACCTGGCTCGCACCGCTCGCAGGGCTCGTCGAGACGACGCTTGGAGGGGGCAGCGTGCCGTTGGCGACCGAGAAGTTCCACGTGTACGGAGTACCGAGTAGCGCGTGATCGCTTGACGCAACCGACGCCGCGACGGTACCCGTATAGGTGGCCCCGGCAGTCAACGGGGCCGACGGGGTGAACGTCGCCGTGAGAGACGAATCGGTGTAGACGACTGTGCCCGTCACCGGGCCGCCAGGACCCGAGAGCTTGACGGTCGACGACGTCAGCGTCGTCGGGTCCATCGACTTCGAGAAGACGACGCTAACCGTCGCAGTCGTCGTTGCGTCGGTCGCACCAGTCGTCGGCACGGTCCGCACGATCTGCGGGGGCGGGGGAGTGGCGGTCGTGAACGACCAGGCGACCGTCGATGCGAGCGGCATGCCGTCCGCGGCGCGGATCCCGGTCGTGAGCGTGGCTGTGTACGTCGTCGCAGGGGCGAGAGTTGCCGATGGGGCGAGCGTCGCGGTGGACGTCGGATCGTTGTACGTCACGGTTCCCGAGACGGCGCCCGACGGGCCGGAGAGCGTGAACGTCGAGCTCGTGACCGTTGTCGGGTCGATCGGCCGGGAGAACTGTGCCGTGACAGCCGCGCCCGCGGCGACGCCGGTCGCGTTCGCCGTCGGGGTCGTTGCGATGACTCCCGGCGGAGCCGTGTCACCGGTCGGCACGAGGTACGCGTCGGCGAAGTAGTTGGTGCTCAGGTAGGACTGGTTCGGGAACGAGCCGGCCGAGGGTGCGAAGACGCCGTTGGACCCGTCCGCGACCGTCCGAATCGGGCCGGACACGGTCTGCGAGGCGAGACCGCCTGTCGTTGCGACGAAGAAGGCGTTGGCGTTGACCGACACGACGTAGACCGTGTTCGGCTGAAGCGTCACCGGATTCGCCAAGGCCTGCTGCTGCCAGCCGGAGTCGGTCTCGGTCGTAAACTGCTGCTGTGCGAGCAGTGTCCCGCCTGCCGTCCAAAGCCGGCCGACGTGCGTGCCCGTCTCGCCGGGGCTCTGAAGAACTGGAACGCGGTCAGCTGCATCGACTCGTCCACGGTGAACTTCGTGCCGAGCTCGTAGCTGAACGGTCCGGTGCCCGACCGGCCGTCGGCCGTCTCGAGACCCGTCGAGGTGGGTTGCAGAACATCGGGGAAGATCGTGCAGGGGCACGCGGCGGTCGAGAACGTCCAGGTGTACGGCGTGGAGAGTGGCGCACCGTCCGCCGCTTTGATCGACTGGGCGAGCGTCACTGTGTACGTCGTGCCTCCGGCAAGCTGGGAGGTGGGGGTGAGCGTGGCGGTCTGCGACGTCGCGTTGTACGTCACGGTTGCCGCGACCGACGATCCGGACCCTGCCGTGAACGAGGCGCTCGTGATCGTGGTGGCGTCCATCGCCCGCGAGAACGTCGCGCTAATCGTGGCGGCACGAGACACGGTCGCCGCACCGTTGGACGGAGTTACAGCCGTGACGGTCGGCGACGCCGAGGTCGTAAAGGTCCAGGAAGCGATGGAGCCGAACGGCGTTCCGTCGGCCGCTGCAACCGAGCCGCTGACCTTGACCGTATACGTCGTGCTCGGCACGAGCTGCGAGGACGGCGTCAGCGTCGCGGTCAACGACGGCGAGTCGTACGAGACCGTTCCTTGAACCTGCCCGCCTGGACCGGTCAGGGTGAAGGTCGACGACGTGATGCTCGGGCTGTACATCGCGCGCGAGAACGTCGCTTTGACGGCCACGCCTTCGCCGACGGCGGTTGCGCCGGCAGCGGGGCTAGCTGACGACACGGTCGGCGGAGAGGGGGCCGTCGCAGCCGTCGC
>CAWFKM010000018.1:0-113172 GCA_963816455.1 uncultured Actinomycetes bacterium
CCCGAGCGTTCGTGTATGTTACCTGAGTGGTTCGGGCGGGAATCTATGCGCGTATCTCTTCTGACCGGGAGGGCGACAATCTGGCGGTCGGCCGCCAGGTTGCTGATTGTGAGGCGTTGGCGGCGCGGCAGGGCTGGCAGGTTGCCGAGCGCTACGTCGATTCGGATCTCAGTGCCTATAGCGGCAAGCTGCGTCCTGATTACCGGCGTCTGATTGCGGATATCGAGGCAGGCGCGATCACGGGGGTTGTGGTCTACAACCTCGATCGGTTGCATCGTCAGCCGCGTGAGCTTGAGGAGTTCATCGATGTTTGTCGGCGGGCCGGGATCGACGACAAGCTCGCGAGCTGCCAGGGCCACGTCGATCTCGCCACCCATCACGGCGTCTTGACCGCGAGACTGCTTGGTGCCGTGGCAGCGATGGAGAGCGACGACAAGAGCCGCCGGATCAGGCGCAAGCACGAAGAACTCGCCCAAGCCGGCCGCCCCTCCGGTGGCGGCAGCCGCCCCTACGGGTTTGAGGCCGACCGCGTCACGCTCCGTAAGGCCGAGGCCGCAGTGATCCGCGACTGCGCGACGAGGTTTCTGCAAGGCGCAACGCTTCGATCACTCTGCGCGGACTTGAACACGCGCGCGGTGCCGACAGTCGGCGGCAGCGCCTGGACGACGCAGTCGCTGCGGCGGATCCTGCGCGCGCCCCGGATCAGCGGACAACGCGAGCACCGCGGCGAGATCGTCGGCAAAGCTTCCTGGCCGGCGATCA
Organism: uncultured Actinomycetes bacterium; assembly: GCA_963816455.1. GTDB lineage: Bacteria > Actinomycetota > Thermoleophilia > Gaiellales > Gaiellaceae > Palsa-739. The sequence continues at coordinate 763 of CAWFKM010000018.1, forward strand.
TCACGCCCGCCCAAGGCGCACGGATCCGGACACTTCTCGACGACCCCGCCCGGCGCACGAACAAGAGCGCCCGCCGCTACCTGCTTGCCCGTCTGCTTCGCTGCTGCCACTGCGAGGCAACGCTGGTATCGCGGCCACGGGCCAACGGCGAGCGCCGCTATGTCTGCGCGACCGGCCCCAACTTCGCAGGCTGCGGCGGAACCACGATCACAGCAGAGGCGTTGGAGCAGTTCGTCGTCGAGGCTGTTCTTTACCGGCTCGATTCGCCCGAGCTCACGGCAGCACTGACCGGCAAGGCCGACGATCCCGACGCCGAACGCTTCCAGCTCGAGGTCGAGCAATCACAGACCCAACTCACCGAGCTTGCCGAGACCTACGCCAACCGTGTGATCTCACTGCAGGAGTGGCTCGCAGCACGCGACCCGATCGAAGCGCGTCTCACGGCCGCCAAGAAGCAGCTCGCGAAGGTGAACCGGACGACCGTGCTCGACGACTACGTCGGCAACAGTCAGGCGCTACGCGAGCGGTGGGAGAGTCTCGACCTCAGCCGGCAACACGCGATCGTCGCCGCCGTGCTCGACCATCTCGTCGTCGGCCCCGCCAGACGCGGCTACAACCGCTTCGACGAAGGCCGACTCACCCCGGTCTGGCGCATCTAGACCCGACCCTACGGCTGCGAGCGGACGCGTCCGTTCTCATCGAGCCACACATCGTCGAACAGCTCGCCACTCAACGCATCAGCCAGTGTGCGCCGTACCTCGACGCCACCGACGCTCACGATCCGCCACACCAGCTCGACCGCTTCCGCCGTCAGCCGGTCAGCGGAGGGCACGAAGCGGTACACGAGTTCGTCACGAACCTCGATCACGCCGCTTGTGCCTCTCGCGCGTCCTCGGTGGCCGTCGCCGCCGCGCGGCGAGCGACCGCCGAGGAAACGCCGAGAAGGCCAGCGACCTGCGCGACCTTCGCCGGGTCGCTGATCTTCGTGTCCAGCTCCTGCTCGGCGCAGGTGCGTTCGGCCCACTCGCGGGCGCGAAGCCGCAGCTCGTCAGTCAGACCAGGAAGCCCAACAGGCCGGCGGCCCATGCCACTCCTCCTCATCTGACGAACGCCAAACAACCGCCGGCTGACGGCCCATCTGTACCGACGCCTGCTCAAGCACGTCGCGCTCGCTGCTTCCGGTCACGGTCACCCGGCGCGGCTGGAACCCCTGCGCGACTTCGTAGCGATGTAGCCCCGCGGGACGCTCCGCGTCACCGAAGTCTTTGCCGACGTACTTGCACAGGTATGCGGCCGCGACGCGTGCCTCGTCGATCGGCCCCGAGCCAACCGGGAGATCCCCGACCAGCCGCACGAACACGTGGCCGCGGCCCCAGCGATCACGGAGCAGCCGCTGCGGCACATAGCGGCCGACCGCGAGATGTGCATGCAGCCCGTGCCCGCCCGGATGCCACTCCGAGACCCAGACATACGGGAACGCGCTACCGCCAAGCGCCGGCCGCAGCCCCTTGAAGAATCCGGCTACGTCCTCGCGCAGCCGCGCTACGTCATGGCAGCCCGTACCGGCGTAGGTCAACGTCACATGCCGGTTCAGCCGGTTCGCGACCGCGTAGCGGCGGATCTTGCCGCGCGCCCGCCGCGCGGCTTCCGACGCCGCCCGCTCCGGATCAGAGCCAACACCGAACCCGCCCGCCGAACCCGACGAGCGGAGCGATCCGCCCGCCTCAGCCGCGTCGGGATACAACACCAGCGACCACCAGCGATTGCCACGCAGAGACATCACAGCCGTCCTCTCGTCGAAACAACACGACGAGCGGCTGGCACTGCTCAGGAATCGCCTCCGCACACGGACGCCCCGCTCATGGCGCGATCCGATCTAGCTGGCTAGCGGACACACAGCCCGCCCCCTGAGATCTCGGCGGCCACAACGTAGACGAGCCGCCGGACAGACAACCAGCACCGAACCCGCGGCAGGCTACGAGTTACGTTGCAGAATCAAGTGAAGAGCGGCGCTACGCGCCGCATCGGCCGCCGCCCCGCCACGCGCCAAAATCCTGGCCGACGTGCTCGCCCCGTCAACCCCGCTACGCGGGGTCGGGCTACGCCCTTGACGGGCCTGCGCGCGACCGGCCAGAGGCACGTATCGGGGCAGCGTCCGTCGGGTGATGAGGGCAGTCGCGCGGGCGGCCAACCGTTACCGGCCGTCGTCGTCTAAGCATGTGACGAACTGCTCGGCGGTTCCGTATCTCTCTCATGAACAGAACAGTCATTCTCCTCGTCACAGCAGCCGCTTCGTTGGCTCTCGTTGGGGCCGCCGCAGGGCAGTCGATGTCGCCGGTCGTCATCAGGATCGGGCAGAGCCGATACCTACTTGGCGTCGCAACTCCATCCCGGACAAAAGATCACCTGCGGCTTCCGCGGCCGGACGCTGACCGTCACGGTTCCGTCCAAACGATTCATGAGCGAAGGGACGGTCACGAGCGGCAGCATGAAGAAGCGCTTCAATCTCGGCGTGACCCGGACGAAGACCGGCGCATACTACGTCTCGTGCGCCCGCGGCGGTTATGCCGCGGGTCAGGCTCTCGTCGTTCCGTAGCCCTGTCGCCGCCTCGGGTGGGTGACATTCCCGAACGGTGGCCCACCCCAGCGGCGTCTTACGTCGTCGGTCTTTCGCCGGTTGTGCGCAGCAAGAGTCGCTTGAGGCTTGCAGTGCTGATGAACGCCCCACCGAACACGACGGCAGCGACCGCGGCCAGAAGAACTGCTCCAAGTCCCCATGCGGTGTCGCACGAACCGTTCGCGGGCGCGTCACAGAGCTTCGAGCTTCCGTCCATCTGGCCGGTGAGTCCGAGGAACCAGGCTAGGCCCACCGCAAGGCCGACGAGCCACGGCCACGTGAGCACGATGTCCCAAGGCGTAGTGCGTCCAAAGACAACGGCACCCGCGATCACCGAGACGAGGAGCATCGAGCCGACCGACGCCGCAGCCCAGAGAACGAGGAAGTGGGTGCTGAGCTGAGCCGGCCGTTGAAGCGCCGCGCCGCGGTGAACGATGACCAGAGTGGACGCGAAGCTGAAGGCGAAGATAGTCACGATCCAAAGCCCGAACGCGACGACTTCTGGGTGCGGGAGACGCTTCCAGAGGTGCCGTATCAGACGCGACATGCCGTACAAGAGTGCGCCGTAGAACCCGACGACGAATAGAACGCCGACGACGATCACGGGCCACTGGATTACGCTCCAGAGGCGGTCACTGACGACGAATGCGGTCAACACCCTTCTCCTAACAGCGTGTTGTTAAGAGACCGTTCGAGCGACCGAATCGTTCTGGTCGCCTCTTTGGATTCACCGAGTTAGTAATCGGCCAATGCCTCGCCCGTGGAGGCCCTCGCTCGGGTGACATTCCCGGACGCTGGCCCAGGCGACGGGCGTCTACCGTTATCCCAAACGGCGAGGTGTCTGACCGGTTGGAGCGACGGCGCCGTGCGGCCAAGGAACGGCTGCCCACTCTTCGGTCGGCGCGTCGGCCGAAGGTTCCCACTCCCACCACGTGGGCGAATCAAGTTCCTCGGGCGGCGGGAGTTCACGCGGGCCTTCTGTCTCATCGTCGTGGCTGATCTCGACGTGCGAGAGGCGTGCTTGGCCCGAGGTGACAAGTCTGACCGTCCGACTGGGATCGCTCCTGATCGTCGCTTGGATCGTCAGCGGTCGCCCTCCTGCGGGTGCGTCGTCGGCATCCTCGACCCGCGCCATCAGATTGATCGACGCGCAGCATCGGGATTCCACAACAACGCGCGCGACTTCGATCTGACGGCGCAGCCCCGCAGCTGTCGCGTCGTCACGTGCAGTCAAGAAGAGCAGCACGTCTCGCTCACGTTCGGTCAGCGGACGATCAACAACAGCCATGTCCGAAATCTACCCATCCCACTCGGCTCGTCAGGCGTCATTCCCGGACGCTGGCCCAGGCCAGGAGGCTCTCGCCCCGGGGCCGGGCCTACCGTTCGGCTACGGGGAGATGGGTTTTCCGAGCCTGGAGAGTGCTCGGGTCAACGTGTGCTCGTCGGCTGGTTTGGCAAGCCGGGGCACGATTACCAGGACGACGTTGCGCACCCGCAGCGTTCGACTTGGCAGAGTGCCGATCCCCTTGGTGACTCCGCCGTGCTGGTCATACACAGACGCACGCAGCGCTTGGTCAGCAGTGGAGTAGACCACCAGGGAGACCCCAAATACGAACGTTGAGTCGGAGTCCTTGCGAAGAAAGGTGTACTCCGCGACCTGGCCCTTGGGCCGGACAGCCGAAATGTTGGGCAGCATCACCAGACCGGAGTTCCGAAAGACCGACTCGACCTGTTTCCTGCCAAGCACCGGCGAACGATCCGAACGCGCAGCCCCTGAACCAGTTGCCGCGCAGCCGCACAGCAGAGCAGACGAGACGAGTAGAAATGGAAGCCGGCGCATCGCTTCTACGGTACTCCCGGCGCGCAGGCCTCATGTGTCATTCCCGGACACTGGCCCAGGCGACGAAGTGCCTCAGTGCCAGGTCTTGCAGCTGACAAAGACGTAACCCGCGCGTACACCCCGCCAAAGGCGGCAAACACGAAACACCACCAGCCGCGTGTACACCCCACGAACAGGCCGTGTCGCAGTGATCCGAAACGGTCGCTTGCTTTCCAGCGTGCGCGGGCCTGTAGGCGACGCACCCCTGTCCCAGGCGACGCCCCAGCCAACGGCCTTCACGGCTGACCATGTCGTCCATCGAATGTGTCCGAGGTTCCCACCGCGGCCCGTCCCGGTCCAGTCCGCCCGTGATCTCGGAGCCGTCGCCGTTAGAGATAGTCGCGGGCCGGGTTCGCCAGCGAGCGTTGGCAGCGGACGGGCGAACGCCGCGGCTGCCGCTGTAAAGACGACCACCGTCGTGACGAGCGAGATCGAGAGTGATGCCTGTCTACCCGGTTGCTCACTGCCACGCAGCCGACGATAACGACCGCTAACACCGAGGCCGCCCCTCGGCGTCATTCCCGAACGCTGGCGCAGGTAAGCGTCCTCTACCGTGGGCGCGGCTCAGTCCGACTCCGCCGGGACTCGCCGGAAGCTCTGCACGGCCTGTACAAGCTCGGCCTCGGATGGGTAGCCGATCAGGTGGATCGTCTGCTGTTCCTGGTGCACCACGGCGCGGACGTGGTCATCGCTCGTGCTGACGAGACCCCGCATCGCCTCCAGCTCCGGTATCGGCGACCAGTTCCCCACCGGAAGGCGTAGCTCGGGTTTTTCCGCCTTGCCGATTACGCCGATCGGAGTTCCCTCGCGGCGGGTTGACCCGATCCAGTACGTGGCGGCGTCGAGTCGGTACGACACCTTGCCTGTGTCCTCGGGCCACCAGGTCGGTTCGAAGACCGCTGTTCCGAAGCTCTCTGCAAGCGCGAGGGCCGATCTGAAGCGCGTCGACCGCAGGCGACACACCTTCACAGTAATCCCGGGGCCTCCGTCGTTCTCCCCAGCACCCATGCGCGGAGCGTAGCGCCGCAGTCGGGGGTCATTCCCGAACGCTGGCCCACGGGGCTGCGTACTACCCTGAGCGGGCAATGAGTCACAAGTACGCAGTCGAGGCTTGCACGTGGGTTGCGACTGAGATTACGCAGCTTCGAACTCTCTCTCACCCGGATCTCGTCAAGCGAGAGAGCCAGCCCGAGCATCGTCAGATGACTACCTCGGACGGGACGCTTTTGATTCTGGAAACGCAGGTGTTCTGGGACGATGACGAGCGGACGAACCTACGCGTAATCGTCGACGTCTGGGATCCGTCGAAACGGGTTTCGTTCGGAAGCATTGCCACGGACGACTTCATCCGAGCCCCCGACGGTTCGTTCGTCGGCGAGTAGCCGTCATGTGTCATTCGCGGACGCTGGCCCATATGAGCGCGCTGACGTGAGGATCGCTGACCGAGAATCAGCACCGCTGACCTTGCAGCCACGGTTACTGGGTGGTCAGCGCGCTGAGGCACTCTTGAGCTGCCCGTTTGGACCGGATCACGCGTAGCTCCGCGTGGCTTCCATGCTGAGCGATCGTCGCGCGCGCTTGCTCGGTCTCCGAACGGCGATGGCGCCACGCAGCCCCAATCAGCCGCCACTCGTCGCGCAGCCGTCGTGTAGCCGAATCGTCGCAACCTTCCGGAATTTCGCCGACCGGCTTTCGAAGCCCACGCAGAAACGCTCGGCCTGCGCAGGTCCACCAGGGCGTGTCGAGTAGACGACTGTCTCGGCTCGTTCGAGCCGAAGGTCGAGCGTCTCGAGGTCGTTGCCGTCTGCGACCCACGCAGGGCCTGCGAGGAGGCCTCGTTGCTTTTCGCGCCATTCGTCCTCCGACGGTTTCACCCAGCCCGGTTTCCAGTAATGAAAGTCGAGATGAATCACGGGTAAGCCCGTTCTCACCGAAAGTGCTCGCGAGAACGTGCTTTTTCCCGCGCCTGCCATCCCGATCACAAGGACGCGGCAGCCGATCGACTCGACGACACCCTCCACGGCTCCAGTGTCCCAGTCCTGCACACCCGTACTCCACAGCCACCGTCGGTGTCGGCCGTCATTCGCGGACGCTGGCCCAACCGAGCGTCAGGGCGACAGGCCGCCCGCCTCTTCGGCGGGACCTGCAACCAGCAGTGGCTGATCGAACGGCACGGCTACCGCAGCCCGATCGAGACGCGCGACCACCCACCCGCGAAGCCGGCCCGCTGAGGCATGATCACCTGTCCACCAAAGCGGCGGCAAACCGAGGCCGGTGGACGCTCAGCGACACCGGACTCCAAATCGAGAGGGAGTGATCATGCCCAAGGTGTCGAAGGAGACCGCGACCCAGGTTGACGATTTTGGCGTCGCCATCGACCGCCACTCAGACCTCGACGGCTACACCGTCAACTTCGTGTCGATCGTCGAGACCCACGATCTGGCGCCGATGCCGAAGAGCCTGCCCGGAGGGCGATGCCCGTGCCCGCACTGGGGCTATGTCCTCAAAGGTCGGCTGGTGGTCCGCTACGAGGACCGCGAGGAGACGATCGAGGCGGGCGACGCGTTCTACATGCCTCCCGGGCACACGCCGGCGGCAGAGGAGGGCACGGAAATCGTTCAGTTCAGCCCGGCAGAGGAGCTGGCGGCGATGGTGGCGGCTCTCAAGGCGAGCATGCAACCCGAGGATTGAGCCGCGCGGGCGGGGCGCGCCCCCGTCACCGCCGGATCATCTCAGGCGTCATTCCCGCACGCTGGCCCATGCGACGGTCAGGTGTTCAGAGCGGGTGCGAGATCAGCCAGTGGTGTCCGAAGGGATCAACCACGCGTCCCTGTCGCAAACCGTAGGGCTGATCCGCGACCGCGAACATCTCGCTTGCTCCTGCGGCGACTGCGCGGACCTGTGCGACATCGGCGTCGTCGACGTGCAACGAGATGCGAACGGTCGTGCCTCCGACAGTCTCCGGACTTGGTGTCCCGAGGTCGGGCGCCTCCGTTGCCACCCCAACGCGCTGCCCGTCGATTAGTAGGAGCGCGACTTGCGGCCCGTCCGGCGCAACCACCCGCTCTCGTTCTTCCGTGGCACCGAAAGCCTGTGCATAGAACGCGACGGCGGCATCTACGTCTTTGACCGCGAGAAAGGGATAGATCTCAGGCACGCGCTGACTCTAACCGACCAGGTTCAGGCGTCATTCCTGAACACTGGCCCAGGCGAGCGTGTAGACGCCGCGATTGCTCTAACCCAAAGAAACACGCTTGAAGCCGTGGCCGGGGTGGAACGAGCGGCAGAACGCGCGTCCTGTCCCCGTGTGGGGGGACGCGAATACGCCGAGTTCGATCCTGTACGACGACCCGATCTTGTTGTAATCGCAGTGCGGGCGTCCCGTCCCGGGGGGCAGGCTCGGCGGATTTCGGCCGAAGCTCTGGCCGCCAAAGCTGCGGTTGAACGCACTGCACGCCGTCCGCTTCAACGACACCGGGCTGACGGCAATCTCCACGTAGACCCGACCCGTGCCGAAGCGCTTTGTGTACTGACACACGGACGTGTTGTTGCTGCCGCCGAGGACCTTCGCGCTGTCTTTGCCGCCGCCACCGCACCCGGCGACGAGCAGGAGGGCAGCGCACACAGCCAGCGCGGCAGCAGTCCTCAAAGCCGAGTCACGCATGGTCACTGCAGGCGCAATCGTACGCTTGGTCACCAACGCATGACCAACGCCCAGATGATCCACGTTCCCCGCGCGACTCATGTGTCATTCGCGGACGCTGGCCCAGGCGTCGGTTGTCTAGTCAGTCCAGGTGATTCGCACGGAGCGCTGTCCAGAGACGCACATCTCCGTGGATTCGGAACCGCTTGGGCGCGTTGACGTGCAGCGCCACCTGAGCCCGACCGCGAGACAGGGTCCGGCATGGCCGTAACTGAACCGCGAGCAGCGAAGCGCGACCTTGCGCCCGGTCGAGCAAGGGACGTACGCGACGCGGAGATCGACACTGTGGCGGAGTCGTGGCCCGAGTGGGTAGACGACTGCGCCGCCGAGATTGAGCGCTCGCTCTGGTGACATTCCCGAACGCTGGCCCCGCATAGGCGCTCGGGTGACATTCCCGGACGCTCGCCACGTGTGACTCTTCTCACCCGTACCGCTCGTGACGTGATGCGACGCTAACCTGACCAGTACATGCCCGGGTGCCGCGATGGCTGGTTCCGTCGCTTCCTTCGTTCGTTGCGGATCGAACGAGAGCCGACGCGCTGCGGCGACTTGTGGACTGACGAGCCGCCACCGGATTCACTCGTGCGTGAGCCGCGTCGTCCGAGGCCTTCGCCGCCGTCAGCTACGGCGATGCTCGAACCACCCAAGGCCGACGCCGCTTGACCTGCCTTCACCCCGTTTGACAACTCTCCGAGACGGCCCGCTCACGTGTCGGTGCGGAACGCTGGCACAGGCGACCGTCCTATAACGGCTTGCCGATGAGCCAGTGATGGCCGAACGGGTCGACGAGACGACCTTGACGCATCCCGTACGGCTGATCTGCCAATGGGAACATCTCCGTCGCGCCCGCGGCGACAGCCTGCGCACAGACGGAATCTGGATCCTCGGCTCGAGGGAGATACGGACTGTCGTCGCCCCCGCTGTTTCGGGGCTCGGCGTACCGAGATCGGGCGCTTCGCTTGCGACACCGAGGTGCTGACCGGCGACCCGTAGAACCGCCACCTGTCGACCATCCGGCGCAATGAGGCGTTCCCCCTCTTCGACAGCACCGAACGCTCGACCGTAGAAGTCAACCGCCGCAGGGACATCTCGCACCGCGAGGAACGGGTACAGCTCGGCCACGTCCCGACTCTAACGTGCGGCATCCACGTATTCCGATCAGGCGTCATTCCTCAACGCTGACGCAGGCCACGATCGCTTCGCTCGGCGACCGTTAGCCGACGTTTTACGATCGTTGTCGTTCTCTGCCCGTACCTGCGCCAGTTTGCCCCCCCGCCGGCAGCGACTAGCCTTCGACTGTTGGCGTACATGAGCCCAAACCGCCGAGGCCGTCGATTGGTTGTCGTGTCGGCGGCGCGGCTCTCGGCCGCAGCCGCAGCTGTCCTGCTTTTCGTTCTGCCTTCAGGGCTCGCCGGTGCGGGGTCGAGCGGCGGCAAGGCACCGCCCGAGTGGGCTGCGAACCCGGGTGGCTGGCCGTCGCACAACCTCGACCTCTCAAACACGAGGGCCGACTTCGACACGCAGATCGATGCGCACGACGTGGCGACCCTGAAGAGGCGCTGGACGTTCTCGCTCCACGGGGGCGGGATATTCGGCGTGTTCACCTCAAACCCGATCGTGCTCAGTGGTGTCGTCTACTTCGAGGATTCGGACTCGGACGTCTTCGCGCTCCGGCTGTCTACGGGCAGGGTCGTATGGCAGCACGACTACCGGTCGCTCGCGCCGTCGGGGGGTCCGAACGGTGTCGCGTACGGATACGGGCTGTTGTACGGGGTGACGGAAGATTCGCTCTTCGCGCTGAATCCGCGCACCGGAAAGCAGGTTTGGATCCGCAAGCTCACGTCGAACGCGGACGAGGGGATCGACATGGCGCCGCAACTGTACGACGGCAAGGTCCTGATCTCGACCATTCCCGGGAACTCAGCCTCGTTCTACTACCCGGGCGCCTACGGCGTCGTCTACGCGCTCGACGCGCGGACCGGCCGGGTGGCGTGGAGCTTCTCGACCGTCAAAGGCGGAAGCAAGCTGTGGGGTGATCCGAAGCAGAACGGCGGCGGTGGCCTCTGGTACCCGCCCGCGGTCGACTCGCAGGGGCGCGTCTTCATCGGCGTCGCGAACCCGTCTCCCTATCCGCCGACGACGGGTGATCCGAACGCGCGCAGCCGACCCGGAGCCAATCTCTACACCGACTCGCTGGTCGCACTCGACGGCGCCGACGGCAAGGTGCTCTGGTACCAGCAGGTCACCCCGCACGACGTGCGCGACTACGACTTCCAGGACTCGCCGATCATCGTCACCGTGCCCGTCCACGGCGTTCGAACCGAGATCGTGATCGGCGCCGGCAAGTCGGGCACAGTGATCGCGTTCGACGCCGCCGACGGAAAGAGGTTGTGGACACGCGCGATCGGGAAGCACAACAAGTACGAGTACGGCCCCCTACCGGCGACGCCTGTCGTCTACTGTCCCGGCTCCCTCGGCGGTGTGCTGACACCGATGGCCGAGGCGCGCGCCGTCGTTTATGTCCCATGGATCGACGTCTGCTTCAAAGGCTCCGCCACGGGCCTCGCGGCCGGCGGCCCCCACACCGCCACCGGTGGACTCGCGGCCGTCGACGCCGCGACCGGCGCGATCATCTGGGAGCACACCTTCCCCGACATCGACTCCGGTGCCGCCACCGTGGCCAACAACGTCGTCTTCACCTCGACCTACGACGGCACGATCTACGCGCTTTCGACCGGTACCGGTGCTGTCCTGTGGAAGGCGAAAGCACCGCATGGCATCAACTCCTTCCCGGCGATCACGAAGACGACGCTGATCGTCGGCACCAGCGCATCCGCGACGTTGAAGAGCTTCAAGGCGAACGCGACCAAGGGCGGCATCGTCGTGTACGCGCTACCACATTGAGCGGGTGCGGGAGCGTCACGTCCACGGGTGGGGAAGACACGCGCGACCTGCGCGGAGGGCACACTCATCGTGTTCGAGCCGGGCACGCCGCAGAGGGCGAGGACCCGCATACCTGAGCATCTGGAAACCCCGATGCATCCAGCGGTCGATCGTAGCCCGGCTTCATGTTTATTCGGGCCGGACGTAGACCTCGAGCCGGTTGCCCGACGGATCGGCGAAGAACGCGGCGTAGTACCCAGGCGCGTACGGCATCGGCTTCGGTCCGCTGATGTCCGCCGCACGAGCCAAGCGTGCAACCTCCGCGACTCGGTCAACTTCGCTCGCGGACTCGACCCAGAAGGCGATCCGGTTGCTGTTGGCAACGTGACCGGCTTCCTCTGTTATGCCGAAGTACGCCGTTCCCCGGAAGCGGGTCGCTCGCCGCCCATACCTTCCAGTTCTCGCCGTGGTATCTCTCGGTAAAGCCGAGCGCCGGCATCAGTTCCTCGTAGAAGGCGAGGGCGGACGCCATATCAGCGACCCGCAGGTCGACGTGCCCGAAATGGTTCATGTGTAGCGATGCTAAGTGCTCGGGTGACATTCGCGGACACTGGCCCAGCCGAGGTTCTCCACATCCGAGGTGCCGAGGCGTCGACGAACTCGGACTAGTATCGCGTGCAGTGGATCCGTCCCTTGAAGGGCTAGTCGCCCTCTAGGAGTGTCTGAACCGGTTTCATCCGACCCGATCGTCTCCGCCGGGTCTGCGGTGGTGGCGGATTCGTTGACGAAGCGGTTTGGCTCGTTGCTTGCGGTCGACTCGCTCTCGTTTGCGCTCGCGCCGGGCACCATCACTGGCTTCCTTGGGCCGAACGGTGCCGGGAAGACGACGACGTTGCGGATGTTGCTCGGACTTGCAAAACCGAGCGCGGGCAGTGCGCGCATTCTCGGCCGCGCCTATGGCGAGCTTGACCAGCCTGCCTTGCGTGTCGGTGCGGTGTTGGAAGCGGCGGACTTTCATCCGGGGCGCTCCGGTCGCGACCATCTCCGGATGTTGAGTCGAGCTGCGCGCTTGCCCGATGCGCGGGTGGATGAGGTGTTGCGTCTGGTTGAGCTCGACGGGGCGGCGGGACGACGCGTGAAGGGGTACTCGCTGGGTATGCGGCAACGGCTGGGGCTGGCCGCCGCTCTGCTTGGCGATCCCGAGCTGCTGGTTCTGGACGAGCCGGCAAACGGGCTCGACCCGGAGGGCGTGCGTTGGCTACGTGACTTCCTGCGCGCCTTCGCTGCCGGCAGCCGGACGGTGCTGGTCTCGAGCCATGTGCTCGCCGAGGTCGCACAGACCGTCGATCAGGTGCTGATCATCAATCACGGCAGGCTGGTCGTAGAGTCCTCACTCGACCAGCTGACCGCTCGCGTCGGCGGCTCGATCCGCGTCCGCACCCCGACGCTGGGAAAGCTCCAGGAAGCATTGCGACAGGAGGGGATCGACGCGACGACCATGAACGAACAGGGCTTGCTGGTGCACGGGGTGACCAGCGAGAAGCTGGGCGATCTCGCTTTCGCGGCCGGCGTCCCGATCTACGAGCTTGTCGTCGAGGGGTCGTCGCTCGAGGACGTCTTCCTGGAGCTGACGACCGAGTCGGAGGCGCAGCCGTGATCGCCCAGACGCAGGCCGAGCTGCTGAAGATTCGCTCGACGCGGACGACCATCGGGATCGTGCTCGGGATGATCGCCCTGATTCTGCTCTTCTCGCTGCTCTCTGGACTGCTGACGAAGCCGCCGCACCTGACCAGCACCGAGGACCAACGCGGGCTGTTGAGCGTCGGCAGCCTTGCCGGGGTCTTCTCGGCGTTGGCCGGGATCATGCTCGTGACCAGCGAGTATCGCTTCGGCACCATCCGCCCGACCTTCCTCTTCACCCCGAGACGCTCGCGGGTGGTGGCCGCCAAGCTCGCCGCCGGCCTGCTCGCTGGACTCGACGTTCGGCGTCGTCGGTGAAGGGATCGGCTTCGCGATCGGGTACGCGACCCTCACCGGCCGCGGCATCGATTACGCGCTGAACGGCAGCCAGACCACGCTGCTCCTGCTCGGCACGCTGGCCGCGGTCGCACTCTGGGGCGCCCTCGGCGTCGGCCTCGGCGTGATCGTTCGCAACCAGGTCGGCGCGATCATCGGCCTGCTCGCCTGGGGCTTCGTCGCCGAGAACCTCCTCTTCGCCTTCGTCCCTTCCGTCGGCCGCTTCGGACCCGTCCACGCAGAAAACGGCCTGATGGGACTCACCGGCAAACATGACCTCCCCGCCGTTGCGGGCGGCGCCACCCTCGTCGCCTGGACGATTGCGTTCGCACTCGTCGGCGTCGCGCTCGCCAACCGCCGCGACGTCACGTAACTGAGCATCGAATTCCCAAGTCAACCACGACAACCCTTCAGGAGACATTCGCGAACACTGGCGTACGCCGGCGACGCGTCGCTATCGCCGGCGGGCATCTGGAACTTCAGGACATCACGGGCCTCGTCAGGACCGCGGCAGGTAGGCGTTTGCTTCCACCAGAGGAACCCGTGCGATATTCCCCGCCACTCTGCGTCTTCGGCGAACAGCGAGGCGAACGGTTCAGGGTCGCCGAGATTGAGCGCTTCGGCTGCGGCGCGAAGCTGGTCAATCATGTCTCGAGTATGGCAGGCAGGCAGGCAGCGCTACCCTCAAGTCGTGCTCCCGCGGGACGTTGAGCTTCTGTACTTCGACGGTTGCCCGAATCACGACGCGGCGCGCGAGCTCGTTGAGCGACGTGGCTGGCCAGGCTGGAGTTGAGGTCAATCTGCGGCGCGTGGAGGTCAACTCGGCAGAAGACGCCGAACGGCACCGGTTCCTCGGCTCGCCCAGCGTGCGCGTCAACGGCCACGACGTCGAGCCGGGAGCCGACGACCTTGACACGTTCGTCTTTGCATGCCGCATCTATCGGACAGCCGACGGTCTGCGTGGCACGCCTTCCGAAAAATGGATACAGGCGGCTCTTCGCGCAGGGACGGCGAGCCGGGGTCGGTTACGCTCCACCGTCGTGCCGGAGTACATCGTCAAGCCCCTGGACGAGTCGACCTGGCCCGCGTTCGCCGCGCTGGTGGAACGCAATAACGGGGTCTTCGGGGGCTGCTGGTGCATGGGGTTCCACGAAGACAGTAAAGGCACGGTGCCGCCGAAGCGCGAGCGGAAACTGGCTCGTGTGCGGGCCGGCACGGCGCATGCCGCCCTCGTGTTCGACGGGGACGACTGCCTGGGCTGGTGCCAATTCGGCGTGCCCGACGAGGTGCCGGGGATCAAGAGTCGCGCTGCGTACGAGAAGGGACTGACGGCATTGCCGGACTGGCGGATCGCGTGCAACTTCGTCGGCAAGGGACACCGGCGCAAGGGTGTCGCCGCCGCGGCGCTCGCGGGTGCGCTCGACCTGATCGCGGATCTCGGCGGCGGGAGGGTGGAGGGCTACCCAGAGGACGCCGGCTCGGTTCCTGCAGGGTTTCTCTTCAACGGCGCACTGTCGACGTACACGAAGCTCGGATTCGTTCGCGACCGTAAGATCGGCAAGCACCGCTGGGTCGTCGCGAAGGTGGTCGAGCCGAACTCGTAGCCGTTTAGACCGCACTCTCGATGACGTCCGCGCCCGCGCGCTCGGGGGGCGCCCCGTAGACGAAAACGAGAATCTCCTCGTCGGTCTCGTTCACCATCTGCTGCGCCGTGCCCGCTTCGACGTGGACCAGGCAGCCAGCCGGAATCTCGTGTCTCGTGGGCGGCTCACCGAGGTACATCGTCAAGATTCCGCGGACGGGCACGAAGGTCTCGTCTTGCACGCGCTCGATGTGCCGCGGACCCTTCTCACCGGGCTCGTGGCGGAAGAAGTTCGCACGCGTATGGCGCAGAGCGGCCGGCTCGGTCACCGCGGCGCGGCGGCGTCCAGGGAACCGGTCGTATGGCTCCCAATCGAGCTGCTCAGGTCTGACGACATAAAAGCCCACGGCTCGCACCTCCTCAATTGCGTTGTCGAAGACCGTCGCTGCTCGAACGAGGCGCTCTCATGTGTCATTCCCGTCCCACTACGCACACGCTGGCGCTGTACTGCTTCAGCGTGTCATCCCGTGATGAGGTCGATACGGTCGCGCCGCTGCGCTCGCGGCCGGCGGCTCCGAGGCGGATGACGCCGAGGACTACGGCCTCATGTACTCACGTAGCTTCTAGGACCTCGACGGGCACGGCTGGCAGGTGATGTGGATGGACCCGGTGGCGGCGGAGCAAGGCCCCGAGGCGTTCGCGGCCGCCATCCACGAGGCCTGACGGACAGCGCTATGCGAGGCCGCGAGCCGCCCAGGCCCGCGCCGTAAGCAGGAAGGGTGCGTCAGGGAGTCGTTCGCGACAGTGTTCGCGCAGCTGTGCTCGGCGCTCCGGTTCGAGCCCGGCCACATACGCGCCTGCCGGGCCGACGCCGAGGGTGTACGGCTCCCACCACTCTTCGAAACTCGGATGCTCAACACTGACTGAAAGTGCCGTCTCCTCGACCTCGCGCAGCCCTGCCGCCCCGAACAACGGCGCCAGGTCGCCCTCGCGGGTGCCCATCAGGCGAGATTCGTCGTCGATGTCGGGGTCGAGCTCGCGGGCTGCGTCCCACAACGCGCTCAGCGGACCCTGACCGCCGCCGTGATCCCAGACGCAAGCAGCCACGACACCGTCGTGGCGCGTCACGCGCACCATCTCCGCCACGCCCGCGGCCGGGTCCGACATGAACTGGACGACAAGCTGCGCCAGGGAAACGTCGAACGCCTGGTCCGGGAACGGCAGCTGCTCTGCGGATGCCTCTTGCACGCTGACCGCGGGATTGCGCTCCCTTGCGGCCGCGACAAACGACTCGGACGGATCGACGGCCGACACGGCCGCAGGCCCAACCCGCGAGACCAGTTCGGCCGTGAGTGCACCGGGACCGCAGCCGACATCGAGCACTCGCTGACCGCCGTGTACGCCGGCAAGGTCGGCAAGCTGCGGCGCGAGCTGCACCGAGTACCGGCCCATGAACCGGTCATACGCATCCGCGGAAACCGCAAAGCTCATCGCCCGGAGCTACTCCTCGCCCTCCCAGTACTCGACAGTCGGTCCGGGAGTCGCGAACATGATGTCTTCGTCCTCGGCGTCCTTGGCGAGAACCTTCCCGGTGTCGAGGTACTCGATGATCTCGCCGCGGATCATCGAGGAGAGCATGAGAACGCGGATCGGCGAGTCTGTTCGGTTGATGATCTGATGCGCACCGTCCTTGCCTCGCGGAAAGCAGACGACGTCACCTTCCTTCAGCACGTGCTCGCCGTCGGGCGTGCGCAGCGTCGGTTCGCCGTGAAGCACGATCACCCATTCCTCGTTCAGGTAGTGGGTGTGGAAGGGCCAGAGCTTGTTGCCGGGCTCGACCTCGGACATGGTCGCGCCGATCAGCTCACCGCCGACGCGTTGGCCGACAAGTGCCGCCTTGATGCGCCAGCCTTCGCGGTCCCTCGTGCCGTCCCACTCGTCGCTGTGAAGGTTGAACGTCTTCATCTTCGGCGCATCATCGCAGGATCACCCTCGGGTGACATTCTCTGAAGGTTTCCGTCAGGCGACCGGTGCATGCGGTATGAATCGGCACCGATGGACGAACAGCGTGCACAACGCTTCGCGAACGAGTGGTATGCGGCGTGGAACGCGCACGACCTCGAGGCGATCCTCGGCCACTACTCCGACGACGTGGAGATGACATCGCCGCTCGTCTCCGCGTTGACCGGCCGCGACGAGGACCGAATCGTCGGGAAGGACGCGTTGCGCGCCTACTTCGCCGCCGGGCTCGAGAGATTTCCCACGCTTCACTTCGAGCCGATCGGACTGTTCGTCGGCGTCGACAGCCTCGTCCTCCTCTACCGCCGCAGCGGCGGCAACTCCACCGCCGAGGTCGTGTTGCTCAACGACGAGGACAAGGTCGTCCGGTACTACGCCCACTACGCCGAGCCATAGGTTCAGCCGTCCGCGTCGAGGATTGCGAGAGAGTCCAGACCGCCTGGCTCTCGGAGCGGGCGCGCGTTCTCGGCGGTGAGTGCTGGGAGGACGGCGGTCTTGTGTGGGCGCACGAACCAGATGCCGCGTACCTGCTCTTCCCGAAGCGGATCGACCCGGACGCGCTCGCGCGTGGGCTCACGCGCGTGAGGCCGTCGAACGTGATCGTCGGCGCCTGGCTGGCGACGGATGTCGATGCGACGCCGTTGAGCGACGCCGGCTTCGGGCGCGGCTGGTCGCCGTGGTGGATGACGTCACGGATCGCGAACCTCGACGCTCCGCACGACGAGCGGATCGAGCTGAAGGACGACTCGACCGACTACACGGGAGAGTTCGCGTCCTATGGCGACAACCTCGCACTCGTCCGCGCGCGGCCCAAACGCACCTGGTACGCGGCGGCGTACGCGGAACCGGGACGTCGCTTCGCCGGGCATGCGTGGTCACATCTGATCGGCGATCTCGCAGGCGTGTTCGACATGAGCGTCTGGCCGCCGTTCCGCCGGCAGGGTCTGGGAACGGGCCTCCTACACGCTGTTTGCGCTGTCGCCGCGAAGGCCGGCGCCACCGACGCCGTTCTCAACGCGACTCCCGAGGGCAAGAAGCTCTACGAGACGTGCGGTTTCACGCAGATCGGGGAAGGCATCACCTGGTGGCTCCATCCCGCGACGTAACCTGGTGCGATGCGTGCCCTCCTGACCTGCAGACCGTTGGCGGGTCACTACCGGCCGATGCTGCCGCTCGCACGTGCCCTGGCTGAAGCGGGACATGACGTGGCGTTCGCGTCGGGCGAGCCCGTCGCCGGCGAGGCGGAAGCGGAAGGCTTCACGGCATTTCGTGTCGGGCTGGACACGGACGCCGTGGAGCCGGTCGCCCGCCGCATTCGAGAGCGTGCCGCCACGCTTCCTCGCGTCGCACGTTCGCCCGCTCCTCTTCACCGAGCTCTTCGTCCGGGTCGAGCTCGAGCCGCGTGCGAATGACCTGCTCGCGATCGTCGAGCAGTGGGCGCCGCACGTCGTCGTCCACGACGTCGCGGAGTTCGCCGCACCGCTCGTCGCGACCAAGGTCGGCATCCCGTATGTCGAGCACAGCTACGGGCCTGCCATCCAGGACGACGTCATCCGTGCCGCCGGCGACGCCGCCGCCCCCTTCTGGGCCTCGCACGGCCTTGACGCCGCACCCCCTCGGCGGCCTCTACCGCTACCTGTACCTCGACGTGTGCCCGCCCAGCCTCCAGGTGCCCGACGCGGTCACCGGGGCAGTGCAGGGCATCCGCACGGTCGAGACTCGGCCGGCGGAGACGCAGCTCCCGTGGCTGGATGCGCTGCGCGGCCTACCGATCGTCTACGTCACGCTCGGCACCGTCTACAACCGAGACCTCGGCATCTTCCGGGCGCTGCTCGACGGCCTCCGCGACGAAGCGCTGAACCTCGTCGTGACGGTGGGCAAGCAGAACGACCCCGCGCTGCTCGGCCCGCAACCGTCGAACGTCCACGTGCACCGGTACATCCCGCAGGAGCTGCTGCTCCCTCACTGCGCCGCAGTGGTGACGCACGGTGGCGCCGGCTCGACGCTCGGTGCACTCGCATTCGGCCTGCCGCTCCTCGTCGTCCCCCAGGGCGCCGATCACTTCTACAACGCCGAACGCGTCGTTGCCGCAGGCGCCGGCGTTCAGCTGATGCCCGACCGCCTCACCGCCGACTCGGCTCGCGACGCCGTTCGCACGCTCCTGCACGACGACACGTACCTGAACGCGGCCCGCCGCATCAAGAACGAGTTGGACGCGATGCCCGACCCGCTGCAGGCCGTCGAGACGCTCGAGCGACTCAGCGTGTAGGGGAGAGGGCCGAGACCCTCTCCCCCGGGAGTGCCCTACGGATGGCCGGCAGCGCCGGCCGCGAGCTGCTGGAACGTGAGCGACATGATCCGCTCGGTGTAGCGCCGCGTCTGCGGGCTCATCGAGGCGAGCACCTGCTGCAGCGACGGGCCTTTCACGCTCGGGAGCGCGTAGCCGCCGAGTGCGCCGCCGGCGATCTGGCCGGGCGTGAGCTGCATCAGCGTGACCTTGTGCGACGTCGCCTGCGCGGTCTGCGCGGAGGCGGGGGTCGACGTGGTGCCGCTGCCGTGCGAGAGCGCGAGGCCCACCGCCGCCACGCACGCGCCGACGAGAGACGGCCGATTCCGACGACGAGCCCGGTCCGCTTGCGGGCGACGGTCGCGGTGTTCGGATACACGGACATCGAACTGCTCCTTTCCTCGGACTTCGTGCATCCGAGGACTAGGAGGAGCGCGTCGCGGCGTCGTTCGCGCGGCCGACACAGGAACTGTCACTGCGGCGACGCTGCTTGAGGATCGGCAGCCGGCTGCCGATGACGGCAGAGGTGCGGCCCGTCGTTCTCCTTTGCGGTTCTCCTCCTCGGCTGCCTGCTGCGCGGCCGGCACTGCGCGAGCCGGCAACCCGGTCTTCACTGTCGTGCCGGACGCGTCGGGCGGAAAGTCGCTCACCCAGGCGATCGGGATCAGGTCGCCCGGACAAGATCGCGCTGGTCGCGCTAACGCGCGCCACGGACTGCGCTGGCGGCCCAACTGCGTCGCACGCAGGAACAGCTCTCGACGCGCGACGACCCGTTCCCGGCCGAGGACGAGACGGTGCAGCTGACTCATAGAGCTCGCGGCAGAACGCACGGTGCGCGGCAGCGGCTCCGGCATGCGCTTCGCGGTCTCCAGCTGGCGCTGCAACCTGTCCAGGTGCCGGACGGCTTGACGTCGCAGCCGCCGTCCGCGATCGGCGCCTACGCCGTGACGATCGCCGAGCGCTACCTCGGCGTCCGCTATCTCTGGGGCGGCGACAACCCGGACGACGGCTTCGACTGCTCCGGCTTCGTCCAGTTCGTTTACGCGCAGCTCGGCGTTCGCCTGCCGCGTTACGCCGCGACGCAGTACGCGATGACCGACGCACGTCGACTCTGACGCGGCTCGAGCCAGGCGACCTTCTGTTCTTCGAACCGCGGGCGGACGGCCCCGGGCACGTCGGCATCTACGTCGGCGGCGATGTGTTCATCGAGGCGCCGCACACCGGCGACGTCGTGAAATTCCAGTCGATCTTGAAGGAATCGCAGCTGATCGGATATCGTCGGCGCGTCGCGTCCCGGTGTGTAAGCACGGAGACACTCCGCGTGTCGTCAGCGAGAACGACGCGTCGAGCCCGTCCTCCTAGCGTGCGTTGCAGCGATCGCAAAGGGCGATCGATGAGGCAAGGAGAGTCCGATGAAGGTTCCGATCATCCTCATCGTCGGCGTGTTGTTCGCAGGGTTCGCGTCGGCGTCGCAGGCCGCCTTTTACGGCGGCGGAAACCAGCCCGCACGTGCCATGTCCCAGGCGCACCGGGCAATCGTGCTTCGCAGCGAAGCGCTGAATCGCAGGTACCACCTCGGCGCATACGCCCCGGCGACCGTTGACGTCGACGGGTTCGCCTCGGGCAGCGAGTTCGCGTGGGACGCAGCCGCCGTCGGCGGCGTGCTCCTCGTGCTCCTCATTGGAGCGACGGCACTCGTCCCATTCGCGCGGCGGGGTGTGCGAGCGCCCCGCCGCCGGGCTCTAGGGCGGTGGCGGCAGGATGATGATCGACACGACGGCGACGAGCAGCAGCGCGACGCCGACGCTGATCAGCCCGATGCGAACACCGCGGAGCGGGAAATGGCTGCTGATCCCGACCAGGAACAGCACGCTCGCAAGGATCACTGTCGTGCGGATGTACTTGTCGCTGGTGTCGGCCGCATGCTCGCCCTCGGCGTAATACGCGTCGGCGCGTTTGCTCGAGTACGACCGATTCCCTCTCGCCGGGCGGGTGGTACTGCGGCATCGCGCCCGGACCCGACGGCGCCTTCGGGTTCGTGAACGGGTGGGTCGCCAGCCAGGCTCGGAATGCAGCGCGGTATTCGGGGAGGAACCGCCGCTCGGCGACCACCGCCGCCGTCTTGTTGCCGGTGATGTACGCGCCGAACCACGCGTTGAATGTCGTCGCGTCGCCGGCGCGGATCGTGAGCGCCTGCTGGTAGGCGCGGTTCGCCTCCGAACGGGTCGCCGACGCCTTCGCGAGCTTCAGCGATGACTCCGTGCCCCACTTCGCGGCGGAGAAGCCGGACCACGCGGCGATGATCGCCACGGCCGAGAGGAGGACCGCCTCGGAGATCGTGATGATGCGGTCGTGTTTGTGCATGCCGCCGTGGTCACCGGCGTGCTTCGCGTGGTCTCCGATCTCCTTGCCGACCTCGGTTGCGGAGAATCCTTCCGGCACTCAGTGCCCCGCCCAGCAATACATGCCCGCTTCTGGCCCGCGATCACGCTGCGCGCTGCGGCGTCCTCGGTCGCACCCGTAGTCACGACTACGAGTGCTCCCTGCGTCCTTGCATCGCTTGGTGCTCACGACCCAGAAGCTAGACGGCATTACTGGACGGGCCACTAGCCCTTCAGCGCAGTCGACAACGCAGCGATCGTCTGCGCTCCGCAGACGCCGTCGGCCGTGAGGCCCTTCGCCGTCTGGAAGTTCTTCACGGCCTGCGTCGTGCCCGGGCCGTAGACGCCGTCGACCTTGCCGACGGAGTAGCCGAGATGGTTGAGGGCGAGCTGGAGTACCTTCACCTGCGCGCCGGAGTCGCCGGGCTTCAGCGGCGCGCCCGGGACGACGACGACGGTGTGCTTGCTCGGCGTCGTCGTGGTGGTCGGGTCGTCGCAGCGGGCGACGTGATGGTGAAGAGCGCCGTCGTCCCGCCGTTGCCGCCGCCCGAGTTGAAGACGCCGGCGAGCGCGAGGCCGAGTATCAGCACGATCACAAGCCCGAGGCCGCCGGCGATCCAGATCCGAGGATCGGTCGGCCCGCGGCTGCCCCGTCGGCGCCGCCGGCGCGGTGTCGCGTCGGCGTCGCCGAGCCAGTCGTCGACGTCCGCGACCTCCGGCGTCGCGCCCGCTGGCGCGCGGTCTCCGGTCGCCACGGAGACGTCCGGCTCGGAGAACCAGTCGTCGGGGTCCGGCTCGATGGGCCCGTCGTGCCCTTCCATGGACGGGAACGTACCGCGTCCGCGTGATGTTTGATGCATCCACTACGATCGAAGGCCCGTGGCGGTCGTCGTCCAGAAGTTCGGCGGAACATCGGTCGCCGATCCAGAGCGGCTCCGCCGCGTCGCGCAGCGGGTCGTCGCCACCGCCGAGACCGGAGTGCAGGTCTGCGTCGTCGTCTCCGCAATGGGCTCGACGACGGACGAGCTGATCGACCTCGCCGGCCAGGTTTCGGAGCTGCCGCATCCCCGCGAGCTGGACATGCTGCTCACCGCCGGGGAGCGGATCTCGATGGCGCTGCTCTCGATGGCGATCAACGACCTCGGCCGGGACGCGGTCTCGTTCACCGGCTCACAGGCCGGGATCGTCACCGACACGCGCCACGGCAAGGCCCGCATCGTCGAGCTGCGGACGCAGCGCGTCCGGGAGGCGCTCGACGAGGGGCGCGTCGCGATCGTCGCCGGCTTCCAGGGCGTCTCGACGTCGAGCGACGTGACGACGCTCGGCCGCGGCGGCTCCGACACGACGGCGGTCGCGCTCGCGGCGGCGCTTGGCGCGGAGGCCTGCGAGATCTACACCGACGTCGAGGGCGTCTTCACCGCCGACCCGCGGATCGTCGCGCGGCGCGCGCAAGCTCGGCATCGTCTCGTACGAGGAGATGCTCGAGCTCGCGGCGTCCGGTGCGAAGGTGCTCGCGCTGCGCGCGGTCGAGTACGCTCGCAACCACGGGGTGCCGATCCACGTCCGCTCGACGTTCTCGGAGGCGGAAGGCACCTGGGTCGTGAGAGAGGACGAAATGCTCGAGCAGGCGATCATCTCCGGCATCGCGAGCGACACCGGCGAGGCGAAGGCGACGATCCTCGGCGTGCCCGACCGGCCGGGCGTCGCGGCGCGCGTGTTCCGCCCGCTCGCCGACGCGGGGATCCACATCGACATGATCGTCCAGAACGTCTCCGCCGCAGGGCACACGGACATCTCGTTCACGCTGCCGAAGTCGGATCTGCCGCACGCCGAGCCGATCCTCGAGCGGCTCGCCGCCGAGGTCGAGGCCGCAGGCTTCCAGTGCGACGAGGACATCGGCAAGGTGACGCTCGTCGGCGCGGGGATGCGGAGCCATCCCGGCGTCGCGGCAGGCGTGTTCGAGTCGCTCGCGGAGGCGGGGATCAACATCGAGATCATCTCGACGTCGCCGATCCGCATCTCGTGCGTCGTCCGCGCGGGCGAGCTCGAGCGCGCGGTGCAGGTGCTCCACGAGCATTTCCGGCTCGACGACGACGTCCTGTTGCAGGGCGACGCCGCGGCAGGTGCGTAGAAGTCGACACGGATCCGTGACGGTTGTGCCCGTACGGTGGTCCCGTGAGGAAGTCGGCGACACCGTGGGGCCCGGCGGATCTCGTCGAGGAGCTGACCGTTCGCCAGCAGGCGGGCGGGAAGCGGTTCGCGTCGGTCGTGCAGCTGCTCGAGACGGAACGCGGTGAGCGGCTCGTCCGCTTCGCGTACTCGACCGACGGCGTCGCGCGGCGCGGGCCGGTGACGCTTCGGGAACGGGACATGGCACGGCTGCGAGCCGCCCTCGCACAGCATCCGGCGCTTGCGGAGGCGTTCGGGCTGTAAGGAAAGCGCGAAGGCGGGGGATCGCCCCCCGCCCTCGCTACCCCGGCTGCGGCTCCGGGGTCTTGGAATGCTGCTTGACCCCCAACGTCGTCTGACGGCCGACGTGACGACAGGGTGCCGCACGCCGCTAAAGAACCGCTAAAGGCGCGCCAAAGGAAGCTCGGTCGCTCGCTCGAGCGGGAGCTGCTGCCCGCGCGCGTAGGCGTCGGCGAACGCCGGCTCGCCGAGCTGCTCCCGTACTGCGGCGAGCGTCCGCTCGACGACCGCCGTCTGGTCGAGCCGGTGCAGCGCGCCGATCGAGCTGCGGATCCGCGCCGCCGCGCCGAGCAGCGTCGCCGCGCGCTCGGCCTTGTCGCGGGCGGCGGCGATCGCGGCGTAGAGCTCCAGCGCGCCCGCGACGTCCCAGAGGTGGCCGAAGTCGCGCATGATCGGATACGCCTCCGCGAGCGCCGTCCCCGCGTCTGCGACGCGCTCGGCTTCGATCAGGCCGCGCGCGTAGTCGCGCAGCAGGCCGCTGAGGAGCAGCGCGTCGTCGAGCTCGCGCGCGAGCGCGATCGTCTCGTCGAAACGCGCGAACGCGTCGTCGAGATGGCCGGCGACGAGCTCGAGATTCGCGAGGTTCTGCGCCGAGGTGACGATGCCCTGCCGGTCGCCGGCGTGCCGCCAGACGTCGGCGGCCTCGACGTACGCCGTTCGCGCCTCGTCGAGGCGGCCCTGGTAGAGACGGACGTTGCCGAGGTTGGAGAGCGCGTTGGCGATGCGCTGCGGGTTGTCGAGCGTTCGCGCGAGCTCGAGGCTCTCGGCGAACAGCTTCGCGGCCTCCTCGAAGTCGCCCTGCTGCGCGACGAGGATTCCCAGCCCGTTGACCGCCTTCGCTCGCTCCTCCGGGCCGCTCTCCGCAGTCGCGAGCGCGGCCTCGAGCAGGCGCCGGCCCTCCGCGAGGTGGCCGTGGATCTGCCAGTAGCGGCGCAGCGCCGACGCGAGCCGCAGCGCGCGGTCGTTCTCGCCGGCGTCGACGAGGAACGCGAACGCCGCGCGGATGTTCCCGTGCTCGAGCTCGAGCCGCTCGAACAGCGCGCGCTCGCTCGGCACGGAGTGGCTCAGCTCGACCTCCTCCGCCAGCGTGAGGAAGACGTCGGCGTGGCGGCGGCGCAACACGTCTGCGTCGGGCAGCAGCGCGAGCCGCTCGAGTGCGTAGTCGCGGACGGTCTCGAGCATCGAGAAGCGCGGCTCGTTCCCGGCGCTGCGACGGACGAGGCTGCTGTCGACGAGCGCGGCGAGCCCGTCGAGCAGCCGCTCGGTTTCGCAGACGGTCTCGGCCTCGTCC
Source organism: uncultured Actinomycetes bacterium (assembly GCA_963816455.1). GTDB lineage: Bacteria > Actinomycetota > Thermoleophilia > Gaiellales > Gaiellaceae > Palsa-739. Next base: position 25,890 of record CAWFKM010000018.1, read on the forward strand.
ACCGTCCAGCCGGAGACGAAGACGGCGAGCTGCGCGAACAGGCGCCGGTCGTCCTCCGCGAGCAGGTCGTGGCTCCAGTCGATCGTCGCGCGCAGGGTCTGGTGCCGCTCGGGCAGGTCGCGCGCGCCGGCCGTGAGCACGTCGAGGCTGCCGAGCCGCGCGACGAGCGCCGTCGGCGAAAGGAGCTGGATGCGCGCCGCCGCGAGCTCGATCGCGAGCGGCAGCCCGTCGAGCCGCGTGCAGACGCCGGCCACGGCGTCGAGCTCCGCGTCGTCCGGGTCGAAGCCGTGCACGGCCGCGCGCGCCCGCTCGACGAAGAGCTGCACCGCGGACGAGCCCTCGAGCGGCGGCACCGGATACACGTGCTCGCCGGAAACCCGGACCGGCGTCCGGCTCGTGACGACGACGCGCAGGCCGGGCGCCGCGCTGACGAGGTCGGCGAGCAGCGGCCCCGTCGAGACGAGCTGCTCGAAGTTGTCGACGACGAGCAGCGTCGGCCGCTCGCGCAATCGCTCGACGAGCGCCGCGTTCGGCGAGCGTCCGCCGGAGGCTCTTCACCGTGAGCGCCTGCGCGATCGCCGGCACGACGAGCACCGGATCCGTGACCGCCGCGAGCGAGACGAACGCGACCGAGCCGTCGAACGCGGGGGCGAGCCGCCGGGCCAGCGCGATCGCGAGCCGCGTCTTTCCGATCCCGCCGGGGCCGGTCAGCGTGACGATGCGCTCGCCGTCGCCGAGGATGAGCGCGGCCACGTCGTCGAGCTCGCGTTCTCGTCCGACGAGCGACGTCAGCGGCAGTGGAAGCGGGAGCGTCGTGTCGTCGTGCTCGGGTTGCGCGGCGAGCGACGGGTCCTGTTCGAGGATCGCACGCTCGAGGTCGCGTAGCTCGGTTCCCGGCTCGATCCCGAGCTCGTCGACGAGCGTGCGGCGCGCGTCGCGGTACACGGCGAGCGCGTCCGCCTGGCGGCCGCTCTGGTACAGCGCACGCATCAGGAGCGCGCGCGGGCGCTCGCGCAGCGGATGCTCGGCGACGAGCGCCTCGAGGTCGCCGATCAGCTCGGCGCGCGCACCGGAGACGAGCTCGGCCTCGATCCGTTCTTCGACGGCTGCGACGCGGAGCTCGTCGAGGCGCATCGCCTCCGGCCGCGCGAACGTCTCGTCGGCGAGATCCGCGAACGCCGGCCCGCGGACGAGCGCGAGTGCCTGCCGCAGCAGCTCGGCGGTGCGCTGCGCTCCGTCCGCGGCACGCGCCTCGCGCAGCAGGCGCTCGAATCGCGCCGCGTCGATCTGCTCCGGGTCGAGCCGGAGGAGGTAGCCGCCCGCGTGCGTCTCGATCGTGTCCTGGCCGAGCACCTTGCGCAGCTGCGAGACGTGCACCTGAAGCGCGGTGCGCGCGGTCGCGGGCGGTGCCGCGCCCCAGACCGCCTCTGCGAGCTGCTCGGTCGGGAGCACGCGGTTCGGCCGGAGCAGGAGCGCCGCGAGCAGCCGCCGCTGCCGGGTCCCTGACAGCGCGAGCGGTCCCCGGGCTCGAGAAACTTCGAGTGGCCCGAGGATCGAGAACTGAGCCCGGTCCGTCCGCAGCGACACCGCGGGACCACTTCTACCGGAATCAGGCGGGTGTGAGCGCGACGGCGCGCGCGGCCTCGACGAGCGAGGCGAGGATCAGCGCGCCGTCGGCGGAGCCGAGCAGCGGGTCGACAGCGTGCTCTGGATGCGGCATCAGCCCCATCACGTTGCCGCGCACGTTGCAGACGCCGGCGACGTCGCCGGCCGAGCCGTTGCACGGTTCTGCGTAGCGCAGCACGATCTGGCGGTTCGCTTCGAGCTCGGCGAGGAGCTGCGGCGGCGCGAACCAGCGCCCGTCGCCGTGCTTCACCGGGATCACGAGCTCCTGCCCCTCGGCGCAGCGCGAGCGTGAACGGGATGTCGTCCCGCTCGACGGTCAGCCGCACGTCGCGGCAGATGAACTGGAGCGAGTCGTTCTGGAGCAGCACGCCCGGGAGCAGCCCGGCCTCGCAGAGGATCTGGAAGCCGTTGCAGACGCCGAGCACGAGCCCGCCCGCGCCGGCGAACGCGACCACCGCCGCCGTCGCCGGCGAGAAACGCGCGATCGCGCCGCAGCGGAGGTAGTCGCCGTAGGAGAAACCGCCGGGGAGGACGACCGCGTCGAGCGCCGGCAGCTCGTGCTCCTCGTGCCACACCGGGATCGCTTCCGCGTCGAGCGCCGCGAGCGCCCACAGTGCGTCGTGGTCGTCGTTCGACCCGGGATACATGACGACGCCGATGCGCGGCTGCGGAATCGCCACTATCCGGCGACCTCGATCTCGTACGACTCCATCAGCGGGTTCGCGAGCAGCTTCTCGCACATCTGCTCGACCTGTGTCCGCGCAGCCGCCGCGTCCGTCGCGTCGACCTCGATGTCGATCACCTTGCCGACGCGCGCGCCCGACACGTTGAAGCCGAGGTGCTCGAGCGCCGTCTCGACCGCCTGCCCCTGCGGGTCGAGGATCCCCGACTTCGGCCGGACGAGAACCGTCGCCCTCATCCGAGCACCGTCGACGGGTTGTCGAGATACGCCTGGAAGGGGATCGTCGTCAGCCGCTCGAACGCTTCGATGTACTTCGCGCGGGTCTCAGCCACAACTTCTGCGGGGAGCTCTGGGCCAGGCGCGGTCTTGTTCCAGTTGATCAGCTCGCAGTAGTCGCGGACGTACTGCTTGTCGAAGCTGTCCTGGCTGCGGCCCGCCTCGTACGAGTCGGCCGGCCAGAAGCGGGACGAGTCGGGCGTCAGCGCCTCGTCGCCGAGAACAAGGAGACCTTCCGCGTCGATGCCGAACTCGAACTTCGTGTCGGCGATGATGATCCCGGCCGCCAGCGCGTGCTCCGCGGCGAAGGTGTAGAGCGAGATCGCGACGCGCTCGACATCGGCCAGTCGCTCGGCGCCGACGAGCTCCGCCGCCTGGTCGCGCGTGATGTTCTCGTCGTGGCCGGTCTGCGCTTTCGTGGCCGGCGTGAAGATCGGCCGCGGCAGACGATCGGACTCGCGCAGACCCTCCGGCAGCGCGTGTCCCGACGTCGATCCGGTCGCCTGGTAGTCCTTCCAGCCCGAGCCGGCGAGATAGCCGCGCACGACGCATTCGATCGGCAGCATCTCGAGCCGCCGGCACTCGGTCGAGCGCCCGTCCTCGCGGATCGCGAGCATGTGGTTCGGGACGATCGCCTGCAGCAGCGTGAACCAGTAGCCGGAAAGCCCGGTGAGCACGCGACCCTTGTCGGGAATCTCGGTCGGGAGGACGACGTCGAAGGTCGAGATGCGGTCGCTCGTGACGAGGAGCAGCCTCTCGTCGTCGAGGGCGTAGATCTCGCGCACCTTTCCGGAGGCGACGTGCGTTGCGGCTTCAGGCATGAACAGGCTCCTTCGTGTCGGCGAGTGCGTGCAGGCGGGCAAAGACCGTGTCGACGTGGCGTGTGTATGCGTCGAGGTCGAAGACGGCGTCGAGGTCGACGCGGCCGGCGATCTCGTCGTCTGCGCGGACGAGCTCGCGGAAGTCGAGCTCCTCGTCCCACGCGCGCATCGCGTTGCGCTGGACGAGCCGATATGCGTCGTCGCGTGGGAGACCGGACTCGACGAGTGCGAGCAGGACGCGCTGGCTGAAGAAGAGCGAGTGACTTGCCTCGAGGTTGCGGCGCATGCGCTCGTCGCGCACGACGAGACCTTCGATCAGCCACGAGAAACGATCGAGCATGTAGTCGAGCGCGAGGAACGCATCGGGGACGACGACACGCTCGGCAGACGAATGCGAGATGTCCCGCTCGTGCCAGAGCGCGACGTTCTCGAGCCCGACGACAGCGGCGCCGCGGACGACGCGCGCGAGCCCGCAGATCCGCTCGGCGACGACCGGATTTCGCTTGTGCGGCATCGCCGACGAGCCCTTCTGGCCCTTGCCGAACGGTTCCTGCACCTCGGCGACCTCGGTCCGCGCGAGATGGCGGATCTCGAGCGCGAACGTGTCGAGGGACGATGCGACGATTGCGAGTGCCGTGAGAACCTCGGCGTGGCGATCGCGCTGGATGATCTGCGTCGACGTCGGCGCGGGCTCGAGACCGAGCCGTTCGCAGGCGATCCGTTCCAACTCGGGATCGGTGGCGGCGTACGTGCCGACGGCGCCGGAGAGCTTGCCGACGCGCATCTCGTCGAGCGCGCGCGCGATACGGCGGCGTCCGCGGTCGAGCTCGAACGCCCAGCCGGCGAGCTTCAATCCGAAGGTCGTCGGCTCCGCGTGCACGCCGTGCGTCCGGCCCATCTGCAGCGTCGCGCGGTGCTCGTCGGCACGCGCGACGACGGCGGCGAACGCGCGGTCGAGATCTTCGAGGATCAGGCGGCCCGCCTCGCGGATCTGCAGTGAGAGCGCGGTGTCGACGACGTCGGACGATGTAAGCCCGTAGTGGAACCAGCGGCCCTCGTCGCCGAGCCGCTCCGCGACGGCGTCGACGAACGCGGCGGTGTCGTGGTGCAGCGTCGCCTCGAGCTCCGCGACGCGTTCCGCGGACGGGGCGGTCGCGTTCGCCTGAATCGCGTCCGCCGCGTCGGCGGGGACGACGCCGAGCTCAGCCCAGGCCGCCGTCGCAGCGAGCTCGACCTCGAGCCACGTCGCGAGCTTGCCCTCGTCCGACCAGATTCTGGCCATGGCCGGGCGGGAGTAGCGGGCGATCACTTACGCAAGTCTAGAGCCGCAGCAGGTCGGCAGGTCTGGTGTGTCAGTCCGGAGACCGACGACCAAAGTTCTTGCGTCTCGCGAGGAAACCGGTACCCATTCGTCACGGAACCACCCCTATGTTTGCCCCACCCAATAAGGGTGGGGGGAGGTGGTGGGTCCGGCTCGCAGCCCTCGATCCGGCTCCGGCCAGCTCAGCTGCCGAGGATCCGTGCGGCGAGCACCGCGGCGTTGCGCGCGTTGTCGACGCCGACCGTCGCCACGGGGACGCCGGGCGGCATCTGCGAGATCGCGAGCAGCGCGTCGAGCCCATCGAGGACGCTGAGGCTCGAGCGGAGCGGGACGCCGATCACCGGCAGGTCGGTATGCGCCGCGACGACGCCGGGCAGCGCCGCCGAGAGCCCGGCACCGCAGATCAGCACGCGGAGCCCGCGCTCGCGCGCGGTGCGGGCGTACTCCGCGACCGCGTCCGGAGTCCGGTGCGCCGAGCGCACGTCGAACTCCCAGCCGATCCCGCTTCTCGTCGAGGACGTCGAGCGCCGGCTGCATCCGCTCGCGGTCGGACTCCGACCCGACGAGGATCCCGACCTTCACGTCAGGCATCGGCGAACCCGGCGATGTCGCGGCGGAGCTGCATGCCGTCGAAGGCTATGTGACCCGCGCCTGCGTAGGCGGCATCACGCGCCTCGGCGAGCGAGTCGCCGACCCCGGTCACGTTCAGCACGCGCCCGCCGTTGGTGACGAGCTGCGTCCCGTGGAGGGCCGTGCCGGCGTGGGAGACGAGTGCACCGGTCGCCTCGGCCTGGTCGATGCCTTCGATCGGCGTGCCCGCGTCGCCCCGCTCCGGATAGTCCCGCGAAGCGATCACCACAGTGACCGCCGCTTGCGCCGAGGTCGCGAGCTCGACTCCCGCGAGGTCGCCGTACGCGGCGGCGGTGAGCGCGTCGAGAAAGTCGCCCTCGAGCAGCGGCAGCACTGACTGGGTCTCCGGATCTCCGAAGCGGCAGTTGAACTCGAGCACGCGCGGCCCGTCGGCGGTGAGCATGAAGCCGCCGTAGAGGACGCCGAGAAACGGCGCACCACGCTGCGCGAGCTCCGCGAGCACCGGGACGTGGACGGTCTCGACGAGCTCGGCGACCTCCGCTTGCGACAGCCGCGGAACGGGCGAGTACGCGCCCATGCCGCCGGTGTTCGCGCCCTCGTCGCCGTCGCCGATGCGCTTGTAGTCCTGCGCCGCAGGGAGCGGAACCGCGTGCCGGCCGTCGGCGAGCGCGAACACCGAGACCTCCTCGCCCTCGAGCAGCTCCTCGACGTGGAACGGCTGGCCGAGCGACTCGGCGGCGCGAAGCGCGGCGTCGAGCTCGGGCTGTGTCCGGCACACCCAGACGCCCTTGCCCGCCGCGAGCCCGTCGGCCTTGAGGACGCACGGCGGCCGTGCGACCGCGAGCGTCTGCGCCGTCGGGACGCCCGCCGCGTCCATCACGTCCTTCGCGAATGCCTTCGACCCTTCGATCCGTGCGGCCGCGGCTCCAGGCCCGAAGACGGCGACGCCGACGTGGCGGAGCTCGTCCGCGAGGCCCGCGACGAGCGGCGCCTCCGGCCCGACGACGACGAGATCGATCCCGAGCTCGAGCGCGAGCGGGACGACCGACGCCGGATCCTCGGCCCGCACCGGATGACAGTTCGCGAGCGCCGCGATTCCGGGATTCCCCGGCGCCGCGTGGAGCTCGGTGGCGCCGCCGCCGCGCGCAAACGCCCGCACGAGCGCGTGCTCGCGACCGCCCGACCCGACGACGAGCACTTTCACGACGCGATCGTATGTGAGCATGCCGCTGGACATACGCTGCCGACGTGGACGTGCCGCCGTATTCCGCCGCCTCGATCGACGTCGTCCGACTGCCCGCCGGCCGGACCGAGCGCGACCGGGTCGCTATCGAGGAACCACTCGAGATCCGGATCGAGGGGAAGACCGGTCGCCGTGACGATGAGGACACCGGGCAACGACGAGGAGCTCGCGCTCGGCTTCTGCATCTCCGAAGGACTACGGCCGGCCGCGGCGCGCGTGCCCGACGATCTCGCAGCGAATACCGTCGACGTCGACGCTCCGGGATTCGACCCGACACGGCTGCAGCGCAGCTTCTACACGTCGTCGTCGTGCGGCGTCTGCGGCAAGGGCGCGCTCGAGGCGGTCGCCGTCGAAGCTGCGCGCGTCGAGTCGGAGCTGCGCGTGCCGCTGTCCCTCGTCGTCTCGCTGCCGGAGCTGCTCCGTGGTGCGCAGGCCGGGTTCGCCGCAACCGGCGGGCTGCACGCGACCGGGCTCTTCTCCCGCGACGGCGAGCTGCTCTGCGTGCGCGAGGACGTCGGGCGGCACAACGCGATGGACAAGGTGATCGGGTGGGCGTTCGGCGGCGGGCTGCTGCCGCTCGCCGAGTCGATCCTCTGCGTCAGCGGCCGCCTCTCGTTCGAGCTCGTGCAGAAGGCCGCGGTCGCGGGCTGTCCAGTTCTCGTCGCGGTCGGCGCGCCGTCGAGTCTCGCCGTCGAGCTCGCGGCCGATCGCGGCGTCACGCTCTGCGGCTTCGTCCGCGACGGTTCCGCGAACGTCTACACGGAGACGTGGCGGATCGCGGGCTGACGGGCGTGCTGCTCGTCGGCGGCGCGAGCGCGCGCTTCGGCTCGCCGAAGGCGCTCGCGCGATTCGCCGGCGAGACGCTCGCCGAGCGCGCGTGGCGCGTCCTCGGCGAGGCGTGCGACGAGACGATCGCGGTCGGCAAGACGGCGGACGCGCTCGAGCTGCCGTTCCCCGTCGTCGACGACGGAACGGACGTGCGCGCGTCGCTCGCGGGCATCGTCGCGGGGTTACGCGCAGCGTCGCACGACGTCGCGATCGTTCTTCCCGTCGACGTTCCGCTTGTCTCGGCCGACGTGTTGCGTGCGCTCGCGGCCGCGTGCCGCGATGCAGCGGTGACGCAGACCGGCCCGCTGCCCGCCGCATTCGGACGTAGCGCACTGCCGCTGCTCGAAGCGCAGCTCGCCGCCGGCGAGTTGCGCCTGCGCGACGCTCTCGCGCAGCTCGACACGGCAGTCGTTCAGGTCGATGCGTCGCTGCTCGCGAACGTCAACACGCCGGCCGACCTCGCGCGGCTCAGCGCGTGACGGCTTCGAGGCCGTGCGGCGTCAGCACGCTGTCGCGGTCGGCACCGGTGCCGATCAGCGTCACCTCGACGTCGAGCTCGCGTTCGACGAACGCGACGTAGGCGCGCGCCGCGTCCGGCAGGTCATCGACCGACGCGCACGCGTCAATCGGCTCCTCCCAGCCGGGCAGCGTCTCGTAGACGGGTCGCGCCGCATGGAAGTCGCTCTGATGCGCCGGGAAATCCTCGGTCTCCTCGCCGCCGCGCAGGCGATAGCGCGTGCACACCGGCAGCTCGGCGAAGTGCGACAGCACGTCGAGCTTCGTCAGCGCGAGCCGGTCGATGCCGTTGACGCGAACGGCGTAGCGGAGCGCGACGAGGTCGAGCCAGCCGCAGCGCCGGTTGCGTCCGGTGACGACGCCGTACTCGTGGCCGATCTCGCGGACACGGTCGTGATCCGGTCCTTCGATCTCCGTCGGGAACGGCCCTTCGCCGACGCGCGTGACGTACGCCTTCGCGACGCCCATCACGCGGTCGATCCGGTTCGGCCCGATCCCGATGCCGGTCGCCGCGTTCGCCGCGACGGTGTTCGACGACGTGACGAACGGATACGTCCCGTGGTCGACGTCGAGCAGCGTGCCCTGCGCGCCCTCGAGCAGCACCGACTGCCCGCTCCTTCAGCGCGCGGTCGACGAGCAGCGACGTGTCGGCGACGAACGGGCGGATCCGCTGCGCGTAGCCCTCGAGCCGCTCGGCGAGCTCCTCGAGCTCGAGCGGCTGCTCGCCGTACACGCGCTCGAGCCAGAGGTTCTTCTCGGCGAGCGCGACCTCGATCTTCTGACGCAGGATCTTCGGGTCGAGGAGATCCTGGACGCGGATGCCGATGCGCAGCGCCTTGTCGGCGTAGCACGGGCCGATGCCGCGTCGCGTCGTGCCGATCTGCAGCTTGCCGAGCCGCCGCTCGCTCGCCTGGTCGATCGCGACATGCCACGGCATGATCACGTGCGCGTTGCCGGAGAGGAGCACGACGCCTGTCATCGCGACGCCGCGCGCCTCGAGGTCGTCGATCTCCTCGAGGAACACCTGCGGGTCGACCACGCACCCGGCGCCGATCAGCGACGTCTTGCCCTGCAGTACCCCGGTCGGGATCTGCCGGATCTTGAACGTCTCGTCGCCGAGCACGATCGTGTGTCCGGCGTTCGGGCCGCCCTGATAGCGGCACACGAGGTCCGAGTGCTGCGCGAGCAGGTCGACGATCTTTCCCTTCCCCTCGTCGCCCCACTGCGCACCGACGATGACGGTGGCAGGCACGAGCGGAAGTGTGCCCGAAGATCAGGTCGACGCGTTGCCGGCGATCAGCGTATAGAGGCCCCAGGCGGCGACCCCGGACGCGACCGCGACGCCCACGAGCGCGAGCGCGCCGCGCCTGAAGCGCGGGTAGACCGCGAAGACGATCAGCTGCGAGACGAAGAGCGCGCCGAGCGAGACCTTCAGCAGATCGTCGTAGAGCCGGTCGGGGTCGAGGAGCTGGATCGCGTCCGCTGCAAGGAATGGGACGGCGATCCAGACGAGGACCGTCCGGACCGGCGGGCCGTGCAGCCAGTGGACCAGCCGGCCGAGCGCGAGATACTCCGCGACGATCAGCGCGAGTGCGCTCGCCGCCGTGAGTAGGCCGACCGCGACGCCGAGCCCGCGGCCGCCGTACGCCTGCGCGATCGCCGCTCCCGGCACCGCCGAGTCGCGAAGCTGGTCCGGGATGGAGGCGATCGGGATCGCGGCGAGCAGGAACGCCGCGCCCGTCACGCCGACGGCGACCGGAATCCAGCGGCGCACGGTCCGCGAGCGTCCCCGCACCTCCGCTCCGAAGTACAGCGGCAGGCTCGCGCAAATGAACAGGAGCGACACCGCCGCCGCCGCGCGCGCGACGGGACGGAAGCCGTCCTCGGCGCGGAACGAGCCGCCGACCGGACCGGTGTGGGAAAGCTCGACCGCTGGCCAGCACAGCGAGCAGGACGAGCTGCGCCGCGGCGAGCAGCGCGAGCAGGCCGAGGCTCCAGCGAACCGGCGCCAGGACGATTGCGACCACCGACCAGCGGCAGCACAAGCTCGAGCGCGGAGCGGTACGGCTCGATCCCGGGGAAGACCGGTGCGAGCACGTCATAGACGACGAACGTCACCGTGAACGGCAGATACAGGAAGTAGCTGAGGATCCAGATCCAGCCGTGCGCGAGCGCCGTGCGCCGGCCCGCTGCCGCGTCGACGAATGCGCTCAGCCCTCCGGGCGACACCACTCGCCGCGAGAACGACATCCAGATCGCGAGCGGCGCGACGAACAACGCCAGCCCGAGGACGACGACGAGTCCGGCGGACGACGTCGCGTCACCGGCCGCGCCCGGAAGGATCGACGGCAGCGCGAGCGGCCCGCCGATCGCGGCGATCGCGAACCCCGCGAAGAGCGGCACCGGGAGCCCGTCGGAGTGAGCTCCCGATGCCGCGACGGGAACCTGCTCTAGCCCCAGGCTGCGCCCGAGGTGGTCGTGGTCTTAGGGGCCGCGCCCTTCACCGCAAGCGAGCGCGTCATTCCGAGCGCCGCATGGCCCGGGACCGGACACCAGAGCTTGAGCGTCCCGCCGCCGAGCGTCACCGTCACGCTGCGGCTCTTGCCCGGCGCGATCGCCGGCACCTTGACCGTCTTCAGGCCAGGCCCGCTGATGTCGAGCGCGTGCGTGAGCTTGCCGCGGTTCGTCACGACGAAGGTCGTCTTGCCGGCCTTCAGCGACGACGGCTTGACGGAGATCGCGTACTCCTTCTCCGTGACCGCGACGCGCGCCGTCCTGGTCGAGCCGTTCGCAACCAGCGCCGCGACGGCCGCGCCCGCGAGCACGAGCGCTGCGGCGACGCTCGCCGCCGCGATCCCGATGGTGTGTCTGTTCTTCCGCATCGATCCTCCTCTCGGCCCGCTGCCTACACAGAACTACGGACCGGGGCGCGGACCGATTGGGCGGCGGGGAGTGGCCCTACGCGGCGGCGCTGGCAGCCCCCGCGGTCGGGGCCGCCCGCTCCACCCGGACGGAATGGCCGTGCCGGCAGAGGAACGTGCCGTGGTCGAGATCGAGATCCAGCCGGCCTGCGAAGGTCGCGGCCGACCAGCCTGCGGCGGCGTCGAGATCGAGGCAGGCATCGCAGACCACGGTGAACGCCGTGGCCTTCGGCGCGATCGTCACGATCTGGTCTCCGATCATCATCGTGCTGTGCCTCCTTGCCCTTGCGTCCTTTCCCCTTACGCGGCCGCCAGGTCCGCGAACTTCGCGTACCGCTTGAGGAACGAGAGCTTCACGGAGTCGGTCGGCCCGTTCCGGTGCTTCGACACGATCACCTCGGCGAGCCCCTGCTGGTCCGACTCCTCGTTGTAGTACTCGTCGCGGTAGACGAACATCACGACGTCCGCGTCCTGCTCGATCGACCCGGACTCGCGCAGGTCGGAGAGGAGCGGACGCTTGTCCGTGCGCTGCTCGACCGCGCGCGAGAGCTGCGAGAGCGCGACGATCGGCACGTCGAGGTCGCGCGCGAGCATCTTCAGCGAGCGCGAGATCTGCGACACCTCCTGCACGCGGTTCTCGGAGCTGCCGCCCGACGTCATCAGCTGGAGGTAGTCGACGACGATCAGGCCGAGATCCGGGCGGCGCGACTTCAGCCGGCGCGCCTTCGACCGGATCTCCATCAGGTTGATCGTGCCGCTGTCGTCGACGTAGATCGGCGCCTTCGCGAGCTTGTCGCACGCGGCGGTGAGGCGCGGCCAGTCGTCCGGCGCGAGCTTGCCGGTGCGCAGCCGCTGCGACTCGACCTTGCCCTCGCTGCACATCAGCCGCTGCGTCACCTCGGCCTTCGACATCTCGAGCGTGAACAGCCCGATCGGCACGCCCTTGCGCACGCCGAGGTTCGCGGCCATGCAGAGCGCGAGCGCCGACTTCCCCATCGACGGACGCGCCGCGATGATGATCAGGTTCCCCGGCTGGAAGCCCGACGTGATCCGGTCGAGCTCGCGGAAGCCGGACGGCGTCCCTGTCACGTCGACACCGGACTCGTAGAGCGCCGTGATCCGCTCGAAGCTCTCCTTCAGCAGCGACTCGATGTCGGAGAAGTCGCTCGTGACGCGGTTCTGCGAGAGGTCGAAGAGGAGCTGCTCGGCCCGGTCGACGAGATCCGGCGTCTCGCCGGGGCGGTCCCAGCCGAGCCGCGAGATCTCGCCGCCGACGCGGACGAGCCCGCGCAGCGTCGCCATCTCGTGGACGATCCGCGCGTAGTGGGAGACGTTCGCCGACGCGGGGACGAGGGCCGCGAGCTCGTGGATCCGGACGCGGCCGCCGACGTCCTCGAGCTCGCCGCGCTGGTCGAGCTCGTCGGCGAGGGTGATCGCGTCGACCGGCTCGCTGCGCTGCTCGAGCGCGATCGCGGCGCGGTAGATCTTCGCGTGCGACTCGCGGTAGAAGTCGCCGGCGTCGAGGATCTCGCTCGTGGCGCCGATCGCGCCCGGCGAAAGCATCATCGCGCCGAGGACGGATTCCTCGGCTTCGAGATTTTGCGGGGGCACGGGAGCGCTCGCGGAAGCGCTCGAGGCGACTGGGGCCAGCTGCGCCATCTGCGTCGATTCCAAGCAGGTCGCGCCGTCCGGCCGCCAGGTGTCGAAGGGTCCGTTGTGAACATGTCATTTTGCGCCATTTTGCAGGGGAATCGTGCATGGTTGCAGCCGGATCGGACGGAGCGGCTGTGCATAGTTCGACCGCTCTGAGCGGGAACTTTGTGCGCCAATCCACAGCGCGTGGAAACGCTGTGGATCGAGCGGTGGAAAGTCCGGTTACCTAGTTGTTTCCGAGCGCCGCGTCGGCGTCCGCGCGCCAGTCGGGCTCGGGCTCGCCGGCCGGCTCGGGCTCCGCGGCCGGCGCGTCGTCGGCCGCGAGCGCGGCCTCGGCGGGCGAGGGCCGCTCGACCTCGTCGACGTACTCGTACTCGACGCCGTGCGTCTCGGCGGGTGCGGCGGCCTGCTGCTCCGCCTGCTCGGCGGCGGCCATCGCGTCGAGCTCCTCGTCGGACGGCAGCTCGCCGCCCTCGGGGACGACGAGCGTCTTCACGTCGACGCGGACGTCCTGGAAGACGTCGATCGGCACGTCGTAGCGGCCGATCCGCTTGATGTTGTCGATGCCGATCTTGCGGCGGTCGACGCGGACCTTGCTCGTGCGCCAGATCTCGTCGGCGATGTCGGTCGGCGTCACCGAGCCGAAGAGCGACCCGGTCGGGCCGGCCTTCACGTCGAAGGTCAGCACCGTCTTCGCCAGCGTCTCCGCGATCGACTGCGCCTCGTCGGCCGACTTCGCCTCGTGCCGCGCCCGCTGCGAGTCGCGTTTGCGCAGCTCCGCCACGCGCGCGGCGGTCGCCTCCTCGGCGAGCTTGCGCGGGAGGAGGAAGTTGCGTGCGTAGCCGCGCGCGACCGAGACGACGTCGCCCCGCAGGCCGACCTTCTCGACGTCCTTGAGCAGGATCACGTTCACGGTCAGCGGTCCCTGTCTCTGTCGCCCCGATCGCCGCGGTCACGACGGCCGCCGGTGCGCTCCTCGACGCCCTCGGCCACGTACGGCAGCAGCGCCATCTCGCGCGCCCGCTTCACGGCCTGGGCGACCTGTACCTGGTGGCGCCGGCACGCACCCGTGATCCGGCGGCTGCGGATCTTCCCCTTCTCGGAGATGTACCTCCGCAGGGCGCTGGTGTTCTTGTAGTCGATGTCGGTGACCTTGTCCTTGCAGAAGTAGCAATTGCGGCGCTTGATCGCGCCCGCAGGCCCGCCGGGACGCTTCCGCTGCTGTGTTCTCTCTCTGGGCACGTGCGCTCCTAGAACGGAATGTCGTCGTCGGTTGCCGCCGGGAAGTCGGCGGTCTCGGCTGCCGAGCCGGCCGGCACGAACTGGTTGGCGCCGCCTGCCTCGCCGCCGCCGTCGCGGCTGCCGAGGAACTGGACGCTCTCGGCAACGATCTCGACGGCCTCGCGCTTGGCGCCGTCCTGCGCCTGCCACTCGCGCCAGTCGAGCCGGCCGTCGATCCCGACGGGGCGGCCCTTCGAGAGGTACTGCGCGCAGCTCTCGGCCTGGTTGCCGAAGACGGAGACGCTGAAGTAGTTCGGCTTGTCGACCCAGTTGCCCGTTTCGTCCTTGCGCCTGCTGTTCACGGCGATGCGCAGGCTGCACACGGGAGTGCCGCCCGGCGTGTGCCGGAGCTCGGGGTCACGGGTCAGGTTGCCGACGAGCACGACGCGATTGATGTTCGCCATGGGATTCCTCCTACTCCTCTTCCTCTTCCGAACCTATGTTCGCTTCGGGCTCAGCGTATCCGTCGTCGGGGACGGCGGCGGGAACGGGAACCTCGGCCTCGAACCTCGGCCGCCTCTTCGACGGGCGCCGGCGCCGCGATCGGCGGATGCGCGTCGTCGCGAGGGGCGCTCGTCTTCGAGCCCTCGACGTGCTTCGTCGCCATGTGGCGCATCACGCCGTCGTCGATCTTCAGCACGCGCACGATCTCGTCGAGCGTCGGGGCGTCCGCCTCGAACACGACGAGGTGGTAGTAGCCCTCGGGCTTCTTCGCGATCTCGTACGCGAGGCGGCGGCGGCCCCAGTTGTCGTGGCTGCGCCACGTTCCGCCCTCGGACTTCTCGACGAGCTCGCGCACGCGGACGATGACCTCGTCCTGGCGCTCCTCGGGGAGCTCCGGATCAAGCAGCACCAAAATCTCGTAAGTCGTCAATGTCCCGATGACTCCTTCCCACGGTCTTAGTCGGCCCCGACTGCCTGCACCGATCGGGACGAACGGTGCGTTGACGGGGCAGGAAGAGGCGGCAGTGTAGCATCGCCGCGATGCGTCGCCTCGTCGCCTGGCTGGCCGGTGTCGCCGGAGGAGCCGCCGCGGCGGAGGCGCTGCGCCGGCGTCGTCCGCATCCTGCGGCTCCCGCGCCGCTGCCGCCGCCCGAGGCGGACGCGCCCGATCCGCGGGCCGAGGAGCTGCGCGCGAAGCTCGCCGAGGCCGCGGTCGACGCCCGGAGCCGGAGCCGGAGCCGGAACCCGAGCCCGAGCCGGCGCGAGCCCGAGGCGCCGGCGGAGAGCCCGGAGGAACGCCGCCGCCGCGTCCACGAGCAGGGCCGCGCGGCGGTCGACGAGATCCAGCGCTCCGATCGCTAGGGAGCCTTACCGGACGACGAGCTTCAGGTGGTTGTCGTCGGGAGCCTGCCCGACCATGGTGATGCGGTAGACGCCGGGGGCGAGGGTGAGCGCCTTGCCGACCGCGTCCCGCTTGACGCCGGTGGGGCCGGCGACGAGCAGCGTAGCCTCGTCGAAGTTGGCGAGCTTGACCGGGCCGGTCACCTTCATCGTCTTCACGAACTTGCCGTTGTCGACGAGCCAGTGGCAACCGGGGTCGTGCATCGCGACGGCGACGGTCTTCGCCGGCGGGGCGGAGGGGTGGGCGAGCGCCTGGCTCGCGCCGACGGCCAGAAATGCGACGGCAGCAGTGGTGAGTACGAGAGTTTTCACGGTGCGACTCCTTCAGCGGGGATTTGAACTCCACACCGAGGGTGCCACCGGCCGGGCGCCGCGCCGTCCGGGCTCGACCGCGGCCCGGAGCGGGGAAACTACTGCTGCACGCGGAGCATGCGCGCGGTCCACGCCGGGAGGTACCAGTTCCAGCGCCCGGCGAGCGCCATCGCCGACGGCAGCAGCACTCCGCGGACAAGCGTGATGTCGATCAGGATCGCGACCGCGAGCCCGAAGCCGAGCTGCTGCATCGGCGGGATCGAGCCGAGCAGGAAGCCGCTGAACGTCGCCGCCATGATCAGTCCCGCCGCGGTGACGATCCGCCCCGTGTGTGCGAGCCCATGCGTGACCGCGCCGGTGTTCGAGCGCGTCGTGTCCCACACCTCGCGCATGCGCGTGATCAGGAAGACCTCGTAGTCCATCGAAAGTCCGAAGAGCAGCGTGAACATGAAGACGGGGATCCAGCCTTCGATCTGCGGCACCTTCGAGAACCCGGCCCAGCTGCCCCAGCCCCACTGGAACACGGCGATCATCAGCCCGCTCGCGGCGGCGACGGTCAGCATGTTCATCGCGATCGCCTTCAGCGGCAGCAGCAGCGAGCGGAACGCGCGGACGAGCAGGAGATACGTGAGCAGGAGCACGCCGAGGATCAGCCACGGGAACGAGCCGAGTGTGCGCGAGACGAAGTCCGTCGCCGCGGCGCCGCCGCCGCCGGCGAGCACGTGCACCGACGCGGGGAAGCCCGCCTCCGGGATCAGCGTGCTGCGGAGCTCGTCGGCGAAGGCCTGCGCCGTCGGGCTCGCCGAGTCGTGGCGGCCGACGACGTCGATCCGCAGATAGCGGCCGGTCGAGTCGCGCACCGCACGCGAGACCTGCGCGACCTCGGGCTCGGCGCGGAGCAGGGCGTCGAGCCGGGCGATCGCCGGCGTCGCCGCGGCGGCGCCGTGCGCACGATGCGTGTCGACGATGATCGTCGTCGGGTCGAGCGAGTCGTTGTCGGCGGCGTGCTGGAGGATCGTCAGCCCGCGCATCGCCGGAAGGTCGCGCGGCAGGCTGCTGCTCGAGCCAGGCCCGACGCGGATCCCGATCAGCGGCAGTGCCGCGACGATGAGCAGCGTCGCGATCAGCGGCGCGAGGTACTTCGCCCGCCGCATCACCCAGCCCGCATGCGCGGACCAGAGTCGGAGCTCGCCCGCGTGCCGCCGCTCGGCGAGGCCGTGAGGGAGCAGCCGCACGCGCTCGAGCCGCTCGCCGAACGTCAGCAGCATCACCGGCAGCAGCGTCAGCCCGCACGCGACGCTGACGACCGGGATCACGAGGCCGCCGACGCCGAAGCCGCGCAGGAACGGAACCGGCAGCAGCAGCATCAACGTCAGCCCGACGGAGACGGCGAGCCCGCTGAAGAGGATCGTGCGGCCCGCGTGGAGCATCGTCTCCTCGACCGCCTCGCGGTGCGGCCGACCGCTGCGGCGCTCGTCGCGGTAGCGGTTGACGACCAGGAGCGAGTAGTCGATTGCGATGCCGAGCCCGATCATCAGCACCATGTTCCGCAGGTAGTCGCTCAGCTCGAGCACGTGCGCGGCACCCCACGCGATGCCGAGAGCCGGCGGGATCGACGCCGCCGCGAAGAGGAACGGCAGCAGCGCCGACGCCGTGCCGAAAACGAGCAGCAGGATCACGAGCGCCGCCGGAACCGCGAAGTACAGCTCGCCGACGCGGAGGTCGCGCGCAAGCACCGGCGCCATGTCGTGCTGGATCGCAGCGTCGCCGGTGACGAAGACGCGCGGGCCGAGCTTCGTGCGCAGCTTCCCGATCGCTGCGGCGGTGCGGTCGGCGCTCAGCGCCGAGCGGACGAACGACGCGGCGGCGCCGGACGGCAGTCGCTCGACGTCGTCGACGCGCCCGCCGGGCAGCAGCGCACTCGCCTCTCCGGCAGCGCGCCGAGCGCGTGCGAGCGCGTGGTTGTCCTTCGTGATCAGCACGACGACCGAGCCGGAGCGCTCGCCGTACTGCTGCACGAGCACCTGATGCACGCGCGCCGTGTCCGTCCCTGGGAGCGAGAAGCCGGTCTTCAGGAGCGGCGTCAGCCGGAGCGACGCGACGATCCCAAGCGAGATCACGGCGAGCCAGACGAGCGCGACGAGCAGCCGGTGCCGCAGCGAGAACGAGGTCAGACGGGTAAGCAAGCCCAGGTCGAGGCTCGGCGAGGTCGCGCGGCTCATGAAGGGTTGAATCGGAATGACAGCGGCCCGGCTAAAGGGGAAGCAGCGAATGGGGGATCAGCCGGGGACGTCACGGTAGCCGAGATTCGTGCGGGCACCTGCCCGGGTCGGGGCCGTGCACGCGCATCCGATGACGCGTCTGGAGCAGACTTCACGGCATGTGCCGCTGGCTCGCGTACTACGGCAATCCCGTCGCGATGGACAGGGTCCTCTACGGGCCTCAGCACTCGCTGATCGAGCAGAGCCTGCACTCGCGCCTCGGCGCGGAGACGACGAACGGCGACGGCTTCGGCATCGGCTGGTACGGGCCGGACGGCACGCCGGGCGTGTTCAAGAGCATGGAGCCGGCGTGGAACGACCGGAACCTGCACGACCTCTCGAAGCACGTCGAGTCGCATCTCTTCGTCGCCCACATCCGCGCCACGTCGGGCACGCCGGTGCAGCAGACGAACTGCCATCCGTTCCGCCACGGGAAGTGGCTGTGGGCGCACAACGGCGTCGTCCGCGAGTACGCGACGGTCAAGCGCGACCTCGTCCTGGCCGTCGATCCGTCGCTCTTCCCGCTGATCGAGGGCTCAGCGGACTCCGAGGTGCTCTTCTTCCTGGCGCTGACGTTCGGCCTCGAGGACGACCCGCCGGCCGCCGTCGCGCGGACGATCGGGCTCGTCGAGCAGGTCGGCCGCGCACACGGCGTCGAGCATCCGTTTCAGGGGACGATCGCGACCACCGACGGCGAACGGCTGTGGGCGTTCCGCTACTCGAGCGAAGGGCAGTCGCGCACGCTCTACTACTCGAGCGCGTACGACACGCTGAAGGCGCTCTACCCGAACGACGAGCGGCTGGCCGGCTTCGTCGAGGAGACGCGGCTCGTCGTCTCGGAGCCGCTCGGCGAGCTGCCGGGCGTGTGGAACGAGGTGCCGGAGTCCAGCTGGGGCGTCGTCCAGCCCGGCCGGGACGAGCTGCACCCGTTCACGCCCGTGGCTCCTGCGCGTCACTCCTGACGCTTCGGTCCTCCCGGCGGCGGTTCGTAGCCGTCGATCACCGAGACGTTCACCGTCGAGCACCGCCCGCAGCGGATCCGGACCTTCTTCGTCATCTGCACCGGGTTCATCGCCGTCGCGAGGAGGTTGCCGCACTCGACGCAGACGTAGTCGTCCGGGCCGTTGCCGTGGAAGACGGGCCGGTCGGGATCGTCCTGGACCGCCGTGCCGCCGTCGGGCGGCACCTCGCCCGCGCGCACTGCTCGCATCTCGATGCGCATCTAGAGCGCGGAGAGCTTGCCCGCGAAGTCGGCGATCAGCGCGTCGAGCACGCCGACCATCACGCCTTCGCCCATCGACGCGGCCTTGCCGGTGATCTGCGCGTTCGTGTGGATCGTGCCGCCGCCGTCGGCGAGCGCGAACGTGACGTCGGCGTTCGCGAAGCCCTGGCCGCCGGCCTCGCGCGACTTGACGCGCATCACGACGCGATGAGCGGCGGCGTCCTGCTCGACGATCTCCACCGTGCCGGTGAACGTCATCGACATCGCGCCCATCTTGACCTTGATCTCGGCCTTGACGGAGGTCGGGTCGACCGCCTCGAGCACGCTGCCTCCCTCGACGCACGGGACGACGCGCTCGAGGTCGAGGACGGTCGCGTAGCTCTCGTCGATCGGCTTCGCGGTCGTGAAGGCGTGATCGAGCTCGACTGCCATGTGGCGGCAGTTTAATAGGGTCCGCGCATGCCGACCTACAAGCTCGGGCCGGAGAACGGCAGCCTCACGGTCAAGACCGGGCGCACCGGAGTCGCGGCGAAGGCCGGGCACGACCTTCTGATCGACGTCGGCGCGTGGGAGGCGACGCTCGATCTCGGCGAGCCGGCGAGCATCGTGCTCGGTGCGGACACCGCGTCGCTGCGCGTGCGCGAAGGCACCGGCGGGATGCAGGCGCTCGGCGACGACGACAAGGCGAACATCGAGCAGACGATCGGCGACGAGATCCTGAAGCGGCAGCGCGTCGAGTTCCGCTCGACCGCGGTGCAAGCCGACGGCGGGCGGCTCGGCGTGCAGGGCGAGCTGACGCTGGTCGGAACGACCGCTCCGATCGCGTTCGACGTCACGCTCGGCGACGACGGCACGGTTCGCGGCAGCGCCGTCGTCAAGCAGAGCGACTGGGGAATCGCGCCGTACTCGACGCTGTTCGGCACGCTGAAGGTCGTCGACGAGGTCGAGGTCGAGCTCGTCGCGACACTCTGCCTCAGTCGCTGTAGACCGTCTGCGCGTCGAGCCCGCCTTCGACCCCCGGAGGCAGGACGCCGGTGCCGTGCGCGTACAGCGCGAGCTCCTCGATCGTCTTGATCTTCGCCGGGTCGCTCGGGTCGACGGCCCACGCGCCGTTGTCCCACGTGAGCGACTCGGGCGCGGCGTCGAGCGCGACGCCTGCGAGCAGCTTCGCCTTCGCGCGGATCTTGTCGGACGCGCCGACGACCGCGGCCGACGTGCCGCCGGACGGGCTCGTGTTGTAGCCGTGTCCGACGCCGAACCGGTCGGTGTCCGCGGGAACGACCTTCACGTCGAGCGGCGGCACGCCGAGCTCGTCGGCGACGAGCTGCGCGTACGCGCCTTCGTTCCCGTCGGCCTCGGTGGTCAGGCTCAGCACCATCTTCCCGGTCGGATGCACGCGGAGAAATACCGCGCGGTACGCCTCGTCAGCCATCGCTTGATCTCCTCTCGGTCTCGAGCCGCTGCCGCTCCTGGTGGGCGGTCAGCGCGTTGTGCTCTTCCAGGTCGCAGAAGGACGGCTGCGGTCCGCCTTGCGGATTCGGCGGCACCGCGGGCCGTTCGCAGCCCGGGTAGATGCATGTCTTGTCACTCATCGGTCACCCAGCCCGGCGTCGTCCTGCCCCTGCTCGGGCCGTGGCCGCTCGGCATCGCGACGGAGCTGCCCGGGACCGGCGTGGCGCTCGCCCACGGCTCCGGCTCCTCGGCGGGCGGCGGCTCGACGCGGCCCGGCGCGTCCGCTCCGATCGCGTCGACGACCTCGGCGAGCGCCTCGAAGCTGTGGCCGCTGACGAGCGCGTCGCAGAACGGGAGCGCGGCGACCATCCCGCCGGCCTGCACCGAGAACGAGCTCGCGCCGACGCGGGGATTGACCCAGACGATCCGGTGGGCGAGACGCGCGAGGCGCTCCATCTCCCGGCCGACGAGCGCCGGGTCGCCGCGCTCCCAGCCGTCGGAGAGGATCACGATCACCGCGCCGCGGGCCATGCCGCGGCGGCCGTGGCGGTCGTTGAACTCCTTCAGCGCGTCGCCGATCCTCGTCCCGCTCGACCAGTCCGGCGCGGCGGCTGCGGCGCGCTGGATCGCGCGCTCCGGATTGCGCGACGTCAGCGCGCGTGTGAGACGCGTTAGCCGCGTCGCGAATGCGAACGCCTCGGCGTCGGGTCCCGTTCCGGCGGCGCAGGTCAGGAACTGGAGGTACGCGCGCGCGTACGGCTCCATCGAGCCGGAGATGTCGCAGAGCATCACGAGCCGCCGTCGCGCGACGCGTCTGCGCCGGCGCGCGAGGCGGATCGGGTCGCCGCCCGTGCGCAGGCTCGCGCGCAGCGTGCGGCGCAGGTCGACGCGCGCGCCGTGGCGCGCGCGTCTCGTGCCGGCGCGTCTGCCGCAGCGGCGTCGCGAGCTCGAGGCGCGACATCAGCCGGTAGAGCTGGACGAGCTCGTGCGGCTCGAGCGCGTCGAAGCTCTTGCGCCGCAGCACCTCTTCGTCGCTCGCGATCGCGAGCGGCACCTCGGCCTCGGCGCCGTCACCGTCTGCGCCGCTGGACGACGACGATGTGCCGCCGCGCGCAGAGTCGCCGGCGACCGAGGTCGACCGCTCGTTCGGCGGCGTCGCGGCGGACTGCACGTCGTCGGGCTCGAACGACTCTGCAGTCGTCCCGCTGCCGAAGACCGCGAAGAAGACCTCGTCGAACGCCTTGACCTGCGCCGGGTCGGTGACGAACACGCCGCGCGCCGTCCAGTACAGCCGGCGGCGCGTGATCGGCCGCACGAGCGTGAGCGCGCGCGCGAAGTCGGCCGAGCGCGCCGGCGTCACCGGCACGCCGCTGTCGTGCAGGCGGCGGCTCAGCGCGCCCGCGAGCGGCGGCAGGTCGAGCACGACCGTCTCGACTCCGAACACGTCAGTCATCGACGGACACGAGCTGCTCCAGGCCGGCCGCGCGGATCACCTCCTGGTCCTCGCTGTACTTCAGCACCGAGCCGAGCGTGCGGTCGACGGTCGCGGCGTCCAGGCGCTCGATCCCGAGCAGGCTCAGCGCCGCGAGCCAGTCGATCGCCTCGGCCACGCCCGGCGGCTTCTGGATGTCGCTGCCGCGCATGCGCGAGACGGCGTTCGCGACCTGCACCGCGAGCGTCTCCGACGAGCCCTTGACGCGGCGGCGCACGATCTCGACCTCGCGCTCCGGCGTCGGGTACGCGATCCAGTGGTAGAGGCAGCGGCGCTTGACCGCGTCGTGCAGGTCGCGGGTCCGGTTCGAGGTCAGCACGATGATCGGCGGATGCGTCGCGCGGATCGTGCCGAGCTCGGGGATCGTCACGCTCGCGTCGGCGAGCAGTTCGAGCAGGAACGCCTCGAAGTCGTCGTCGGCGCGGTCGATCTCGTCGATCAGCAGCACCGCCGGCCGCGGCCCGGGATGCTCGAGCGCGCGCAGCAGCGGACGGCGGATCAGATAGTCCGGGCCGAACAGCTCCTCCTCGCCGAGCGGCGCGTTGCGCGAGTCGGCGAGGCGGATGCTCAGCAGCTGGCGCGGATAGTTCCACTCGTACAGCGCCTCGGCCGCGTCGATCCCCTCGTAGCACTGGAGGCGGATCAGCGGCGTGTCGAGGACGACCGCGAGCGACTTCGCGGCCTCGGTCTTGCCGACGCCGGCCTCGCCCTCGAGCAGCAGCGGCTGCGGCAGGCGCACGCTGAGGAACATCGAGGTCGCGAGTCCTTCGTCGACGAGGTAGTCGACGCCGGCGAGCCGCTGCGCGAGGGTCTCGATGTCGGGGACGAGCTGCCGGACTTCGCCGGCCGCCTCGCCCGTCACCTCATTCTGCGAGGGCATGCTCGTGTTGGGCCTGGAACTTTGTGGCGCAGCCGTCGCAGCAGAAGTAGAACGTCTCGCCGTCGACCGTGACCGACGGCGTGTCGGCGACGATCGCGACCGTCATCCCGCAGATCGGGTCGATCGCCAGGTCGGGCGACGCGGTCTGCGCCGGCCCGGCGGCGGGGACGGCCCGGTCGCCGCGGCGAACGGTGACGACCGTCGCGAGGATCGACAGCGCGATCTCGGCCGGGGTTCGCGCGCCGATGTCGATCCCTGCCGGGACGTCGATCAGCGCGAGGTGCTCCTCGGAGACGCCGTCGGAGCGCAGCTCGTCGAGCACGGCGGCGCCGCGCTTCGGGCTGGCCACGAGCCCGACGTACGGAACGCCGACTTCGAGTGCGCGCCGGAGCATGTGCAGCTCGTCTCGCCCGTGCGCCGCGACGACGAGCGCGAGGTCGCCGGCGGCCGGCTCGGCCGTGGGGATCATCTCGAGCCCGAGCTCCGCGCCGAGCGCGAGGACCGCGCCCGCGATCGGCGTGTCGCCGACGACGAGGACGCGCGGCGTCGGCAGCACCGGCTCGAGGAAGATCTCGATCTCGCCGCCGGACAGGCACGGGTTGTGCGCGGTCGCGGAACCGTCCTCGACCTTGACCTCGCGACCGGTCTCCGGATCCTCGCCTATCGGTCCGTCGGGAACGATGCGCAACAGTACCGCCTCCTCCGTCTCGATCGCCTTCAGCGAATAGACGCGCACGCTCTGCTGCGCGCACACGCCGCCGACGAAGCCTTCGATCGTTCCGTCGCCGCGCACGAGCGCGACCTCGCCAGCCTTCACGCTCGTCGGACGCTTCGCGCGCACGACCGTCGCGATCACGAATGCCGTGCCCTCCGCAGCGAGCTCGCCGGCCCGCCGCGAGACGGCGTTGCTCATCATTGCGGTGGCTCGGGACGCCCCTGCATCGCTGCCCAGACGCGGGCGGGTGTGCAGGGCATGTCGATGTGATCGACGCCGTGCGTCTCGTGCAGCGCGTCGATGACCGCGTTCACGATCGCGGGCGGCGACCCGACGTTCGGCGACTCGCCGACGCCCTTCGCGCCGAGCGGATGGTGCGGGCACGGCGTGACCGTCTCGCCGAGCTCGAAGTCCGGGCACTCGAGCGCGGTCGGGATCAGGTAGTCCATGAACGACGAGTTGAGGCAGTTGCCCTCCTCGTCGAACGAGATCAGCTCCATCAGCGCGATGCCGACGCCCTCGGCGAGGCCGCCGTGGATCTGGCCGTCGACGATCATCGGGTTGATCCGCACGCCGCAGTCGTCGACCGCGATGAAGCGCCGCACCGTGACATGGGCTGTGTCGGGGTCGATGTCGACGACGGCGATGTACGCGCCGTACGGATACGTGAGGTTCGGCGGGTCGTAGATCACCTGCGCGTCGAGGCCGCCCTCCATGCCGTCGGGCATCGTCTCGCCGCTGTACGCGCGCGCAGCGATGTCCTCGATCATCGCGCCCTTCTCCGGGTCGCCCTTCACGTACCAGCGGCCCTTCTCCCACGCGAGATCCTCGGGCCGCGTCTCGAGCATCGTCGCGGCGATCAGACGCGCCTTGTCGCGCACCTTGCGCGAGACGACGGCGACCGCGGCGCCGGACACCGGCGTCGACCGGCTGCCGTAGGTGCCGAGCCCGTACGGCGAGCGGTCGGTGTCGCCGTGGCGAACCTCGACGTCCTCCGGCGGAATCCCGAGCTCCTCGGCGACGATCTGCGCGAACGTCGTCTCGTGTCCCTGGCCCTGCGTCTGGGCGCTGATGCTGACGACGGCCTTGCCGGACGGATGCACGCGCAGGTCGGCGCCGTCGTTCATCGCCAGGCCGAGGATGTCCATGTGCTTGCGCGGCCCCGCGCCGACGCCTTCCGTGAAGAACGAGACGCCGATGCCCATCAGCTCGCCGCGGGCGCGCTTCTCCGCCTGCTCACGGCGCAGGTCCTCGTAGCCGGCGATGTTCATCGCGACGCGCATCGTCTCCGCGTAGTTGCCGGAGTCGTACGTCCAGCCGGTCGTCGTCTCGTACGGGAACTGCTCCGGCGCGATGAAGCTCTGCATCCGGAGCTCGATCGGGTCGACCTTCAGCTCGAGCGCGAGCGCATCGACCATCCGCTCGACGAGATACACGGCCTCGGTGATCCGGAACGAGCAGCGGTACGCGACGCCGCCCGGCGCCTTGTTGGTGTAGACCGCCTTCACCTGGACGTGCGACGCCTCGAGGTCGTACGAGCCGCAGACGATGTGGAAGAACCCGGCGGGGAACTTCGTCGGCTGCGCGGTCGAGTCGAACGCGCCGTGGTCGGCGATCACGTCGACGCGGAGGCCCGTGATCTTGCCGTTCTTCGAGCACAACTCCGCGTGCATCACGTAGTCGCGCGCGAAGCCGGTGGAGACGAGATTCTCGGTGCGGTTCTCGACCCACTTCACCGGCACGCCGGCGACGATCGAGCCGGCGATCGCGCACACGTAGCCCGGATAGATCGGCACCTTGTTGCCGAAGCCGCCGCCAATGTCGGAGCAGCGGATGCGGATCATGTGCTCCGCGAGACCGGCGACGTGCGCATACACGGTGCGGTGCGCATGCGGCGCCTGGTTGCCGTTGTAGATGTCGAGCTGGCCCGTCTCCGGGTTGAAGTCGGCGATGATCCCGCACGTCTCGAGCGGGGCGGGATGGCAGCGCGGATAGATGATGTCGCGCGAGACGACGGTGTCGGCCTCGGCGAAGACGCGATCGGTCGCGTCGCTGTCGCCTGCCTCCCAGGTCGGGCTCGCGAGGTTGTCGCGCTGGCCGACCTTGTCGTCGCGGATCAGCGGCGCGTCGGGATCGAGCGCCTTGCGCGCGTTGACGATCGCCGGCAGCGGCTCGTACTCGACGTCGATCAGCTGCAACGCGTCGTTCGCCGAGTACTCGTCGGTCGCGATCACGAACGCGACCTCCTGGCCCTGGAAGCGAACCTTGTCGCCCGCGAGGACGGCCTGCGTGTCGTACGAGATCGTCGGCATCCACGCGAGGCCGAGCGTCTCGAGATCCTTCGCGGTGACGACGGCAGCAACGTTCGGGTGCGCGAGCGCGCGCGAGGTGTCGATCGAGACGATGCGCGCGTGCGCGTACGGACTCCGCAGCAGAGCGCCGTAGACCATCCCCGGCAGGCGGATGTCGTCGAGATACGTTCCCTTGCCGCGGATGAAGCGCGCGTCTTCCTTGCGCTTCAGGCGGCCGAAGCCGATCGGGCGCTCGGTCGTGCCGCTCGGGAGATTCTCGACCGTCGCCATGCTCAGACCTCCTGTTTCGCGCCGGCTTCGTAGGCGGCGGCCCATTGCACGGCGGCGACGATGTTCTTGTAGCCGGTACAGCGGCAGATCGCCCCTGAGATCGCTGTACGGATCTCCAGGTCGGTCGGATTCGGGTTCTCGTCGAGCAGCGCGCGCGTCGTCATCAGCATTCCCGGCGTGCAGAAGCCGCACTGGAGCGCGTGCATCTCGTGGAATCCCTGCTGGATCGGATCGAGCACGCCGTCGACCTCGAGCGACTCGACGGTGCGGATCTCGTGGCCCTCGCACATCGCGGCGAGGATCGTGCAGGACTTGACCGGCTCGCCGTCCATCTGCACGACGCACGCGCCGCAGTTCGACGTGTCGCAGCCCCAGTGGGTGCCGGTGAGGTCGGGCGTGTCACGGATGAAATGAATGAGCAGCTGGCGCGGCTCGATCTCGCGGGAGACCGTTTCGCCGTTGATCGAGATCGAGACGTTCATGAGCGGGCCTCCGTTGCGCGTGCGGCCGCGCGGGTCAGCGCACGGGTCGTGAGGACGCCGGCGAGGTGGCGCTTGTAGTCGACCGGGCCGCGGCCGTCGGCGCTCGGCGAGCAGTCCTCGGAGGCGATCGCTCCGGCCTGCGCGAAGAGCTCGTCCGACGGAGCCTTGCCGCGGAGAAGGTCCTCGGCGCGCGAGAGGTGGATCGTCGTCAGCCCGACCGCGCTCAGCCCGATCCCGGCGTCGGCGATCGTGCCGCCGTCGAGCCAGACCGCTGCCGACGCGGCGGCGATCGCCCAGTCGCCCGCGCGGCGCTCGACCTTCTCGTGCGCGCTGCCGGCGCCCGGCCGGACCGGGATCCGCACCTCGGTCAGCAGCTCGCCGTCGCCGACGGCGGTCATGTACGGGCCGACGTGGAAGTCCTCCATGCCGACGACGCGCTCGCCCGAGGCGCCGCGGATCACGGCTTTCGCCTTGACCGCGGTGCAGACGGCGGAGAGATCCTCGGCCGCGTCGGCCTGGCAGAGCGAGCCGCCGATCGTGCCGCGGTTGCGCACGACCGGATCGGCGATCACGGTCTCCGCGTCGCGAAACACGGGGAAGCGCTCGCGCGAGCAGATCGGACTTCAGCAGGTCGACGTGGCGCGTCAGCGCGCCGATGCGGATCTCGTCGCCGTCCTCGCGGATGTACGCGAGCTCCGTGAGGTCGTTGATGTCGATCAGGTGCTCCGGATTCGCGAGCCGGAGCTTCATCATCGGCAGCAGGCTGTGGCCGCCGGCGATGACGCGCGCCTCGGAGCCGAGTCTCTGCAGCGAAGCGATCGCGCCGTCGACGCTGGTCGCGCGCTCGTACTCGAATGCCGCAGGTGTCTGCACCGGACGCTCCTTTCCTAATCCGTCAGGTTACCGGCGGCCGGCCGGGAGACGCTTGCGCGGCGCGCCGATGTCGTCCCGCTGCTCGTACTGCTCCGGTGCGTCCGTGCCGATCACCGGCGACCGCGGCAGCGACTCGGGCCGCGACTGGCGGATCTCCGGATAGAGCAAACGCGCGGCGAGGCTGCCGCCCTCGACGTTGCGGAGCGGGAAGCCGTTCGGGCTCGCGGCGGCGACCGGCGCCTCGCGGCCGAGCCGCGCGAGCGTGAGCGTGCCCTGCGTGTAGACCTCGCCGATCCGCGGCGCCGTGACCTCGGTGCTCTCCGGAAAGTCGCGGAAGCCCGCGGCGGCCGCACCGGGATAGAGGCCTTCGACGAGACCGACGGCGTCCGCCATGCCGGCCTTCTTCACGAGCAGTCCCTCGAGTGCGCCGACGGCGGCGTCGAGGTTCGCGTTGATGTCCGCGACGACGTCGTTGACCGGCGCGCTCTTCTCGACGATCCCGCTCACGTGCGTGATGACCTCGTCGAGGCCGCCGGTGATCTTGCGCAGCTGGAGGATCACCGAGACGAGATAGAAGACGAGCGCGAGGACGATCAGCAGCACCGCGAGGATCGTGACGACGCCGACAGCCATGATCGCGAGCATCCGTTCCTCCTATTCGGCGTCGTCGAGGATCACGTCGAGCGAGCCGCCGTAGTTCGCGACCAGCGCGACCGTCTGCGCAACCTGGTCCTGCGTCGTCAGCAGCAGCGCCGTCGCGTCGAGATCCTTCGAGCCGGCCTCCGCGACCGTCGCGATCTGCCGCACGCTCGGGACGATGCTCCGCGCCGCGCTCAGCACGCCGTGCAGCAGGTAGACGACGATCGGCACGACGACGAGCAGCAGGACGGCGTTTCCGATCCACCAGACGGTCATCGCGGCCTCCGCTCGGCGACGATCGCGGCCTTGCGCCCGATCCCGGGCAGCGCGCCGAGGATGATGTCGAACTGCGCGTTGATCGCCGTGACGGCGCCTTCGAGCGGACGCAGGTGCTCGGCCTCGACGCCTTCGAGCGCGCCGCCGAGCGTCGCGAGCCCCGCGGAGATCCGCTGCAGTCCGCCGCGGACCACGATCAGCGCGACCGCGAGCACGAGCACGACCACCGCGGCCAGCACGATGCTGAGGACGACGAGCGTCGTGTGGCTCATGCCGCGTCTCCGAACCCGTCGGTGAGCGCGTTCATGTAGCCGTCCTGGATCACGGCTTCGTCGACGATCAGCGCGAGCACGGGCGCCGTCGCTTCGAGCTGCGGGATGTTCGCCGTGTTCGCGGCGACCTTGCCCGCGGTCTCGAGCAGCCCGTCGACCGAGCGCTCGATGCTCCGCACCGCGGAGATCAGCAGCGCGAGCAGGACGGCGACGACGAGCGCCGCGACGAGGCCGATCAGCAGCGAGATCTCCCAGTACGTCGTGGCGCTCACTTGCCGACCGCCACTTTCCGGAGCGCGCGCGCCGAGTGGAGGATGCGGACGCCCGAGTCGTTGATCCGGCCGATGCCGGGAAGCCCATCCGTCTGCTGCCGCACGACCTCGACCGCGCCCTCCGCGACCTTGGCCTGCTTCGCGATCTTGAACGCGAGCATGACGATGACGATCACGATCACCGCGGCCACCGCGATCACCACGATGCCCAGCGCGATCCCGACCTGCCAGCCGCCCGAAGACGCGATCAGCCCGGCGCCCATGCCGCGACCCTAACACCGACGGTGAGGCAGGCAAAGCCGCCGATTATCTCTTGCTAGACGTGCGCCGGCTGCGAGTGCGGCTCCTCTACCTCCTCGGCTCCCTTGTCGAAGTCGAAGGTGAGCTGGACGTCGTCGTAGTCGACTCGGACGCGGTCGTCGGTCTGCAGCGCGCCGCGCAGCAGGAGCCGCGAGATCTCGTTCTCGAGCTCCCGTTGGATCGCACGCCGCAGCGGCCGCGCCCCGAACGCAGGATCAAAGCCGACCTCGGCCAGGTGCTCGACGGCCGCGTCAGTGAAGTCGACTTCGATGTGCTGCGCGCGCAGGCGTCGCGCGACCCGGTCGAGCATCAGCCGGGTGATCTGCTTCAGCTGCGCCTGCGTCAATGCCTGGAAGACGATGATCTCGTCGATCCGGTTGATGAACTCCGGCCGGAAGTTGTGCCGGAGCATCTCCATCAACTCGTCCTTCAGCTCGTCGAACGACCCCGACTCCTTGCGTGCGAAGGCCTGGATGCGGTCGGCTCCCAGGTTCGAAGTCATGATCAGGATCGTGTTCTTGAAGTCGACCGTCCGGCCCTGCGAGTCGGTGAGCCGGCCGTCGTCGAGGATCTGGAGCAGGATGTTGAAGACGTCCGGGTGTGCCTTCTCGATCTCATCGAAGAGGAGCACGGCGTAGGGCTTGCGGCGGACGGCCTCGGTCAGCTGTCCTGCTTCTTCGTGCCCGACGTAGCCTGGCGGCGCGCCGACGAGCCGGCTGACCGTGTGCCGCTCCTGGAACTCACTCATGTCGAGGCGGACCATCACGTCCTCACTGCCGAAGAGCGCTTCGGCCAGCGTCCGGGCGAGCTCCGTCTTGCCGACGCCGGTAGGGCCGAGGAAGAGGAAGCTGCCGTCGGGGCGCCTGGGATCGGCGAGCCCGGCGCGGGCACGGCGAACGGCCTCCGCGATGGCCTCGACCGCCTCGTCCTGGCCGACGACCCGCTCGTGCAGCCGCTCCTCGAGGGTCAGGAGCCGGTCGCGCTCCTCCTGCGTCAACTGGGTGACTGGAATGCCGGTGCGCCGCGACACGATCTCGGCGATGTCCTCCATCGTCACCTCGGGCGCCCGGGCGCGCGTCGCCCTCGGCCCTTCCTGCCGGGCGCGACGGTCGTCGATCTGCGACTTCAGCTCGTCCGCCCGCTGGTAGTCCTCGGCCGAGATCGCCTGGTCGCGCTCGCGGCCCATGCGCCGGAGCTCCTCCTCGGCGGCCCGCGTGTCCTCGGGCTTCACCTTCGATCGGAGCCGCACCCGCGCGCCCGCCTGGTCGATCAGGTCGATCGCCTTGTCGGGCAGGAAGCGGTCGCGGACGTACCGATCGGAGAGCTCCGCCGCCGCGACGATCGCGTCCTCCAAGATGCGCACGCGGTGAAACGCCTCGTACCGGTCTTTCAGGCCGGTGAGGATCTCGATCGTCTCCTCGACCGTCGGCTCGGCGACGAGCACCGGCTGGAACCGCCGCTCGAGTGCCGGGTCCTTCTCGATGTTCTTCCGGTACTCGTCGAGCGTCGTTGCGCCGATCATGTGCAGCTCGCCACGCGCGAGCGCCGGCTTGAGCATGTTGCCCGCATCCATCGCCCCTTCGGCCGCACCGGCGCCGACGACGGTGTGGATCTCGTCGATGAAGACGATCAGGCTCTCGGCGTTGTCCGTGATCTCGTCGATCACGGCCTTCAATCGCTCCTCGAACTCGCCGCGGTACTTCGTGCCGGCGATCATGCCGGCGATGTCGAGCGCGACGACGCGCTTGTCTGTGAGGGTCTCAGGGACGTCGTCGTTCACGATCCGCTGGGCGATGCCTTCGACGATCGCCGTCTTGCCGACTCCGGGGTCGCCGAGCAGCACAGGGTTGTTCTTCGTGCGGCGCGAGAGGATCTCAATCGTCTGCTCGATCTGATCGGCGCGGCCGATCACCGGATCGAGCTTTCCCTGGCGGGCCTCCTCGGTCAGGTCGCGCCCGTACTCGTCGAGCGTCTTCGTCGTGCTCGCCGGCCGCCCGCCCGCCTCACCGCTCTCGACGCCGCGGATGACCGCGCCGCGTAGCTTCGTGTGCGTGAGCGCGAACCGCTCGAGCAACTCGCCCGCCTCGGTCTCGGTGTCCTGGGCCAGCGCGAGCAGAACGTGCTCCGGGCCGACGTACGACGCCCCGATCTGACGCGACTCCTCATAGGCAGCCAACAGGGCGGCCTTCGCATCCGGCGACAGTGACGGCGCCACGTCCGTGCGCTCCTGGATGTCTGCCTCGTCCTCGATCTGCGCCGCGATCGCGGCGGCATCGGCGCCGACCTGCTGCAGCACGTGCCGGACGACCTCGTCCTGGGTCGCGGCCCAGAGCAGATGAGTCGAGTCGACATCCAGGCTGCCCCACTCCATTGCCCTTTGAGCAGCGCGCTGGAGCAGCTGGCGCGTCGCGTCGCTGAAGTACTGCGTGATGTCGATCTGCTCGGCGGTGCGCCGTGGCCTCGTGGTCGCCGCGCCGGCAGTGCCTGATGTGCGATCAAGGACTCCGCTGTCACCGAAGAAGTCGGAGAAGAACTCGTCGAAGAGGCTTCGGCTACCGAAAGGAGACCGTGTTGCTCCGCGGCTCTGACCCTGAAGCTCCCGAAGATGCTCGTCGCAGACGGCGATCGTCCGCTCCTCGCCGTTCTGCCTGATCCGAACCGTCGCGACGGCGGGCCGACGCCCGTCAATCTCGCACATCGTGGTGGCCATAAAACCTCCTCGCAGCGGGCGCTTCAGCGCGCGAGGGGTAGGGCACAGAGACGCCCGCCTAGTCGGGAAAGTCGCGTCGACGGGGTGTACCCCGCTGTGCAGATTTCAAACACTCCGCCAGAACGCACCGAACAGCCTGCTGGTCGGTACCGCTCGGTGCCGAGAGGCATGCGTTTGACGGCCACTGCCTGAGCACTGGAATGCAGTGACGGAGCGGCGTGGGAGTCGAACCCACCCAGCCGCCGGGTTACGACGGCTGACCGGTTTTGAAGACCGGCTGAAGCACCGGCTTCGGCCGCTCCGCCCGCGAGCCTAGCGACACGTCGCGACCGAACGTCAGGCGCCTGGCCCCAAGACCGGGCCAGGCCCCGGCAGTGCTAGATGATCTCTTCGCGGCGCGCGACCGCGACCGCCTGCAGGCGCGACTTCGTGCCGAGGCGCTTCGAGATGTGACGGACGTGGTTGCGGACGGTCTCGCGGCTGATGTGCAGCTGCGCGCCGATCTGCTCCGTCGACTTGCCGTCCGCGAGCAGGCGGAGGATCTCGCGCTGGCGCGGCGTCAGGCGGCCGTCGACCTTCGGCGGCCGGTCCTCCTTCGACTCACTTTGCGGGCGCACGACGCCGAACATTCCGATCGCGCGGTGCTTCGAGCGCAGCGGCACGGAGCTGATCTCGACGCACTGCTCCTCGCCGTCGGCGGTGATCACGTCGACCGAGAAGTCACGGTGACCCTTCCCGTGCAGGTTGCGCTGGAACAGCGACTTCGCCCGCGGCAGCTCGTCGGGGTTGAGGACGCTCGTGAACATCTTCCCGGTCGCGTCGCCGACGAGCTCCTTCGCGGCGTCGTTGAGCCAGCGGATGTGGCCCGTGCTGTCGATCACGTAGCAGGGGACGCTGATCTCCTCCAGCGCAGGAGGAAGCTGCGGCGAGATCAACGTCAGGAAGGGTGCCGCCGACGGCGGCGCGTCCGTCAACACGTCACGAAGCGTATCGCCCTCGATAGCGTCTGCGAGGTGCTCGCACGACTCGCGCTTTCGTGGCTGCTCAACATCGCCGTCCTGGCCTTCGTCACGTGGGTCTTCAGCGGCGTGACCTACGGCGGGTCGGCCGGCACGCTCGTGATCGCGGCGGCGGTCTTCGGGATCCTGAACACGATCCTGAAGCCGATCCTGAAGCTGCTCACTTTCCCGCTGGCGATCTTCACGCTCGGGCTCGCCTGGTTCGGCGTTGCCATGCTGATGCTCTGGCTCACGGACGTCATCGTCCCGAGCTTCAACATCAGCGGCTTCTGGACGTACGTCGGCGCGACGATCGTCGTCTGGCTGGCGAACGTCGCGCTTGATCTCGTCCTCGACCGCAGGGATCGAGGACGAGACCACGGCGAATCCGCCCCGGCGTCTTAGGCGGCCGCGAGCGGCCAGGCGATCTCGCCGGCCTCGAGCACGTACGCCCGGCCGTCGAGATGGAACCTGATTGCGCGCAGGTGACGCTCGGAAACCCACCGCTCAACTTCGCGGAGGAGGTCTGCGAGATCGTCGTTGCGCGGCTCGAGGTCGACGTAGACGACCCACGAGGTCTCGGAGAACACGAGCGAGCAGATCCAGCTGCGGCGAAGGAGCTCCCGCAGGGCTGTCGCGTCGGTCTGCTCGGGAACCTCGAACGTGACGGTCTCGTCGAAAGGAAGACAGTCGTGCATGCGGGCAGGGTGGGGATGGTCCGGTGCCAACCGCGTGACCCGTTCGCGTCAAATCGCTCAAACTTCACGAAAGGTTTACCCGGGACGAAACCGGCGCGGTGAAGGCGCCGTATCTCTCCCCGGTGGCCGGCGGCGTTCGCTCGCCCATAGGGGAGGCCGCATGCATAGGTTCGGATTCGCACTCGCAGGCGCGGGAATCGCCGCGATCCTCGTCGCCGCGCCGGTCGGCGCGCGCGTTCAGGACAACGTCTTCACCGTCAACAATCTCGTCGCCGATACATCGGGAACGGCGCCGGTGACCGACGCGTCGCTCGTCAACGGCTGGGGTCTCTCGGCCGGGCCGACGACGCCGTGGTGGACGTCGAACAACGGCTCGAATACGTCGACGCTCTACAGCGGCAGCGGCGCGAAGGTGGCGCTGACCGTGTCCGTCCCGGGCGGGCCGACCGGCACCGTCTTCAACGGGAACGCGGCCGACTTCGCCGTCACGCAGAACGGGAAGACCGGTGCCGCACGCTTCCTGTTCTCGACCGAGGGCGGGATGATCCTCGGCTGGGCATCGGGCGTGAACGCGGCGACCGCGATCCCCGGCGTCGACCACTCGACCCAGGGCGCCGTCTACAAGGGCCTCGCGGTGACGAACGACCGGCTCTACGCGACCGACTTCCACAACGGCCGCGTCGACGTCTTCGACGCGACGTTCAATCCGGTGACGCTTTCGGGCGGCTTCGTCGACAAGAAGATCCCGAAGGGGTTCGCGCCGTTCGGCATCCAGGCGCTCGCCGGCAACGTGTACGTGACGTACGCGAAGCAGGACTCGGCGAAGCACGACGACGTCGCCGGCCCGGGGCTCGGGTACGTCGACGAGTTCACGCCGGACGGGAAGCTCGTCGCGCGCGTCGCCGACGGCGGCCGGAAGAACGCGCCGCCGAACGCGCCGTGGGGGCTCGCACTGGCGCCGTCGACGTTCGGCGTCTTCGCGGGCGACGTCCTCGTCGGCAACTTCGGCAACGGACGGATCAGCGCGTACCAGCAGCGCGGCGCGAAGTGGGTCTACAAGGGCCAGCTGCGCCGCGGCGACGGGACGCTGATCTCGGTCAACGGGCTGTGGGCGATCGCGTTCGGCAACGGCGCGGCCGCCGGTCCGACGAGCACGCTGTACTTCCTCGCCGGGCCGAGCGACGAGAGCCACGGGCTGCTGGGGGCGATCACGTCGGGCTGACGTCCGCCACCCAGTCCCTGGTCAGATAGAGCCAGAACGCGAGGCCGCTCCAGTCGCCGTAGCGACGAAAGCGCCGCTCGATCGCGGCGTCTTTCGTCGCGCGGCCGGCGAGCTTCGCGTACGTCGGCCGCGTCCACGAATCGAGAACGAGCCGCGAGTAGCGGCCGAGGCTCGTCAGCATCACGTGCGCCGCGCCGTACGGGCCGATCCCCGGCAGCGCGAGCAGCCGCGCCTCGACGTCGTCGTCCGGCGGCTCCGGGTCGGTCAGCGCTTCGAGGTCGACCTCGCCCGACGCGACGGAGCGGGCAAGCTCGCGGAAGTACGGCGCGCGGTAGCCGGTGCGCGCGACCTCGCGGTAGAACGACTCGTCTGCGGCTGCCATCGCCGCGGCTGACGGGAACGCGCGCCGTCCGTCCGGCGCCGCGTCGCCGAGGTGCTCGACGAACGCCGTCGTCATCTTCGTCGTCAGCGCCCACGAGCAGTTCGTCGTCGCGACCGTCTTCACGACGTCCTCGAAGACGGTCGGGCTGCGCAGCATCCGGCCGGCGCCGTGCGCGACCCACGCGAGGTCGTCGTCGACGCGCGGCGACGGCATAGAACGCGGACAGGTCGTCGTCCAGCCGCAGCATGTGGCGCACCGTTGCGAGCAGGCGCGCGCGGTCGCGCTCGCCCGCGGCGCCGCCGAGGAGCTCGACCTTCGCGTGCCCGCGCTTCCCGGCGGCTATGCGCACCGTGCGCGCGCGGCCGCGCGCAACCGGGAGCGTCGCCTCCAGCGTCCACGCTTCTTCGTCGAGGCGCTGCGGCGGGAGGGAGGCGACGCCGTGCGAGGCGAGCGTGCGGCGCAGGTCGACCGGCTCGCCGCCGCCGCCGCGCAGGCGCAGCTCGCCCAGCGGGCTTACTCCGCGAACGACGCGAGCTCCCACTCGGACGGCACGAATGCCTTGTCCGGCCAGCCGCCGAGCGAGAGCACGATCGTGTCCGCCGCCGTCGCGACGGCGGCGCGCTCCGCGGTCGGGTCGGGGATGTGGATGCACATCCCAGCCGGCGCGTCGATCTCGTCGCCCGCGACGGTGAACGTCGCGTGGCCGCTCAGCACCATGTAGAGCTCCTCGTGGCCGCCCTCGCCTTCCTGGTGGGGCTTGATCACGTCGTCGCCGGCGCCGCCGCGCCACGCGTTGATCCCGAACGAGCGGATGTCGAAGTGGTGGCGGATCGGCGCCCAGTACGGCCACTTCTCGGCGACGATCTCGTCCAGCGGTGCTGCGCTGTACGCGCTCATGGAGCCTCCTCGAGTGGGTAACCGGTGATACACTATTAGGTGGTTATGGAGGCAGTCAAGCCCGAGCTGCAGCTGGTGTGCGACTTCGTAAACACGCTCGAGGTCGAGGAGGGGACCGACGAGCTTGCGGATGCGCGCGCACTCGGAGTGTGGCTGCGGGCACGCGGGCTCTGGGGCAGTCGTCCCGACGAGGCCGACGCCCGCGCAGCGCGCGACCTGCGTGAGGCGCTCCGCGACCTGATGTCGGCCAACAACGGCGGCGAGGCGGACACCGCGACGGCCTCGGCGACGCTCGACGCCGCGGCGCAGCGCGCCGGGGTCGTCGCTCGATTCGACACAGGTGCGATCCGGCTCGTCGCACCCGCAGGCGGCGTCGGCGCCGTGATCGCGGCCGCCGGCGAGGCGATGGCGGACGGCTCGTGGCAGCGGCTGAAGGCGTGCCGCTCCGACAGTTGCCGCTGGGCGTTCATCGACTCGGCGCGCAACCGCTCGCGCCAGTGGTGCTCGATGAGCATCTGCGGCAACCGGGAGAAGGCGCGCGCGTTCCGGCGCCGGCGCAGCGACGCTGCGTAGACTCGCACCGTGCCCGAGGCAAGCTTCGAGGATCGCGGTTCCGGCCTCGCGCCTGCGAGCGACGGCTGGTTCGTCGTGAACGTGCGCGACGCGCAGTGGCTGTCGTCGGAGAACGGCGAGCTGAAGCCGTCCGGGTCGGAGTGCGTCTTCGAGAGCCGGGAGTTCTGGTTCCGGCAGCTCGGCGTCCGGCTGCACGTCCTGGAGCCGGGCGAGCCGAACGGCCTCTACCACTCGGAGACGGTGCAGGAGGCGTTCCTCGTCTTGTCCGGGGAGGCGAGGCTGCTCGTCGAGGGCGAGGAGCGGATCCTGCGGCCGTGGGACTTCTTCCACTGTCCGCCCGGCACCGAGCACATCTTCGTCGGCGCGGGCGACGGGCCGTGCGTGATCTTCATGGTCGGCGCGCGTGTGGAGGGCGCGGGGCTGCACTACCCGGTCTCCGAGCTCGCGGCGCAGTACGGCGCGAGCGTCGAGACGGCGACGTCCAATCCGGACGAGGCGTATCCGGGCGTCTTCGAGCCGTCGCGCCGGGCACGGCCGTCGTACTGGTCGCGCCTGCCCTGGGCCTAGCCGTCGAGCCGCCGTATGAGCTCGGCCGCCGGTAGCCGCGCGAGCGACTCGAGCACGAGATCCGCCTCGTCCAGGCCGAGCGAACGCGTCACGTCGTTCGGAACCGCGACGCAGAAGATCCCCGCCGCCTTCGCGGCACGGATGCCGTTCGGCGAGTCCTCGAACGCGACGGCGTCCGCCGCGTCGACGCCGATCAGCTCGAGCGCCTCGAGGTAGAGATCCGGACGCGGCTTGGCGCGCTGCGGATCGTGGTCGGCGGTGACGATCGCGTCCCACTCGACGTCGGGCGCGAGCCGGGCGATGTGCATGTCGATCCACGCGCGTGACGCGGACGAGACGATCGCGCGCTTCAGATCCTGCCGCTCGGCCTCGACGATGTAGTCGATGATCCCGGGCCGAAGCTCCTCGTCGTCGATCAGCGCGAACTCGTGCGCGCGGCGGGCCTCGGTGACCTGCTCGTGCTCGAGCGGCTCGCCGACGAGCTCTTCGAGGTGCGCCATCGGATCCCACACGCCGACCGTCCCGACAACGAGCGCCCACTTCTCGGGTGGCAGCTCGTGGCCGTGCTGGGCGTAGACGTGCTGCCAGCCGGCGCGCGAGGGCACCTCGGTGTCGACGATCAGGCCGTCGAAGTCGAAGAGGAAGGCGCGGACGGGCACGGGAATGCAGAGTACGCACGTGGCGATCCTGGGCGTCGATGTGGGTGGGACGTTCACGGATGCCGTGCTGCTGGACGGCGGCCGCGTGCGGACGGCGAAGGTGCCGACGGCGGCGCGGCAGGAGGAGTCGGTTCTCGCGGCGGCGCGGGCGGTCGGCGCGGCGGGGGTCACGCGGTTCGCGCACGGGACGACCGTCGCGACGAACGCGCTGCTCGAGCGGCGCGGTGCGCGCACGGCGTTCGTCGGCAACGCCGGATTCGAGCATCTGCTGCACCTGCGGCGGCAGACGCGCGCGCATCTGTACCGGCTCTGCGAGGCGCACCCGGAGCCGCTCGTTCCGTTGGAGCGCAGTTACGGCGTGCGCGGGCGGCTCGGGCCGGACGGCGAGCTGGAGCCGCTCGATCTCGGCTCGCTGCCGGATATCGGCGACGCGGAGGCGGTCGCCGTCTGCCTGCTCTTTGCGTTCCGCGACTCGTCGCACGAGGCGGCCGTCGCGGCGGAGCTGCGGCGCCGGCATCCGGGAGTGCATGTCGTCGCCTCGCACGAGGTCGCGCCGGAGTTCCGCGAGTACGAGCGCGCGTCGACGACCGCGGCGGATGCGTATCTCGCGCCGGTCGCGGGGCGGTACCTGCGCGCGCTCGCCGCCGCGGCGGGCGCGGCCGGGCTGCCGGAGCCGCTCGTGATGCTGTCGGCCGGCGGCGTCGCGTCGGTGGAGGATGCGGCCGCGCATCCGGCGACGATCCTCGTCTCGGGGCCGGCGGCCGGCGTCGTCGGCGCGGGGCTCGTCGCGCGCCGCGCGGGGTTCGCCGATGCGATCGCGTTCGACATGGGCGGCACGTCGACCGACGTCTGCCTGCTGCCGGGCGGTCGCGCGGCGCGCGTGGCGGAACGCGTCGTCGGCGGGCTTCCCGGTGCGGCTGCCGACCGTCGATCTGCACACGGTCGGCGCGGGCGGCGGCTCGCTCGTGCGCGTCGACGCGGGCGGCGCGATTCGCGTCGGTCCGGAGAGCGCGGGCGCGCATCCTGGGCCGGCGTGTTACGGCGCGGGCGGCGGCGCGACCGTCACCGACGCGAACCTGCTGCTCGGGACGGCTGCCGGCGGAGCTGCCGGGCGGGCTCGTGCTCGACCGCGACGCGGCGGCGGCTGCGCTCGGCGACGTCGATCCCGCGGCGGTGATCGAGGTCGTGAACGCGGAGATGCTGCGCGCGCTGCGCGTCGTCTCCGTCGAGCGCGGCCACGATCCGCGCGACTTCGCGCTCGTCGCGTTCGGCGGCGCCGGCCCGCTGCACGCGTGCGCGCTCGCCGAGGAGCTCGGGATCGACGCGGTGCTCGTGCCGGAGGCGGCCGGCGTTCTCTCCGCGTTCGGTCTCGTCGCGAGCGACGAGCGGCGCGACCGCGTCGTCTCGCACGTGCGACCGCTCGCGGAGGTGCGCGACCTG
Source organism: uncultured Actinomycetes bacterium (assembly GCA_963816455.1). GTDB lineage: Bacteria > Actinomycetota > Thermoleophilia > Gaiellales > Gaiellaceae > Palsa-739. The sequence continues at coordinate 65,169 of CAWFKM010000018.1, forward strand.
CCGGCGGAAGGCGAGGCCGATCTCCGCTACCGCGGCCAGTCGTTCGAGCTGACGGTGCCGCTCGGGCCGGAGCTCGCGCGCGCGTTCCACCGCGCGCACGAGGAGCGCTACGGCTACGCGGACGAGTCCCGCGAGATCGAGCTCGTCGCGGTCCGGACCGCCGACGTCGTGCCCGGACCGGACATCGTCGTTCGAGCGTACAGCGCGTCGCACGGTCGTCGGGCCCGGAGCTCGTCGAGCTGCCGGGGCGACGTGCTGGGTTCCCGACGGCTGGCGCGGCGAGACGAACGACGACGGCACGCTGGTGCTGAGGCGATGAACGTCGAGCTCCAGGTCACCGGCAGCGCGCTGCGCGCCGTCGCGGAGGAGATGGGCGCGGTGCTGATCCGCTCCGCGTTCTCCGCGAACATCAAGGAGCGGCGCGACTGCTCGACCGCGATCTTCGACGAGGACGGGCGGATGATCGCGCAGGCGGAGCACATCCCCGTGCACCTCGGCGCGATGCCGGCTGCGGTCGCTGCGGCCAGGTCCCGGGGTCTGACCCCGGGACAGGTCTGCATGCTCAACGACCCGTACACCGGCGGCACGCACCTTCCCGACGTGACCCTCGTCTCGCGCACGTCGCTCGGCTACGCCGTCTCGCGCGCGCACCACGCCGACGTCGGCGGCATGGAGCCCGCGAGCCTGCCCGCGTTCTCGCGCGAGCTGTACCAGGAGGGCCTGATCATTCCGCCGGTGCTGCTCACCGACGAGGTCGTCGAGCTCTTCGTCGCGAACGCGCGCAACCCCGACGAGCGGCGCGGCGACCTTCGCGCGCAGATCGCCGCGCACCGCCTCGCCGAGCGCCGCATCGACGAGCTGTGCGCGCGCCGCGGCCGCGACCGCGTCGCCGCGGCGATGGACGAGCTGTACGCGTACTCCGAGCGGATGGTGCGCGCCGCGATCGCCGCGCTCCCCGACGGACGCTGGTCCGCGGAGGACGTCGTCGAAGCGGTGGACGGCGATCTCGCGATCCGCTGCACGGTCGAGGTCGACGGCGACGAGATCCGGATCGACTTCGCCGGCACCGCGCCGCAGGACACGTACAACCTCAACTGCCCGCTCTCGGTGACGCGCTCCGCGTGCTACTTCGTCGTGCGCTGCCTCACCGAGCCGGATCTCCCCGCGTCCGGCGGCGCGTTCGCCGCGGTGACGGTGACCGCGCCGGACGGCTGCCTCGTCAACGCGCGCCGTCCCGCCGCGGTCGTCGCCGGCAACACGGAGACGTCGTCGCGGATCGTCGACGTCGTCTTCCGCGCGTTCGGCGAGGCGCTGCCGGTGCCCGCGCAGGGGCAGGGGACGATGAACAACGTCGCGCTCGGGAACGACGCCTTCACGTACTACGAGACGATCGGCGGCGGCCAGGGCGCGTGCCCCGACGCGGACGGCCCGTCCGGCGTGCACGTCGCGATGTCGAACACGCTCATCACTCCGGTCGAGGCGCTCGAGCTGTCGTACCCGCTCCGCGTCGAGCGCTGGGAGCTCCGTCGCGGATCGGGCGGCGCGGGCGTGCACCGCGGCGGCGACGGCGTCGTCCGCGAGCTCCGCGTGCTCGAGGACTGCCGGCTCTCGGTTCTCGCGGAGCGCCGCGCGCCACGCGCCGCACGGCGCACGCGGCGGCGAGGACGGCGCGCGCGGACGCACGCTCGTCAACGGCGAGGAGCAGCCGGCGAAGGTGACGCGGCAGCTCGCGGCGGGCGACGTCGTCCGGATCGAGACGCCGGGCGGCGGCGGCTACGGCTCGCCGCCTAGACGTGTCCCTCGAGGCCACGTCTCGGTGCCTGGCACCGGGCCGTGGCTGCCCCGGCCGTGTCCGACAGAGACGTGGGTGTCCCGCTGCGAGTAACAGAGCCGGATCGCGCCGCAGTCGGTCCGTTTGGGACACGTCTTGGTGCCTGGCACCGGCCGTGGCCGTTTTGGCCACGGCGACGCCCTGCGAGACGCATCAGCCGCGGTCGATCGCCGGCAGCCCGTCGATGCTCTCGGCGTTCTTCTCCGCGACGTACGCGGGCATCGCTCCGTCGCGCGTCTGCTTGTCGACCCACGCCTCGAACTGCGTGCGCTTCCCTTCGTACGTCATCAGCGGGACGCCGTAGCCGCACGAGTCGGAGACGCGGTCGACGTCGATGCGGATCACGGAGCGCACCGCGTCGGGCGACTCGCCGAACCGCGCGCGGAGCTCGTCGAAGCCGGGATCCTCCGGGAGCACGACGGTCGCGCGGCCGTGCAGCCGCACGATTCGCGGCGGCCCCTCGAAGCCGCAGAACATGACGACGATGCGGCCGTTCTCGCGCGCGTGCGCGATCGTCTCCGCGCCGCTGCCGACGAAATCGAGATACGCGACCTCGCGCGGCCCGATGATGCTGAACCACTGAAGGTCGCCCTTCGGCGACACGTTCACGTGGCCGTCTGCGGCGAGCGGCGCCGACGCGATGAAGAAGAGGTGCTGCTGCTCCATCCACGCGGCGAGCTTGTCGGTGATCTCCTCGAAGGTCTTCGCCATGGCAAAAGCGTAGACGGTTAGGCTCACGGCGTGGACCGCTCCGTGACCGTCGCGTGCGTCCAGGCCGAGCCGGTCGTCCTCGACCGCGACGCGACGCTCGACAAGCTGGAGTCGCTGACCGCCGACGCCGCCGGCAACGGCGCGGAGCTCGTCGTCTTCCCGGAGACATTCGTCCCCGTCTATCCGTCGTCGGTGTGGGCGCGCGCGTTCGCCGGCTGGAACACCGACGGCGCGAAGGCGACGTTCGCGCGCATCGCGCAGAACTCGGTCGCGGTCGGCTCGGCCGGCCGAGCGCCGGCTCGGCGCGATCGCGAAGGAGCACGGCGTCTGGCTCGTCACCGGCGTCAACGAGGTCGACCCCGAGCGGCCGGGCACGATCTACAACTCGCTGCTCTACCACGCGCCCGACGGCTCGCTCGCGCTGCACCACCGCAAGCTCGTGCCGACGAATCACGAGCGGCTGATCCACGGCCAGGGCGACGGCCGCGGGCTGCACGCGGTCGAGACCGGCTTCGGTCGCGTCGGCGGGCTGATCTGCTGGGAGAACTACATGCCGCTCGCGCGGTTCGCGCTGTACGAGTCCGGCGTCGAGATCTACATCGCGTCGACCGCGGACGACGGCGACGCGTGGCAGTCGACGCTCGTCCACATCGCCCGCGAGTCGCGCGCGTATCGTCGTCGCGCCGTCGCACTTCCAGCGCGAGTCGGCGTACCCCGACGACTTCGCGCTGCGCGCCGAGATCGAAGGCGCCGGCACGATCGGCCGCGGCGGCAGCGCGATCCTCGCGCCCGACGGCTCGTATCTCGCCGGCCCGCTGTACGACGAGGAGGGAATCCTCTACGCCGAGCTCGACCCGGCGCGCATTCTCGAGGAGCGGCAGCGTTTCGACCCGGTCGGCCACTACAACCGGCCCGAGGTGCTCGGCCTGCAGCGCAACCTGCCGGACGGCTGAACCGTCCGAGAACGGGGAGTCACAAGGGGTCACGTACAAGCGAAACGGAGGCAGGAATGGGAAGTGGCAACAAGTGGAGCGGCTGGATCGCGTTCGCCGGCTGGTTGATGGTGATCGTCGGCGTCCTCGACTTCTTCGAGGGCCTGATCGCTGTCATCCGCGGCCAGTACTTCGTGCTCACCGCGAACCAGATCCTCGTCTTCGACATGCGGACGTGGGGCTGGGTCATGATGATCTGGGGCGTCATCGCGCTGCTCGCCGGCCTCAGTCTGCTCAGCGGAGCGAGCTGGGCTCGCTGGTTCACGATCGTCGTCGCGACCCTCAGCATCCTCGGCCAGCTCGGGTTCGTCGGCAGCGCGCAGTACCCGCTGTGGGCGCTCACCGTGCTCGTGCTGACGTTCGTCATCCTCTACGCGCTGATCGCGCGCTGGAACGACGCAACGTCGACCGCCTGACGAGCTTCGGCCTCCCGGGGCTTCGGCTCCGGGAGGCCCCGCTCACACCTCGCGCGGGCGGTGCGAGGACGAGTAGACGTCCTTGCGCGCGATCAGTCCGTCGCGGAACGGGAAGACGTCGATGCCGTCCCACTCGAGCGTCTTGCCGTCCTTCTCCACCGTCGCCGTCCACTCGCTGACCGCGAAGTCGCCCGCGGCGTAGAACGCGCGTCCGCGGAAACGCAGCGTCGGGTTGTTGCGGAAGATCGCGTCGATGTGCGCGCGCACCGCGTCCGCGCCCTCGGCGCGCTCGCCGGCGGTGTGGTTCTCGAAGACGATGTCGGGATGGTGCATCGACGCGACGGCGTCGATGTCCTGCGCGTTCCACGCGTCGTTGTAGCGGTCGATCAGCTGAGTCGTCTCGTCCGGCGTCATGGCGCGATTGTCCCACGGCGGCGCAGGACGCGCGCGTCGCCGTTGCGGCGGGTGAGACCGTCGGCGTCGAAGCGCTCGAGGAGCAGCTGCGCGGTGCGGCGGCCGACGCCGAGCAGGTCGCGGAAGCGCGCGAGGGTGATGCTGCCGGCGGCCTCGCATTCGGCGACGAGCGCGTCGCGCGCCTCGGCGAACGCCGCGGCGGAGACGGCGAGCCCGTCGCCGACGCGGACGAGCTTCCCCTGTTCCTCGAGGTAGCGCGCGAGCGCCTGAGTCGTCGACCTTCACCGGCTCGAGCCCGAGCTCCGCTTCGAGCGCGGCCGCTGCCTCCGCGTGCGCGCCGAGCGCCGGCCGATGCGCCGGGGAGGTAGAGCTTCGCGCCGCGGCGCTCGAGGCCGAGCAGCGGGACGACCGCCGTCGCCCACGGCTCCGCCGGCTGCGGCACGCCGGGATCGAGCGGATCCGCGGCGGCGATGCGGCGCTCGAGCTCCGCGCGCAGCTCGTCGAGCCACTCCTCCGCAAAGACCCAGTCGCCCGCGCGTCACGAGCCCGTCCGTCGCGCCGAGGCCGCGCAGCGAGTCCGCGCGCACCGGCGCGAACACCGTCGCCGCGATCTCGCCGCGCTCGACGAGCTCCATCCGCTCCGCGCTCGCGTGCCGCGGCGGCGCCGGGTCGAGCACCGTCCCGCCGCCGACGGTCGTCCCCGCGCGGAGCACGACGCGGTCGCCGCGCGCGGCGACGACCTGCGACGTGAGCCGCAGCTGCGCCCAGCGCTCGCCGACGCGGACGACGCGCGCCGGCACCTCCGCGGTTCCGTGGTGCACCTGCACGCGCGACGGGATCTCCGCGATCTCCTCCAACGCGACGTCGAGCCGGTACGAGACGGGAAACGCGCCCGGCGTGACGAGCGCGTCGCCGCGTCGCAGCTCCCGCCGCTCGACGCCCGGCAGCGCGACCGCGACACGCTGGCCCGCGGCGGCGCGCTCGACGGACGTGTCGTGCACCTGGACGCTCCGCACGCGCACCTCGCGGCTGCCGGGCTCGACGCGCAGCTCGTCGCCGTCGCCGATCGAGCCCGACCAGAGCGTCCCCGTCGCGACGGTTCCGATTCCGTGCAGCGTGAACGCGCGGTCGACGTACAGCCGCGTCGGGCCGCCGTCGGCGTGCGCGCTCTCGACCGCGACCTCCGCGAGCGCGGCGCGCAGCTCGTCGAGCCCGGCGCCGGTGCGTGCGCTCACCGCGACGACCGGCGCGCCCGGCACGAGCTCGCGCGCCTCCTCGCGCGCGAGCTCCAGCGTCTCCTCGTCGACGAGGTCGGACTTCGTCACCGCGACGACGCCGCGCTCGATTCCGAGCAGGCGCAGGATCGCGAGATGCTCGTGCGTCTGCGGCCGCGCGCCTTCGGCCGCGTCGATCACGAGCAGGAACAGGTCGATCCCGCTCGCGCCGGCGACCATCGTGCGCACGAACCGCTCGTGCCCGGGAACGTCGACGACGGAGAGCTGCGTCCCGTCCGGCAGCTCGAGCGGCGCGTAGCCGAGGTCGATCGAGATCCCGCGCTCGCGCTCCTCCGGCAGCCGGTCGGTGTTCTTCCCGGTCAGCGCCTCGACGAGCGTCGTCTTGCCGTGGTCGATGTGCCCGGCGGTGCCGACGGTGAGTGCCATGCGTGCACGCTAACCGTCGTAGAGTCGGCGGCGTGACCCGCCTGCTGACCTGGATCACGGTCGCGATCCTTCTGGCCGCCGCCGTCTACTTCCTCGTCCTCGCCGTCGGGCCGACCGGAATCGGGCCGCTGCTCGGTGACGGACCGCCCGGCGAGACGGTCGCTGCCGTCGCGTGGCTCGTCGCGAGCCTCGTCGGCGCGGTGCTCGCACTCGTCGTCGCCGGACGGCCGGCCATCCGTGGCCCCGTGTACCTGCTCGCGCCCGCGTCGGCCCTGTCCGCGCTCGCGTCCTTCTACGACTTCGACCCGTACTACGCGCCGAACCTGCGCCGCTACTCCGACTACGCCACGACCGCAGCGACCGTGACGTGGTTCGTTGTGGGGATCGCGGTCGCGGTCGGCTTGCTTGCGCTCCGCCACCGCCGGCTCGGCGCCGCGCTCACGCCGTTCTCACTGTTCCTCACACTCGTCACCGGCGCGGTGGTCGGCAAGGGCCACTAGCTCGGCGCGCGCGCGGCGACGGCCGCGGCGACGCGCTCGATCTCGTCGTCGGCGAGCGTGCGGCAGTCGAGCAGCAGCATCCCGTCGCGGACGACGCCGATCACCGGCGGCTCGGCGCCGCGCAGCGGCGCCGCAAGCGACTCCTCGACCGCGCACGCGAAGCTCGGCAGCTCCGCGAGCGGCAGTGCGCCGCCGCCGACGCGCGCGACCGTCTCCTCGACCGCGCCGCCGACGAGCGCGGCGAGCCGCTCCGCGCGCGCCTGCACCGCCGCCGTCTCCTCGCGCAGCATCCGCAGCACGGGAATCCGCTCCGGCGCGTCGAGATAGAGCTGCAGCGTTCCCTCGAGCGCCGCGAGCGTCAGCTTGTCCGCGCGGAGCGCGCGCTGCAGCGGATGCCGGCGCAGCCGCTCGACCAGGTCGGCGCGGCCCGCGACGATTCCCGCCTGCGGCCCGCCGAGCAGCTTGTCGCCGGAGAAGCAGACGAGATCGGCGCCGGCGGCGAGCGATTCCTTCGCGGACGGCTCGCCCGGCAGCTCCGCGAGCACGCCGGAGCCGAGATCGTCGACGAGCGGCAGCCCGTGCCGCGCCGCGATCGCGGCCAGCTCTTCGAGCCGCGGCGCCTCGGTGAAGCCGACGAGCCGGAAGTTCGACTGGTGCACGCGCAGCAGCAGCGCCGTCTCCGGTCCGATCGCGCGCTCGTAGTCCGCGGCGCGCGTCCGGTTCGTCGTCCCGACCTCGACGAGGCGCGCGCCGGAGCGTGCGAGCACGTCGGGAATGCGAAAGCCGTCGCCGATCTCGATCAGCTCGCCGCGCGAGACGATGACCTCGCGGTCCTCGGCGAGCGCGGCGCACGCGAGCAGCACCGCGGCGGCGTTGTTGTTGACGACGAGCGCAGACTCGGCGCCGGTGAGCCGCCGCAGGATCGGCGCGACGTGATCCTGCCGCGAGCCGCGCGCGCCCTCCGCGACGTCGTACTCGAGGTTCGAGTAGCCGTGGCCGACCTCGACGACGCGTGCGAGCGCCTCGTCGGCGAGCGGCGCGCGGCCGAGGTTCGTGTGGACGATGACGCCGGTCGCGTTCAGCACGCGGCGCAGGCTCGCCGCCCGCGCGCCGCACGAGCTCGTCCGCGCAGCCGCTCCTCGAGATCGCCCGGATCGGCGCCGGCGCGGATCTCCTCGCGCGCCAGCCCGAGCACGGCGCGCGCCGCGTCGACCGCGAGCGGGTCGTCGACGCCGCGGCACAGCTCGTCGACCGATGGCAGGTCGCGCAGCTCCACGCCGAAAGGCTACGCGGCGGTGCCGTTGCGGTGCGCGAAGCTCTCCAGCACGAGCGCGACCGCCTCCGCAGGATCGTCGGTCACCGCGAGCAGCTCGAGATCCGGCGGCGCGATCATCCCCGCGGGCAGCGCGCTGTCGCGCGCCCAGTCGAGCAGCGGCTGCCAGAACGCCGAGTCGAAGAGCACGACGGGAAAGTGCACGACCTTCCCGGTCTGGATCAGCGTCAGCGACTCGAACAGCTCGTCGGCGGTGCCGAAGCCGCCGGGGAAGACGCAGAACCCTTCCGCCGCCTTCACGAACATCGTCTTGCGCGCGTAGAAGTGGTGGAACGTCAGCGAGAGATCCGTGTAGCCGTTCCCGCCCTGCTCGTGCGGGAGCTCGATGTTGAAGCCGACGGAGAGACCGCCCGCCTCCTGGCAGCCGCGGTTCGCGCCCTCCATCACGCCGGGCCCACCGCCGGTGACGACGGCCCAGCCGGCCTTCGCGAACAGCCCCGCGGTCGTGCGCGCGGACTCGTACGCGGCGCTGCCCTCGGGCACGCGCGCGGAGCCGAAGAACGAGACCGCCGGCCGGTCGATCTGCTCGACGACCTCGAAGCCCTCGAAGAACTCGTCGGCGATGCGGTCCGTGTGCAGCCGCAGATCGGCGAGCTCGCGGTGGGTCTCGAGGAGCTCGCGGTCCTCCATCAGAAGGTTGCCGAGCCCTTCGTCGCGAGCATCCCGATCACGAGCGCGCCCGCGAGCCCGAGGTAGAGCGCCGCGATGATCAGCGCGCGCCGGCGGTCGGGCGCGAGCGCCTGCATCGGCACGCCGCCCTCGAACCGGATCACCGGCATCCGCCACGACTCGGTGATCGCGCGCGCGACGCTGCCGCCGTCGAGGAAGCCGATCGGCAGCAGGTTGAACGCGTTCAACAGGAAGCCGAGATTCGCGAGCACGATCAGCATCGACGAGTCGCGCTGCTCGCCGACGATCCAGCACGCGAGCGCGGCGAGTCCGCCGGCGAGCGGACCCGCGAGCGAGATCAGCGCGCTCCGCCACGGCGAGAGCCCCGCGTGGCGGATCGTCACGAACGCGCCGAAGAACGGAATGAATGTCGGCGCGGACACGTGCAGTCCCTGGCGCCGCGCCTCGATCGCGTGGCCGAGCTCGTGCACGAGGATCAGCAGGACGAATCCGACCGCGAACGTCCAGCTGCCGAACCAGAGCTTGTACGCCGCGATCGAGATGAAGAACGCGAAGAACTTCGCGAAGACGAAGCCCCACTTCAGCGCCGTGCCGCCGATCAGCAGCGCAAGCGCGCCGATGCGTTCGAGGATCTTGCGGACGTTGATGCCGCCGCGGGGCTGAACCGGTTTGTACTCGCGGAGCTCGTCCATCACGACCCTTTGCCGATCCATTCTTCGCCGCCCGCGTAGACCTCTTTTTTCCAGAGCGGGATCGTGTCCTTCAGCGTGTCGATCGCCTCACGGCACGCGTCGAGCGACGCGGCGCGGTGCGGCGACGAGACGGCGATCACGACACTCGGCTCGCCGATCTCGACGCGGCCGATGCGGTGGTGGATCGCGACGTCGCTCAGCCCGTGCTTCTCCTTCAGCTCGTCGCCGAGCCGGCGCAGCATCGGTTCCGCCATCTCCTCGTACGCCTCGTACTCGAGGTAGAGCACGTCGCGGCCGCGCGAGCTGCGGCGAACCGTTCCGACGAACGTCGCGACCGCGCCGGCGTCGGCGGACGCGACTTCGGCGACCGCCGCGGCGAGGTCGAGCGGCTCGCCGGTGACGACGAACGCACCGCCGGAGACGGGCGGGATCAGCGCGACCTCGTCGCCGTCGCTCAGCTCGTGCGCGGGCTCCGCGTACTCGCGGTTCACCGCGTACAACAGCCCCGCCGGCTCGTCGCCGAGCGCGAGCGCGGACCAGACGTCGGCGACGCGTCCGACGCCGTCGAGCTCGACGCGTCCGGTGCCCGCGCGCTCTCGGAGGCCGGCGAAGAGCCGAACCGTGACGGCTGCCATGCGCTCATCGTACGGACGTTGATGCCGCCGGAGATACTCCCCGTGTGAGCGATCCGGCCGATCTCGGCGTCGTCGAGGCCTCCGGGCTTCTCGCGCGGCGCGAGCTGAGCGCCGTCGAGCTGGCGCAGGCGTGCCTCGCACGGATCCGCGAGCGCGACGGCACGCACTCGCGCGACGGCGATCCAGGCTCGATCAACGCGTGGATCCGGGTCTACGAGGAGGACGCGCTCGTGACGGCCGCGCGGGCCGACGTGAGCCTCGCGCGCGGCGGCGCGGCCGCGCTCTGCGGGATCCCGATCGGGCTCAAGGATCTCTACGCGGTCGCGGGCAAGCCGCTCACCGCGTCGAGCGTGCTGCTCGACGAGGTGCCGGCGGAGTCGTGCGACGTCTGGAAGCGGCTCGAGGCCGCGGGCATGGTGCTGCTCGGCCACACGCACACGCACGAGTTCGCGTGGGGCGGCACGACCGACCAGGTCGGCAACCCGTGGTCGCTCGACCGGACGGCGGGCGGCTCGAGCGGCGGCTCCGCCGCGGCGCTCGCGGCGCGCATGGTTCCCGCGGCGACCGGCACCGACACCGCCGGCTCGCTGCGCATTCCCTCCGCGCTGAGCGGCACGTCGACGATCAAGCCGACGCGCGGCCTCGTGTCGCTGCGCGGCGTCGTCCCGCTCTCGCCGGGGCTCGACCACGGCGGGCCGATGGCGCGGACCGTCGCCGACTGCGTGCCGCTCCTCGCCGGGATGACGGGCACCGGGCCGGACCGGCTCGAGCCGCGTTCGCTCGCGGGCGTCCGCCTCGCGATCTCGCCGCGGATCGGCGACCTCGAGCCCGACGTCGCCGCCGGCTTCGACGCCGCCGTCGACGCGTGCCGCCGGCTCGGCGCGGAGATCGTCGAGCCGTTCCCCGCGGAGCCGGCGCTCGCGGTGATCGACGACTGGGGAACGGTTCTGCTCGGCGACACGCTTCCGTTCCACCGGCGGTTCGACGACCGCCGCGAGCTCTACCGGCCGTCGCTCCGCGAGTGGGTCGAGCGCGCCGAGGAGGCCGCAGTGACCGTCGAGGCGTACGCCGCCGCGGAGGTGAAGCGCGCAGAGACGACCGCGCTCTGGACGTCGCGTCTCGTCGCGGAGCGGGTGACCGCGCTGCTCGAGCCGACCGAACCCGTCGTCGCGCCGCCGCGCGGGTCGGGCTACGACCACGCGGGCACCGACATCGACCTGATCACGCTGACGCATTACTGGAACTGGACGGGCTTCCCCGTCGTCGCGCTGCCGACCGGCGTCGGCGCCGCGACCGGGCTGCCGGTGAGCGTCTCGCTGATCGGCCCGGCCGGCTCGGACTGGGAGCTGCTCGCGCTCGGTACCGCGCTCCAGGAGGAGCTCGGCGTACCGAGCCCGCCGATGCGTACCCTGGGCTGAATGCCGGGGCATCGCGTCTTCGAGGTCAATCAGCAGCCGGAGCGGACGGCTGATCCGGCCGTCCGCAAGGCGACCCTGCGCCGCGCCGGCCGGCTGTTCATGCCGTACAAGCTGCGGCTCAGCGCCGTCCTCACGCTGATCGTCTTTTCGGCCGTTCTCGGCGTGATTCCCGCGTTCCTGCTGCGCGACGCCCTGAACGCGATCAACACGAAGCCGCCGGACACGAGGGCGCTGTCGTTCGCCGCTGCCGGGATGATCGTGATCGCGGTCGTCAACGGCGCGCTCGGCGTCTGGCAGACGCTGCTCTCGAACCAGGTCGGCCAGCGCGTGATGCACGACCTGCGCGCCGCCGTGTTCCGCCACCTCCAGCGGCTGTCGCTCGCGTTCTTCACGCGCACGCGCACCGGCGAGGTGCAGTCGCGGATCTCGAACGACATCGGCGGCATCCAGAGCGTCGTCACGAACACCGCGACGTCCATCGCGTCGAACGTGACGACGATCGTGGCGACGATGGTCGCGATGCTCCTGCTCAGCTGGCAGCTCGCGCTGTTCGCGTTCGCGTTGATTCCGTTGTTCGTGCTTCTGACCCGCCGCGTCGGCGCCGAGCGGCGGCGCATCGCGAAGACGACGCAGGAGACGCTCGCCGACATCTCGAGCCTCGTCCAGGAGTCGCTCTCGGTCTCGGGGATCCTGCTCGGGAAGACGATGGGGCGGACGAACGAGCTCGCCGACCGCTTCGAGAACGACTCGCTTCGCCTCGCCGACCTCGAGGTGCGCCAGCGCATGGCGGGCCGCTGGATGATGGCGACGATCCAGACGACCTTCGCGGTGATGCCGGCCGCCGTCTACTGGGTCGGCGGCATCGCATTGGCGCACGGCTACACGATCACGGTGCCGACGCTCGTCGCGTTCACGACGCTGCAGACCCGCCTGTTCTTCCCCGTCGGCTCGATGCTGTCGGTCGGCGTCGACGTGCAGACGTCGCTCGCGCTGTTCGACCGGATCTTCGAGTACCTCGACCAGCCGATCGACATCGACGAGAAGCCCGGCGCGCGCGGTGTCGTCCGCGGCGGGCGACGTCGTCTTCGACGGCGTCTGGTTCAGGTACGGCGACGAGTGGACGCTGCAGGACGTGAGCTTCACCGTGCCCGCCGGAACGACGACGGCGCTCGTCGGCGAGACCGGCTCCGGGAAGACGACGCTCGGCTATCTCACCGCGCGCCTCTACGACGTCGTGCGCGGCAGCGTCGCGATCGACGGCGTCGACGTGCGCGACCTCTCGTTCCAGGCGCTCGCCGAGCTCGTCGGCGTCGTCTCGCAGGAGACGTATCTCTTCCACGCGTCGATCCGCGAGAACCTTCGCTTCGCGAAGCCCGACGCGACCGACGAGGAGATCGAGATCGCCGCCGAGGCGGCGCGGATCCATCACGTGATCGCCGCGCTGCCGGAGGGCTACGACACCGTCGTCGGCGAGCGCGGCTACCGGTTCTCCGGCGGCGAGAAGCAGCGGATGGCGATCGCGCGCACGATCCTCCGCAACCCGCCGATCCTCGTCCTCGACGAGGCGACGAGCTCGCTCGACACTGAGACGGAACGGCTCGTCCAGGAGGCGCTCGACCGGCTCTCCGAGGGCCGGACGACGATCGCGATCGCGCACCGGCTCTCGACCGTCCGCGACGCCGAGCAGATCGTCGTGCTCGACCGCGGGCGGGTCGTCGAGACGGGCCGCTACGCCGAGCTGCTCGGCAAGGGCGGCCGCTTTGCGACGCTCGCCCAGCGGGATGCGGAGCTCGGCGCCCTCGCCGCGCTTTAAGCTCTGCTGGCATGAGCCACTACTCCGCCTCGTTCAGCCTCACCCTCCGCGTCCGACTCGACGACCGGCCCGGCAGCTTCGCCGACCTCGCGCGCGCGATCGCCGACGCCGGCGGGCTCCTCGACGCGATCGACCTCGTCCGCGTCGAGGCGGCGAGCAAGGTCCGCGACGTCAGCGTGCTCGCAACGGATGCGACGCACGCGGAGGAGATCGTCGCCGCGTGTCGCGACGTCCCCGGCGTCACCGTCGAGCGCGTCTCCGACCGCACGTTCCTGTCTGCACCTCGGCGGCAAGATCCACATGAACTCGAACGCGCCGGTGAAGACGCGCGACGATCTCTCGATGGCGTACACGCCGGGAGTCGCGCGCGTGTGCCAGGCGATCGCCGCCGATCCCGAGAGCGCGTGGACGCTGACGATCAAGAAGAACACCGTCGCGGTCGTCACCGACGGGAGCGCGGTGCTCGGCCTCGGCGACATCGGCCCCGAGGCGGCGATGCCGGTGATGGAGGGCAAGGCGCTGCTCTTCAAGGAGTTCGGCGGCGTCGACGCGTGGCCGATCTGCCTCTCGACGAAGGATCCCGACAAGATCGTCGCCGCGGTCGAGGCGATCGCGCCCGGCTTCGGCGGCATCAACCTCGAGGACATCGCCGCGCCGCGCTGCTTCGAGGTCGAGGAGCGGCTGCGCGCGTCGCTCGACATTCCCGTCTTCCACGACGACCAGCACGGAACCGCGGTCGTCACGCTCGCCGCGTTCTTGAATGCGCTCCGCGTCGTCGGCAAGCGCGTCGAGGACGTGAAGGTCGTCCTGACCGGCGTCGGCGCGGCTGGCGTCGCCGTGACGAAGACGCTGCAGGCCGCCGGCGTCCAGAACGTGATCGGCTGCGACAGCAAGGGGGCGATCCACAAGGGACGCGCGGATCTCAACGAGGTGAAGGCGCGCTACGCCGCCGACACGAACCCCGACGGGTTCGCGGGCAACGCGAACGACGCACTCGCCGGCGCCGACGTCTACATCGGCCTCTCGCAGCCCGGCGCGGTCAGCGTCGAGGGCGTCCGCTCGATGGCGAAGGACGCGATCATCTTCGCGATGGCGAACCCGACGCCCGAGATCCTCCCCGAGGAAATCGCCGGGCTCTACGCCGTCGTCGCGACCGGCCGCTCGGACTACCCGAACCAGATCAACAACGTCCTCGCGTTCCCCGGGATCTTCCGCGGAGCGCTCGACGTGCGTGCGACGACGATCACGGAGCGGATGGAGGTCGCCGCCGGCCATGCGATCGCCGCGACGATCGGCGAGGCGGAGCTGGCGCCGGACTACATCGTCCCGAGCGTCTTCAACCGGGACGTCGTCCCGGCCGTCGCCGCCGCCGTCGCCGCCGCCGCCGAGCAGGACGGCGTCGCGCGCCGCGCGCGCGAAGTCACCGAGAACGTCTGACGCGTCAGGCGCGGAGTCGCGCCGACCGAGCCGGAGCCGCGGAGCGGCCGGCGCGGAAGACGCTGAGCACGCGGCGGGGCGTCTCGACTCCGAGGCGCCGCGCGAGCTCGCGCTCCGTCGGCTCGAAGTCGATCAGCTGGCTGAGCGGATGCGTGAAGCAGCCGAGCCCCGAGAGCGCGAGCCAGATTCGCATCAGCGTCCGGCCCGTCTCGCGCACGTCGCCGGCGGACGACAGGACGAGGACGCTCCCGCTGCGCAGCACGGACGCCGACGACGACGCGAACGCGTGGTGGAGCCGAAGCGTGCGAACCGCGCGCAGCGGCGCCGGCCGCAGCGCGATGCCGAGCAGGCGCGCCTCGAGCGGCGACAGCGCGAGCGCCTCGTACGTCAGCCCGTCGCGCTTGTAGTCGGGATCCTTCTTGCTCAGGCGCAGCCAGCGGCGGAGCTCCGCCACGACCGCCGGCGACTCGTAGACGTGCCGGTCCGCGACGACGAAGAGCTCCGTCAGCTGCTGCGCCGGCAGCTCGTCGAGCCGCTCGCCGTCGCGCAGCTCGGCGCGCGCGGCCGCGAGCTCCTCCGCCGTCAGCCGCGGCTCGTACGGAAGCCGGCTCGTCTGGCGCCGCAGAAGATCCTCCGGCCCGAAAGGCGTTGCATACACCGGCCCCGGCACGAATGCGCCGCCGTCGAACGCGAGTCCCACATCCTCCGACGCGGCCGCGATCAGCACCGTCTCGACGAACGCGCCGAGCGCGAGCTCGAGATCGCGCCGGGTCGGGTCGCCTGCGTCGAGATGGCGCGCCGGGTCGAACCCGAGCTCGATGCGGTCGGGACGGTAGTCGAGGAGCCAGGGCTGCGTGTTGTGCGCGGACGGCGCGCGCCAGAAAAGCGGCTCGAGCCGCTGCAGCTCCCGCAGGTCGGTCACGCGACCGCGCGGCCGAAGAACGTGACGCCGTGCAGCGGCCCGCCGCCCATGTCGTCCGCCTGCGCGGATGAGGCGACGTTCTCGAACTCGATGTACGTGCCGCGAAGCGTCTGGTAGCCGCCGGCGCGGAGGTTGCGCAGCAGCTCGCGGCTCAGCAGCCGCATGTAGCCCTTTCCCTGTTCCTCCGGCAGCGTGCCTTTGATCACGCAGACGGCCTCGCTCCGGTAGCGCCCGCGCGTCGCGAGCAAGCGCAGCTGGTTCGGCACGTTGAGGTTCCCGCGGGTCGCCCGGACGAACTCCGAGATGTCGGGGATCGCGAGCATGAACGCGATCGGGTGGCCGTCCTTGTAGAGGTACAGCGCGATCGTCTCGTCGATGAGATATCCGAGCCCGTCGACCTGGTACGCGAGCTCCTCCGGCTCGATCGTCGTGTAGTACGCGCGCTGCGCGAAGCTCGCGTTGAGCATCCCGCGCACGACCTCGAGCTCCTCGTCGATGCGCTTCTTGTTCGCCTGCCGGACTTCCAGACGCTCGGCCTCGAGTCGGCTGTCGTCGAACGGGAACAGATCGTCCACTGGGCGCGTGTCGTCCTGGAGGCCGCGGACGATGACCGTCGCCCCCGCGAACAGCGGCTCGAATCCGTGCTCGCGTGTATGCCGGCGCGTAGTACGCATGGCTGTACGCCGCGTCGACGAAGGAGCGCTCCTCGAAGCCGGAGGTGACGACGCCGCCGGACTGGTTCGGCAGCAGGTTGACCGGACCGAGGAGACGCGAGGCCCCGCCCGCCCGCGCGCGCCGCTCGAGCTCGGCCACGAGCGCGTCGAACACAGCGTCGTCGTCGACGAACTCCGTGAAGCCGAAGAGGAGGTGCGGCGCGCCGAGCCTCGCGTCGAGCCTCGCGTGCCGGTGCGCCGTCGTGCGCCCGACGAGCTCGCCGTCGCGGAACACGCTGAGAAACGCGATGTCGTCGGCGCCGAGATACGGATCGTCGCCGTTGTAGAAGTCGCGCAGCTGCTGCCGGACCGGCGGGATGAAACCGGGCGCGTTCGCGTAGATCCGCTCGGTCAGGTCGCACCAGGCGCGGAACTCGCGTTTGCCGGCGACCTCGCGGACCTCGATCACGGAACGGCCTTCCGCGGCTTCACGTGCGGGCCCTGCTCCTCGGTGCTGAGCGCCGTGAACCGCTCGTCGTAGCCGGCCGCGCCCTCGGCGCTCCACGCGCCGTTCGCATAGGACAGGTCCGGACGGGCCTCGTACAGACGGATGAATCCGGCCTTGGCATTGCGCTCGCCGTCCGTCACCCACGTCATCAGCTCACGGTGGAGCTTCGCGCGCGCGAACCGCAGCAGCTGGTCCATGTCCTCGAAGAGCACGACCTGTCCGAACGTGTACGGGAACTTGTAGTAGAGGTGGTAGCCGCAGTAGCCGGGCGCGTGCTTCAGCAGCCGCCGCAGGCGCAGGAACCGCGGCAGCTGCTCGACGAGCGCGCGGATCCCGGAGTACTCCGTCGCGCCGACGAAGACCGCGTTCGCGCGTCCGTACTTCGGAACCTTGCTCAGGTCAGCCGTCTTCACGCTTCACCACGTACGCGTTCTTGATCGCGTCCTTTCTGCCGGCGAACGGCCCCGTTCCGTGATCGTGGACGACGACGCGGATGTCGCCCGCCGCCGGCGACTCGCGCAGCGCCTCGGCGAAGTCGCGGCTCGACGCAGCGAGATGCTCGACGAGCGCGACGCGAAGACGCTCCTCCGTCTCCGCACGATCCGGAAGCACCGCCGTCGCGCGAAGCTGCACGTGCACGAGCGGCCGCGCCTCCAGCGACGGCGACTCCGTCAGCTCGAGGCAGAAGCCCTCGAACGAGGCGGCGAGCGCCGCATCGCGGTAGAGCCCGTACTCGACGTCGATCGGGTAGATGTTCGCGCCCATGTACGAGACGGTCGAGTCGCTGCGCCCGAAGAGCAGGAGGAACGGCAGCGCCCAGCCGGAGGGCAGCGGCTCCGCGATGCCGGCCTTCGCGAGCCGCGCGAGCAGCTCGGGCCGCGTCATCGTGATCGCCTCGTCGCCGACGTTGTAGCGCAGCTTCGGCGAGAGGACCGACGCGTTGTTCACGGTGATCAGCGACTCGCCGCGGGCGTTCGTCTCGATGTAGCTCTCGAGTGGGTTGTACTGGAACACCATCGGCACGCGGCTCTCGTCGGGCCCGAGCAGCGCCTCGCGGACGTCCGCGCGCGCGACGAGGAGCTTCCGCACGTGAACCGAGAGATCCGTCTCGCCGCCGATCCCGATCTGGATGTCCGACGCGCCGTAGCCCGACCGCACCTTCACGAGCCGCTGCTCGAGGTAGTCGCGCATCGCCTCGGTCATCCCCTCGCCGCCGACGAGGCCGTAGATCCGCGCGCTCGACCAGTCGAAGCCCTTCCGGTCGAGCGCGTCGACGACGTGCTTGAGGAACGGCGGGTACGCGCAGACGAGATAGTCGTAGTCCGGCCCGAACCGGTCGATCGTGTCGACGATCTTCTCGAGATCCGGTCCGGTCGACTTGACCATGCAGACCTTCGAGAGCGCGATACCCATGTTCATGCCGGTCGCCCACGCGCCCATCGAAAACGCGTTCAGCGCAAAGAGCCGCTCGGTCGGAAACGTCCAGCGCACCCAGTTCGCGGTGTCGAGGTGGACGTCGTGGAGCTCCTTCGCCGAGCGCAGCCAGTTGTACGGCGTTCCCGACGAGCCGGCCGACTCGTCGACGATCGTCCCGGCGATCGGGTGGCGCCCGTCCCAGCACCGCTCCGCGAATCCGTACCGGCGCACGTAGGTGTCCTTCGCCGTCTCGGGGAACGAGTCGAGGCGCAGCACGCGCACCGCGCTTGTATTCGGCAAGGAAGCTCCCGTACGCCGGCACGCGCTTCCGCGCCCACGCGCAGGTCAGGTACGCGTGGAGGTACGCGAGCCGCTCGAGGCGTGTGCCGTAGTGCAGCGCGGAGTAGCGCCACAGTCCGTAGTGCGACCGGATGAAGCGGTACGCGCCGCTGAAGAGCCAGTTGACTGCGGCGAGGTAGGCCAGCCGAAACCAGATCGCGGGGCGGCGCGACCAGATGCTCGTCGAGGTGCTGACGGCCGCAGCCTTCATCGGCCTGTGGACTATCGGCAGCAGGGCGGATGGCCTGTAGAGGAGCGGTCTACGATGACGCCGTGGCCGCGACGGACGACCTGCGGAACGAGTCCGGCATCGAGGTGAAGCCGGTCTACACCGCCGCCGACGCGCCGCGGCCGCTCGAGCCGCCGGGCGAGGCGCCGTTCACGCGCGGGCCGTATCCCGACATGTACCGCGGCAAGCCGTGGACGATCCGGCAGTACGCGGGCTTCGCGAGCGCCGAGGAGTCGAACGAGCGCTACCGCTACCTGCTCGACCACGGCCAGACGGGACTGTCCGTCGCGTTCGACCTGCCGACGCAGCTCGGCTACGACTCCGACGACGCGCGCGCGCTCGGCGAGGTCGGCCGCACCGGCGTCGCGATCGACTCGCTCGCCGACATGGAGATCCTGCTCGCCGGGATTCCGCTCGCCGACGTGTCGACGTCGATGACGATCAACGCGCCCGCGTCGCTGCTGCTGCTTCTCTACGAGCTCGTCGCGGAAGGCCAGGGCGTCGCGGCCGCCGACCTGCGCGGCACGGTGCAGAACGACGTCCTGAAGGAGTACGTCGCGCGCGGCAACTACATCTTCCCGCCGGCGCCGTCGATGCGGCTGACGACGGATCTGTTCGCGTACTGCGAGGAGCGGATCCCGCGCTGGAACACGATCTCGATCTCCGGGTACCACATCCGCGAGGCCGGCTCGACCGCGGTGCAGGAGCTCGCGTTCACGCTCGCGAACGGCATCGCGTACGGCCGCGCCGCCGTCGCGGCGGGGCTGTCGCCGGATCGCTTCGGCGAGCAGCTGTCGTTCTTCTTCAACGCGCACAACGACTTCTTCCAGGAGGTCGCGAAGTTCCGGGCGGCGCGGCGGCTGTGGACGCGGATCATGTCCGAGCTGTTCGGCGCGACGAACCCGAAGGCGCTCGCGCTTCGCTTCCACGCGCAGACCGGCGGCTCGACGCTGACCGCGCAGCAGCCGGAGAACAACATCGTGCGCGTCGCGATCCAGGCGCTCTCGGCGGTCGCCGGCGGCGCGCAGTCGATCCACACCAACTCGTTCGACGAGGCGCTCGCACTGCCGACCGAGCACGCCGCGACGATCGCGCTGCGTACGCAGCAGATCCTCCAGGCGGAAGCGGGAACGACGGCGACGGCCGATCCTCTCGGCGGCTCCTATTACATCGAGGCGCTGACCGACGAGCTCGAGGCGCGCGCGTGGGAGCTGATCGAGCGCGTCGAGTCGCTCGGCGGCGCCGTCGCGGCGATCGAGCAGGGCTTCGTGCAGGACGAGATCGAGCAGTCCGCGTTCGCGTGGCAGCAGCAGGTCGAACGAGGCGAGCGCGTGATCGTCGGCGTCAACCGCTACGACGACGGCGAGGAGTCCGAGATCGAGCTGCAGAAGATCGACCCCGCGACGGAGGAGCGCCAGCTCGAGCGGACCGCGCGCGTGCGCGCCGACCGCAACGCGGACGACGCGGCACGCGCGCTCACCGCCGTGCGCGAGACCGCGCGCGGCGAGACGAATCTCATGCCCGTGTTGCGCGACGCGCTGCGCGTCCGCTGTACCGTCGGCGAGATCTGCGAGACGTTGCGCGAGGAGTGGGGGATGTACGACGCGCTGCGCCCGCGCGCCTAGACGCGCCGCGCCGTCATCAGGACGGCGGCGTGTCTGAAACGCACGATGCCGCCGCGACGCGCCATGTTCCGGCGGTCCTCCGCCTCGAACTCTGCGCGGTGCTCCGCCGGGATCTGGAAGTAGAGCGACGTCGTCCTGAAGTGCGCCGTGATCTCGTCCGCGGTCAGTTCGATGTCCTCGATCTCCGTCGCGATCTGGACATCCGTGAAGAGATCGGCCGCCTCCGGCACCGCGAGGCCGCGCCGCTCGCCCATCAGCCAGTCCCAGGTCTCCGAGGCGTTCCCTCGCCGCTCCTCGGCGCCGGCGAGGATCGACTCCAGGTCGCGGTTCGGCGACAGCGTCTCCGCGAGTTCCGGCGCGTATTTCCGGATCAGCGCGCGAAACTCCGCGTCGAGCTCGTCGTTGCTCGGGTCGTGGACGCCGCGGTGCATGAGCAACGCGAGGAGGCCGCCCGGCTCGAGAAGCGACGCGGACTTGCGCCAGCCGACCGCCGGATCGACCCAGTGGAACGCGGTGGCGGAGAAGACCGCCGCGTACGCGTTCGCCGGCAGCTCGATGTCCTCGAACCGCGCGATGTGGAATCTGACCGACGCGTTCTCTCCGACGCGCCTCCGCGCGGCCTCGATCATGTTCGGTCCCGGATCGACGGCGTCGACGTCGAGTCCGCGCGCCGCGAGCAGCTCGGTCAGCTTCCCCGTGCCGCACCCGACCTCGAGCACGCGTGATCCCGGCCCGAGTCCTCCGCGCTCGACGGCGAGGTCGACGAGCTCGTCCGGATAGCCGGGGCGAACCTCGTCGTATGCCTCCGCGACGTCGTCGAAGACCTGGCCGAACTGCCGCAGCGCCTCCGGATCGTCCACCTCGAGCACGATAACGGCGGATCAGGCGCATACGCTGGCGCCGTGCGGATCCTCCTCGTCTCCCAGATGTACCCCGGCCCGGCCGACCCCGACCTCGGCACGTTTGTCGCGCAGATCGAGCGCGCGCTGACCGAGCGCGGCAACGAGGTCGAGCACGCGGTTCTCGATGCGCGCGCCGGCGGGAAGCTGCGGTATCTGACGCTTGCGCGGCGCACGGTCGGCGGCGCGCGGCGGTTCCGGCCCGACGTCGTCTACGCGCACTTCCTCGTCCCGACCGGTTTCATCGCCGCCGTCGGCACGCGCACGCCGCTCGTCGTCACGGCGCACGGCCGCGATGTGCGCAACATCGGCGCGATCCCCGGCATCGCCGCCGCGACCCGCGTCGTCGTTGCGCGCGCGTCGACGGTCGTCTGCGTGTCGGAGTACCTCCGCCGCGAGCTCGAGACGAAGCTGCCGCAGGCGCGCGGCAAGACGGCGGTCGTGTCGAGCGGCGTCGACCTCGACCGGTTCGCCGTCGCGCCCGCGCCGGACGGTCCGCCCGCGTTCCTCTGCGTCGGCGCGCTCGACGAGCGGAAGAACGTCGTCCGCCTCGCCGACGCCTTCGCCGGGCTGGGGGAGGGGACGCTGACGTTCGCCGGCGACGGTCCGCTGCGCGGGCGGCTCGAGGGCCGCGACGGCGTGCGCCTGCTCGGCCGCGTGCCGCACGACGCGATCCCCGGCCTGCTCGCGGAGAGCCGCGTCCTCTGTCAGCCGAGCCTGCTGGAGCCGCTCGGCCAGGCGCTGCTCGAAGGGATGGCGTGCGGCCGCTCGGTCGTCGCAACGAAGATCGGCGGCCCGCCCGAGTTCGTGCCGCCGGACGCGGGGATCCTCGTCGACCCGCTCGACGTCGCCGCGCTCGCGGAGGCGCTCCGCGCGGCCGCCGCGTTCCCGTGCCCGAACGACGCCGCCCGCGAAGCCGCCGCCGCGCACGACGTCCGCCGTCAGGCCGAGCGGATCGAGGAGATCCTCAGCTCGGCGGCAGGTCGGCGAGCCTGACCTCGACGAGCGGGCGCACCGACTCCTCGAGCCCGGCCTGCTTCGCGACCTCGAGGGCCTGCAGCCAGCTTTCCCGCGCCTTCGCCGGGTCGACCCCCTGCTTCAACCGGTTGTCGCCGGTCACGAGCAGGTGCTGGATCTTCGCTCGTGCGTCGTCCTCTCCCATAGGGCGAGCGTATCGCCACTTCGCTACCCTGGACGCATGCTCGCGTTCCTCGCCGTGATGCAGGTGCTCATCGTCGCCGCCCTGATCTCGCTGATCCTGATGCACAGCGGGCGCGACGCCGGCATGGGCGGCATGGGCTTCACCCCCGCCTCGCAGGGCGGCACGCACATCGTCGAGCGGAACCTCACCCGCTGGACGGTCGTGTTTGCGGTGCTCTTCTTCGCGAACAGCATCGCGCTGTTCCACGTCCTGAAGTAACACGCCCGGGTACACTGGCCCGGCTCTCGCGCTGGTGGCGGAATTGGTAGACGCGCTAGGTTGAGGGCCTAGTGGCCGCATAGGCCGTGGAGGTTCAAGTCCTCTCCAGCGCATGCATGAAGGGTCGTCTGCGGACGACCCTTCGTCGTTCTGCGGGAATCTCCGCATGTGCATCCCCCGCCGGGCTCGTAGGCTCGACGGCGATGGGATACGTGATCGTCGGCAACGCCGACTCCGCGCCGCTGCGCGAGCTCGTCGCCGAGCTTCGTGTCTCGCTCGAGCGCGCGGGTTTCGAGGCCGCGCCCGAGGGCGCGTCGCCGGAGTTCGTGCTGAATGTCGTCGACTGCGAGCGGCCGAAACCGTTCCGGCGCCGCTCCCGCGGGACGTTCGTCGCAGCGATCCACGTGCTCGACGCGCCGCCGCCCGACCCGCTGCGGGAGGGCTACCCGATGCTCGTCCGTGCGCTCGCAAACCTCTCCCTCACCTTTGTCCCGGGGCACGGCGTCTGGTTCACGACGATGGAGCGCGGGAGCTACCTCGTGCCGGCCGACAACGGCGCCGCCTCGCTTGCCGAAGCCGTCATCGGGCGGCTCGCGCCCCTCGCACGCTCGCGGCTTGTGATCGACAACGAGTTCCGGACCGATCTCGAGCCGGAGCTGTGGGACGGCGACGAGATCACGAATTCGATCGCCGAAGCCGGCCGGAGGCTCGACGAGCTCGGGCTGCTCCCGGCCCCGTTCCCCATCGAGGAGCTCGTCGACGAGCACGATCTGCGCCACATCAAGCGGCTCTACGGGATCGGCGGACTGTCCTACGGGAACTTGTCGGCCCGCAAGGACGAGACGCGTTTCTGGATGAGCGCGAGCGGCGTCGACAAGTCGAAGCTCGAGACGCCCGGCCGCGACATCCTGCTCGTCTCCGGCTACGACGCCGAGAACCTGAGGATCGTCCTCAGCGTCCCGCCGGGTGTCGAGCCGCGGCGCGTCTCCGTCGACGCGATCGAGCACTGGAAGATCTACCAGGAGCACCCCGACGTCGGGCGCGATCCTGCATGTCCACGCCTGGCTGGAGGGGATCCCGGCCACCGAGGTCAACTTCCCGTGCGGGACCGAGGAGCTCGCCGACAATGTCGCCGCGCTGCTCGCGGCGGACCCCGACCCGGCCCACGCCGTCATCGGCCTTCGGAACCACGGCATCACCGCGACCGGCGCGAGCCTGGAGGAGATCCTCGACCGGGTCGCTCCGCAGCCTGCTCCGCCAGGTCCCGATGGCCTAGCCGGCCCGCGCTGCGGGGCGAACATCTGTTTGACGCCGTCCGCAGGAGTGTCTACCCTTCCGGCGAACACACGTTCTGTCCAGACCCGACCCCGTATGCAGGAGGCGCCAACCGTGGAGCTGACCGACCGCCAACAGGAGATCTGGGAGTTCCTGGCCGAGTACGTCGACCAGCACGGCTACCCGCCGACCGTGCGCGAGATCGGCGACGCCGTCGGGCTGGCCTCGCCGTCCACCGTGCACGCGCACCTCGCCAACCTCGAGCGGGCCGGGCTGCTCAAGCGCGACCCGACGAAGCCGCGCGCCCTCGAGCTGATCGGCCGCGAGAAGCCGGCCGGCGCGACCGCGTCGCTGCCGAAGCTGCCGCTGCTCGGCCAGATCGCCGCCGGCGGGCCGCTGCTCGCCGAGGAGAACGTCGAGGACGAGATCGCGGTGCCGGAGACGCTTCGCGGCGACTTCCTGCTCCGCGTCAAGGGCGAGTCGATGATCAACGCCGGGATCCTCGACGGCGACCTCGTGATCGTGCGCACCGCCCAGGACGCGCGCAACGGCGACATCGTCGTCGCGCTCGCCGGCGACGACGAGTCGACCGACGAGGCGACCGTGAAGACGTTCTACCGCGAGTCGGGCCGCATCCGGCTCCAGCCGGAGAACGACGCGCTCGAGCCGATCTACGCGAACTACGTCGAGATCCTCGGCAAGGTCGTGGGAGTGTTCCGGACGCTATGACCCGCGTCGCCCCGCTGCACCGGACGCTCGAGCAGGAGCTGCTGGCGCTGCTGCGCGGCGCCTCGCTCGAGTGCCCTGCCTGCGGGGAGTTCGTGCTCCACGACGGCCCGTCGGTGCGCTGTCCCGAGTGCGGCCTCGCCCTGCACGGGAAGATGGACAACGTCGTCGTCCAGGTAGCATTCGGCACGCAGGCCGGGTGACCGCGGGTCGTTTCGGCGACTCGAGGAAAGTCCGGACACCGAAGGGCAGGACGCTCCCAACGTGTTTGATCAACGGCAGGGAGGCGGCGAAAGCCGACGGAAAGTGGCACAGAAAACAGACCGCCTGCGACGGATTCTCCGGAGACGTCGCCGGTAAGGGTGAAACGGTGGGGTAAGAGCCCACCAGCGGCCGCGGCGACGCGACCGGCTCGCCAAACCCCGTCCGGTGCAAGGCGAACAGGCTCCGTTGACGCAGCCCGCCGAGGAGCCGGGTAGCCGCAGAGATGGATGGTCACCCTCGACAAAATCCGGCTTACAGGCCTGCTACAGAAAAGCCCCGGCGACGGGGCTTTTCCATGACCGGTCGGTGCGAGCTCAGGTGAAGACGATCTCGCCGCCGCCGGCGAGCTCGTAGAACTCTCCGACGGTGAGCACCTTCTCGACCTGTGGGACGAAGTCGGCCGTCGTCAGGCCGAACATGTCGACGCTCGCCTTGCAGGCGTAGAGGTGGGCGCCGGAATCCGCGACGAGCTCGATGAACTCCGGGATCGGCGGGATGTCGAGCTTCTCCATCTTTCGCTGCATCATCTTCGTGGCCAGCCACGACATGCCGGGCAGGACGCCGATCAGCGTCGGCAGGTGCATGCCTGGATTGCCGACCGTCGCGACCTTCACCTTCGCGACGTGGTCCTTGCGGATCGCGTCGAGGCCGAAGAACGTGAAGAAGATGTCCGCCTCGATCCCTTCCATGCGGGCGCCGTTCGCCATGATCAGGCCGGGATAGATCCCCTCGAGCGAGCCCTTCGAGATGACGATCGCGACCTTCTCGATCGTCTCCGGCTTTTCCGGCACGGTGAGCTCGCGTTCCAGTAGCTCGGTCATCGTGATCCTCCTTCCTAGATGCAGCCGTGCGGCTTCGGGATGCCGCCGATCTTTGCCGCCAGCTTCGCCGGCCCCTTCGGGAAGAGCTCGTACAGCTCCTTGACCGGTACGCCCGACTCCTTGCCGAGCGCGCGGATCGACGGAGCGGTGCCCGTCACCAGGTAGCGGTCCCGCATGAAGCGGACGACCTGCCACCGGCGTTCGGTGAGCTCGGAGATCCCGTTCTCGCGGGCGATCGCCTCGGCGATCTGCTCGTTCCACTGCGCGGGGTCGGTCAGGAAGCCCTCGGCGTCGACATCGACGGGTGCGTCTGCGATCAGGGTCATGGTCATCGGGTCCTCCTCAGGATGTGTGCGCGGAGGCGAAGTGCTTGCCGGCCGTCGGCATCGTCGGCCCGAGACCCGGGATGTCGCGGCCGGGAAGAAGCGCGTGCCAGTAGAACCATTCGAACATCAGCTTTCCGAGATGGTTCAGCCTGGACTCGCGCAGGAGCGGCAGGCCCACGGCGGTCGGGAAGTGGCCGGGCAGCGGCTCCGTGTCGTAGTTGAAGTCGATCAGGAGCGCCTTGTGGAAGCCGGTCTCGACGAAGCAGTTCGAATGACCGTCGTAGCCGGCGGCGAGCTCCTCTCCCGCGAGGAAGCGGCTGACGTTCTCGGTCAGCACGTCGCCCTCGAAGTGCGTGACGGAGCCCGCCTTTGACGTGGGCAGATCGGTCGCATCGCCGAGGGCGAAGACGTTGGGCTTCACGGTTGCCTGAAGCGTCGCGGCGTGGGTCGGGACGAAGCCGAGAGCATCCCCGAGCCCCGGCGAGCGCTCGACGTACTCGGCGCCGCCGTGAAGCGGAACCGTCACGAGCAGGTCGAACGGAATCTCGCGACCGTCGAACGACCGGAGCCTCCCCGCCGAGCCGTCGACCTCGCCGGTGGTGTACTCCGTCACGAGCTCGATGTTCTTCTCCGCGAGCAGGTGGGTCAGGTGCGCGGACGCGATCGGCTTCGTGAAGCACGCGTCCAGCGGCGTCGCGAGCACGAGCTCCGGTGTCCGCCCGGAGGTTGCGCTCGCGGAGGAACCAGTCGGCGAGGAAGGTGAACTCGATCGGCGCGACCGGGCACTTGATCGGCATGTCTGCGATGTTCACGACGAGCCTGCCGCCGTCGAAGCGCTCGAGCGCGTCACAGAGCGCGGTCGCTCCCTCGGCGTCGTAGAACGTGAACACGCGCTCGTTCCAGCCGGGCCCGGTCAGCCCCTCGGTCTCTTCGGGCTGCAAGCGCGCGCCGGTCGCGACGACGAGCACGTCGTACGGCAACACGGTTCCGTCGTCGAGCACGACCTCGTCGCGCTCGGTCGAGACCGACTCGACCTCGTTCTCGTGGAAGACGATGCCGCTGCGCAGCTGGCGCCGGCGTGGACGGACGATCTCGTCGACCTCCATCAGGCCAAACGGGACGAACAGCAGCCCCGGCTGGTACAGGTGCCGGTCGTCCCGGTCGACGACGTGGATCTCCGTCGTGTCCGGGTCGAGACGGCGCCGGAGCCGGTTGGCGACGAGCGTTCCTCCCGTGCCGCCGCCGAGAATCACGATCCGTGTCGACCCCACAGTTCACCTCCGCGTGGACACACACAGGATCGTCGCTGCGCCTCGGTGAACGCGTCGGGGCGTCCACAGAACGCATTGCGGACAACTACCCGCGGCGGTCGCCCTTCCTCACGGGAAGCCCTGCGCGGCCCCAGGCGTTCATGCCGCCGCGCAGGCTGAGGGCCTCGCGACCGGCTGCCGTGAGCGTCCGCGCGGCGAGCGTACTCCGATGGCCGCTTCGGCAGACGGCGACGACGGTCTTGCCGGCCGGGACCTCTCGCAGTCGCCGGCCCAGTTGAGGGAGCGGGATGTGGAGAGCGCCCTCGATGTGGCCCGTCGTCCACTCCGACCGGCTGCGAACGTCGACGACGACGGCGTCTCGAGCCGTGACCATCTCCGCAGCACCTGCGGCGTCGATCTGCGGCGTGCGCGAGAACAACCGCATGCTCAGACCCTCGTCGCGCGTTCGACGACCGTTGCGAGCCGTCGGCGCACCTCCGCCGCGACGGGGGCTACCTCGTCGTTGCCCACGATCGAGAGCATGCGCTCGGCGTCGATTGCGGAGACGTGCGTGGTGCCGTCCCGCTCGTAGACGACGACGTTGCACGGAAGCAGCGTGCCGAGGTCGGGCTCGGCGGCGATCGCGCGATGGGCGAGCGGCGGGTTGCATGCGCCGAGGATCAAGTACGGCTCGCTCTCGACGTTCAGCTTGTCCTTCAAGGTCGCCCGCACGTCGATTTCGCAGAGGACTCCGAACCCTTCCGCCTTCAGCTCATCGCGTACACGGTCCACCGCCTCGGCGAATCCCACTTCTGTGACGGCACTCAACGTGTAGCCGGTTGCAAGCATTCGCACTCCTCCTCGAGTTCGCGACGGCGCGCCTTCGCCGCCTTCTGTCGATGCGCTTCGGCGCCGGGCGGCTCGATGATGCTCTGGTCGAGATACCGGCGAATCGCCTTCTCGCCGATCGCGACGTCCCCGTTCTCGAGCACGAGTGCGGGGATCGAGTCGGACCCGGTTCGCAGGCGCAGGCGATCGCGCCGCTCCTTGTCGACCTGAACCTGGCGGGCCACGTAGTCGACGCCGAGCTCCGTCAGCCGCGCGCGGACTCGGCGCGACGCCGGACACCATTCGGTCTGCCAGAGTTCGATCACGCCGCCGCGCCGGAGATGAGGTCGTTGAGGCTGCGCAGCTGCTCCTGAAGGGAGCCGCAGACGTCCTCGCAGAGTGCAAAGACGCCCTCGTCGGCGATCCGGTAGTAGACGCGGTTTCCGTCCTTCCGCCGGCCCAGGACGCCGGCGTCGGTGAGCATCGCGAGATGCTTCGAGACGTTCTGCTGCGACGCGTCCAGCGCCTGCGCGAGCTCGCCGACCGTCGCTTCTCCTCCGCGCAGCCTGTCGAGCAGCCGGATGCGCATCGGCTCCGCGAGCACGCGGAAGCGGCGCGCGATCAGCTCGACGAGGTCGTCCGGCAGCGGCTGGGGCAGAGGCATTGAAAGCTCCTTCGGAATAAACTGTTTGCGTGTATAGTTGTATAGCACGACGAGTATCCCACCTGCAAGCCACGGACAAACGAACGAAAGGACGGATGAGACGCGATGGACGTGACGACGGAGAGCTTCGAGCGGGACGTGATCGAGCGTTCGCGGGAACTGCCGGTCGTGGTCGACTTCTGGGCTGCCTGGTGCGGCCCGTGTCGCATGCTCGGCCCGGTGCTCGAGCGCGAAGGTGAGCGGCGCGCCGGCGAGTTCGTTCTCGCCAAGGTCGACGTCGATGCGCACCCTGAGCTCGCGCAGCGCT
Organism: uncultured Actinomycetes bacterium; assembly: GCA_963816455.1. Classification (GTDB taxonomy): domain Bacteria; phylum Actinomycetota; class Thermoleophilia; order Gaiellales; family Gaiellaceae; genus Palsa-739. Next base: position 94,124 of record CAWFKM010000018.1, read on the forward strand.
ACCGGATCCAGGGGATCCCGGCGGTGAAGGCATTCCGCGGCGGTGAGGTCGTAAGCGAGTTCGTCGGCGCACTCCCGCCGGCGTCTGTCGCCGCGTGGTTTGACGTGCTGACCGGCACCTCCACGACCGAGCAGCGGCTCGCAGCCACCCTCGACTGATGGCCGCCGAGACCGCACCTGTCACGAAGGTCAGGCCGAAGGAGTTCCACTTTCCCCTTACGGCCGAGTGGACCGGTGGCCGCCGCGTCGCAGTCCGCGTCGACGGCAAGAACCCGATCGAGATCGAGCCGCCGCCCGTGTTCCGCGGCACCAACCCGGCGGCGTGGAGCCCGGAGGACTTCTTCGTCGCCGCCGCGGCGTCGTGTCTCGCGGTCACCTTCACCGGTCTCGCCGCGCGCGCCGAGCTTGCGTACACGCGGCTCGACGTCGACGCCGACGGTGTCGCCGGCAAGCGCGAGGACGGCCGCTTCGGTTTCACGAGGCTCACGCTCAAGCTCGTCGTCGAGGTCGGGACGGACGACGAGGGCCGCGCGAGAGAGATCGCCGACGAGGCGGAGCGGACGTGTCTCGTCGCCGCCTCGCTCGACGTTCCGGTCGAGACCACTGTCGAGGTGACAGCGGCACCGACGACGTGAATCCCGGCGCGGCGGTGCTCAGCCGGCCGCGATGAACAGCCTGGCCGCGAGCACGAGCAGCGCGGCGGCGAGCAACCGCTCGACGAGGCGACCGCTCGCACGGAGCGACAGGTGGGCGCCAATCTGCGCTCCACCGACGACACCGATCGAGAGAGCGGCGGCGCGGCGGATTCCGTGTCCGTGCGAAAAGCTGCCTGCGATCACATGGGTGAGCGCGCCGCCGCCCGCGATGATCGCGAGTACGAAGTGCGACGTGGCGGTTGCAAGATGGGTCGGGAAGCCCAGCGCCCGCACGAGCAGCGGCACGTGGATGACGCCACCGCCGATGCCGAGGAAGCTCGACACGAAGCCTACGACCGTGCTGTATGCAATGCCCCGCCGCAGCGGCACGTCGTAGCTGTACGTCGTGCCGTAGCGGTCGGTCACCTCGCGATGCGTCAGACGTCCGCCGAGGCGCCGTTCGGGTTCGGGCTCGCCTGCGAGCAGCCAGAGCGCGAGCGCGAGCAGCGCGACGGCCATGATCACGTCGAAGAGCGAGCGAGACACCGACGTGACGACGAGCGCACCGGCGATCGATCCCGGTAGGGCCGCGGCCGCGAACGCGAGGCCGCTCCGGTAGTCGATCCTGCGCTGGCGCGCGTAGGCGGCAGAGCCCGAGGCGGCGTTGAAGAAGACCGCCGTCAGGCTGATCGCCGTGATCGTCGAGGCTCTGTCGTGCGGGTAGAGCAGCAGCAGGATCGGCGTGAGGATGAAACCGCCGCCCGCGCCGACGATTGTCCCGAACGCGCCGACGCCGACCCCGAGCGCGACGAGAGCGACCGCAACGGTCGGCGAGAACGTCATCGCGGCCGCTTCCGCACGAGCACCGCCAAGGATAAGGAGGATCGTGTTCCGATGTGGAGACATCGGGGTGAACAACGAGAGGAGGCCCCGCTCGTGAGGGGCCCCCTCTCACACTCAGCGAAGCCGCACCTTGTTCAGGCTCGAGCGGTTGAGCCGCCACCGTCCCCGGACGTGATGGCCAGGCCGTAGACGACCAGCGAGCCGAGGGCGATCATCAACGCGCCGTACCACGGCGCCCAGCCGAGGATCAGGAAGCTGTTCACGATCACGAGGATGCCCCAGATGTACGCGACGATGCGGCCGAAGCCCCCGTTGCTGAGCAACGAGTAGCCGGCGAAGAGCGCCAGGGCGGCGATCACGAGATCCCAGAGCCCCCACACCCAGACCTGGCCGCCGAACAGTCCGAGCGAGAGGTTGTTGATCTTGTTGCTCTTCGCGAAGTAGCTGATCGCCGTGATGATCCGGATAAAGCCGACCGCGAACATCACGACGGCCGCAAACTGCACCCAGCCGGATTTCATCGTCATCGGTGCCTCCCGAGTGGTTTCACACGGGCGACGTCGCCCGTCTTCCGCCTCTCGGTCTATCAGCCGGGTTGGACGGAGCCGGGGTCGGTCAGAGCGTGCGATACGCGATCGCGGCGCGCGTGCCGCTCTCGCTCGAACGAACGAGCGCGTCGCAGATCTCCGCGGCGCGATAGCCGTCCTCGAGCGTTGCGCCGTACGGCGCGACCGAGCTGTCGTCCGCGATCGCGCGGAGCAGATGGTGGATCTCGTGCACGAACGTGTCGCCCCAGCCGATGATGTGTCCCGGCGGCCACCAGAACTCCATGAACGGGTAGTCGGTCTCGGAGACGAGCACCGTCTTGAAGCCGCGCGCGCGGTCGCCGTCGGCGCGGAACACCTGCAGCTCGTTCATCCGCTCCATGTCGAACGCGAGCGAACCGAGCGACCCGTTGATCTCCCACTGGAACGCGTTGCGGCGGCCGAGCGCAAGCCGCGTCGACTCGAGCGTCCCGACGGCGCCGCTCTCGAACTCGACGGCAGCCTCGACGGCGTCGTCGACCTGCCGCCCGGGAATCAGCGTCCGCACGAGCCCGGACACCGACGCCGGCTCGCCGACGAGGAAGCGCGCGAGATCGACGACGTGCGCCGCGAGATCGCCGAGCGCGCCCGAGCCCGCCTCGTCCGGATGGAACCGCCATGTGTCGAGGCTCGCGTCGTCGCCCCAGTCCTGGAGGTAGCGCGCGCGGAAATGCCGGATCTCGCCGAGCTCGCCCGCTTCGAGCATCTCGCGCGCAAGCCGCACCGCCGGCACGAAGCGGTAGTTGAACCCGCACATGTGCTTCACGCCGGTCGCGGCGACGCCGCTCCAGATGTCGTAGCTCTCCTCGGCCGTGCGGCCGAGCGGCTTCTCGCAGAGCACGTGCTTGCCGGCCTCGGCGGCGGCGATCGTCGGCTCGCCGTGCAGCGAGTTCGGGCCGCCGTTGTCGAAGAGCCCGATGCTCTCGTCGGCGACGATGTCGCGCCAGTCCGACGTCCAGCGCTCGTAGCCGTAGCGGCGCGCGGCGGCGGCCACCGCTTCCTCGTTCCGCCCGGCGAGCGCGACCAGCCGCGGCACGAGCGGCGGCGGCCAGGTCATGTGCGCGATCGTGCGGAACGCGTGCGAGTGCGCCTTGCCCATGAAGGCGTACCCGAGCATGCCGACGCCGATCTCCGGAAGCTCGATGTGCTGCTCGCCCGCCATCACCAGCGCGAGATACTACGCGTGCAGAGATCAACGAGAGAGGGGTGACTGTGGCAGACGCAGTGAAGTGGGGGATCATCTCGACCGCGCACATCAACCGGCTTGTGATTCCGGGTGCGCACGAGTCGCCGAAGGTCGACCTCGTCGGCGTCGCCAGCCGCGGCCTCGCGCGAGCCGAGGAGTACGCGCGCGAGTGGGACATCCCGCAGGCGTACGGCTCGTACGAGGAGCTGCTCGAGGATCCGGAGATCGAGGCGGTCTACATCTCGCTGCCGAACACGATGCACCCCGAATGGTCGATCCGCGCGCTCGAGGCCGGCAAGCACGTGCTCTGCGAGAAGCCGTTCTCGCGTCATCCGGAGGAGATCGAGGCCGCGTTCGACGCCGCGGACCGCGCGGGCCGGCTGCTCAGCGAGGCGTTCATGTACCGCCACAACCCGCAGACGAAGCGGATCAAGCAGCTGGTCGACGACGGCGCGATCGGCGAGCTCCGGCTCGTGCGCACGGCGTTCAGTTACGGGCTCTACGACGCGGAGAACATCCGGCTCAGCACGGAGCTCGAGGGCGGCGCGCTGATGGACGTGGGCTGCTACTGCGTGAGCGGCGCGCGGCTGGTCGCCGGCGAGCCGGAGTCCGTCTTCGGGCAGGCGTTCGTCGGCGAGACCGGGACCGACTGGGTCTTCACCGGCCAGCTCCGGTTCCCCGGCGGCGTGCTCGGCATCTTCGACTGCGGCACTGCGCTCATCGACCGCGACGAGCTCGAGGTGGCCGGCAGCGAGGGCACGCTGTTCGTCGACGACCCGTGGCACTGCAAGAAGCCGGTGATCGAGGTGCGCCGCGCCGACGGCGTCGAACGGATCGAGCTGGATCCGGTCGACTCGTACCGGCTCGAGCTCGAGGACCTGAGCGACGCGATTCGCGGCGAGGGCGAGCCGCTGCTCGGCCGCGCGGACGCCGTCGCGCAGGGGCGCATCCTCGAGGCGCTGCACCGTTCGGCAGAGACGAACGAGCCGGTGCAGTGCTGACGCAGGCCGAACAGGACGCGGCGCGAACGCGGGCGGCCGCGATTCTGGCGGACGCCGGTATCGCGCTCACCGCGCCCGAGCGCGACGCGATCGAGATCGCCGACTTCGGCCTCTCGAACCTCGACGAGACCGGGCTCGAGGTCGTCGTCTACGTGAACACGGAGCGCGTGTGCGCGAAGGAGCTCGTGCTGTTCCCGTGGCAGCTCTGCCCCGAGCACCGGCATCCGCCGTTCGACGGGACGCCTGGAAAAGAGGAGACGTTCCGCTGCCGCGCCGGGGTCGTGTACCTCTACACCGAGGGCGAGCCGGCCGCGGCGCCGGCCGCGCGCGTCCCCGCCGACGGCGTCTTCACCGTCTGGCACGAGGTCGTGCTCCATCCCGGCGAGCAGCACACGATCGCACCCGACACGCTGCACTGGTTCCAGGCCGGCGACGACGGCGCGGTCGTGTCGGAGTTCTCGACCGAGAGCCGTGACGAGCTCGACGTCTTCACGGATCCGCGGATCCAGCGGGCGACCGTCGTCGCGGACGGGTGAGCCCGGCGCCTGCTCTCTGCGTCGGGATTCTCGTCGCCGACGTCTTCGTCCCGCCGCTCGAACGGCTGCCGGCGGCCGGCGAGCTCGTCGCGACCGGCGACTTTCTCTTCCAGCCCGGCGGCTGTGCGGCGAACACCGCGATCGTGCTCGGCAAGCTCGGCGTCCAGGCCGCGGTCTGCGGGCGTGTCGGCGACGACGTGCTCGGCGACTTCGTCGAGCGCGATCTCCGCGCACGCGGGATCGACACGAGCGGCGTTCTGCGCACGGCCGGTCACGGCACGTCGAAGACGGTGATCGTCCCCGTCGTCGGCGAGGACCGCCGCTACATCCACACCTTCGGCGCGAACACCGCGCTCACCGCCGCCGACATCGCCCCGGCCGCGCTCGAAGCGGCCGAGGTGCTGTACGTCGGCGGCTACCTGATCCTGCCGGCGCTGCGCGAGGACGAGCTCGCAGAGCGCCTGCGCGAGGCGCGCGCCCGCGGGACGAAGATCGTGCTCGACGTCGCCGTGCCCGCCGGGCAGAAGCTCGCGGCGGACGCGGCACGCACGCTGCTGCCGCTCGCCGACTACTTCGTTCCGAACGTGGACGAGGCGTTCGCGCTGACGGGTGAGACCGACCCGCACCGGCAGGCCGAGCTGCTTCCTCGAGTACGGCGCCAACGTCGTCGCGATCAAGCTCGGCGACCACGGCGCGTACGTGCGCACCGCCGACGAGACGTTCGAGGTGCTCGCGCCGCCGGTGGACGTCGTCGAGCCGTCGGGCGCGGGCGACGCGTTCGCGGCCGGACTGATGCTCGGCATCCTCGAAGGCTGGGAGCTCGAGCAGGCGGTGCGGTTCGCGAGCGTGATCGGCGGCTCCGCGTGCACGGCGCTCGGCTGCTGGGCCGGCGTGTTCTCGCGCGCGCAGGCGGACGAGTTCCTCGCCGCGCATCCGGAGTTCTGATGGCGCTCGTCCCGCTGACCGAGCCTGCTCGCCGACGCGCGCGCCGGCGGCTACGCCGTCGGCTACTTCGAGGCGTGGGACGCGTACTCGCTCGAGGCCGTGCTCGAGGCGGCGGAGGCCGAGCGCTCGCCGGTGATCCTCGGCTTCGGCTGCCTGCTCGTCGACCAGGGCTGGCTCGACGCGGGCGGGATCGAGACGCTCGCCGCGCGTCGGCCGCGTCGCCGCCGAGCGGTCGCGCGTTCCCGTCTCGCTGCTGCTGAACGAGGCGCACACGGTCGCGCACGCGCTGCGCGGCGCCGACGCCGGATTCAACGCGGTGATGCTCTGCTCGAGCGACGTCGACGCCGTCGCCGGGCTCGTGCGCGACGCCCACGCGCGCGGCGTCGCGGTCGAGGGCGAGCTCGGCACGCTTCCGGACGCCGACGACGCGACGCGCGCGAGCCTCACCGACCCGGACGAGGCCGCCGCGTTCGTCGAGGCGACCGGCGTCGACTGCCTCGCGGTCTCGATCGGCAACGTCCACGTGCTCGAGGGACGCGCCGCGAACGTCGACCTCGAACGGCTCGACGCGATCCACCGCCGCGTCGGCGTGCCGCTCGTCGTCCACGGCGGCACGAGCTTCCCGGCCGACGCGGTCGCCGGCGCGATCGCGCGCGGCGTGGCGAAGTTCAACGTCGGCACCGCGCTCAAGCGCGCGTACCTCGACGGCTTGACGGAGGCCGTCGCGTCCGCGTCGCGCGGTGCGAGTCCGCACGATCTACTCGGCTCGCACGGTCCCGCCGACCTGCTCGGTGCCGCCAAGGACAGAATGACTGCCGTCGTGCGCGACTTCATCCGTCTCTACGGAAGCAGCGGCCGTGCCGGCTGACCTCGCGGCGCTCTACCGCGCGATGCTCCTGATCCGCCGCTTCGAGGAGCGCGTCTACCTCCTCTTCCTCGAGGGCGAGATCCCGGGCACGCTGCACCAGTACCAGGGCCAGGAGGCGGTCGCGGTCGGTGTCTGCAGCGCGCTCGAGCGCAGCGACTGGATCACGTCGACGCACCGGCCGCACGGGCACGCGCTCGCGAAGGGCGTCAGCACAAGCGGAGCGATGGCGGAGCTCTACGGCAAGGCGACCGGCTGCTGCCGCGGGCGCGGCGGCTCGATGCACCTCGGCGACCCCGACGTCGGGATGCTTCCCGCGATCGCGATCGTCGGCGGCGGCAACACCGTCGTCACCGGCCTCGGGCTCGCGTTCAAGCTCCGCCGCAGCGGCCAGGTCGCCGCGTGCTTCTTCGGCGAGGGCGCGACGAACGAGGGCGCGTTCCACGAGGGCCTCAACTTCGCCGCCGTGCAGCGGCTGCCCGTCGTCTTCGTCTGCGAGAACAACCTCTACGGCGCGTCGACGCCGTACACGCAGGTGTCGCTGGTCGAGGACGTCGCCGAGCGCGCCGCGGCGTACGGCGTTCCGTCGCAGATCGTCGACGGGATGGACGTGCTCGCCGTGCGCGACGCGACGACCGACGCGGTCGCGCGCGCCCGCGCCGGCGACGGCCCGACGCTCGTCGAGTGCAAGACGTACCGCTACGTCGGCCACAGCCGCAGCGACGCGCGCGGCTACCGGACGAAAGACGAGGAGGCCGCGTGGAAGGAGCGCGACCCGATCGCGCGGCTGCGCGCGCAGCTTCCGGAGGACGCGGCCGCCGCGATCGACGCCGACGTCGAACGGGAGCTCGACGAGGCCGTCGAGTTCGCGCGCAACTCCCCCGACCCCGATCCCGCGGAGCTGCTCGGCGATGTCTACGCCTGATCGCCGCCTCACAATCGCGCAGGCGCTGCGCGAGGCGGTCGCCGAGGAGATGCGCCGCGACGAGTCGGTGTTCCTGATCGGCGAGGACATCGGCGTCGAGGGCGGCTTCGGCGGCGCGTTCGGCGTCTACCTCGGCCTCGTCGAGGAGTTCGGCCACGACCGGATCATCGACACGCCGATCAGCGAGAAGGTGATCGCGGGCGCGGCGACCGGCGCGGCGCTCGCCGGCATGCGCCCGATCGCCGACATGCAGTACTCCGACTTCCTCTTCGAGTGCATGGACGAGCTCGTGAACCAGGCGGCGAAGATGCGGCTGATGTCGGGCGGCCGGCTGTCGGTGCCGCTCGTGATGCGCGCGCCGGTCGGCGCGACGCTCCGCGGTGCGCAGCACGGGCAGAGCCCCGAGAGCTACTTCGCGCACGTGCCGGGGCTGAAGGTCGTCTGCGTCTCCGACGCGTACCACGCGAAGGGTCTGCTCAAGAGCGCGGTGCGCGACGACAACCCGGTGCTCGTCTTCGAGCACAAGCTCCTCTACGGCAGCAAGGGCCGCGAAGGTCTCGGCGGCCTCGACTCGACCGCGGAGGTTCCGGAGGAGGAGTACCTCGTGCCGCTCGGCAAGGCGGTCGTCGTGCGCGAGGGGCGCGACGTGACGATCGTCGCCACGCACGTCTCGCTCTACCGCGCCCGCGCGGCCGCCGAGGAGCTCGCCGCGGACGGGATCGAGTGCGAGGTCATCGACCCGCTGACGCTGCTCCCGCTCGACACGGAGACGATCCTCGGCTCGGTGCGGCGGACGGGACGGCTCGTGATCGTGCACGAGGACTCGCTCACCGGCGGCTGGGGCGCGGAGGTCGCGGCGCGCGCGGCGGAGGAGTGCTTCGGCGAGCTCGACCGCGCCGGTGCGGCGGATCGCCGCGCTCGACGTGCCGATTCCGTTCGCACCGGTGCTCGAAGACGCCGTGCTGCCGAGCGTCGCGCGGATCAAGGCCGTCGTGCGGGAGCTTGGTGGCGTAGTGCACCCGGTGCGCATGCCGCCGGTCGGGCAGACGAGCGACGAGCTGCGGATCGTCGCCTGGCTGAAGCAGGTCGGCGACGCGGTCACGGCCGGCGAGATGCTGTTCGAGGTCGAGACCGACAAGGCGACGCTCGAGGTCGAGGCGACGCGCAGCGGCACGCTGGCCGAGATCGTGCACGGCGCGGACGAGACGGTCGCGACCGGCACCGTGATCGCCTACATCGACGAACCGAGCTAGCCGGTCGCGAGCCCGGCGGCCGCGATCGCGTCGATCGCAAGCGACTCGTCGACTGCTCCCGGCAGGCCGCTGACGCCGACCGCGCCGACGCGGGTCGCGCCGTCGAAGGCGGCGACGCCGCCGAGGAAGAACGTGAAGAACGGGTCGAAGCTCGCCCGCTCCACCGCGTCGTCCTTCACCTTTTCCGCCAGCACGCGCGTCGAGACGGCGTCGCTCCGGGCGGCGGTGTACGCCTTCCGCTGGGCGTTGAGCCGAGTGTCGGGCGCCGCGCCGTCCATGGTCGCGGCGGCAACGATCTCGCCGTGGTCGTCGGCGACGAACACCGAGACCGGCGAGGGCGCCGCCGCGACGACGTGCGCCAGAATTGTTAGTGCCTGATCGAGTTTCATCACGCCATTCTCACGTAACCGGATCCGCGAGGGAACCGTCTACCATGGCGCCGCGATGAGTGCTCACGCCGAATCGGCGCGGAGCGGCCCGGCGCTCGTCATCCGAGGCCGGACCTACCCGATCCTGCTGCCGAAGCTGCGCGACCCGCGGCTGCACCTGGCGGCGGTCATCATCTCGCTCCAGATCCTCGGCCAGGTCGCGTTCGACTTCAAATTGTCGATCGCGCAGATCCTCGTCGCCCTCGGGACGTGCGCCGTGCTCGAGATGGGGATCGCGCTGCGGAAGCAGCACGTGATCCTCTGGCCCGCGAGCGCGCTGCTCACCGGCAACGGCGTCGCGTTCATCCTCCGCGTTCCCGGGACGGTGCACGGCGACTGGTGGAGCATGAACGGCTGGTGGATCTACGCCGGAACCGCCGCCGTCGCGCTGCTCTCGAAGTACGTGATCGCGTGGCGCGGCCGGCACCTCTTCAACCCGTCGAACTTCGGGCTCGTCCTCTGCTTCCTGATCCTCGGCAAGAACCGCGCGTTCCCGCTCGAGTTCTGGTGGGGGCCGATGACGGCGTGGATGGCGCTCGCCCTCGCGATCATCGTCGCCGGCGGACTCGCGATCCTCTACCGGCTCCGGCTGCTCTTCATCGCCGTCGGCTTCTGGCTCTCGTTCGGCGCGGCGATCATCGTCGTCGCGCTCAGCGGCCACGCGATGACGACGTCGTGGCATCTCGGCGCGGTCACCGGCACCTACTTCTGGTGGGTGCTGATCACGTCGCCGGAGATCCTCGTCTTCACGTTCTTCATGATCACCGACCCGAAGACGATTCCGCTCGGCCGGCCGGCGCGGCTCGTCTACGCCGTGACGATCGGGCTGCTCTCGACGCTGCTGATCGCGCCGCAGACGACGGAGTTCGGCGCCAAGGTCGCGCTTCTCGGCTCGCTGACGCTCGTCTGCGCGGCGCGGCCGCTGCTCGAGTGGCTGCTGCCGGCGGACGGATCGCGGCGGCTGCCGAGGGCGACGCGGCTCGGCACGGCGGGAGTCGTCGGAGCGGCGGCGTTCGCCGGCCTGTTGGTGCTCGCGGGGATTCCCGCGCGGCCCGACAACGCGTCCGCGGCGCAGCTCGGGAACACCGGAGCGCTGCCGCCGGTGACGGTCATCAACTCGTCGCGCGTCTCCTCGCAGATCGACCACGCGACGGCGCTCGCAATCGCCGGCGACCTGGTCGCGGATCTCAAGACGAGGGCAGACGCGCTCCGGCTTCGCGATCCGGAGCTACGCCTCGACGTCCATCGCCGGCGCGGTGCTTGCCGACGTGCGGCGCCAGATCCGCAAGGCGCGCGGCGGCGGAATCGTCGTGCCGAGCTACTCCTTCGACCGGATCACGCTCAAGCTGCAGCCGGGAGTCGGGCAGGCGCCGCCGACGATCCTCGCGACCGTCGACGGCATCACGCAGAGGACGGTTTACGCGGGCTCGCCGCCGAACGCCGGGCGCTCCGAGGATCCCGTGCGGTTCACGGGCACGTTCGAGCTCGGACAGGGCGGTCCCGGGTACGTGATCCTCAGCGCGCCCGGCGTGACGGCGCGCCCGATCGCTCCGTCCGCTTCGACCGGTGTCGTGACGGTGAAGCTCGGCGGCGTGAAGCTGCGCAACGTCGCGCAGCAGGTCGGCCTCGACTTCCGCCAGGACTCGTTCCGCTACGGGATGTCGAGCGGACTACAAGGCGATGATGGGCGGCGGGCTCTGCTGGCTCGACTACAACAACGACGGCTGGGAGGACCTCTACGTCGTCAATTCGTACTCCGACGCCGACACGACGAAGTGGGCGACGAACGGCGGCCTGCCGCGCAGCGCGTTGTTCGAGAACGTGCACGGGAAGTTCGTAAACGTCAGCCGCGGCTCGCATGCCGACCTCGCCGTGAAGGGCGACGGCTGCGTCGCCGCGGACTTCAACGGCGACGGCCGCACGGATCTCCTCGTCACGACGACCGACGGCGTGAAGCTGCTCTGGAACAACGGCAACGGGACGTTCACCGAGGGCGCGCGCGCCGCCGGCATGACCGCGTTCGGCTGGTACACCGGCGCGGCCGTCGCGGACGTGAACGGCGACGGCCGGCCCGACGTGTTCGTCTCGGGCTACACGGATCTCAACGACCCGGTTCCTGGATCGACCGCGGGCTTCCCGACGAACTTTGCCGGCGTGCGCGACCTGCTCTATCTCAACGAAGGGCCGGGCGCGAACGGGCACTCGCGGTTCCGCGAGGTCGGCGTCGCCGCCGGTCTCGAGTCGGCGAACTTCTCGCACGGGCTCGGCGCGCTGTTCACGGACTACAACGGCGACGGGCGCCCCGACCTCTACGTCGCCAACGACGAGGATCCGAACTACCTGTACGCGAACGTCGCGTGGCCCGGCGGAGCGAAGTCGGATCCGGCGGGACTCGGCTTCCGCTTCGAGGAGCGCGCCGCCGCGGAGGGCGTCGCCGACCGGTACGCCGGGATGGGCGTCGCGGCGGCCGACTTCAACGGCGACGGCCGCGGCGACCTGTTCGTGACCAACTCCCGCCGTGAGCCGTCGGCCGCGTACGTCCGCGCTGCGAAGGCGGGCGCGCCGGCGTTCGCGAGCGTGCGTTCCTCCGTGACGCCCGCGCTCGGCACCGGCTTCGCCGGCTGGGGCGACTCGTGGATCGACCTCGCGAACAGCGGCAAGCTCGATCTCGTGCTCGCGGCAGGCCAGATTCCGGTCACGAGCCTGAAGGGCGACGCGGAGCCGGTGCGCGTGCTCGCGGGCCTGCAGGGGAGCAGAGCGCCGGAGCGGTTCGGCAGCGCGGTCGCCGCGCTCGGCGACGGGCTCACGCTGAACGGCCGCGGGCTCGCGGCGGCCGACGCCGACAACGACGGGCGCATGGACATCGCGATCAACACGATCGGCGGCAAGCTCGTCCTGCTCCGTTCGAACGGGCCGGTCGGCCACTGGCTCGATGTGAAGCTCGACACGTTCGCGCCCGGCGCCACGGTCACGGCGGTGCTGCCGTCCGGACAGAAGCTCGTGCGCGAGGTGCAGGCGGGCAGCAGCTATCTCTCGTCGGAGGATCCGCGCGTCCACTTCGGTCTCGGCAGCGCGACGACGGTCCGCTCACTCGTCGTCCGGTTCCCGGACGGCGGCGTGACGCGGCTGAGCGACGTCGCTGCGAATCGCATCGTCGACGTCAAGCGTCCCGCGGTCGCGGCTCGCACGACTGCCGCGGCGCGCTCGTATCTCGTCGCCGGCTGCACCCCCGCGAACCTCGGCGGACACTCGGTCGCGCGCGTCTGGGACGACGCCGCGCGCGCCGAGCTGCAGCGTGGGCTCGCCGCGCCGACGACGCAGGCGCGAGATCTGTTCCATCTCTCCGCGGCGATGTGGGACGCGTGGGCCGCGTACGACGCGAAGGCCGACGGTTACATCGTCGACCCGAAGGCGACGGCGACCGACGTCGCGTCTGCGCGCGAGGCGGCGATCAGCTTCGCGGCGTACCGCGTGCTCCTCTGGCGCGCGTCGTACGGCGCGAACCTCGAGCAGACGTTCGGCTCGCTGAACGCGACGATGCGGTCGCTCTGCTACTCGGACGGCTTTACGAGCACGACGGGAACGACGCCGGCGGCGCTCGGCAACCGGATCGCCGCCGCCGTGATCGCATACGGACGGCACGACGGGTCGCTCGAGCAGCAGCACTACGCCGACCCGAGCTATCAGCCGCAGAACGCGCCGATGGTCGTGAGCCGGCCGGGTGCGTCGATGCACGATCCGACGTTCTGGCAGCCGCTCGCGTTCGGCCAGGTCGCCGCGCAGGGTCTCGCGCCGAATCCCGCGCAGGTGCAGCGGTTCGTCGGCGCACAGTGGGGCCATGTGCGCGCGTTCGCGATGCGTTCGCCGATCGATCCCGGCGCTCCGCCGATCGGCGACTCGACGTCCGCGTCGTACAAGCGTGCGGCGGTCGATGTGATCCGCGCGACGAGCGGCGCCGGCACCGCGCTCGTCGGCTCGTCGCCGGTGGACTGGAACGCACGCGCACGGACGTCGTCGCTCGCATCGGACGTGAAGCTCTACTTCGCGCTCAACGCTGCGCTGCACGACGCCGCGATCGCGGCGTACGGCGCGAAGCGCACGTACCAGGCGCCGCGTCCGATCTCGATGATCCGGTACCTGTCGTTCGAAAGCCAGCTGCCGCTCGTGCCAGGAGTGAGCGAACTGCGCAACGGACAGGTCTTCGTCCGCACGCGCAACGGCTGGGTGCTCGGCACGCGTTGGACTCCGATCAGTCCGACGCCGCCATCGCCGGGATGGGTCTCGGACGGAAGCGCGTTCGCAGCCGCCGCCGGCGCGGTGCTCGGACAGGCGTTCGCGCGGACGGTCGCGCAGGCCGAACGGTCCGGTCTCGCGGCCGGCATCGACATCCCGGTCGACGACGACGCGGGACAGAAGCTCGGCGCGGTCGCGGGCAAGAACGCGCTGGCGCTCGCGCAGCGCTACTTCGCCGGTACGGCGAAGTCGCCCTAGCGGCCCGAGCGAACCTGCAGGCGGGTCGCGATGGTGTCGAGCGTGACCGCGAGTAGGAGGATGACCCCGGTCACGATGTAGATGATGGCGGGGGAGTAGTTGGCCGTGTTCAGCCCGTTGGAGACCGTTGCGAGCAGGAGCGCGCCGAGGAACGCGCCGCGAACCTCGCCGCGGCCGCCGAAGAGGCTGACGCCGCCAATCACTGCTGCCGCGATCGCGTCGAGCAGGAGCTGTCCGCCGCCGAAGCTGAGGGCGACCGAGTTGATGTTGGCGGCGAGGATGATGCCGCCGACCGCCGCCATGCCGCTCGAGATCATGAACACGATCGTGCGGATCCGCGGGACGTTGATGCCCGCGCGCCGGGCGGCCTCGGCATTGCCGCCCACCGCGTAGACATGCCGGCCGAAGGTCGTTCGCCTGGCGAGGAACGTCAGGACGACGAGGGCAATGACGACCAGGACGCCGGCCAGCGGAAGACCGAGCGTCGTTCCCTGGACGATCGCATGGTTGCAGATCGCAACGGTCCCGAAGGCGGCGACGGCCACCCCGATCACCTTGGCGACGGCCATCCAGGGATTTGCGATCGCGACATTGGCCCGCCGTTTGCCGATGATCCCTCCGAGTACCACGAAACCGTAGAGACCGGTGATCACCGCGGCGATGATCCAGCCTGCCGTGCGGCTGAAGCCGTAGCTGGCCGTGTAGTTGACCCAGCGGTCCTGGATAACGATCGAGCCCGGTCCCGCGAGGCTGTGCAGGATCACGCCCTGCCAGATCAGGAAGCCGGCGAGCGTGACGACGAACGATGGGACACCCACCCGCGCGACGATCGAGCCCTGCGCCGCGCCGATCACGACGCAGATGGCGATGCCGGCCAGCATCGCCAGCAGCCCGTTGATCTGGTGCCCGCTGCCGGGCAGCTGAAGCTCGGCAACCGTCACGGCGCCGACCCCGGCCACGTAGCTGATCGAGAGATCGATCTCGCCGAGCAGAAGGACGAAGACGACGCCGTAGGCGAGCATCGCCGTCCCGGCCATCTGGATGAGGATGTTGACGAAGTTGACCGGGGTGAAGAAGTTCGTCGCCTTGAAGCCGAAGAAGACGACGATGAAGATCAGGCCGAGGACGATCGGCAGGACGCCGAGGTTGCCTGACTTGATGTTGTCTATTCCCCGCCGGTAGAGGCCGGCGAGGCCGCGCGGCTGTTCGACGGCCGGCCCCTGTCCGACGACTTCGGCCGAGCTCACGATGCGGCTCCGGTGGGAGTGGTCATCGTGATGCCGGAGACCTTCGTCGGCTGGCCGGCGGTGATCGCCTCGACGACCTCCTGCTGGGTGGTCTTCCGGCGCTCGTACACGCCGACGTTGCGGCCGAGACGGAGGACCGTGATCCGGTCGGCGGTCTCGAAGATGTCGTGCAGGTTGTGGGAAATGATCACGACCGAGAGGCCCTGCTCGCCGAGGCGCCGGACGAGCGCGAGCACCTGCTCGGTCTGCGCGACGCCGAGCGCCGCGGTCGGCTCGTCGAGGATCACGAGCTTCGAGTTCCACTGGACGGCCTTGGCGACGGCGACCGACTGGCGCTGGCCGCCCGAGAGCGAGGCGACGGGCTGCCGGATCGAGTTGATCGTCGTGACGGCGAGCGACTTCAGCGTCTCGGCCGTCTTCTGCTCCATGACCGGCTCGTTGAGGCGCTGGAACCAGTCGTGCTCCTCGCGGCCGAGGTACATGTTCTGGACGACGTCGAGGTTGTCGCAGAGGGCGAGGTCCTGGTAGACGACCTCGATGCCGAGCCTGGAGGCGTCCTTGGGTCCGTGGATGTGGACCTCCTTGCCCTCGAAGAGAATCTCGCCGCTGTCGGCGGCATGAGTGCCGGCGATGCACTTGATCAGCGTCGACTTGCCGGCGCCGTTGTCGCCGACGAGCGCCATCACCTCACCGTCGCGGACCTCGAAGTCGACATCGGTCAGGGCCTGCACCGATCCGTACGACTTCGTGATGTTCCGGAGTTGGAGAAGTGGTGTTTCGGTCACGTTCACGGTCGCGGTTTCCTACCACAAAATAGGTGGAGGCGCCCGATCAGGGCGCCTCCACCTCGTTCTGTCCGGCTACGTGATGTGCCGGTCTACTAGCAGTACTTCTTGAACTCGCCGACGCAGACGTCGCTCTTCTTGATGAACTTGTCCGCGTAGAGCTTGCCGACGTTCTTCTTCGTGATCCAGGTGACAGGAAGCGCCACCGTCGGTACGAGCTTCTTGCCGTTATTCCTCATGGTGGTCGTCTTCGGCTTCGTGCCGTTGACCAGCGCGACCGCAGCCGCGGCCGCAGCGGCGGCCTGCAGGGGCACCGGCTTGTAGACCGTTCCGGTCTGCCAGCCGGAGATGATGTACTGCGCACCCTCGACGGTCGCATCCTGGCCGCTGAGCGGGAGCGGCTTCAGGTGCTTGGCCTTCAGCTGCGCGACGACGGCGCCGGCGATGTTGTCGTTCGCCGCGATCACCCCGTCGATCTTGTTGTTCGTCTTGACGAGCATCTGCGCGAAGACGCCGTTCGCCTCGCCGTTGGCGGACCAGGCGGGCACGTACTGCTGCGGGCCCTTCGTGATCTTCCCGCTCTTGAACAGCGGGTTCAGGATGTCGTCGTTTCCGCTCTTGAACCAGGCCGCGTTCGTGTCGCACTGGCAGCCCCAGAGCTCAGCGATGACCGGCTTCGTCTTGCCCTTGAGCGCGGCCAGAACGCCGCTCGCCTGCGCCCGTCCGACCTTGTTGCCGTCGAAGGTGATGTACGCGGACGCGGGGCCGTTGGGAACGAGGCGGTCGTAGTCGATCGCCTTGCCGCCCTTCGACACGAACGAGTTCTCGATCGCCACGGCCGAGCCGGCATCGAGCATGGTCTCGATAACCACAGTCGCACCGGCGGCCAGACACGCGGCAGCCTGTGCCTTCTGCTTCTGCGGGTCGTTCAGTGCGTTGTTCATCGAGTAGGTGACCCCTGCCGCCTTGAGTGCCTTGGCGATGTCGGGGGCGTCGAACTGCACCCAGCGGACGGACGAGCTGGTGTCCGGCAGCAGGACGCAGACCTGAACGCTTGCCTTCTTGCTGTTGGTGCTTGCAGTCGCGCCGGTCGCGACAAGCGCAGCTGCGACCCCGAACACGATGACGGCGAAAATGGCCGCCGACTTGCGATAGGACTTCCTCACGCCCACTCCTTTTGTGTTGAACGACTCGTCGATCTAGCTAGCTCTTGGACGCCTGCCGCTTGAAATGGTTGGACAGCAGCTCGATCGCGGCGATTTCCTGTTTGCAAAACCTCCCATGACGGTCGGCGCACGTCAAGAGGCCGTTGTTCCGGCTTCGGATCCAGGATCACGCATGACGTTGGACCGACTAGGGTCGCTGTATGACGCGCGCACTCGTCGGCCTCGACGTCGGGACGACCGGCGTGAAGGCGGTCGCCGTCTCCGAGCACGGCGACGTGCTCGCCCGCGCGGAGCGCGGCTACCCGCTCGCGACACCGCAGCCCGGCTGGTGCGAGCAGGATCCCGAGGACTGGTGGCAGGCGTCGCAAGCGGCGCTCGCCGACCTCGGAGTCGAGCCGGCCGCAATCGGTCTCTCCGGGCAGATGCACGGCCTGGTCGCACTCGACTCCGCGGACCGAGTGCTTCGCCCCGCGATCCTCTGGAACGACCAGCGCACCGGCGCCGAGTGCGCCGAGATCGAGGAGCGGGTCGGCCTCGCGCGGCTGATCGAGCTGACCGGCAACCGCGCGCTCACCGGCTTCACCGCGCCGAAGCTCCTCTGGCTCCGCCGTCACGAGCCCGACGTCTACGCGCGGATCGCGAGCATTCTCCTGCCCAAGGACTACGTCCGTCTCCGGCTCACAGGCGAGCACGCGATCGACGTCGCCGACGCGTCGGGCACGCTCCTGTTCGACGTGCGCCGCCGCGCGTGGAGCGACGAGGTGCTCGAGCTGCTCGAGCTGCCGTCGTCGTGGCTGCCGCCGGTGCACGAGTCGACCGAGATCGCCGGCGCGGGCGACCAGGCCGCCGGCGCGATCGGGATGGGGATCGACCGTCCGGGGCCACTCTCGGTCGCGCTCGGCACGTCGGGCGTCGTCTTCGCCGCGCTGTCCGAGTACCGGCCAGACGCCGAGGCCCGGCTCCATGTTTTCTGCCACGCCGTGCCGGCGACATGGCACGCGATGGGCGTGATGCTCTCCGCCGCCGGTTCACTGCGGTGGCTGCGCGACAACGTCGTCGGCGGGAGCTACGACGAGCTGACCGCGGACGCGTCGAAGTGGGCACCGGGCGCCGAGGGTCTGCTGTTTCAGCCGTACCTCGCCGGCGAGCGGACGCCGCATCCGGATCCGGACGCGCGCGGCGCGTTCGTCGGGCTGTCGCTGCGCCACGATCGCGGTGCGCTCGTCCGCGCGGTACTCGAGGGCGTCGCGTACGGGCTGCGCGACTCGCTCGAGCTGCTGCACCAGCTCGGCGTCGAGGCGGAGGTCGGCCGCGTCTCCGGCGGCGGCGCGCGCAGTGCGCTCTGGCTCGACATCATCGCGTCGGTGCTCGGCATTCCGCTCGAGCGGACAGCGGCGTCGGAGGAGGGAGCCGCGTTCGGAGCCGCGCTCCTCGGCGGAGTCGCTACCGGCGCGTTCGCAAACGCCGCGGAAGCAGTCGCCGCCTGCGTCCACGTCACCGACCGAATCGAGCCGAACGCGGAGTGGGTCTCCGCGTACGACGAGGGCTACGCCCGCTACCGCGAGCTCTATCCGGCCCTCCAGCCCCTGGAGGGCTAGGTCCGGAGCACGACCTCGAGCGCGGTGCCGCGGCCGGGGATCGACCGGAGCGAGAAGCCGCCCTCGATCGACTCGGCGCGGAGCCGCATGTTCTTCAGCCCCTGCCCGGCCGGCGTCTCCACGCCGTCGAAGCCCGTGCCGTCGTCGTGGATCGTGACGAAGCGCTCGCCGAACGCCCGCTGTCCGATCACGACCTCGGCGCGCGTCGCGTTCGCATGCTTGCGCACGTTGCCGAGACCCTCCTGGACGATGCGGAAGATCTCGATCTGCTCGTCGGGCGCGAGCCGGATCGACGGGTCGACGTCGAGCTCGACCTCGAGCGCGCCGTCGGCGGTGAGGAACTCGACGTACCGGCGAAGCGCCGAGTCGAACGGCGATGTCCCGCCGGCGGCCGAGAGCGCGAGGATCGCGAACCGCGCCTCCTGCTGTGCCAGCACCGCCGCCTCCTTCAGTCGCGGCAGCGTCTCCTCGAGTGACGCGCCGGACTCGAGCATCGACGCGTGCGCCGACACAGCAAACAGGTACTGCGCGAGACCGTCGTGGATCTCGCGCGCGACACGCG
>CAWFKM010000019.1:0-139233 GCA_963816455.1 uncultured Actinomycetes bacterium
CACGACGTCAGGATCTCGTCGATCCCCCCGTAGAAGATCGTCGCCGCAAGCGCCGGGTCGAGATCGGCGCGGAACTCGCCGGTCTCCTGGCCGTGCTCGACGATTCGCCGGATCGCCTCGATCGGCTGCACGAGCTCGCCGATCCGCTGCTGCACCTCGGGGCTGCGCGCGATCTCGCGGACGACGACGCACACGACGTCCGGCTGGTGCAGCCACGTCCGCAGGAGGATCGCCGCGACGTGCCGGAGCTGCTCGCGCGCGGCGCCGCCGGACTCCTCGACGGCGCGAATGCGGTCGAGCAGAACGCTCCAGTTCTCCCGGAACGCGGCGTCGAGCACCTCGTCCTTCGACGCGAAGTAGTGGTAGAGCAGACCGTGCGCGACGCCTGCTTCCTCGGCGATGTCGCCGACGCGGCAGGCGTGGAAGCCCTTGCGCGCGAAAACGCGAACAGCGGCGTCGAGAATCAGGCGCCGTTTCTCCTCCGAAGCCGTCGCGCGCTCGGCCAAAGCGGACGAAGGGTAGTGGTACCGTCGCGGACCGTGCAACCGCTCGAGGGGATGCTGGTCGTCGATCTGACCCGGTACCTGCCCGGGGCGTTCGCGTCGACGGAGCTGCTGCGGCTCGGGGCGCGGGTCGTCCGCGTCGAGCAGCCGGGCGGCGATCCGATGCGGGACACGGCGCCGGGGTGGTTCGACGCGCTCAACGCGGGGAAGGAGTCCGTGGTCTGCGACCTGCCTGCGGAGGCCGAGTTCGTGCGGGCGCTGCTGGCACGGGCCGACGTGGTTCTCGAGACGTGGCGGCCCGGCGTGCGGACACGTCTCGGGGTCAGACCCTCGGACGTGCCCGCGACGGCCGTGTACTGCTCGATCACCGGCTTCGGCGTCGGCGGCCGCCACGAGCAGCGCGCCGGTCACGATCTCAACTACCAGGGCTGGGCCGGCGTGCTCGACGACGTCGCACCCGCGTGGCCGCCCGTGCAGATCGCCGACCTCGCCGCGGGCGGGCTCGGCGCGGTGACCGAGATCCTCGCCGCACTGCTTGCGCGCGAGCGAACCGGGCGCGGCGCGGAGATCGTCGTCTCGATGACGCACGGAACGCACCGCCTCGCGTCGTACCGGCTCGCCGGCGATCCGGTGCCGCGGATTCTCACGGGCGGTCTCGCGTGCTACCGCACCTACGCGACCGCGGACGGCCGCTACGTCACGGTCGGCGCGCTCGAGTCGAAGTTCTTCGCGCGGCTCTGCGAGCTGCTCGGCCGGCCCGAGCTCGCCGTCGAGCAGTACGCGCCGGCGCAGGAGGAGCTCGCGGCGGCACTCGCGGAGATCTTCGCCGCGCGACCGCTCGCCGCGTGGCTCGACCTGTTCGACGGCGAGGACGTGTGCGTCGGCCCGGTGGCGACGCTCGCGGAGGCCGCCGCCGATCTCGGGACGCCGCCGTCGGGACGGGCCGCCGCGCTCGGCGCGCACACGGAGCTCTGGCGCGCGGAGCTCGGCTAGAGCCCGAGCGCGGCCGGAAGCGCGTAGAGATCCGCGATCCGCGGCTCGAAGTCCGGGTGGCTGCCGGCGCGGTCGAGGAGGATCGCACCCATCCCGATCGCCCGCGCGCCGGCGAGGTCGTCCTCGAGCGCGTCGCCGACCATCACGGCGTCCGTCGGGCTCGACGTCGAGCACTGCGAGCACCGCGCGGAAGATCGACTCGTGCGGCTTCGACTTCCCGTGATGGAAGGAGCTGAGGCCGGCGTCGACGTCGAGCGCGTGATGCGATGCGAACGCGTTGACGTCGCGGGCCGAGTTGGAGACGAGCCCGATCTTGAGGCCGGCCGCGCGGAGCGAGCCGAGCACGGGAATCGTGTCGTCGTAGAGCTCGAAGTTGTCGTGGTGCTCCCACGCGCGCGTGATCTCGACCGCGCACGTTCGCGCCGCGGGGTCGACGCCGCCCATGCCGACGATGACGCGTTCGCTGAATGCGAACCAGATCTCGTCGTCGTGCTCGAGCTCCGGATGGCGCTGGAGGTCGAGGAGCGCGGCGGCGCGCGCGTCGTCGTACCGCGCAGCGTCGAGGGACAGCCCGTGGCGCGCGCCCGCGCGGACGTAGCCTTCCGGGCCGAGCTCGGGACCGGGGCGCGCGAGCGTGAAGTCGACGTCGAACAGGACTGCTCTCAGGCTAGCAGCCATTCGACGACCTCCATGTGCGGCGCGCGGTAGTTCCCCTCGGACCGGACCAGGCGAGCGTCTGCACGATCGTCCAGCCGCGGGCGCGCTCGCGGTCGAGGTCGAGCTCGGCGCAGAGGCGGTCGAGGCGGCGGAGCACGTCGCGCCTCGAATGGCCGAGCTCGGGCGAGCGGACAATCGGCGCGACCGCGAACTCGCGCTCTGCAGCGAGCGGCTTCGGGTCGATCACGAGCCACGGCTCGCGTTGCGCCGCGAGGACGTTGTCACCGTGGAGGTCCTGGTGCACGAGCACCTGCTCGCCCTGCGTCGGCGCGAGCTCGCGGATCAGGCCGGCCGCCAGATCGGACACGCGATGTTCGAGCCAATGCGCCGTCTCATCCTCGAGCGTGTGGAAGTCGGCGGGGTCGATCCAGAGCCTCGGCAGAAGACCGATCAGGACATCGAGCGCGCGCTCGCCGCCGATCGAGGAAAGGAACGCTCCGGGCTCGCACCGCTCGAGCAGAACGGCGCAGCGCTCGTCGTCGCGACGGAGCAGCCGGATCGCGCCGTCGCCGTTCCAGCGCTCGAGTGCGTCCGGCTCCTGCAGCGACTCGCGATCTGGGAAATAGACCTTGAGCACGGCGGAGGTTCCGTCCTCGAGCGCCGCGCGGACGACGTGGCCGCAGAATCCGGGCGGGTACGGCTCGCCGAGCGTCAGGTTCCAGTCGCCGGCGAGCTCCTCAGCGAGCTGCGGTGCCTGTTCGCGCCAGCGCGCGATCTCGTTGCGCGTCGTTTCGGCCACGCCGCTACCCTATGGGCCGCACGGCGGGGTGTGGCGCAGCCTGGTAGCGCGCTCCGTTCGGGTCGGAGAGGTCCCCAGTTCGAATCTGGGCACCCCGATGCAAAGAGCCGCGGGATTCGCTTCCGCGGCTCTTTCTCTTTCGCCGGGAAGACGCGACGTTTGCGTGCGGTTTCGTTGTCTACGTTCGGTTCGTGCCGCGTCCGCTCCGCATCCAGGCGCCCGGGATCTATCACGTCACGTGCCGCGGGAACCGCCAGGTGCGCATCTTCGACGACGACGCCGATCGCGAGCGGTATCTCGGGCTGGTCGAGACGGTCGCTCGGAAGTTCGGGTGGAAGTTCTTGCGTACTGCCTGATGACGAATCACGTCCATCTCGTGATGGACGTGCCGGACGAGACGCTGTCGCGCGGGATGCAGCTGCTGAGTGGGCGCTATGCGCAGGCGTACAACCTCCGGCACGGCTGGGTCGGTCATCTCTTCCAAGGGCGGTTCCACTCGGAGATCGTCGAGACCGACGAGTACAGCCTCGAGGTCGGGCGGTATGTCGTGTTGAACCCGAAGCGGGCGGGCATGGTGAAGCGGGCGGTGCAGTGGCGGTGGAGCAGCCTGCCGGCGGTGCTCGGGAAGGCGCGCGTGCCGGCGTTCCTCGATGCGGGCTGGACGTTCCGTCAGTTCGGGAGGACGCTCGACCGCGCCCGTGCTGCGTATGCGGCGTTCGTCGAGGCCGGCGTGGGACTGGGACGACCGTCCGGAACGGGCATATCCCGGGGTCAGACCCCGGGACGGGTCCCGCCCGGCCGCGTCCCAGACGATTGAGCAGCGGCCGGGCTCCGCCCGAAGCCGTACGCACCCGGGAAACGCTCCGCCAGCAGCCTCACCAGCAGCGACACCGGCAGGCCGACGACGTTGAGGTAGTCGCCCTCGACCCGCTCGACGAGCGCCGCACCGCGGCCCTGGATCGCGTACGCCCCGGCTCGGCCCTCCCATTCGCCGCTCGCGACGTACGCGGCCACGTCCCCCTCATCGAGCTCACGGAACGTCACACGCGTCGCCGCCGCCTCGACCACCTCCCACTCCGGCGTCAGCAGACAGACGCCCGACACCACCGCGTGCGTCTTCCCGGAGAGCCCGAGGAGCATCTGCGCCGCGTCGTCCGCGTCCACGGCCTTCGCGTACACCCGGCCGCCGAGCACGACCGTCGTGTCCACCCCGACGACGGGCCGGCCCGCCGCGCCCGCAAGCACCGACTGCGCCTTCCCGCGCGCATGACGCCGCACGAGCTTCTCCGCGTCCGCGTCAGGCGGATCGTCCTCGACGTACTCCGGCGCGACGACGTCGAACGGGACTCCGAGCTGCTCGAGGATCGCGCGCCGCTGCGGCGACGTCGACGCCAGCAGCAGCGGCGGCACGACGCTCACGCCGCGGCCTTCCGCGCGACCCACAGCTCCTCCGCCGGCCAGCGGCGGCCCCACTCAACCGTGACGAAGTCGTAATACCCCGGATCCTCCGCACCCTCCGGCGCGCGCAGCTCATGCAGCGCCTCGATCGCGAACCCGTGCGCGCGCAGCAGCGCGATCCACTCGCCGTGCGCGAGATGAAACTCGATCCCCTCCGACTCGGGCCACTGAATCCGATACATGCCGAACTGGTCGCGCAGCAGGCTCTCCCCGACGACGCCGACGTCGGGCGCGCACAGATACACCAGCACGGAGTTCGTCAGAAACACGAGGCGACCGCCGGGACGAAGCAGCCGCGCCGCCTCCGGCACCCAGCGCGCGGGATCAGCCCAGAGCGAAGCGCCGTACTCCGACACCGCGAGGTCGAACGACGCATCCGGCAGCGGCACCGACTCACCCGGAGCCTCGACGAGCGGAAACTCGATTCCCGTCTCCGCCATCATCCGCCGCGCCGTCGCAAGCTGCGCCGGAGTCGGGTCGACGCCGACCGGCCGGGCGCCGCGTTTCGCCAGCCACGCCGAGACATACGCAGTCCCGCAGCCGAGCTCGACCACATCGAGCCCCGCGACGTCGCCGAGCGATCCGATCTCCGACTCGGGAACGCCGAACACGCCCCAGCTGATCTCCTCGCGCGACCACTGCCGCAGCGCCGCGCCGTCCGTGAACTCCGCGTTCGTCCGCGTCCACTGCGCGACGTTGCGCGCGACGGAGTCGTCAGGCGAGCTCATCGGCGGAGAACCAGAGCGCGATCTCCCGCTCCGCGGACTCCGGGGAGTCAGAGCCGTGCACGAGATTGTCGGGCATCGACATTGCGAGGTCGCCGCGGATAGTGCCGGGGTCGGCGTTGGCCGGATTCGTCGCGCCGATCGTCTTCCGCATCGTCGCGATCGCACCCTCGCCCTCGACGACGAGCGCCCACGTCGGCCCCGAGGTGATGAACGCAACGAGCTCGCCGAAGAACGGCTTCTCGCGATGCTCGGCGTAGTGTTCCTCGCCGAGCTCGCGGCTCACGGTCAGCAGCTTGCCGGCGCGCAACTCGAACCCGCGCGCCTCGATCCGCCCGAGGATCTCACCGGCAAGCCGCCGCTTGACGGCGTCGGGCTTGATCAGGATGAGGGTGCGCTCCGTAGCCACGGGGCGCCAGTTTAGTCAGCTCGCTTCAGCGTCGGGAGGACGACGAACGCGCCGCGTCCCGAGCGGTACCGCGCCGACGGCCGCCGGCTCGATCGGCGTCTCGCAGAACGGGCAGACCTGCCACAGCGCCTCGAGCGGCGACTTGCAGTTCGTGCACGCCTGTTTCAGCTTTGTCGTGCAGATCGGGCAGATCAGATAGCTCGAGTCGACCTCGGACCGGCACACCGGGCAGTGGAGGTCGCGCTTCGCCATCCGGTCCTCCATCGCCTTGATCTCCAGCTCACGCTCACGCCGGTCTTCGATGTACTCGGGCGGCCGGAACAGCATGTAGATCAGCGGCCCGATGAACGGCGGCACGAGGCCGAGCAGCGTCGCCATCCCGACCATCCACGGATCCTCGATCCGCCGGCGCGCGTCCTTCAGCACCCAGTACCCGAGTCCGAGCCAGAAGACGACCGCGAAGAAGACCAGGAGATTCCTGGTCACGAGCCACGTTCCCGAACTGAAGAAGCCGTGGACGCTCGCGGCGATCAAAGCAGGATCCTTCCGATCAGGTAGCCCGCGGCGAACGCGCCGCCGACGACCACGACGAGCACGAAGATCGCGACGGCGAAGACGCTGATCTTCTCCCGCACGTTACTCGTTGTAGACCCCCGCGCTGAGGTCGGCAAGAAGGTAGAGGGACCCCGTGACGAGAACGGCGCCGTCAGGCCCCGCGAGCGCCAGCGCTCGGAGGCGGGCCGCCTCGGGGTCTGCGGTGTACTCGACATGTCGGAAGTAGCTTTCGGCACGCGTCGCCAGCTCCCCTGCGGGAATCGCCCGAGAATTTGTCGATTCCGTGACGACCACGGTAGCGCCGAGTGCGGACAGGGCCTCCAGCATCAGCTCAGGCCGCTTGTCGTCGAGGATCGAGCAGACGAGGACGTATTCGCGCTCCGGCAGCCGCGGCAGGAGGTAGCCGATCCCGGCGAGGTTGTGGGCGCCGTCCCAGATCTCGAGCGGATGCTGGCCGCGCCGCTCCAGCCGGCCGGGCAGCGCGATGTCCTTGGCTGCGGCGGCCGAGACGTCGCGGTCGAGGAAGGCCTCGGCGGCCGCGACGGCGAGCGCGAGGTTGCTCTGCGCTGTGATGACGACGCGAGCGGCACCGTTCTCCTCGGCGAGCGGCACCCACTCGGGCTCACCGAGCACGACGACGGCACCCGGCTGGACGACGGCGAGCTTCTCCGCGGCGATCGCCTCGCGCGTGTCGCCGAGGACGTCCATGTGGTCGAGCGCGACGCTCGTCAGCACGACGACCCGTGTGTCGAGGACGTTCGTCGCGTCGTGGCGGCCGCCGAGCCCGGCCTCGACGACCGCGACGTCGACGTGCGCCTCGGCGAACGCGAGCAGGGCCGCGGCGGTCATCGCCTCGAACTGCGTGGCTCCCAGAGCCACGGCCTGGGGTCTGACCCCGGCGGCCGCGCGCTCGAAGTCGGCCTCGGCGCCGCCGACGCGGATCCGCTCGCTCCACGAGCGCACGTGTGGCGAGACGTACGCACCGACGGTGAGCCCGGCATCGGCGAGCAGCGCTTCCGTCATTCGCGTTGTCGTCGACTTTCCGTTCGTTCCGACGACGTGAATCGCGGGGTAGCGGCGCTGCGGGTCGCCGAGCTCGGCGAGCAGTGCGCGCATCCGGTCGAGCCCGAAGCCGTCGGCCGGCCAGGGGCTGAGCGAGGCGATCCATTCGGTCGAGTCCATCCGGGTCATTGTCTCCGCGGGACACTGTCCCAGGGTCTGACCCCGGGACGTGGCCGCAGCGTCAGCCGCCGAGCGCGTCGAGCTCGCGGCGAAAGCGCTCCAGCTTCTCCCGCTCCGCATCGACGACGTCGGCCGGCGCGCGCGCGACGAATCGCTCGTTCGCCAGCATCGCCTCCGCCCGCGCGATCTCGCCACGCAACCGCTCCTGCTCGGCCTCGACATTGCCGTTCGCCGCGGCGCCCGCCCGCTCCGGCCGGACGACCGCGTCGAAGATGCGCTTCTCGTCGCCCTCGAGCGGCGTCACGACGCCGCTCCGCCGGAACCGCTCCGCCGCCTCCTGCACCCGCGTCAGCGCAGCCGCGTCCGCCTCGAACCGCGAATCCGCCGCCGGCCACTCCGCAACGATCAGCCGCGACTCGCGCGCCGGCAGATACCCCCAGATCTCCTCCGTCACATGCGGCATCACCGGATGCAACAGCTGCAAGAGCCGCTCGAGCGCCGCGAGCGCCGTCGCCCGCGCATCCGCGTCGCCGTCGTACAGCCGCGCCTTCGCCGCCTCCGCGTACCAGTCGCAGAAGTCGTCGAACGTGAGGTGGTACAGCCGGTCGACCGCATGCGCGAAGTCGTACGACGCGAGATCCGCCTCGAGCTCCGCCCGCGTCGCGTCGATCCGCGCGAGGATCCACCGCTCCTCGAGCTCGCGCGGCCGCGCGTCCGGCACCGCGTCGCCCGCGTTCGCGAGCAGCAGCCGCGACACGTTCCAGAGCTTGTTCGCGAGCTTCCGCCCCTCCTCGATCGCGCCGGCCGAGAAGCGCACGTCCTGCGTCGACGAGATCTTCAGCAGTCCGTAGCGCGTCGCGTCCGCACCGTGCTCGTCGATCAGCTCGACGGGATCGATCGCCGTCGCCGAGCGTCTTCGACATCGCCGTCCGTCGGCGCGAGCACAGTCGAATGGATGATCACGTCGTGGAACGGAATGTCGCCGAGCAGCTCGAGCCCCGCCATCAGCATCCGGTTGACCCAGAGGAAGATGATCTCGCGCGCCGGTGACGTCGACGTCGCCCGGATAGAACGCGCGCAGCGTCCGGCGTCTCGTCCGGCCAGCCGAGCGTCGCGAACGGCCAGAGCGCCGACGAGAACCACGTGTCGAGGACGTCCTGCTCGCGCTCATCTCCGTCGTCCCGCACTCGGCGCAGCGCGTCCGGCTCCGTCTCGGCGACCGTCACGTGCCCGTCGGGCAGTACCAGACCGGCAGCTGATGTCCCCACCAGAGCTGCCGCGAGATGTTCCACGGGCGGATCACCTTCAGCCAGTCGAGCGCCACCTGGCCGTGCACCTCCGGCGTGAACCGCACGCGCCCGGACTCGAGCGCGTCGATCGCCGGCCGCGCGAGATCGTCCATCGCGCACCACCACTGAAGCGAGATCAGCGGCTGGATGCCGCGTACCGGACCGGCTCGCAGTGGCCGACGCAGTGGCGGTAGCTCTCGCGCTTCTCGAGCTGCCCGTTCTCGCGCAGCCACTCGACGACGCGCTCGGCGGCCTCGTCCTCGGTCAGCCCGACCAGCGACTCCGGGATCTCGCCGGTCATCCGGCCGTCGAGGTCGATCACGGTCAGCTCCGGAAGTCCGTGGTCGCGGCCGATCTCGAAGTCCGTCGGATCGTGCCCCGGCGTGATCTTCAGCGCGCCCGGTTCCGAACTCGGGCTCGACGCGCTCGTCGGCGATCACCGGCACGCGCCGCCCGACCACCGGCACGATCACCTCCTTACCGACGAACGACGCGTAGCGCTCGTCGTCGGGATGCACGGCGACCGCGACGTCGGCGAGGATCGTCGCGGGCCGCACGGTCGCGATCGTGATCGTGCCGGTGCCGTCCACGAGGGGATATAGCGCGTACGTCAGCGCGTCGTCGACGTCGATGTGCTCGACCTCGAGATCGGAGATCGAGGTCCGACAGTCGTGCACCAGTTGATGATCCGGTTGTCGCGGATAGATGCAGCCGCGCTCGTAGAGGTGGACGAAGAAGCGCATCACGGCGCGGATGTAGCCGTCGTCCATCGTGAAGCGCTCGCGGTCGTAGTCGAGCGAGCAGCCGAGCCTCCGGAACTGGCCCATGATCACGCCGCCGTACTCGTGCAGCCACTCCCAGACGCGCTCGACGAACGCGTCGCGTCCGATCTCCAGTCGCGACTCCCCGCTGCGCCGCAGGTCTTCTCCACCACCGCCTGCGTCGCGATTCCCGCGTGGTCGTACCCCGGCTGCCAGAGCGCGTTGAAGCCGCGCATCCGATGCCAGCGCGTGAGCGCGTCCTGGATCGTCCCGTTCAGGGCGTGTCCCATGTGCAGCGCGCCGGTGACGTTCGGCGGCGGCACCGCAATCACATAGCTCGGCTTCGTCGAGGAGGCGTCGGCGCGGTAGAGACCCTCCTCCTCCCACGCGCGCTGCCAGCGTTCTTCGACACCCTGCGGCCGGTAGAGCGGCTCCATTTCCATGAGCCGATCCTAGCCGGGACATGTCCCGGGGTCTGACCCCGGGACGCGGCTCAGCGCGACCGGTCGCCGCTCGCGCGGCTCTTCGACCAGTCGCGCGGCTGCGCGCCGACCTGCTCGAGAATCGTCTCCAGCAGCACGAACGAGGACATCACATGCTCGCGCGCCAGCGCCCGCGCGCCCGCCGCGCTCCCGGCCATGAGCGCCTGCTTGATCGCGCGGTGCTGCTCGGCGTTCCGCTCGTACAGCCCGTCGAGCGAATGGTCGCCCGGCGCCCACACCGCCGGCCCGGAGAACGTCCGCCGCGCGCTCTTCGCCATCTGCTCGACAAGCGGCAGCGCCGCGACGCGGTAGATCACGTCGTGGAACGCATGATTCGCGCGCACCCAGTCGCCCATGATCGAGCGCCGCTCGTCGCCCGGCTCACGCGACCGCAGCTCCTGCGAGATCCGCGAGAACCGCTGCTCGCACGCGTCGAGCTCCGCGAGATCCTCCGACGTCGCCTTCGTCGCCGCGACCTCCGTCGCGAGGCTCTCCAGCTCCGCCCGCACCATGAACGCCTCGTGCAGCTCGTCACGGGAGATCGTCCGTACGCGGACGCCGCGGTTCGGCACGAACGAGACGAGCCCGAGCGCCGCGAGCCGCCGCAGCGCCTCCCGCACCGGCGTGCGCGACACGTTGAACTGCTCCGACAGCTGCTCCTGGCGGAGAACGGTTCCCGGCGCGAGCTCCCCGGAGACGATCGCCTCCTCGATCACGAGCGCGATGTCGTCGGCCTTGGTGCTGTCGAGACTCATTGCAAATGAGTGTACGCGGGAAGCGTCAGGAACTCGACGAGCTCCGGCGCCAGCGCGAGGTCCGCGAACAGCTCCTTCGCCTCGGCGCCCGCCTCGACTGCGTCGATCTCGCGCCGCACACGCGCCTCGTCGAACCGCCCGGCACGCACCCACTGCCAGACCTGCGAGCGCGAGATCTCCGCGGTCGCCGCGTCCTCCATCAGGTTGTCGATCGCCGCCGCGCCGACGCCGTGGAGCCACGCGTCGAGGTAGCGGACGCCGACCGAGACGTTCGTGCCGCAGCCCCGCCTCGGTGACCTCGCCGCCGGCGTGTCCGAAGATCGACAGCAGCGCCGCCGCGTCCGGGACGCACGTCCTCGCGCAGCCGGTCGACCTGGTTCGGGCGCGCGCCGAGCACGCCGTCGAAGACCTCCGTCGCCACCGGCACGAGGTCGGGATGCGCGACCCACGTGCCGTCGAAGCCGTCGCCGGACTCGCGCAGCTTGTCCTCGCGCACCTTCGCGAGCGCGACCTCGTTCACCTCCGGGTCGCGCCGCGACGGGATGAACGCCGCCATGCCGCCGATCGCGTGCGCGCCGCGCCGGTGGCACGAGCGCACGAGCAGCTCGGTGTACGCGCGCATGAACGGCACCGTCATCGTCACCTGGACGCGGTCGGGCAGCACCCAGTCGCGCGCTCGGAACTTCTTGATCGCGCGAGAAGATGTAGTCCCAGCGGCCGGCGTTGAGCGCGCAGCCGTAGTCGCGCAGCTCGTAGAGGATCTCGTCCATCTCGAACGCGGCGAGGATCGTCTCGATCAGCACGGTGCAGCGGATCGTGCCGCGCGGGACGCCGAGCGTCGTCCTCGGCGAGCGCGAACACGTCGTTCCACAGCCGCGCCTCGAGGTGGCTCTCGAGCTTCGGGAGGTAGAAGTACGGCCCGCTGCCGCGCTCGAGCAGCTCGCGCGCGTTGTGGAAGAACGTAGAGCCCGAAGTCGAACAGCGACGCCGAGATCGGCTCGCCGTCGACGTGCACGTGCCGCTCCTCGAGATGCCAGCCGCGCGGCCGGACGAGCAGCGTCGCCGTCTCGTCGTTGAGCGCGGTAGCGACTTCTCGGCGGTGTCGAGCGCGATCGTGCCGCCGCACCGCGTCGCGACAGGTTGCGCTGGCCCTCGACGACGTTCGTCCACGTCGGCGAGTTCGCGTCCTCGAAGTCGGCCATGAAGACGCGCGCGCCCGAGTTGAGCGCGTTGATCATCATCTTGCCGCTCGACCGGGCCGGTGATCTCGCAGCGGCGGTCGTGGAGGTCGGCGGGGCCGCGGCGACCCGCCAGTCGCCCTCGCGGATCGCCCGCGTCTCCGGCAGGAAGTCCGGCAGCGCGCCGGCGTCGAGCTCGAGCTGACGCGCGTGCCGCCGTTCCAGCAGCTCGTGCCGGTCGCGGTTCAGCTCGCGGTGGAGGCGCGTCGACGAACTCGAGCGCCTCCGGAGTCGAGGATCCGTCGTCCGTGCGGCGACGCCGTCGACGCGGCGGCCTAGCGCTCCGCTCGAACTGCGCCTCTTCGGTCGAGCCCTTCAGCGCGAGCGTCGAGCTCTCGGCCGCCGACCGACCTGCGCGACGAGGTCGAAGTAGCCGGCGCCGACCTCGCGCTGGTGCCGGGTCGCCGTGTAGCCGTGCTCCTCGAGCTCGAACTCGTGCTCCTGAAGCCGCACGTAGGCCGTCATGCCCTCGGTCGCGTAGCCGCGCGCGAGCTCGAACATCGCCGCGTTCAGCGAGTGGAAGCCCGCGAGCGTGATGAACTGGAAGCGGTAGCCCAGCTCGCCGAGCTGCTCGCTGGAAGCGCGGCGATCTGGTCGTCGTCGAGGTGCCGCCTCCAGTTGAACGACGGCGAGCAGTTGTACGCGAGCAGCTTGCCCGGGAACTTCTCGTGGATCGCCTCGGCGAACTCGCGCGCCTCGCCGAGGTCGGGCGTCGACGTCTCGAACCAGAGCAGGTCGGCGTACGGCGCGTAGGCGAGCCCGCGGGCGATCGCGGCGTCGATGCCGTCGCGAACGCGGAAGAAGCCTTCGGCCGTGCGCTCGCCGGTGACGAACGCGCGGTCGCGCTCGTCGACGTCGCTCGTCAGCAGCGTCGCGCGCGAGCGCGTCGGTGCGCGCGACGAGGACCGTCGGCACGTCGAGCACGTCGGCCGCGAGCCGCGCCGCGATCAGCGTGCGGACGAACTGCGCGCGTCGGGACGAGCACCTTGCCGCCGAGGTGGCCGCACTTCTTCTCCGACGCGAGCTGGTCCTCGAAGTGCACGCCGGCGGCGCCGGCCTCGATCATCGACCTTCATCAGCTCGTACGCGTTGAGCGGCCCGCCGAAGCCGGCCTCGGCGTCGGCGACGATCGGCGCGAGCCAGTGCGTGCCGTTCGTCCCCTCGGCCGCAGTCGATCTGGTCGGCGCGCAGCAGCGCGTTGTTCAGCCGCTGCGACGAGCGCCGGCACGCTGTTCGCCGGGTAGAGGCTCTGGTCGGGGTACGTGCTGCCCGGCGAGGTTCGCGTCGGCCGCGACCTGCCAGCCGGAGAGGTAGATCGCCTCGAGCCCGGCCTTGCACCATCTGCACGGCCTGGCCGCCGGTGAGCGCGCCGAGCGCGCGGACGGGCTCGGTCGCGCGCGCAGGAGCTCCCACAGCCGCTCGGCGCCCGAGCCGCGCGAGCGTGTGCTCGACGGGACGACCGAGCCGCGCAGCCGGACGACGTCCGCCGCCGCGTACGTCCGCTCGATTCCCTGCCAGCGCGGCGTCGCCCTGCCAGCGCGACTCGAGCGACTCTACCTCGTTCTGGATCCGACTTTCGCGTTCCATGGCTCTCCTCAGGCTCGATCTGCCGATTTCGGATCCTAGATTAGCGCACGGCACGGACGCAACCGCGATTGCGCGGTTTGTCGGATCCGGAGAGGAACGCGCTAGCGGTAGGAGCGGAAGACGACTTCGGCGACGCAGACCGGCTTGTCGCCGCCCTCGCGCTCGATCGTGGCCGTCATCGTCGACTGGCTGCCGCCCTCGATCTCGTCGACCGAGTCGACGCGGAAGGTGCCGCGCACCTTCGAGCCGGAGGGCACCGGTGCCGGGAAGCGGACGCGGTTCAGCCCGTAGTTGATCCCCATCCCGCCCGTCCGGGGCACGACCTCTTCGGACATCACCGGGATCAGCGACAGCGTCAGGTAGCCGTGGGCGATCGTCGTTCCGAACGGCCCGGCCGCCGCCCGCTCGGGGTCGACGTGGATCCACTGGTGGTCGCCGGTCGCGTCGGCGAAGGCGACGATCTGGTCCTGCGTGATCTCGATCCAGGAAGAGGGGCCGAACTCGGCCCCGGGCTCGAGGTCGGCCACGCCTACGCGGACTGCTCGACGGCCTCGTCGGGCTCGTCGTCGACGTAGGTTCCGGCGCTCGTGACGAGCGTCGGCCGGATGCCCTGCGCGATGCACTCCTTTGTGATCACGCATTTCGTGACGTCGCGCCGCGACGGCAGCTCGAACATCACGTCGAGGAGCGCGGCCTCGATGATCGAGCGGAGCCCGCGCGCGCCGGTCTCGCGGTCGAGCGCCTTCTCGGCGATCTCCCAGAGGCCGTCCTCGGTGAAGACGAGCTCGATGTTGTCGTAACCGAAGAAGCGCTGGTACTGCTTGACGAGCGCGTTCTTCGGCTCGGTGAGGATCTGGACGAGATCCTCCTTGCGGAGCTGGTGCACCGCGGAGACGACCGGCAGGCGGCCGATGAACTCCGGGATCAGCCCGAAATTCAGGAGATCTTCCGGCATCACGTCGACGAGCAGCTCGGACGACTCGAGCGAGTGCTTCGAGCGAACCTCGGCGCCGAAGCCGACGGCGTTCTTGCCGATCCGCCGGGCGATGATCTTGTCGAGCCCGGCGAACGCGCCGCCGCAGATGAAGAGGATGTTCGTCGTGTCGATCGAGAGGAACTCCTGGTGCGGGTGCTTGCGCCCACCCTGCGGCGGCACCGACGCGACCGTTCCCTCGAGGATCTTCAGGAGCGCCTGCTGGACGCCCTCACCGGAGACGTCGCGCGTGATCGACGGGTTGTCCGCCTTCCGCGCGATCTTGTCGACCTCGTCGATGTAGATGATCCCCGTCTCCGCCTTCTTGATGTCGAAGTCGGCGGCCTGGATCAGCTTCAGCAGGATGTTCTCGACGTCCTCGCCGACGTAGCCGGCCTCGGTCAGCGCCGTTGCGTCGGCGATCGCGAAGGGGACGTTGAGGATCCGCGCCAGGGTCTGGGCGAGCAGCGTCTTGCCGCAGCCCGTCGGCCCGAGCAGCAGGATGTTCGACTTCTGGAGCTCGACCTCGTCGTCGTTCGTCTCCATCTGGACGCGCTTGTAGTGGTTGTAGACCGCCACCGCGAGCGTCCGCTTGGCCTCTTCCTGCGAGACGACGTAGTCGTTGAGGACGGAGTAGATGTCCCTCGGACGAGGGAGGTTGTCGAGGTCGAGCGGAGTCGGAGCGGTGAGCTCCTCGTCGATGATCTCGTTGCAGAGATCGATGCACTCGTCGCAGATGTAGACGCCGGGGCCGGCGATCAGCTTTTTGACCTGCCGCTGGCTCTTCCCGCAGAAGCTGCAAAGCAGCTGCTCGTTGCCTTCGCTTGCCCTGGCCACGTCTCTCCTTGTACCTCGGATCGCCTGTTTCGTCTACCGGTGGGCCACGACGTTGTCGATCAGCCCGTACTCCTGGGCCTCGCCCGCAGTCATGTAGTAGTCCCGTTCCATGTCCTTCGAGACCTTCTCGGACGGCTGATTCGCGTGCTTGGCGATGATCTCCTCCAAGTTCCGCTTGAGATTGATCGTCTCGCGGGCCTGGATCTCGATATCGGTGCCCTGGCCGTGGAACCCGCCGGAAACCTGGTGGATGAGGATCTTGGAGTTCGGCAGCGCGGTGCGCTTTCCCTCCGTGCCGGCGGCGAGCAGCAGCGCGCCCATCGACATCGCGATGCCGACGCAGGTCGTCGCGACGTCCGGCTTGATGAACTGCATCGTGTCGTAGATCGCGAGACCCGCGTACACCGACCCGCCGGGCGAGTTGATGTAGATGTTGATGTCCTTGTCCGGGTCCTCGGACTCGAGGTGGATCATCTGCGCGACGATCAGGTTCGCGACCTGGTCGTCGATCGGAGTGCCGAGAAAGATGATCCGCTCGTTCAGCAGCCGCGAGTAGATGTCGAAGAAGCGCTCTCCGCGTGACGTCTGTTCGATGACGGACGGTATGACCAGATTCGAGGGGTTCATTTCGCTCCTCCGCTACCGGGGGTCCAGAGTTTCGTGTCGGATGGTGCCTTTTCCTTTTCTTCCTTCTCGGCGTCCAGATCGCGTCGCGCGCTTCGGCGAGCTCCTTGGGAATCCGCTTCACCTCGGACGCAACGCGCTCGAGAGCGTCGCGGAGCCGTAGGTCCTCGCGCAGCGTCTCGAAGCGGCCCGACTCGCGAAGGGCTCGCGATCGCCTCGTCGGCGTCCTCGCCGACGGCGTCGGCCTGCTCGCGGATCAGCGTCTCGACCGCCTCGTCGGAGATGACGATCCCGAGCTTGTCGGCCGCCGCCTCGAGCACGAGCTCGCGCGCGACCGACCGCGCCGCCTCGCCTGCGAGGCCCGCGATCAGCTCCTCCGGCGCCTGGCCGGTCATCGCGAGATACGTGTCGAACGGGACGCCGCGCGCCTCGACCTGCCGCGCGAGGCCGCGCAGCAGCTCGCGGTGTCCGCGCCTCGACGAGCGGCCCGGATGCGTCGACCTTCGACGCGACGACGAGCGCGTCGACGACGTCGGCGCGGAACTGCGCCTCGGTCTCCTCGGCGATCTGCGCCAGCAGCCGCGACTCGATCTCGGCGCGCAGCTCGGCGAGCGTCTCGAACTCGCTCGCGGAGCGCGCCAGCTCGTCGTCGAGCGGCGGCAGCACCTTCTCCTTGATCTCCTTGACGGTCACGGTCACCGTCTGCGTCGAGCCGTCGGCGAGCTCGAAGCCGATCTCCTTCGTCCGCCGGCGTCGAGACCGACGACGCCCTGCTCGACCTCCTCGACGACGGAGTTGCGGCCGAGCTCGATCACGTAGTCGCGCCGCGTCTCGCCGCCGCCTTCCGAGACGAGGTCGACGACGACAGTGTCGTCCGGGCCGAACCGGCCGCCCCTCGACGGGGACGAGCTCGGCGACGGTGGACTGGAGCGCCTCCAGCTCGCGCTCGACGAGCTCCTCCGGCACCTCGGGCTCGATCGCGCCGACCTCGAGCGTCGTCCAGTCCGGCAGCTCCGGCTTGGCCTGGACCGAGACGGTCGCGGTGAACTCCCAGTCCTCGTCCTCGGAGGCGGGGAGCTCGAAGTCGAACTGCGGCTGCGCGACCGGGCGGAGACGGGTCTGCGTCGCGGCGTTCCAGAACCAGCCGCTGATGTGGCTCTCGACGGCCTCCGTCATCAGCCGCTCGCGGCCGACGCGCTGGAGGAGCACCTGGCGCGGAACCTTGCCCTTGCGGAAGCCGGGGATCTTGACGGTCGGCCGCGAGATCGGTCGCCGCGTGCTCGACGGCGTGGTGCACGTCGTGCGACGGCACCTGGACCGTGAGCCGGACCCGGTTCTCCGGCAGCTCCTCTACCTGAACAGGCACAAGAGCCATTCAAGCAGACCCCCTTGGACGACGTCGCACGGCGAATCCCTCGATCGGGGAGAAGGAGCCGCCCCCGGTCGCGGAGAACTGCACGTCCGCGTCATGGATGTCTGGGTCTGGGTCCTCGTGTTCGGCGTCACCGCCATCTGGGCGGCGATGCTCGGCGCGGTCGCGTTCGCCGTCGTCCGCCGCTGACCACCGACGGTCCCGAACGGCCACGTCCGGTGCCAGGCACCAAGACGTGTCTCGCCGAGACATGGGTGCGCGTGAGTCGCGCTTCGCGTCTGCGGTCGCGCACCTACCGACGGAAACGGACACTGCCTCGAACGTCCACGTCCGGTGCCAGGCACCGGGACGTGGCCGTAAGGGCCACCGCTAGCGGGTCTTCGCGAAGCGGTGGACCGCTTCGAGGAGCTCGCGGCTTTCTCGGCGGCCGCGGCCTCGTCGCCCGAGGCGATGGCGCCCGCGACGCAGTGCTGCACGTGCTCGTCGAGGATCCGGAACGCGAGGCTCTCGAGCGCGGTGCTCACGGCTGAGATCTGCGTGATCACGTCGATGCAGTAGCGGTCGTCCTCGACCATCTTCTCGATGCCGCGCACCTGGCCCTCGATCCGGTGCAGCCGCTTGATCAGCGCGGCCTTGTCGTCGTGGTATCCCGGTGCCGCGCTCATGCCGTTCCCTCGCGGACGCTGCGGAAGCGCCGCAGGCGCAGGCTGTTGCCGACGACGAACAGACTCGACCCGGCCATCGCGGCCGCGGCGATCATCGGATTCAGCAGCCCGGCGACGGCGAGCGGGATCGCTGCGACGTTGTAGGCGAAGGCCCAGAAGAGGTTGCCCTTGATCGTCGACAGCGTCCGCCGCGAGAGGCGGATCGCGTCGACGGCGGCGCGAAGGTCGCCGGAGACGAGGGTGAGGTCGGACGCTTCGATCGCGACGTCGGTGCCGGTTCCGAGCGCGAGCCCGAGGTCGGCGCCGGCGAGCGCAGGCGCGTCGTTGACGCCGTCGCCGACCATCGCGACGACCTCGCCCGCCGCCTGGAGCCGCGCGACCTCCGCCGCCTTCCCGTCGGGCCGCACCTCGGCGAGGACGCGCTCGATCCCGACCTCGGCGGCGACGCGCTCGGCGGTCGCCCGCGTGTCGCCCGTCAAGAGGATCGGCGTCAGCCCGAGAGCCTTCAGCCCGCGGACGGCCTCTGCGCTCGTCGGCTTCACCGTGTCGCGGACGGAGAGCGTCGCGCGCGCGACGCCGTCCCACGCGACCGCGATCGCGCCGTCCTGCCGCGAGACCTCGACGGCGTGGCCCTCCACCAGGCCGCGAACGCCGGACCCCGGCAGGTTGCGGAACTCCGTCGCCGGCGGCAGCGCGCCGACCTCTGCGCGCGCGCCGGCCGCGACCGCCTGCGCGACCGGATGCTCGCTCGCAGCTTCCACGGCACCGGCAAGGCGGAGGATCTCGGCGCGACTGACGCCGTTCAGCGGCTCGACGCCGACGAGCTCCATCCGTCCCTCGGTGATCGTCCCGGTCTTGTCGAGGACGACCGTGCCGACGCGGCGGGTCTGCTCCAGGATGTCCGGGCCCTTGATCAGGATCCCGAGCTGCGCGCCGCGGCCGCTCCCGACCAGGAGCGCCATCGGCGTCGCGAGCCCGAGGGCGCACGGGCACGCGATGATCAGCACCGCGACGGCGGCGGTGAACGCCGCGGATGCGCCCGCGCCCGCGAGCAGCCAGCCCGCGAGCGTCGCGAGCGC
Organism: uncultured Actinomycetes bacterium; assembly: GCA_963816455.1. Taxonomy (GTDB): domain Bacteria; phylum Actinomycetota; class Thermoleophilia; order Gaiellales; family Gaiellaceae; genus Palsa-739. Next base: position 18,944 of record CAWFKM010000019.1, read on the forward strand.
GATCCCGATCACGACCGGAACGAAGATCTCCGAGATGCGATCCGCGAGCCGCTGTACCGGCGCCTTGCCGGCCTGCGCCTGCTCGACGAGCCGCGCGATCTGCGCGAGAGCGGTCTCGGCGCCGACGCGCGTCGCGCGGACGACCAGGCGCCCGTCCGTGTTGATCGTTCCGCCGGCGACCGCGTCGCCGGGAACGACGTCGACCGGAACGGACTCGCCGGTGAGCAGCGACTGGTCGACCGCGGCGGCGCCCTCGACGACGACGCCGTCGGTCGCGACCTTCTCGCCGGGGCGGACGACGAACACGTCGCCGGCGCGCAGCTCTTCGACGGGCACGAGCGTCTCCTCGCCGTCGCGCAGCACGCGCGCCTCCTTCGCGCCGAGCTCGAGCAGCGCACGAATCGCGGCGCTGCTGCGCCGCTTCGCGCGCGTCTCGAGGAACCGGCCCAACAGGATCAGCGTCGTGATCACGCCGGCCGCCTCGTAGTACGTCCCGCCGCTGAGCCCGCCGACGAGCACGACCGTCGACCACGTCCAGGCGGCGAGCGTCCCAAGCGAGATCAGCGTGTCCATGTTCGCCGCGCGGTGCCGCGCGCCCGCGAGCGCCGCGCGGTGGAAGCCGAGCCCGCACCAGAAGACGACGGGAGTCGCGAGCGCGAATGCGACCCACTCCCAGCCGGAGAAGTGGAACGCAGAAACGAGCACGAGCGGCACCGTCAGCGCCGCGGCGACGGCGAGCCGGCGCGGCAGCGAGTCGTCGGAGTGGTCGTGCGCGTGTCCAGCCTCGTGCGGCGCCGCGCCGTACCCGGCCGCCTTGACCGCGCCGCACAGGTCGTCGACCGAAACGGACTCCGGGTCGAAGTCGACGCTGGCGCGCTCGGTCGCGAAGTTCACCGTCGCCGACGCCACGCCTTCAACGCCGTTGAGCGCCCGTTCGATCCGTGCCGCACACGACGCGCAGCTCATTCCTTGCAGTTCGAGCTCCATACCCCCTCAGGGTATCAGTTCAACCGATCGAAAGCTCTCTCGGCCGGCGGATGAAAGACGAGGTCGATGACCTGTGACGCGGCAGCTTCGATTCTCGACTCGTCGGTCATGTCGACCTCAAGGTCGTACGGGAGCTGGTGAACCGTCTCGAACCAAGGCACGTCGAGATCGAGAGGGCCCCGATCGGTTCTGGCCCTCTCCCGCTCCTGAGCGACGCGCAAGGTGCACCGCACGCCGACTAGGAGAACTGGAACGCCGGCGAGTGCGTCCCGGTAGAGCTGCCGACGCTCCGGGATGATCACTGCCTCTGCCACGACGTCATTCCCGGCTACCGCGAGCTGAGCGAGCGAATGGACGTAGCCGATCATCATCCGGTTGAAGAGCGTCCCGTCGTCACGCTCGCGAAACCGGCGCGGATACCCGTCGAAGGAAGTCGTCGAGCGAGCGATGGAACAACGGCATCGGCGCAGCGTCCTGCACCGCCGCCGCGAGCGTCGTCTTTCCCGCACTCGGCGACCCGTTGAGGAGCACGACCTTCCCAACCATCGCCGGAATCTAGCGAGTCCGCCGCCGCGATCGACATGCGCGGGCGCGGCACGCTCACGCACGCCGCGAGACGACAAGAAGGGGGCGAACGGGGGAAACATGGTTTCCCCCGTTAAGCGGGCGTCCCGGCGCAGCCGGGACGCGATGCGCAGTGCGGGTGAGAGGACTTGAACCTCTAAGGAGCGTGAGCTCCAACGGGACCTAAACCCGCCGCGTCTACCAGTTCCGCCACACCCGCGGGCCGCTCCAGCATAGAGCGCGCGCCCGTATAGTCCCGCCCCGTGGCAGGAATGCAGCCCGAGGACATCTATGCGTTGACCGGCGTTGCCGACCCGTGCATCTCGCCGGACGGGCGGCGCGTCGCGTACCAGGTCTGGTCGCTCGACGAGGAGAAGAACGAGTACCGCGGCGCGATTTGGGTCACAGCGCTCGACGGCTCGGGCGAGCCGCGGAAATTCAGCTCAGGCGAACGCCGCGACGGCGGCGCGCGCTGGTCGCCGGACGGCCGTTGGCTCGCGTTCACGTCGAACCGCGGGGACGACAAGACGCCGTCGCAGCTCTACGTGATCCCCGCCGAGGGCGGCGAGGCGCGCAGGCTCACTGACACGAACGAAAGCGTCGACGAGGTCGCCTGGTCGCCCGACTCGACACGGCTCGCCTACTCGATGCGCGTGCGCGACGACGCGTACGAGGAAGAGGACGAGAAGAAGCGGAAGCCGCGCCGGCTGACGCGCCTCCTCTACAAGCTCGACAACGTCGGCTGGACGACCGACCGCCGCAAGCATCTTTTCGTTGTCGAGCTCGGCGGCGGCGACCCGCGGCAGCTGACCGACGGCGACTGCGAGGACAGCGAGCCCGCGTGGTCGCCCGACGGGAAACGGATCGCCTTCACGTCCCTTCGCGGCGAGCGCTGGGACACCGAGCTGATCGATCGGCTCTACGTCGTCGATGCGAACGGCGGCGAGCCTGCGCAGCTCGCAGGCGACGACGGGTCCTACACCGCGGCGTCGTTCTCTCCCGACGGCTCACGGATCGCCTTCCGGTACCAGCTCGAAGACGGCACGTTTCCGCACCACGGCCGGGTCGGCGTCATGGACGCCGACGGCTCGAACCGGCAGCTCCTCACGACGTCGCTCGACCGGCAGGCAAACGCGTACATGGATATCCGCGAACCGCTCTGGGACGGCGACCGGCTGATCTTCACCGTCGAGGATGGCGGCAACATCCATCTCTACGCCGTCGCGGCGGACGGCTCGTCGCCGCCGGAGCTCCTCGTCGGCGGCGAGCAGTGGATCGGCAGCTACGACGTCCGCGACGGCGAGCTCGTCTACGTCTCGACGACGCACACCACGATGCGCGAGCTCTTCGCCGGCACCGGCGGGCGGCGACTGACGGACGTCGGGCGCGCCTTCACCGAGGGACGGAAGCTCGTCGAGCCCGAGCGGTTCACGGCAGTCTCGGCAGACGGCGCGGAAGTCGACGCCTGGCTCGTCCGCCCCGCGGGCTTCGAGGAGGGCAAGCGCTACCCGACGCTGCTCTGCGTCCACGGCGGCCCGTTCACGCAGTACGGCACGGGATTCTTCGACGAGTTCCATGTCTACTCCGCCGCGGGCTATGCCGTGCTCTTCTCCAACCCACGCGGCGGCTCCGGCTACTCGGAGGAATGGGGCCGCGCGATTCGCGGGCCGATCGGCGGCGCCGGCCCGGGCTGGGGCAGCGTCGACTACGCCGACGTGATGGCAGTCGTCGACACGGCGCTCGAGACGTGGGACTTTCTCGACCCGGAGCGGCTCGGCGTGATGGGCGGCTCGTACGGCGGCTTCATGACGACGTGGGTCGTCTCGCACACGAACCGGTTCAAGGCCGCGATCTCCGAACGCGCCGTGAATCACATGGTGAGCGCGTTCGGCTCGAGCGACCTCTTCTGGATCTTCGAGCGCCAGCTCGGCGGCCCGATGTACGACAACGTCGACGCGTGGCTCGCGCTCTCACCGGCGACGTACGCGAAGAACATCGAGACGCCGCTGCTGATCATGCACTCGGAGAACGACCTCCGCTGCAACGTCGAGCAGGGTGAGCATCTGTTCACGCTGCTGCGGCTGCAGGGCAAAGATGTCGAGATGCTCCGCTTCCCCGGCGAGGGGCACGAGCTCTCGCGCTCCGGCTCGCCGGCGCATCGCGTGCAGCGGTTCGAGGCGATCCTCGAGTGGTTCGGGCGCTACCTGAGCTAGTTCAGCGCAAGCACCGGCACGCGGGACCCCTAAAGCCGGCCTCATTCGAGGCCGGGCGAGCGACGCGTGTGCCTACCAGTCGTTCCAGTGGACCATCGAGTCGAGCGGTTTGCGCCGGCCCGGCTTGAAGTCCGTCCCGATCGAGTAGGCGACCGGAATCAGCGCGACCTGCATCACCTCGTCGTAGGGGATGCCGAGGATCTCCGCGGCGGCGCGCTCGTGCATCAGGTGGAAGGTCGTGAGGACGGTGCCGAGCCCGCGCGAGCGCGCTGCGAGCATGAAGCTCCACATCGCCGGGACGATCGACCCGAAGATCGACGCCTGCCACGCGACGGGCTTGTCTTCGGTGCGGCCCTGCACGCACGGGATCACGTGGACAGGAACCTCGTGCAGGTGCGCAGCGAGATGGCGGACGGCTTCGCCGATGCGGACGAACTGGTCGTTCGCCGCCGGCCGCCGCTCGAGGTACGGGCCGGCGACTTCGCGCCAGAGCTCGGCGAGCGCCGCGCGCTTCGCCGCGTCATCGACGACGACGAAGTGCCAGTTCTGGGAGTAGCTCGCGGTCGGCGCCTGCTGCGCGAGGCCGAGGCATTCCTCGAGGACTTCACGCTCGACCGGCCGCGTCAGATCGAGGCGCTTGCGGACGGCGCGCGTCGTCGAGAGGAGCTCGTCGGTGGTGAGGTCGAGGATCATGCGCCGATCATCGCACGCGGGATACGGTCGGCGTGTGCGCCGCGTGCAGCTCGTGCTCTTGCTCGGCCTGCTGACGGCGTTCGGGCCGATCGCGGTCGACATGTACCTTCCGGCGCTGCCGCAGCTCACGCACGAGCTCGACATCGGCGCCTCGGCGGCTCAGCTGACGCTCGCGTCCTGCCTTGCCGGAGTCGCGATCGGCCAGCTCGTCTCGGGTCCGCTCAGCGATCGGTTCGGGCGCCGGGCACCCCTGCTCGTCGGCGTTGCGGTCTTCGTCGCGGCGTCGCTGGCATGTGCTGCCGCGCCGACGGCGGCGGCGCTGATCGCGTTTCGGTTCATCCAGGGTCTCGGCGCGGGCGCCGGCATCGCGATCGCACGGGCGGTCGCGCGCGACCTGACCACAGGCGACGCGCTCGCCCGGTTCTTGTCGTTGCTCATGCTCATGAACGGCCTGGCCCCGATCCTCGCGCCCGTGATCGGAGCGCAGCTGCTCCGCGTCACGTCGTGGCACGGGATCTTCGTCGTGCTCGCGGCAATCGGCGCCGTCGCCTTGCTGGGAGTCATCTTCGTCCTGCACGAGACGCTGCCGCCGGACGAGCGGCAGCCGGGAGGTTTCGCGGACGTCCGTGCAACGACGAAGGAGCTCCTCGGCGACCACGCGTTTGTCGGCTACCTGCTGGTGCTTGCGTTCTCGACCGGCGCGATGTTCGCGTACATCGCCGGCTCGTCCTTCGTGATCGAGGACATCCACGGCGGATCGCCGCAGCTGTACGGCGCGATCTTCGCGCTGAACGGCGTCGGGATCGTCGGCGCGAGCCAGCTCAACCGGCGTCTCCTCCGCCGGCACAGCGCGCTGACGCTGCTCGGCGCGGGCGTCGTCGCCTCCGCGTGCGGCGGCTTCGCACTGCTCGCGGTCGTCGTGGCGGGAATCGGGCTGGCGGGGATCATCCCGTCGTTCTTCGTGCTCGTTGCGAGCATCGGCATGATCATCCCGAACGCGACCGCGCTTGCCTTGGCGCCGCACGCACGGGTCGCGGGCAGCGCGTCGGGGCTGATCGGGATCTTCCAGTTCACGGTCGGCGCGCTCGCCGCACCGCTCGTCGGCGTCGCGGGTAGCGACTCCGCGTATCCGATGGCGATCGTGATCGCGCTGCTCGGCGGGGCGTCGCTCGTCGCGCTGCGACACGTGCAAAACGTCCCCATAAATGCCGAGTCCCCGTGAACCCGAGGGCCCACAGGGACTTGGCAGACGGCAATCTCTCACGCGTCGCGGGGCGTGTCAAGTGGGAAGCGAGTGGCCCCGGGAGGAGTCGAACCTCCGCACGCAGATTCGAAGTCTGCCGCTCTATCCACTGAGCTACGGGGCCCCGTCGGACGCGTGAAGCGTAGCCCGGCGGCTACGCGGGAACCGCGACGCCGTACTTCCGCTTCAGATACGCGAGGTACGGCTTCGCGTCGATCGTCGAGCCCACGGCTCGTCGCAGCGTCTCCTGCGGCGGGAACTTGCGGCCGCTCGCGTGCACGTTCTCGCCGAGCCAGTCGCGGATCCCGCCGAACTCGCCGCGCTCCATCTGCGCGTCGACGTCGCCGACGTCGCCGACGAGCTTCTCCCACAGCTGCACGGACATGACCGTCCCGAGAAGGTACGTCGAGAAGTAGCCGATCAGCCCGGCCGACCAGTGGACGTCCTGGAGAACACCGTGCGCGTTGTCGGGCACCTCGATGCCGAGGTACTCCTCCATCCGCTCGTTCCAGATCCGCGGTAGGTCGGAGAGCTCGACGCGTCCGTTGATGATGTCCTGCTCGAGCTCGAAGCGAAGGATCACGTGCATCCCGTACGTCACCTCGTCGGCGCGGATGCGGATCAGCGACGGCTCGACCTTGTTCACCGCGGTGAGGAACGTCTCGCGGTCGACGCCGCCGAACTGCGACGGGAAGTACTCCTGCAGCCGCGGATAGAAGAAGCGCCAGAAAGGCTCGCTGCGGCCGACGAGGTTCTCCCAGAGCCGGCTCTGCGACTCGTGGATGCCGAGCGAGGACGAGTTCCCGATCGGCAGGTTCGCGATGTCGCGGCGGATCTGGTGCTCGTACAGGCCGTGCCCGTACTCGTGCATCGTCGAGAACAGCGACTCGAGCGAGTCCGGGTAGTAGTGCGTCGTGATCCGGATGTCGTCGATGCCCGTGCCCCCGGCGAACGGATGCTCGGTCGGGTCGATGCGCCACGTGTCGGGGCGGTGGCCGAAGAGGTCGATGATCTCGTGCGCGAGCTCCTGCTGCTTCTCGACGGAGAAGTCCGCGGTGAGGAACGAGGCGTCGATGTCACGCTCGCGCAGCTCCGCGATCATCGGCACGAGCTCGGCCTTGATCTCCGCGAAGATCCGCGTCACGTCGGCCGACTTCGTCTCGGGCTCGAAGTCGTCGAGAAGGATGTCGTACGGCTCGTCGGTCGGGTCGAAGCACGCGATGTACTTGCGCCGCAGCTCGACCGCGCGTTCGAGCGCCGGCAGGAAGAGCTCGAAGTTCGACGTCGCCTTCGCCTCGAGCCAGATCGGCGCCGCCTCGGCCCCGGCCCGCGCCATCTCGGCGGAGAGCTCGGGAGGCACGCGAACGGCCTTGTCGTACTCGCGACGCGCGAGCCGGATCATGCACGCGTCGTCCGAGTCGGGATCGAGCGACTCCTCGAGCGGGCGCAGCTCGTCGATCAGGCGGCCCACCTCCGGGTCGATCAGCGCCTCGTGACCGAGCTGCTGGAGCAGCGCGAGGTGCCCGCCCCGGCTCGCCGCTCCGGCCGGCGGCATCGTCACACGCAGGTCCCAGGCGAGGAGACCGGAGACAGCTCCGAGCGAGTCGATCGTCTCGAAGCGGGCCTTCAGGTCTGCGAGGGCGTCGGCCATCGGCCGGGAACCCTAGCGATTCGGATTGGCCGCGTCCCGGGGTCAGACCCCAGGACGTGTCCGACCTGGGACCTAGGATCGCCGGTGTCCACCCAGGAGGTTCGGCTCGATGAGTGCCAACACCGGCCCGCTCGGCCAGCCACGCGGCATCGGCTTCGTAATCGTGATCTCGATCATCACGTTCGGGATCTACCACCTCTACTGGACCTACAAGACTTTCGAGGAGATGAAGCAGCGCACCGGGGAGGGCCTCGGCGGCGTGCTCGGGCTCGTGATCGGCATCCTGCTCTCGATCGTCAACGCCTTCGTGATCCCGTCCGAAGTTGGGCATATGTACGCGGGCGACGGAGAGCACGCACCGGTCACAGGCTGGACAGGCCTGTGGGTGCTGATCCCGTTCGTCGGCTGGATCGTCTGGATCGTGAAGATCCAGGGCGCGCTTAACCGCTACTGGAAGAGCCGCGAGGCTTCGTCCGCGCCGACCGCGGCCGCGCCGGCCCAGTAGTCAGACCCGAAGCGTCGCGTTGTCCACGAACTCGGCGACGTCGACGAACGTGATCGTCGGCGGCACGCCGTAGATGCCGGTGACCCGCTCGACGAGCTCGTCCGTGAAGAAGCGGCGAGCGGCGTCCTCGGACTCCCAGAGGTAGACGTTCCGAGCGCGGCGGTTCTCGTCGTCGACGGTGAACGTCTTCTGGCGGAGCCCGGGCATCCCCTCGAACTGGCCACGCGCACCATGGGCGATCCCGGCCAGCTTCGCCGGGTCGAAGTCGTCCCCGAACTGAAACTCGACGAACACTCCGACCACGGGCGAAAGCCTAACGGACGCGTCCTGGGGTCAGACCCTGGGACAGTGGCCGCAGCGGACAGAAGGGTGGCGGACGGGACTCGAACCCGCGACCACCGGGACCACAACCCGGGGCTCTACCAACTGAGCTACCGCCACCGCGAGGCGGGTACAGCCTAGCCGGGAGCGACTGAGGACGGCGGTACGCTTCCGCTCGGCGCCCGTAGCTCAGGGGACAGAGCAGCGGACTTCTAATCCGCGGGTCGGAGGTTCGAATCCTCCCGGGCGCAATCCGCCGATAGTCTCCGCCCATGGCCAACGCAACCATCCACACGAACCACGGCCCGATCGCGATCGAGCTCTATCCGGACGACGCTCCGAAGACGGTGGCGAACTTCGAGAAGCTCGCAGCCGACGGCTTCTACAACGGCGTCATCTTCCACCGCGTGATCCCGGACTTCATGGTCCAGGGCGGCGACCCGACCGGCACCGGCTCGGGCGGCCCCGGCTACCAGTTCGAGGACGAGTTCAACGACAACAAAGTCGACCGCGGTGCGCTCGCGATGGCGAACTCCGGCCCGAACACGAACGGCAGCCAGTTCTTCATCGTCACCGCCGACGCATGCCCGTGGCTCGACGGCAAGCACACCGTGTTCGGCCGCGTCACCGGCGGGATGGACGTCGTCGACACGATCTCGGCGCTCGAGACGGACGGCCGTGACCGTCCGCGCGAGGACGTCGTGATCGAGCGCGTCGAGTTCGGCTAGCCCGTCGAGCCGCGCCGCCGCTCGGAGATGCGCCAGTACGCGACGCCGGCGAGCGCGATCGCGCCGGCGATCCCGAATGCCATCGCATACGACTTCCAGCTTGACGCCTCGAACGCCTTGCCGCCGAGGTAGCCGAGTAGCGCCGCGTAGGTCGCCCACAGCAGCCCCGCCGCAAGATCCGCGAGGAAGAAGCGGTACCAGCGCATCGAGACCGCTCCCGCGGAGAACGTGACCGCGGTGCGGCCGCCGGGAACGAACCGCGCCGTCGGCACGATCCACGCACCCTGCTTCTCGAGCAGGCCGTGCGCCCACTCATAGTGGCGCTTCGCCTTCGCGCCGGAGAACAGTCGCCGGTACGCCGGCTCGCCGACTTTCGAGCCGAGCAGGTACGACACGTTGTCGCCCAGCACGACGCCGGCCCAGGCGCACACGATCACAAGCCATAGGTAGAGCCCGCCGGTCGCCGCCGCGATCCCGGCGAGGATCACGATCGTCTCGCTCGGCACGAGCGGCAGCACCGCGTCGGCCGCCGCGACGCCGAAGACGAGGAGATACGTCCACCACTCCCCGGAGACAAGGTCGGTGAGCGAGCCGAAGATCGTGAGCAAGGGCATGGGCTGCGACGGGAACGGTACTGTCCGCGCAGCGCTTCGATGCTGTCCTGGGACGACATCCTCGAGCTGGCCGCCGACCTGCCGGAGATCGAGAACGGCATGTCGTACGGAACGCCCGCGCTGAAGGTGCGCGGCAAGTTCATGGGACGCCTGCGCGACGACGGCACCGTCATGGTCGTCAAGTGCGACCTCGAGGAGAAGCCGTTCCTGCTCGAGGCGAACCCGACGACGCTGTTCACGACGCCGCACTACGACGGGTACGGCGCGGTTCTCGTCCGCCTCGACGCCGTGAAGCCGGAGGAGCTGCGCGAACTGCTGATCGACGCGTGGCTGCTCGCCGCGCCGAAAAAGCTCGTCGCCCAGTTCAACGCGGTCGAGTAAGGTCAAGCGCCACGATGGCGAACGAGAGCGGTGACGACCGGCTTCGTCTGGACTACGACCAGACGAACCAACTGCTGCGGACACTCACCGACGTGCGGTTCAAGCTGCTTGCAATCGTCCCGACGCTCGCAGGCGCGGCCGTCGCGTTCATCGGCCACGGACGTACGGCCGTGGAGATCCTCGCCCTCGGGGTCGTCGGCCTCGTCTCGACGATGGGCCTCGTGCTCTACGAGATCCGCAACACGCAGGTCTACGACTACGCCGTCCAGCGCGCCGTCGTCGCTCGAGTCGCAGCTCGGGATCGGCCTCTACAAGGACCGGCCGGGGAAGAGCATCCGCGTGTTCGGCATCGGCGTCGCCGGCCACGACCACGCGCTCGCCTACGTCTACGGCGCGGCGATCGCCGGCTGGACGTACCTCGTGGCGTGGGGCGCACTCCGCGCGTTCGACGTCGGAAGCGCACAGAAGATCGGCGGCATCGTCGGCGCAGTCGTCGGCGTGCTCGCGGTGCTCGACCTGCTGCGCGTACGGACACGCTGACCGTGGAACGCTGCTGTCCGTCAACGTCGGCCTGCCGAAGGACGTGCCCTGGCAGGGGAGGACCGTCTTCACCGGGCGTCTTCAAGGACCCGGTCGCCGGCCCGCGCAGGGTGCGGCAGGCTCAACATCGACGGCGACGGTCAGGGCGACCTCGCCGGCCACGGCGGCGAGCAGCGCGCGGTCTTCGTCTACCAGCTCGACTCGTACCGCTACTGGGAGCGCGAGCTCGGACGAGACGACTTCGTCTACGGGCAGTTCGGCGAGAACTTCACCGTCGACGGCCTGCCCGACGACGAGGTCTGCATCGGCGACCGCTACCGGATCGGCAGCGCGGTCTTCGAGGTCACGCCAGCCGCGCGTCACGTGCTACCGCGTCGGCATCCGCATGGACGACCCGCGCATCCCCGCGCTGCTCGTCTCGCACCGCCGGCCCGGCTTCTACTTCCGCGTGCTCGAAGAGGGCGAGGTGGAGGCCGGCGACGAGATCGTCAAGCTCGCCTCCGGCCCCGAGCAGATGACGGTCGCCGAGGTCGACGCGCTGCTCTACCTGCCCGGTCACTCCCGCGCCAGCAGCTGCTGCGCGCGCTGCGGATCCCCGCGCTCAGCCCTGGCTGGCAAGGCGTCGTTCCGCGCGCTGCTCGACAGAGCAGGCGGCAGCGGCAACGCCGGGCTCGGCGGCGACGAGCCCACCGCCGGCCTGGCCCGGCTTCCGCCCGCTGACCGTCACCAGCGATCGACCGCGAGAGCGACTCGGTGATCTCGATCCGTCTCGCCGCGCCCGACGGCGCACCGCTGCCCGCGGCGCGCCCCGGCCAGTACCTGACGCTCCGCATCCGAGCCCGAGCGACGAGGCACGCTCGCTGCTCCGCAACTACTCGCTCTCCGGGCCGCCCGGCGCCGACTACTACCGGATCAGCGTCAAGCGCGAGCACGACGGCGCCGCGAGCGGCTACCTGCACACGCCGCCTCGCGCGTCGGCGACCGCTCGAGGTCGCCGCACCGCGCGGCACGTTCATCCTCGACGAGACGGCAAGCGCCCGTGCTCCTGATCAGCGCCGGCATCGGCGCCACACCGGTGCTCGCGATGCTGCACGCGCTCGCCGCACGAGCACTCGGAGCGGGAGATCTGGTGGCTGCACGGCGCGCGCAGCGGCCGCGACCACTCCTTCGCGGCCGAGGCCCGCGCGCTGCTCGCCTCGCTCCCGAACGCGCAGCGGCCACGTCTGCTACAGCCGGCCCGGACCCGACGACGTCCAGGGCCGCGACTTCGACGACCGCGGGCCGCCTCACGGCCGACGCTCCTCGCCGCAGCTCGACGCCGCCGCGCGACGCCGAGGCGTACCTCTGCGGCCCGACAGCCGTTCATGGACGAGATCAGCGCCGGGCTCGCCGGCGCTCGGCGTCGACGCCAGCCGCATCCACACCGAGCCGTTCGGCCCCGCGCCGGGCATCACGCCCGGCATCGCCTCGGCGCCCGCACGCGCGCCGCACCCACCCGCCGGGCGAGCCCGGAGACCGGCCCGACGATCGAGTTCGCCCGCAGCAACCTCGCCGACCACTGGAGCAGCGACTACGCCAGCCTGCTCGAGCTCGCCGAGGCCTGCGACGTGCCCGTCCGCTGGTCGTGCCGCACCGGCGTCTGCCACACCTGCGAGACCGCCGCTCGTCTCCGGCGCCGTCGACTACGACCCCGACCCGGTCGAGCCGCCCGCCGACGGCAGCGCGCTCATCTGCTGCGCGCGGCCGCGCGAGGACGTCGTGCTCGACCTCTGAGAAGCGGGTGGCGGGAATCGAACCCGCGTAGCCAGCTTGGAAGGCTGGAGCTCTACCATTGAGCTCACCGCGCGCGGCTAGCGTACCGTCATGCATCTCTCGGCCGAGGCGTTCGTGCTCGTGCCGGTTCTCGTGGTCGCGTACCTGCTCATTGCGCGGGCGGCCCGGCCGACGCAGGCGCAGGCGGTCGCGGCGGGGCTCGGGCTGGCGCTGATCTTCGCGGCGTTCGCGAGCGGGCTCCAGCCGCTCGCGGTGCACACGTTTCTCTGGGCGCATCTGCTGCAGAACGTCGTGCTCGCGGAATGGGCGCCGGCGCTGCTCGTGCTCGCGGTGCCGCCGCGCGTCGCGGCGCGTGCCGCGGGGTTCCGCTCTTCCGGCCGTTCGTCGCGCTGCCGCTGTGGCTCGGGACGTACTTCGTGTGGCACCTGCCGTGGATCTACGACAACGCGCTGCAGCGGCCGCACTCGCTGCTGCACGTCGAGCACCTGACGTATCTGCTCGCGGGGATCTGCCTCTGGTGGCCCGTCATCCACGGCGCGTACTCCGCAGGACTGAAGGCGGTCTATCTCTTCGCGGCGTTCGTGCTCGCATCGCCGCTCGGGCTGCTGCTCGCGCTGATTCCGCGGGCGATCTACTCGTTCTACGTGCACGCGCCGCGCGCGTGGGGGCCGGCGCCGCTCGCCGACCAGCAGATCGCCGGCGTGACGATGGCGGTCGAGGAGGCGATCGTCTTCTTCACGGTGTTCACCGTGTTCCTGCTGCGTTTCCTGCGGGAGGAACAGGCGTACGGCGCTTTCGACGGCGTCGGGGATGGTATGACCCCGCCGTGGAGTCGCACGAACTCGTCGTCGTCGGAGCCGGCTCGGCAGGCCTCGCGACCGCTGCGCTGCTGCGGCGCGCGGGCCGCGGACCCGCTCGTGCTCGAGGCCGGGCCGATCCGGGAGCGGCGTGGCGCGAGCGCTACGACCGGCTGCGTCTGCACACGCCGCGGCTGCTGTCCGGGCTGCCCGGCCTGCGCGATCCCCCGGCGCTACGGCCGCTGGGTGCGGCGCGACGACCTGCTCGAGTACTTCCGCGACTACGCCGCTTCGCGGAGGGACTCGAGGTGCGCACCGGCGTCCGCGTCGAGCGCATCGATCCCGGCTGGCGACGGCTCGGTACTGCGACCTCGGCCGACGCGATCGAAGCGGAGACCGTCGTCGTCGCGACGGGGTACAACGGCGCGCCGTTCATCCCCGACTGGCCCGGCCGCGACGGCTTCGCCGGCGAGCTGATCCACTCGTCGCAGTACCGGAACCCGGCGCCGTTCGCGGCCGCGACGTCCTCGTCGTCGGCGCGGGGAACTCGGGAGCGGAGATCGCGACCGACGTCGCCGACGGCGGCGCCTCGCGCAGCGGCTGTCGGTCCGCACGCCGCCGCAGATCGTGCGCCGCGCGACCGCGGGCATTCCGGCGCAGCTGATCGGCATCGGCATCCGCAAGCTGCCGCCGGCTGGGTCGATCCGTTCTCCATCGCGCAGCGGAAGCTCTCCATCCCGGATCTCGCGGCGCAGGGGCTCCCGCGGCCGGAGCACGGAATCCGCACGTCGTTCCTCGCGACCGGAACGACGCCGATCCTCGACGTCGGCATCGTCGGCGGTGAAGCACGGCGCGTCGAGTCGTCGCCGCGGTCGAGCGCTTCGACGGGCGCCGACGTCGTTCTCGCCGACGAGCTCGCGCATCGCGCCGGACGCGGTCATCGCCGCGACGGGGTTCCGCGCCGGTCTCGACGCGCTCGTCGGCCATCTCGACGTGCTCGGCCCGCGCGGGCTGCCGCTCAAGACCGACGGCGAGCCCGTGCTGCCGGGCCTGTGGTTCGTCGGCTTCACGCCGACGCTCGGCGGCCAACTGCGCGAAGGCAGCATCGCCGCGCGTCACGTCGCGGAGGCGATCGCGGGCGACTAATCGACTGCCGACATCGCGGCGTTCAGAAGCGCGCCGAGCACGTCGGTGTTCATCGAGACGCGGAACAGCGGCGCCGTTTGTCGATTCGAGAGCGAGAACTGAATCGCGTCGCTGTACTGGTGCAGGCCCATGACTTTGGCGTAGGGCATATCGAGCGTTCTTCCGGGTCACCGAGATACGCGGCGCGCGTCGACGTGATCGCGAGGATGCCCGAATCTGCGACCTGGAGCTGCGTCCCGACCGTGACGAGATGGCCGCGGGTCGCGCCGACGCGGTACCTGACGCCTTTGGCGACACGGAAGCTGACGCCCTGGGACGCTCCGTGCCACTCGCGCACCGCGACCTCCTTCATGAGTGCGGCAGCCGTTTCCAGGTGCACGATCTCGCCCTTCTTCGCCATCAGACTCGACTGCTCGACCACAGGTAGACGTCCGTCGTTCAGCTTCGCTACCTGAAGACGCGTGAGAAGCTCGCCGTTCCGCTCCATGCCTGCCTGGTCGATGCCCATGGCCTCCCCGACGGCGCCGAGTGCGTCCTCCTCGTCAGCGGTCAGGTGATCGTCGGCGAGAACTGCGTCCGCGTACTTCAGGAACGTGACCTCGCCGAGCTTCCGGCGCTCGCGATCACCGAGCACTCCGCCATCTTCGGATCGTGCTCAACTCCGCAGAGAGTCGCATCGCCGTCGCCGGGTCGGCCGATGCGAGAGCCGCGACGAACGCTTGATACGCGGCCTCGGCGTCGGCGATCGCGGCCTTGTCTTCGCTCGACTTGAAGAGCTTCATCGCGTCAGCGTCTGCGGAGGTGGCCGGTTGAAGGACACACGAATCCGTACCTTGCGTACGCGGAGTGCCCCATCTTGCAGAACTCGCCGGCGCGAAGACACTTGTGCCCCCAAGGAAGGTTCGCCGCGACGTAGCCGGCGCCGCACTCCGCTCGATGCACGATCGTCGGACCAACGGCGGCCGGGACCGCCGCCGGCGAGGCGAGCCCCGCCGCGATGACGACGAATATGGCGCTGCTTCTCACCTGTCCTCTTCGGACAGTGACAGGTGCCGAAGACGGCCGGGTGAGTCGGGAGTCGGCCACCCACCGACGAGACGGAGCGCTCAGCTCACGGGTAGCTGACCACGGTGACCGGGGTATCCGGGTTCGCGATGGTCGACGACCCGCCCGTGTCATTGACGACATTCAGGATGCCGCCCTTCCCGGCGCTGGCGTCCAGGAAGATCGTGAGCAGGTTGTGCAGGCTCGCCGCCGGCAGCGTCGCCGGGAACCTCGAACGCGTGGCGGCGAAGATGTCCACGCCCTGGTTGAAGAAGCTGTAGCTGCCCATGCCGTAGCCGCCGAAGCTGTGCACGCTGTTGGCGACCTTGAAGGCGGCCCAGCCGTCGACGCCGGGAGCTTCCATCCACGCCGCCTGGCTCGGCGGGTCGTACGGCATCTCGTTCTGGAAGAAGACGACCTTGCCGTTCTCGCCGTTCCAGATCACCTCGTACTTCTGGTAGTGCTCGACGAACAGGCCGTACGCCGTGACGTTGTCGCCGTTGACGATCAGGCCGGTGTCGGCGGTGTTGGCGGTCCAGCCGACGCCGTTGCCGTGGTCGGCCCGCCAGGCCCAGATGTCGTCGAGGAGGACGTTGTCGCTGTTCACGACCAGGCTGGTCGTTGCCCTGCCGGGAGTGGCGCCGCCGATGCGGAAGAACACGTCCTGCAGCGCGGTCGGGTCAGCGGGGCATCGCTCTTGTGCGGCGTGCCGTGCCTGCCCACCTCGCAGGAGCACCGGCGAGTTCACCGGGCCGGCGTCGAACATCAGCCCGTCGAGCTTCACGCCCGCCACGTCTGCGACCGTCCATCGCGGCGTCGCCGTCGATCGGCACGAGCGTCGGGAAGCCGAGCCCGAGCACGACGGTGCCGGGGCGCTTGACGTCGATCGTCCGTCGAGGTCGTACACGCCGGGAGTCAGGATCAGGTTCTCACCGCGGGCGAGCGCGTTGTTGATCTGTTTCGCTGAGTCGCTCGGGTCGGCGATGAAGAACCGGTCGATCGGGATCGACGAGCCGCGGCGGCCGCTGTCCCAGGTCGCGCCGGCGGAGTTGTGCTGGACCGCGGGCACGAAGACGCTGTAGCGCCCGTGAGCGTCCACGTAGAGGTACGGGGCGTATCCCGTCACGGGGCTCGTCGCGAGCGTGGTGTACGGGCCGCCGCACGACGCCTGCGCCGGGAAGCACTGAGCCGGCGCACCGACGACGCCCGAGAACACCTGGTTCCAGACGCCGTTCGTCCAGCCGTCGAGGTTGCTGTTCCTGACGAACCACTGCTGCTGCGAGCCGTTGATCACGGTGCTGCCGTCGAACTTCGAGTCGGCGATGAAGCCGCCGCTCGCGAATGACGGGCCCGTGCAGTAGTCCATCAGCGTGGTGAGCCCGTTGAC
The DNA here is from genome assembly GCA_963816455.1 of uncultured Actinomycetes bacterium. Lineage (GTDB taxonomy): Bacteria > Actinomycetota > Thermoleophilia > Gaiellales > Gaiellaceae > Palsa-739. The sequence goes on from CAWFKM010000019.1 coordinate 35,531, forward strand.
GTGCACGCGACGCATCGGAGCGGCCTGCGACACCGCCCAGAACTCGCCGGTGTGACAGCCGAAGCTCGGATTGGTCACGTTGATGGTCAGGTTCGACAGCGAGCGCCAGAAGTTGTTGAGCGCGATGCAGCTGCTGCCGGCTGCACTGGTTGTAGACGTTGACGGAGCCGTTGATCACGACGTCGTCCGGCGACGCGCCGAGGCCCTGCGACGGCGGTGTAGTACCCGACCTGGAAGTTCAGCGGAGTCGCTGCGGTGCCGTACGTGCCCGGCTTGAACAGCAGCGCGTACCGCTGCGTCCCGAACTGGTTCGGGACCTGCTGGTTGGCGATCGCGTCGACGGTCGCCTGGATCTGGCTCATCGGCATGCTCGGGTCGAAGATCACGACGTTCGGACCGAAGTCCGGCTGACCCCAGCCGTTGTGCGACGTCGCGGCTGCGGCCGAGCCGACGCCCACGATCGACGCGACGGCGATCGCGGCGACGAGGGCAATCAGACACCGGCGGAGTGTGCTGTCAAAGGCGGCGTTTGACGGCATGAGCGAGACCACCCTTCCGATAGAGGTGAGCCTCGAAGATACAACGGCCCCGCTCGATCGGGACGGGCGGATTCGAACCACCGGCTTCCTGCTCCCAAAGCAGGCGCTCTACCAGGCTGAGCTACGTCCCGTGCCTCGGAGGCTACCGGTAGGTTCGGCCCGTGGAGCACGTCCGCAGGCCGGCAGTCGGCTACGCAATGGTGCTCGTCGCGGGTGTGCTCTTCGGGCTCAACGGCGCCGTCTCGAAGGTCGCGCTCACGTCGGGGATGTCGGCGCTGCGGCTGACGGAGGCGCGCTCGGCCGGTGCGTTCATCGGGCTGACGATCGTTCGCGCTCGTGGTGCTCGGCCGGGGTCGCTGCGGCTGCGCCCCGGCGAGTGGTGGCGGCTGGCGATCTTCGGCGTCGTCGGCGTCGCGTTCGTCCAGCTCTTCTACTTCCTCGCGATCAAGCGGCTGCCGATCGGGATCGCGCTGCTGATCCAGTACCTCGGGCCGCTGCTCGTCGCGATCTGGGCGCGTCCCGTTCGGGCACGAGCACGTGCGGCGGCGGATCTGGGTCGCGCTCGCGCTGTCGCTGATCGGGCTCTCGCTGATGGTGCAGCTGCTGGCAGGGCGTGACGCTCGACGGGCTCGGCGTGCTGTTCGCGCTGATCGCGGCGTTCGTCTTCGCGGCGTACCTGCTGCTCGCGGAGAAGGAGGTCGCGGGCCGCGACTCGATCTCGCTCCTCGCGTGGGGCTTCTTCTTCGCGACGGTCTTCTGGACGTTCGTGCAGCCGTGGTGGAGCTTCCCCGCGACGACGGTCGGGCGGACGGTGTCGCTGCAAGGGCGGCTCGCCGGCTGGCATCTGCCGGTGTGGGCGCTCGTGCTCTGGGTCGTCGTGCTCGGCGCGATCGTCCCGTTCGTGCTGATCGTCGGCGCGCTGAAGCACGTCACGGCGACGCGGGTCGGCATCGTGGCGATGCTCGAGCCGGTGGTGGCGACGATCGTCGCCTGGGTCTGGCTCAAGGAGTCGCTCTCGCCGGCCCAGCTCCTCGGCGCGGCGGTCGTCCTCTGCGGGATCGTGCTCGCCCAGACCTCGCGGTGAATCGCGGTTCAACGGGCCCGACCGGCGCCGCCGTCCCGGATCGGGGCTATTGTGGCCGCGGTTTGGTGAAGCGGGTCCTTCTCGGCCTCTCCACGGGGCTACTGCGCCGGCGTCGAGCGGGCGGTCGAAACGGTCGAGCGGGCGCTCGCGTTGTACGGGCGACCCGTGTACGTGCGCAAGCAGATCGTCCACAACGTCCACGTCGTGCGCGACCTCGAGGAGCGCGGTGCGATCTTCGTCGAGGCGACGACCGACGTTCCCGAGGGCGCGACAGTCGTCTTTTCCGCGCACGGAGTCGCGCCGTCGGTGCGCGCCGAAGCGATCGAGCGCAGGCTCACCGCGATCGACGCGACGTGCCCGCTCGTGACGAAGGTGCACACGCAGGCGCAGCGCTACGCACGGCTCGGCTACACGATCGTGCTGATCGGCCACGCGGGACACGAGGAGGTCGAAGGGACGACGGGCGAGGCACCCGACGCGATCGTCCTCGTCGAATCGGTCGCCGACGCGGAGTCACTCGAGGTGACGAGCGCGCGACTCGCGTACATCACGCAGACGACGCTCTCGGTCGACGAGACGAACGAGATCGTCGCCGTCCTGAAGCGCCGCTTCCCGCACATCGAAGGGCCGGAGAAGGAAGACATCTGTTACGCGACCTCGAACCGGCAGTGGGCGGTGAAGGAGCTGCTCGGCGAGGTCGAGCTGCTGCTCGTGATCGGCTCGCGGAACTCGTCGAACTCGAACCGGCTCGTCGAGGTCGCGCACGCGGCCGGCGTCGCCGCGCATCTGATCGACGACGAGAGCGACATCGACGAGCGCTGGCTCGCCGGCGTCGAGACCGTCGGGCTGACCTCCGGCGCGTCGGCGCCCGAGCGGCTCGTCGCGCGGGTGTGCGACTGGTTCCGGGTGCGCGGGACGGGGCAGATCGAGGAGTTCCGCTCGGTGTTCGAGGACGTCGTGTTCAAGCTGCCGGTCGAGCTGCGGCGCGCCTCCGTCCCCGCGGCGTAGCATCGCGGCGCGTGCGCGCGCGACCTCAGCGGCTGGACAGGCTCCCGGAGCAGTACTTCACGCGGCTGCTCGCGCGCGTCTCGGCGTCGGCTGCGGAGGACGGGGAGCCGCTCGTCGATCTCGGGCGCGGCAATCCGGATGTGCCGCCGCCGCCGCATGTCGCGGAGGCGCTCGCGCGCGCGGCGGCGCGATCGGATACGCACGGGTACGCACCGTTCGCCGGGCTCGCCGCGCTGAAGGACGCGATCGCGGCGCGGTACGGCAACGTCTACGGCGTCGAGGTCGACCCGACGCGCGAGGTCGCGGTGCTTCCGGGATCGAAGACGGGGTTGATGGAGTTCGCGCAGGTGACGGTCGACCGCGGCGAGACGCTCGTGCTTCCGGATCCCGGGTATCCCGACTATCGCTCGGCGGTCGCGCTCGCTGCGGCCGCGTTTGCGCCGCTGCCGCTGCTCGACGACGGACGGCCGGACTGGGACGGCGCGCCGCGCGAAGCCGCCGCGGTGTATCTCAACTATCCGTCGAACCCGACGGCAGCGTGCGCGCCCGTGGGGGTGTTCGCGGAGACGATCGCGTATGCGCGGCGCGCGGGGGCATGGGTGCTGCACGACTTCGCGTACGGCGATCTCGTCTTCGACGGGCGGCGGCCGGCGAGCTTCCTCGCGGAGGACGGCGCGCGCGAGGTCGGGCTGGAGCTGTTCTCGATGTCGAAGTCGTACGGGATGGCGGGCTGGCGGCTCGGTTTCGCGGTCGGCAACGCGGAGCTCGTCGCGCGCATCGAGGATCTGCAGAACCATGTGTTCGCGGGCGTGTTCATGCCGGTGCAGGAGGCGGGGATCGCGGCTTTGACGGGGCCGCAGGAGTCGGTCGAGGCGCGGCGCGCGTTGTACGAGGCGCGACGCGACCGCGCGTTGGCCGCGCTCGCGGGGCTCGACGCGCGCAGCGAGGGAACGTTCTTCGTCTGGTTCCGGCTGCCGGACGGCGTCACGTGCGAGCAGCTGCTCGACGAGCACCGCGTCGCACTCGCACCGGGCGAAGGCTTCGGCGACCGCGGCCGCGGCTGGGCGCGGCTGTCGCTCGCGGTCGCGGACGAGACGCTCGACCGCGGGCTCGCGCGGCTCGCGACGGCATTCGCGACCTCTTAACGGGGTCAGTGCCCCGTTAAGAGAACCGTCACGTCCCGTCGGGACAGCGATGTGCGGGGACGAACTTGTCCGCGTCCTTCGCTTCCACGAACTCGCGCAGCCGCGTGCGTGCGATGTCCTTCGACGATCCGAAGTACGCGAGGAGCGGCGACGAGTCGACGAACGGGAACTCCGAGTCGAGACCGACACAGCCGCGGTAGCTGCTCCAGTACCAGTCGGCCGGCCGCCGGCATGCGCCGGCGCGAACCGGATTTCGCGCGACGTACCGAAGCAGCTCGAGCATGTAGTCGTCGGTGTCGGCTCGATCGGAGTAGTACCGCCCTCCGAACAGGTGGCCCGTGCGCTTGTGCCGCAGGTTGAAGCCACGCGCGTAGAGGCCGTTCAGCCGCTGCATCCCGGCTGGAAGCGATTCGTCGGGAACGTCGAGAAGCAGGTGATAGTGCGTCGTCATGAAGCAGAACGCGCGACACACCCAGTTCTCCTCGACGAGCGTTGCGACGAGCAAGTTGCAGAAGCGCGTGCGATCGTCGTCGTCGTGAAAGACGGCGCACGGTCCCGCGCCCCGAGTGGTGACGTGGTAGACGCCGGGAAACGCTTCGCGTAGAGCTCGTCGCCATCGAGCCACGGTGCCGGTCAAACGCCGCCGCGCAAGAGTCGGAAACCGGCCCCGCCGCGGAGGCCGCGTCCGGTTCTTAACGGGGACTGACCCCGTTAAGAAGAACCGTTACGCCTTCGCGATCGCCAGTTCGGTGCCGACGACGATTTCGATCGCGAGCACTTCGCGCTTGATCCAGTCGGCGTGCGCGGCGACGACGTCTGCGAGATCGGCAGGAACCGTCAGCACGACGCGGTCGGTGACCTCGTAGCCCTCGTCCTTGCGCAGCGCGTTCACCGCACGGATCAGATCGAAGCCGCGGCCCTCCAAGAGCAACGCATCGTCGAGCGCGGTGTCGAGCGCGACCGTGACGCCGTCCGCCGCCGCGACCGCCCACCCGTCGCGGCCGCCGCGCTCCACCAAGACTTCGTCCGGCTCGAGGTCGTGGCCCGCGGCGCGGAACCGCCCGCCGCCGAGCTCCTCGAACTCGCCCGCCGCGAGCGCCGCCTGCACCACCCGCAGATCCTTGCCGAGCTTCGGCCCCAACACGGGAAGGTTCGGCTTCACACGCAGCTCCGCATCGACGCGGTCGAACACGACCTCCTTCACGCGCACCTCGTCCGCGATCTCGTCCGCATGCGCCGCCGCACCCGCCGCGCCCTCGACGACGAGCCGCCGCACCGGCTGCCGCAGCTTCAACCCCGCCGTCGCGCGCGCCTGATGCGCGAGCGTCACGACCGCGCGCACGTCCGCGAACTCCGCCAACAGCGCGCGATCCGCCTCAGCGACATCCGGCCACGGCGCGAGATGCACCGACTCCGGCCCGTCCAGCACGAGATTCCGCCACAGATGCTCCGTGAGAAACGGCAGCACCGGCGCGAGCACGCGCAACGTCTGCACCAACGCGTACCAGAGCGTGCCCGAGCGCAGCCGCGTCGCCCTCCCAGAACCGCGACCGCGTCCGCCGGATGTACCAGTTCGACAGATCGTCGACGTACGCCTGGTAGTCGCGGATCACATCGACCGCCAGCCACGACTCGTACCCGCGCGTCGCATCCGCGACGAACGCGTGCGTCCGCTCGACGAGCCACCGGTCCAACGGCCGCAGCTCGCCCGACGGCTCGAGCGACGACCACGACGGCCGGAACCCCTCGATGTTCGCGTACAGAACGAAGAACGACACGGAGTTCCACAGCGTCAGCAGCTCGCGCTTGATCTGATCCGCCGCGCGAAAACCGAACAGCAGGTTCCGATCCGGCGGCTGCGCGCAGTACTGCCAGCGCATCACGTCGGCACCCATCAGCTGGAACGCGTCGTCCGCGGTGATCGTGTTCCCCCACGACCCGTGCATCTCGCGACCGGTCTCGTCGAGCATCTTCTCGTAGCCGAGCACATTGCCGGAACGGCGCGCGCCCCTCGAGCACGACCGACATGAACAGCTGCGAGTAGAACCACAAACGGATCTGCTCGCGCATCTCCGAGACCCAGTCCGCCGGGAACCACTTCTCCCAGTACGCGTGATCCGGCAGATCGGCGGTCGTCAGCCCGCGCGCCGCGCCGGTCGCATAGCCCTGCGGAACGAACTCCTCGTTGTGCCAGCCGAGCGTCGAGAACGGAACGATCCCCGCGTCGAGCCAGACGTCGCCGACCTCCGCCACGCGCGTCACCGGCTCGCCGCACTCCTCGCACGCGATCGGCACGCGGTCGATCCACGGCCGCCGCAGCTCCTCGAGCTGCTCGAGCCCGCCGAGCGCACGCGCCTCCAGCTCGGCGCGCGAACCGATCACGTTCAGGTGCCCGCACGCGCACGGATAGAACGGCAGCGGCAGCCCGTAGTAGCGGCGCCGCGAGATGTTCCAGTCGCCCATGTTGTGCAGCCAGTCGTCCATGCGCTTGCCCATGTACTCCGGCGTCCACGACACCGTCGCGTTCGCGTCGAGCATCTGCTGCCGCAGATCGCGGACGCGAGATGAACCAGTCGTCGGCGATGCGGAAGATCAGCGGCGTGTGGCAGCGCCAGCACTCGGGATAGCGGTGCTTGTGCAGCCCCGCTTCGACGAGCACGCCCTTCTCCTCGAGCGCGCCGATGATCTGCTCCGCCGCCTCGGTCGTCGAGAGCCCGTGCAGCCAGCCGTACTCGTCGTAGAAGCGGCCCGACTCGTCGACCGGCGTCAGACACCGGCAGCTCGTTCACGCCCGCGAGCTCGAAGTCCTCGCCGCCGCAGCCCGGCGCGATGTGCACGACGCCGGTGCCGTCGCTCCATCGAGACGTCGTCCCACGGGATGACGCGGTGCTCGACGACGGCGCCCGGCGCGAGATCGTCGAACGGCCCGCGGTAGCGCCAGCCGACGAGCTCCGACCCGGGCTTCGCTCCGCGAACGTCGTCGTCGGGATAGCGCGCCGTCGCGACCCACTCGCCGTTCGCGCGCCGGCCGTACTGCGCGTCCGGTTCACCGCCGCCGCGACGTTGGCCGGCAGCGTCCACGGCGTCGTCGTCCAGATCACGAGCGACTCGGTCGGCCGGTCGAGCAGCGGGAACCGGACGAAGAGCGACGGGTCGGGCCCGGTCGACGTACGAGCCGATCAGCTCGTGCTGCGAGATCGACGTGCCGCAGCGCGGGCACCACTCGGTCGAGCGGTGGCCGAGGTAGAGCCAGTCGCGCTCCTGGACGACCTTCAGCATCCGCCAGACGTACTCGATGTTCGTGTCGCTGAACGTGAAGTAGTCGTTGCCCCAGTCCATCCACATCCCGAGCCGCTTCGAGCCCTTCCAGAGCTCGTCGGCCGACCGGACGACCGCGTCGCGGCACTTGCGGGCGAAGTTCTCGAGCCCGTACTCCTCGATCTCCCGCTTCGAGTTGAGTCCGAGCTCGTGCTCGACCCCGACCTCGATCCAGAGTCCCTGGCAGTCGAAGCCGTTCTGGTACCGCTGATCGAAGCCGCGGAGCGCCTTGTAGCGCTGGAAGACGTCCTTCAGCGTCCGGCCCCAGGCCGTGTGGACGCCCAGGGACTTGTTCGCCGTGACCGGCCCGTCGAAGAAGCTGAAGCGCGGCCCGCCGCGGTTTCGCTCACGCAGCTGCTCGAAGGTACCCTGGCCCTCCCACCAATCGAGCACCTCGACCTCGAGCGCGGGATGATCGGGTTTGTCCGGGAGCGGCGTGAAAATCGTCTCGGCCATCGGGAAGAGCAGTGTAGAGAGCGGCGTTACACAAGTAGGAACACGAAAGGAAACCTGAATGGCTAACGACGTCACCGAGGCGACGTTCGAGGATGAGGTGCTTGGAAACGGCGAGCCTGTGCTCGTTGATTTCTGGGCCGAGTGGTGTGGCCCCTGCCACGCCGTCGCCCCCGTCCTCGAGAAGATCGCCGAGGAGAAGAACCTGAAGCTCGTCAAGGTCAACATCGACGAGAACCAGGGGCTCGCGCAGCGCTACGGGGTCATGTCGATCCCGCTGATGGTCCTCTTCGAGAACGGCCAGCCGAAGGCCTCCGCCGTCGGCGCCATGCCCAAGGGCATGCTCGAGCGCTCGCTCGGCCTCGGGGAATAGATCGGGCTGAACTGCGGCAGAGGCCGGTGGCGGCCTCTGCCCCCGGCCTCCGCTAGCGTGGGGCCGTGCCTCGCTCCTCCGCCACCTCGCATGAGCTCGGGCGGATCGAGCTGCTCGCCGGGCTCTCCGGCCAGACGCTCGCAGTGCTCGCGAAGCGGATGGAGCGCGAGGAGATCGCCGCCGGGACGACGATCTTCCGCGAGGGCGATCCCGGCGACCGGTTCTACGTCGCTCTTCGCCGGGATGCTCTCGGTCTCGCAGAGGGATCGCGGCAACCAGGGCGTGCTGCGGCCCGGCGACTACTTCGGCGAGGTCGCGCTGACGATGCCGGTGCCGCGGACGGCGACGGTCGCCGCGATCACGCCGTCCGTCGTCGCGAGCTGCGACAAGGCGACGTTCGACGAGTTGCTGCGGCCGCTCGTTCGCCGACGACTGCCGTGGCTGTGAGGTCGACGAGGACCTTCAGCCCGATCAGCGACGATCCCGAGGCTGAGGTTCACCGTGACGACGACGATCGTCGCGAGCGCACCCGAGCTTCTCGATCCGGGAGAACACGATTCCCTGGACCGCGAGGACGGCGAGGCCGACGCCGATCGCGCCCCAGATCGCGGCCTTCGGCGAGAGCACGCCGACCTCGCCGAGCAGGAGCACGACGACCGACGGCATCGCCGCGCCGATGCAGCGACGCCTCGCGCCACGCAATCGTCGTGACCGCCGTCGACGGTCAGGTGCTCCCGCGTCGACGCGCTCTCGCCGAGCGCGAACGCGTAGACGTGCGCGAGCCAGAAGACGAACCCGCGTGACGAGCACCGAGCGCGGCGATGTGTCCCATGCCGGTCGGGGAACGCCTTCGCGCCGGCGACGATCGACCGAGAGGACGACGATCGTCCCGTAGATGAAGCCCGGCGAGCCGGTCGCCTTTCATCGTTCGTGCACCGCGTCGCTGAAGCGCGGCCACGCATCGATCGCCCAGTCGCCGAATTCGCGGTCGGTCAAGACACCGCAGGCTAACCCGGCGTCCGGATCGACCCAGACGAACGTGCCGGCGGCGCCGAAGTGGCCGAACGTGCGCGGCGAGGCGAGCGTCCCCGTCCAGTGCGGCGACTTCGCGTCGCGAAGCTCGAACGCGAGCCCCCAGTCGTTCGGTTCCATCCGCCCCCAGCTCGGGAGCACGCCGGCGAGGCCGGGGAACTGCACCGAGGTCGCCTCCGCGAGCGTCTCCGGCGCGACGAGCGTCGGCTCGAGCAGCTCGCGCGCGAGCGCGAGCAGATCGTCGAGCGGCCCGCGGTACCCCCACGCCGGCGAGCTCCGCAGCGAGCCGGCGAGCGCGAGCGGCTCGAGCACGGCCGCGCCGAGGTACGCGTCGAACGCCATTTCCGCCCGCTCCGCGACGAGCGCCGCCGCGAGCTCGATCCCGTAGTTGGAGTAGACCCGCCGCCGCCCCGGCTCCATCAGCGGCGGCCCCTCCTCCGGCCCGAGCCCCGACGCGTGCGCGAGCAGATGCCGCAGCGTCGACCCGGGCGGCCCGGCCGGCTCGTCGAGATCCACGCTGCCCTCCTCGACCGCGACGAGCACCGCCAGCCCGGTCAGGAGCTTCGTCACCGACGCCCAGCGGAGCTCCTCCCCGCGCGGCCCGTGCGTCGCGACCACGCCGCCGCGCCGCACGACTCCCGCGGCCGCCGTCCGCGCGCCCCAGGTGTCGATCTCGCCAAGTGATTCCACGGCGGGGGATACTAGGCGCGTGAGCCGCCGCATCGTCCCAGCGGTGTCACCCATGGCCGCGACGGTCGGCTACTCCCGCGCGGTGCGCGACGGGGCTCACGTCCACGTCGCAGGAACCGCGGCGATCTATCCCGACGGCGTCGACACGCCGGACGACCCGTACGCGCAGGCGAAACGCGCGCTCGAGATCATCGTCGACGCGCTCGCCGAGGTCGGCGCCGCGCCGGCCGACGTCGTGCGCACGCGCGTCTACCTCGTCCGCGCCGACGACTGGGAAGAGGTCGGCCGCGCACACGGCGAGGTCTTCGCCGACGTCCTCCCCGTGACGGCGTTCATCGTCGTCGCCGGGCTGCTCGACCCGCGCTGGCTCGTCGAGATCGAAGCCGAGGCGATCGTCGAGTGACGCCGAAGCAGATCTTCCCGCCGTCGATCACCGGCAAGGGCGCGCGCTTCCCCGAAGGCGGTAGCGTCCTCGACCACGCCTTCGGCCAGAGCGACGCGTTCACGCTCGGGGTCGAGGAGGAGTACATGCTCCTCGACGCGGAGACGTTCGACCTCGTCCAGCACATCGACACCGTGCTCGAGGCGGTGCGCGGACACGACCTCGAGGCGCGGATCAATGCCGAACTGATGCAGTCGATCCTCGAGATCGCGACGCCGGTCTGCCACACCGCGGCCGACGTCGAGCAGCAGCTGCGTCAGCTGCGCGGCTTCGTCATCGCAACCGCGCGCGGCCAGGGACTCCGGGTCGGCTCGGCGGGCACGCATCCGTTCTCGCTCTTCGAGCGCCAGCGGATCACGGCGAAGGACCGCTACCGCTCGCTGGTCGACCAGCTCCAATACATCGCGCGGCGCGAGCTGATCTTCGGCCTGCACATCCACGTCGCAGTGGACAACCCGGAGAAGGCGATCCAGGTCGTGAACGGCCTCATCGCGCATTTGCCGGAGCTCGTCGCGCTGTCCGCGAGCTCACCGTTCTGGCGCGGCGAGGCGACGGGGCTCGCGTCGTCGCGGCACATGGTGTTCGCGGCGTTCCCCCGTTCCGGCCCGCCGCCGCGTTTCAAGGACTACGCGGACTACGCGGAGGTCGTCGGCCAGCTCGAGCGCACCGGCTGCATCGCGGACTACACGCACATCTGGTGGGACATCCGACTCCACCCGCGGCTCGGCACCGTCGAGATCCGGATCTGCGACGCCGTGACGCGGCTCGACGACGTCGTCGCGATCACCGCGTACTGCCAGGCGCTCGTGAAGCACTACAGCGAGCGGTTCGACGCCGGCGACGAGATCCCGTCGTACCACCGGATCCTCACGACGGAGAACAAGTGGCTGGCCGCACGCTACGGCCTCGAGGCGCCGGTGATGGATCTGCTGACGGGGAAGCGGAACCGCCAGCCGGTCGCGAGCCTGATCCGGCGGACGCTGAAGACGATCGCGCCGCACGCCGCCGAGCTCGGCTCGGAGGAGGAGCTCGCCGGCATCACGGAGATCCTCGCGCGCGGCAACGGCGCCGACCGCCAGCTCCGCGTCTTCAACGCAAACCGCGACATCACGGAGGTCGTGCGCGAGATCGCCGACCTGACGGAGCTCGCGGTCACCCCGGTCGAGTAATCTCGCGCGGTGCTTGCCGTCGGCGACCGCATCCCGGATGCGAAGGTCTGGACGACCCCACGCGAGAGCGCGAGCCTCGGGGAGCTCGCCGAGCACGGCCCAATTCTTCTCCTGTTCTATTTGTTCGACTGGTCGTCGACCTGAACAAACGAACTGGAGCTCCTGCGTGACAGGAGCGAAGAGTTCACCGCCCTCGGCATCCACACGTATCCAATCTCGCGCGACAGCCCGTGGACCCACGTCGCGTGGATGCAGGCGCTCGATCTTGACCTGCCGCTGCTGTCGGACTGGAACGGCGACGCTACGCACGGCTTCGAAGTCGCATTCGACTACCGCGGGTTACGGGACGTGTCTGCGCGATCGGCGTTCCTGGTAGATCAGGGCGGAGTGATCCGCGCGGTGTGGTCGTACGACGTCGCGGCGGTCCCGGACTTCGATGAGATCCTCGCCGCCGCCCACAAGCTTTAGTTTGGGGCTAGCTTTGGGCCGGGCGAGCGTCGTCCAAGCCGCGCTCGAAGAGTTCGAAGAGAATGATCTCCGTCACGGCGGGCTGGAGCTTCAGGCCGGATTAGCGGTTGCTCTTCTTGATGTTGTCGGGCCTGCACAGCATCTGGCAGTTGTCGGGAACGGTCTTCCCGCCCTTGCTCCAAGGGGTGACGTGGTCTGCATCCATTTCTGCCAGTTCGAAGCGCTCGAGACACAGAGGGCAGATGCCCTGCTGTCGCTCGTACGCAGCCAGCTTCTGCGCCTCACTGAAGGTGCGTAGATTTAGCCACTTCTCGTCGCCCGTAAGAACATAGAGGTAAATGCCCTTGTTACTCAGGATTTCGTCATCGGCGAAAAGCTCGGAGATGCGCTGTTCCAACTTCGCGGGGTCTTGCTTCACATCCTTGTAGTTGTTGTACAGCCTCCCCCAGGGCAAGCCCTTCATAGGCCTGCGGTAGGTGGTGAAAGTGTTCTTCGCCCAACCGATGACAGACTGGAAGTAGTTCCAGAGTTCTGTTGCGTCCGGGTCATGCTGGTGGACCGCCATGTAACCTTCGACGTTGTCAGAGCTGATCCACTCGATGACTGTCTCTAGGTATTCCTGCCGGATCGGTGTGCCCGTGAGGAAGCTCACCACTTGCGTCAATCTCGTATAGCGGCATTCGTACTCCTTGCCAGGCCTGTCGGTGTAAGCCTAAGGCGGTGCACGTCATCACCTGAGCGAACGGCGTTATCAGATCCGGCGTCACATGCCCATCGCGTGGTAGCCGCTGTCGACGTACAGCGTCGTGCCCGTCACGTTCTTGGCGTCGTCGCTGAGGAGATACGCCGCTGCGCCTCCGACATCCTCGGCGTCGACATGGCGATGCAACGGGGCTCGCTCTTCGACGATGGCTTCCATCGTCGGGAAGCCGGCGATTGAGCGCGCGGCCAACGTACGCACCGGGCCCGCTGACACTGCGTTGACGCGGATGTTCTTTTCGCCCAGGTCCCACGCGAGGTACTTCACTGACGCGTCCAGCGTTGCCTTCGCGACGCCCATCACGTTGTAGTGCGGGACTGCTCGCTCGCCGCCGAGGTACGTCATCGTCACGATCGAGCCTCCGCCCGCGGCGACCATCAGCGGTTCTGCGGCTCGCGTGCACGCGACCAGTGAGTACGCGCTCACGTCGACGGCCATCCAGAAGCGGTCGCGCGGGGTGTCGGTGAAGCGGCCTTCGAGATCTTCTGCGGCGGCGAACGCGACTGAATGGACCAAGACGTCCAGGCCGCCGTCGAACGCGGCTCCGACTTCGCCGAAGACACGGGCGATGTCCTCGTCTGAACGGACATCGCACTCCGTCACCAGCGCCGTGTCCACCGTCGCCGCCAGCTCGCGGACGCCCTTTTCGATTCGCTCGCCCTGATACGTGAACGCGAGCTTCGCCCCGCCGTCGGCCAGGCGGCGGGCGATCGCCCACGCGATCGAGCGCTTGTTGGCGACGCCCAGGATCAGGGCTCGCTTTCCGTCGAAGGCTCCGGCCATCCGCGCGATCCTACCCCGGCTGTCCCGGGTGTCCGGTACCTTGGTCGCGTTGCGTCGCGCGATCCCGCTCCTGGCCTCCTGCGCGGCACTCCTCGGCGCTCTACCTGCCTCAGCCGCGCTCGTGCCGGTGCACCGCACCTTCGGCGACCAAACGGTGCCGCTGATTCGCGTTGGGACGATCCCGCTCCCGAAGCACGGCGCCTCCGCTGACGTCCGCGTCATCGCCGACCTCCGGCTGCCGCCGCTCGCCGAGGCGACCGGCCGCGGGCTCTTCAGCGCCGGCCCGCGCCGCCGGCTCGAGGTGCACAGCACCGCGTCGCGCGCGTACCTCGCGCGGGTCGACCAGGCGCAGGCGCGCGCCGTCGCCGCGCTCCACCGCGCGATCCCGGACGCGCACGTCGGCCGCCGCTTCCGCGTCATCCTCGACGGGCTGACGATCAGCCTGCCGGCGAATCGCCTTCCCGCGCTCATGCGCCAGTCGTACGTGACGCACGTGTACCCGAGCGTGCAGTACACGATGGCGCTCGACCGCTCGCCGTCGATCATCGGCGCCGACGTGATCCAGCAGACGCTCGGCGCGAACGGCACCGGGATCAAGATCGCGATCGTCGACGACGGCCTCGACCAGACGAACCCGTTCTTCAACCCGGCCGGCTTCTCGTACCCGGCCGGCTTCCCGAAGGGCGACACCGCGTCGACGACGCCGAAGGTGATCGTCGCGAAGGTCTTCCCCGGGCCGAACTCCGGCGCCGCCCGGCAAGCTCGTCACCGACCCGAACTCGTCGTTCCACGGGACGCACGTCGCGGGAATCGCCGCCGGCGACTCCGGCACGACCGCGCCTCCCGGGCCGGATCATCCGCAGGTGACCGGGCTCAGCGGCGTCGCGCCGCGCGCGTGGCTCGGCAACTACCGCGTCTTCACCGTGCCGACGCCGATCGGCCACGTCGCGAACACGCCGGAGATCATCGCCGCGTTCGAGGCCGCCGTCAGCGACGGCATGGACGTCATCAACTTCTCCGGCGGCGGCCCGCAGGTCGAGCCGGCGAACGACGCGCTGATCGAGGCGATCCACAACGTCGCCGTCGCGGGCGTCGTCCCCGTGATCGCCGCCGGCAACGACCGCGACGACTTCGGCACCGGCTCGGCCGGCTCGCCGGGAACCGCGCCCGACGCGATCTCCGTCGCCGCCGTGTCGAACACGCACGTCTTCTCGCCGGCGCTCGACGTCACCGCGCCGGGCACGCCGGACATCCTCAAGGGCATTCCGTTCATCGGCGCCGACGGCAAGACCGCGCCCGACGCGTGGGCGACGACGAACCAGACGCTCGTCGACGCCGGCTCGATCGTCGGCAAGAACGGCAAGCCGGTCGACCGGCATCTCTGCGGCGCCGGCAGCGACCTCTCGTCGCCGGTCGGCGAGCTGCCCGCGGGCTCGTTGAGCGGCGTGATCGTGCTCGCGCAGCGCGGGCTCTGCCCGTTCGCGACGAAGGCCGCGCAGGCGCGGGCGGCCGGCGCGATCGGGATCGTGCTCTCGGACAACCGCCAGGGCGAGGCGAACGGGATTCCGCTCGACCTCGGGCTGCCGGGCGGGATGATCTCGAACCTCGACGGCGCTCACCTCGTCGCGGCGATGACAGCGACGGGCGGCCGGACGACGATCCACGTCGGACACGATCCGCTCGAGCTCGAGACCGGACGGAGCGGCGTGATCACGAGCTTCTCGTCCGCGGGCCCGACGGCGTTCGGGCACGCGCTGAAGCCTGACCTCTCCGCACCCGGCGGACAGATCCTCTCGTCGACGCTGCCGAACACGAACCCGTCGCGGTTCGCCGTCTTCGACGGCACATCGATGGCGACGCCGCACGTCGCCGGCGCGGCTGCGCTGCTGCTCCAGGTTCATCCGACGTGGACTCCCGCGAATGTGAAGTCGGCGCTCGTCTCCACCGCAGGGCCGGCGTGGGCCGACACGGCACGGACGCAGGAGGCGCCGGTGACGTACGAGGGCGGCGGACTCGTTGCGCTGCCGGGCGCCGTCGATCCGCGGCTCTTCATGGATCCCGTGTCGCTGTCGTTCCCGGATCTCAACGTGCTGCACGCGGCGGCGAGCAACGCGCTGCTCGTCCGCGTGACCGACGCGGGCAACGGCGCGGGAACGTGGACGGTCTCGCTCGTCTCGCAGGCGGCGACACCGGGCGCGACGCTCGACTTCCCGGGAACCGTCACGGTTGCGCCGGGCGGCGAGGCTGACGTCTCGGTCGTCGCGAAGGCTCCGGCGGGAGCCGCGCAGGGCGAGAACTACGGCTTCGTCGTCCTCCGCCAGGGCAACGTGACGCGCCGCATTCCGTATTTCTTCCTCGTCGACAAGCCCGCGCTCGCAGCCGCGAAGGTGATCAAGCTGAAGCTGCGGCAGAGCGGTACCACGCTCACCGGGCCGAACCTCGTCACGCAGTACCGCTATCCGGTCGCGCCGTTCGGCAACGCGCCCGACGAGGCGCCGATGAACGAGGACGGCGCGGAGAAGGTCTACGTCACGTCCGTCAACAGGCCAGCAGCGAACGCGGGCGTTTCCGTCGTCGTCGAGTCGGGCTCGACCCGGATCGATCCGTTCTATCTCGGCGCGCTCGACGAGAACACCGTGCAGGGCTACGCCGGAACGCCGGTCGGCGTCAACGCGCTGACGTACGACTATCTGCTGCCGATCGGCGCCGCGGGCTCGTCGTTCCCGCGCCAGCAGACGTTCTACGTCGCGGTCGACTCGGGACGCGACCGCTTCAACGGCAGGCGGCTCGCGGGCAAGTACATCCTGCGCTCGTGGGTGAACGACGTGACGCCGCCGACGGTGAAGCTGCTTTCGACGCAGGTCGCCGCCGGTCGCCCGACGATCATCGTGCGCTCGCTCGACTCGCAGTCCGGCGTCGATCCGCTGCAGCTGACGATCGGCTACAAGGGCGCGCTCGTCGGCGCGTCCGCGTATGACCCGGTCACCGGCATCGCGTCGTTCAAGCTTCCCGCGTCGGCGCCCGCGCTGACGACGGGGAACCTCGCGCTGCGTCTCCAGTCGTCGGACTTCGAGGAGGCGAAGAACGTCGACACCGTCGGGACGAACATCATGCCGAATACGCGCTACGCGACCACGACGCTGCGCGTCGTCGCCGGTGTCGCGGTCTACTGGATCCTTCCGGACGCGTCGACGTGCCTCGCGAAGGGACGACGGCTCGCCGTCGCCGCGAGCGCGGTCAGCGGGATCAAGCGCGTGCGGTTCGCGCTCGACGACCACGTGATCGGAACGGGCAAGTCCGCGAACGGGCTCTGGTCGACGACGCTGAAGTCCAAGCCCGCGAAGGGCCGCCACGTTCTCACGGCGACCGCGTTCAACGCCGGCGGCGCGAGCGGCACGGCGCACCTCGCGATCTCCGCCTGCCGGTGAGCGAGCCGCGCGTCGCAGTCGTGACCGGCGCGTCCTCCGGGATCGGCGCCGAGCTCGCGCGCGCGCTCGCGAAGCGCGGCTGGCACTGCGTGCTGCTCGCGCGGCGCGAGGAGCGACTGCGCCCGCTCGCGGAGGAGATCGGCGGCGAGTTCGAGATCTGCGACGTCTCCGACCGCGCGACCGTCGACGCCGTCGCTGCACGCGTGCTCGAGCGGCATCCGAAGATCCATCTGCTCGTGAACAACGCCGGCATTCCGGGGCGGACGAACTTCGTCGACGGCGACGCCGACCGGATCGAGGCGGTGATGCGGACGAACTATCTCGGCAGCGTCTGGTGCCTCCGCGCGTTCATGCCGGGGCTCGCGGCCGCCGCGCCCTCGGACGTCGTGAATCTCGTCTCGGTCTCTGGGAGCGTCGCGTTCCCGCCGTCCGGCCCGTACTCCGCGTCGAAGTTCGCGCAGCTCGCGTTCTCGCGCTCGGTCGCGCCGCAGCTTCGCGACCGCGGCATCCGCGTGCACACGGTGAAGCCCGGCTTCGTCGAGACGGAGGGCTTCCCGCAGGGTCGGCTGCCGGCTCTGCTGCGCCGGATCGTCGTCGGCCCGGAGCCGATCGTCGCCCACATCCTCGCCTCGCTCGACCGCGGACGCGGGCGAGACGACTGTGCCCTGGTTCTACGCTCCGGCAGGCGGAATCCAGGCACTGATGCCGAATGTCGTCGCTCGCGTGCTTGCCCGTCCGCGTCGAGGCACTAAAATCGGGTTATGAACGATTTTTCGTCCCCCGAGATCGACGACGTGATCGCGGTCGCCGAGTTTCGGGCCGCCATCCGCCAGTTCCTGCGGAGAAGCGAGCGGGTCGCGCGCCAGTCGGGGCTGACGCCTCAGCGGCACCTGCTGCTGCTGATGATCAAGGGCGCGCCCGGCGGCGACGAGCAGTCGACGGTCACGGAGCTGTCGCAGCGTCTCCAGCTCGCGCAGAGCACGGTCACCGAGCTCGTGCGCCGTGCTGAGGAGGCCGGGCTGATCGCGCGCGAGCAGTCGGAGCGGGACGCACGCGTCGCGTACCTCCGCCTCACGCCTGAGGGCGAGCGGCGGCTGATGCTCTCGTTTACCGAGCTCGCGACCGAACGAGAACAGCTGCGCGATGCGTTCGCGCATCTGACTGAGACTGGTTAGCTACCGCAGCTCTTCCCGCGGCGGTGGACTCGACGCCGTTGCTACCGGAAGAGCTCGAGCCGGTGCCGACCTGGACGACCTCGCAGTTGTGCACGACGTCGAGCGAGTCGATGACGGCGCGATCCTGCCCTGACCCACAGTCGATGGTGTCCTTCTCATTGTTCGCGGCGTAGATCGTGTCGGAGCCTGAGCCGCCGTTGACCTTGCTCCGTCCGGGGCCGGAGACGTTGATGACGTCGTTGCCGGAGCCGCCGTTGATGTGTCGTAGCCGCCGTTGCCGTTGATCGTGTCGTTGCCGCCGTTGCCGTTGATCGTGTCGTCGTGGGCGGTGCCGATCAGGTAGTTCGACTTGTTGTTGCCGTTGATCTTCTTGCCCTTGATGTGCGGCAGCTGTGCGATCACGGGCTCCGTGACCTGCGACTGCGACGTCGCTGTTGCCGTACGCATTCGTCGCAAATACGACGAAGCGCAGGGTCGAGCCGATGTCACCTGTCGACAGGCACATAGGTCAGCTTCGTGGCCTTGGCAATGTTGTGGCATGCGCCGCCGGTCGCGTCGCACCGTTGCCACTGCTGTTTCGTTACGATCGGCGTGTCGCCGCTGAACGTCGGCACGCTCGTCGACACCAAGCCGCCGACCTCGAGCGTGCCGACGATCAACGGCGCGTCGGTGGTGCTCGGCGCGAAGTGCGCCCTGTCGATGACGGGGAACGTGTGGTTCGTGACCGCGACGTCGGAGCCGGCCGGATTCGATCCGGTGATCCAGACGCGGAGCGAGAAGCCGATGTCGGCGACCACGGGGATGTACGTCGCGGAGGTGCCGCCTGGGACCTGGACGCAGCTCGTCAGCGTCCCGACGGGATCGCAGCGCCGCCACGAGTACGTGAACGTCAGCGGCGTCGACCCGTCCCAGGTGCCGGAGGTCAGCGACAGCGTCTGTGCGACCTGCACCGTGCCGACGATCTGCGGCGTCGACGCGGAGGAACGGCTTGATCGCGCTCACGAGCTTCGTCGCCTCGGAGTTCTGCGCGACCGCCGCGGCCGAGTTCTTCGCCGTCACCTCGGCGCGGAGCGACATCCCGTACAGGTCGCTCGTGACCGTGAACGTGCAGTGCGTCGCGCCGACGATGGTGAAGCACGGTCCCGTCGGCGAGGTGCACTTCTTCCACTGATACGTGAACGTCGATCGGGAACGACCCCGTCCACGTCCCGTTGGACACCGACAGGAAGTCGCCGATGTTCGGCGCGCCGTTGTTCGCGAACGGGATCGTGATGACCGGATACGACGTGTTGACCGGTGGATTGACCGTGCCGGCAAGCGTGACGACGCCGGTCGCCGCGGACGGGTCGGAGGCGGTCGGTGCCGGCGACGTTCACCGCCGTGACCACGACGCGAAAGTGTTTACCGATGTCCGCGGACACGACGGCGTACGTCGAACCGGTTGCGCCGCCGATGGCGACGCAGTTGTTCCCCGCCGAGTCGCAACGCTGCCACTGGTATGCGAACCCGACGGCTGAGGCCCCGATCCAGGTTCCGTTCGTTGTCGACAGAAGCTGGCCTGTTTGTGGCGCCACACCACCGTTGATCGACGGCGGAGCGACCTTCTGCGGGGCGGTGGTCTGCCAGTCCGGCGTCGCATCGGTGGCGCCCGAGTGAAGCTGAACGGGCGCCCCCCAGGCGCCGCCGACGCCCTGCGTCGAACTGTAGATCCCCTGACCGGTGACGGCAAACACGAGTGCATCGGAAGACGGCGCCCAGCTCGGTGCCGATTTGTCGGTCGCATCCGTCGTGACCCGCACGGCCGTTCCACCTCCCGCTGGGCCTGACCCAGACCTGCGCATGTGTACCGTCGCTTGCCTGGAACGCGATGTTCGATCCGTCTGGCGACCACACCGGGTGCGAGAGTGGGCCGGTCAGTCCGGTTCCCGTAAAGCTGCAGGGGAGTGGCTGCGCCGCCCGACGAACTCACCGTGTTGATGACCCCACCGGTGACGAACGCGATCTTGCCCATCGACGCCGGAGACCACGTCGGATCTGTGCCTGCGGGCGTCACCTGGTATTGGGGTACCGGTGACTGGATCGGCAGTCCAGATTGCGCCGCTGACGACGTATGCGATCAGCGAGCCGTCCGGGGACCAGACCGGCTGTGACCCGCTGTCGATCGGCGAACCGGGCGCGCACGACGGCCCGGCTGTGAGCGTGCAGATCTCGATGCGTCGCCCCCAGCCGAGAACGCAAGCTTCTTCCCGTCGGGCGACCACGACGGATCGACGGCGCCCGGGATCAGCGAGGTCGCCCGTGCTTCGGAGAAAGATGCTGCCGCCGCTCACGAACGCGATGTCGCCGTCCGCGCCGCTGCTCGTCGCCGCAAGCGCGCCTCCCCCGAACGGCAGCAGGATGAGCAACAGCCCCTGCCGAAGGCAGCCAGGACGACGAGACGCCGTTTTTGCATCGGCACGTTGTAGCGGGTCCGGCGGCATCGTTCGTACGGCCATCAACGCCGTTCCAGGAGGTACCAGCCGATCGTGGCGACGGTTTGCTTCGGGGCCAGTCCCGCGGACCTGCTCCTTCTCGTCCCCGTCGCAGCCGGCGAGATCCAGGTAGTCGTCGAGGTCGCGGTACTCGATCTCGCGCCGCTCGCGGATCAGCATCAGCCGGTTCGTCTCGAAGAGCGTGCGGAGGTCGCCCTCCGGGAGGAGCCGCGTGTGCGACGAGTCGCGGGCGCGCTCGAACCGGTCGAGCTCCAGCGCCTCGAGCGGGTCGAGCGGAGCGAGCTGGTCGACGACGAGCGCGCGGCCGCCGAGCCGCGTCACGCGGGCGATCTCGGAGAGGACGATCTCGGGGCGCGCCACGTGGTGCAGCGTCCGCAGCGTCCCCGTCAGATCGAACGAGAAGTCGTCGAACGGAAGCGCGTTCGCGTCGCCTTCGACGAAGGAGACGTTGTCGAACGCGGCCGCGCGCTCGCGCGCGAGCGCGAGCAGCTCCGGCACGCGATCGATTCCGACGACCTCGCGGACAAGCGGTGCGAGCGCGAACGCGAGCGCGCCCGCTCCCGGTGCCGACGTCGAGCGCGCGCTCGCCGCCTTCCGGGAAGACGAAGCCCTTGACCTGCTCCGCGAGATCCGCCGCCCGGGCGTCCTGACGCGCCGCCATCCGATCGGCCGTCTTGGCAAACCGATCAGGCGTCGACGACGACACGGCGGGCTCGGGTGGGATCACTGTTGATGCCGCAGACCAGTTCGTAGGTGATGGTACCGGCGACCCGGGCATGGTCCTCGGCGAGGATGCCGTGGCCCAGGAGGACGACCGGCGTCCCCGGCGGCAGCTCGCGGTCGAGCTCGACGGCGACGGCGTCCATCGAGACGGTGCCGACGACCCGGCGGAGCTCGCCGGCGACCCGAATCTGCGTTCCGGTCAGGTCGCGGCGGAAGCCGTCCGCGTAGCCGACCGGCACGAGCCCGATCCACGTGTCCTGCGCCGCGACGAACCGCCGCCCGTAGCCGGTGCTCTCCCCCGCCTTCAGCAGCCGCGACTGCGCGATGTGGCTCGTCCAGCCGAGCACCGGCTCGAGCCCGTCCTCGGCCGGGTCGGTGCCGAACGGGGAGAGGCCGTAGAGCGCGATCCCGCAGCGCGCCGCGTCGAAGTGGGAGGCCGGGTACCGGAGCGCGCCGGCGCTGTGCGCGATGTGGCGGGTCAGCGCCGACCACGGCTGCGTCAGCTCGCGGAAGCGCTCGATCTGCCACTCCGTGTACGCCGAGTCGGTGTCCGCCGTCGCGAGATGGCTCATCAGCCCGACGACCTCGCGCGGCGGTGCCGGCAGCTCCGAGAGACCCCAGCGTCCCATGCCGGTGTCGAGCTTGAGGTGGACGCGGATGCCCTCTGGGATCTCGCCGCCGCCGATCGCGAGCTCGAGCCGCGCGTCGCGTGCGAGCGCGATCTCGCGGTTGCTGCCGGTCGGCCCCATGACGAGGATCCGCGCCGTCCGGAACTCGTCGCGGAGTGCAAGCCCCTCCGGCACGGTCGCGACGCAGAGCGCAGTCGCGCCGGCGCCGAGTGCCGCGCCCGCGACGTCGGCGGCGCCGTGCCCGTACGCGTCCGCCTTGACGACCGCCCATAGCTCGGCGCCGTTAAGGACATGGACAAGGCGGTGGACGTTCCGCCGCAGCGCGCCGAGGTCGATCGTCAGCTCGGAGCGCATCTACGAGAGGACCTCGCGGCAGGGCGTCGATCAGATCGCTTGCGACAAGGCCCGCACGCTGCGGCGCCTCGACGGACGCGCGCTGCTGCGCGGCTGCGCCCGCCGCTGCGGCGAGCTGCGGCTCCATTCCCTTCGCGAGGAACGCGGCGATGATCCCGGTGAGAACGTCGCCGGTGCCCGCGGTCGCGAGCGAGGGGAGCCCGAGCGCGGAGACGAGAACGCCGCGACCGGGCGCGGCGACGATCGTGTCGGCGCCCTTCAGCAGTACGACGCAGCCGAAGCGGTCGGCCGCTTCGCGCGCGGCGGCGAGCCGATGTGCCGCGATGTCCTTCGCGTCGCGTCCGAGCAGCCGCGACAGCTCGCCTTCGTGAGGAGTCAGTACGCGTGGCGCCGGCCAGTCCGCCGGCTCGAGCTCGAACAGCGCGTCGGCGTCGACCACCGCGGGGATCGCGGCCTCGGCGAGCACGCGGCGCACGAGCTCCTTCGTGCCCGGTGCGCGCCCGAGCCCCGGCCCGAGGGCGAGCGCGGACGCACGGGGCACGAGCTCCAGCACCGCCGAGGCGGGGTCCTCCGCCGGCAGCAGCCGCTTCACCGCCTCGAGCACCCGCTGCGCGACCACCGCCAGCACCGAGTCGGGCGCCGCGACGGTCACGTAGCCCGCGTCGGCGCGGAAGGCCGCCATCGCCGTAAGACACGGAGCGCCGCTGAGCCCGCGCGATCCACCGACGACGAGGACGTGGCCCGCCGTGTACTTGTTGTCCTGCGGGCGCCGCCGCGGCACCGGCTGCAGGATCTCGACTCCGACGAGGCGGTGCTCCGTCTCGACCGGCTCGAGCCCGATGTCGGCGACGAACACCGTGCCGACGTGGAACCGGCCCGGAGCGACCTCGAGCCCGACCTTCGGGCCGTGGAAGGTGACCGTCGAGTCGGCACGCACCGCGGCTCCGACGACCTCGCCGGTCGACGCATCGACGCCGGACGGCAGATCGATCGCGAAGACGCGCGCGCCGCTCGCGTTGATCCGCTCGATCAGCGCGGCAGCGTCGGCGCGCGGCTCGCCCGCGAAGCCTGTGCCGAAGAGCGCGTCAACGATGACGTCTGGATCGCCGAGCTCCGTCGCGCCCGCCTCGACGATCGTCACGTCGCGGCCCTCGCGCTCGAGGCGCGCGGCCATGATGCGCCCGTCGCCGCCGTTCGCGCCGCCGCCGCAGACGACCGTCCAGCGGCGCGCGTCCGCGTAGAGCTCGAGCGCGATCTCCGCCGCCGCGTTGCCGGCGCGCTCCATCAGCTCCGGCGCGGTGCCGGGAAAGCCGGGATACCGCGCCTCCGCGGCGCGCATCTCGTCTGCGGTGTAGAGCGGCGCGAGCTCAGGCATCGTTCGCGACCGCGACCGCCTGGGCGAGCTCCCGCGAGTGCGTCATCGAGAGATCGATCTCGCCCGCGCCGACGCGCTCCGCCCACACCGCGACGCGGCCCGAGAGCCGGACCGACGGCTTCGGCCCCCCGACGATCTCGATGTCCTTCCACGCGAACGCGCGCGCGACGCCGAAACCGATCGACTTGCCGACCGCCTCCTTCGCCGCAAACCGGCCGGCATAGCTCTGCGCCGGGTTCTTCCGCGATTCGCAGTACTCCTGCTCCGCCGGCGTGAAGCAGCGGTCGCGGAAGCCCGCATACCGCTCGAGCGACCGCCGCACCCGCGCGATCTCGATCAGGTCTGTCCCCACGCGAATCACAGGTGCTCCTCGAGCCATTCCGGCAAATGCGCGAGCGACGAGACGATGCCGTCCGGCTGGATCGTCGACGAGTCGACGAGGTCGGGCCGGAACTTCCCGGTGCGGACGAGGACGGTGCGCAGGCCGACGCCGTGCGCGCCGACGATGTCGCTCTCGAGATCGTCGCCGACCATCCACGTCATCTTCGGCTCCGCGTCGAGCGCCTCGCACGCGGCGGCGAAGAACGCCGGCGACGGCTTGCCGAGCAGATGCGCCTCGACCTGCGACGCGTACTCGAGCCCGGCGACGAACATGCCCGCGTCGAGCAACGGTCCGCGCTTCGTCTGCCACCAGCGGTTCCGGTGCAGGCAGTAGAGAACCGCGCCGGCCTCGAGCTCTGCGAACGCGCGCGCAAGGTTCATATAGGAGAAGACGAGATTCGTCTCCGGCGTCTCGTCCGCGCCGCCAAGGAGCACGGCGTCCGCGCCTTCCCCGACGAGGTCGATGCCGTCGAGGTCGCCGACGAGCGCGTGCATCACGAGGGCGAGGACGCGCTTGCCCTTCAGCGCCCGCACGGCCGCCGCGGCGGTCGTCTGGACGTCGTCGTCCTCGAGCTCGACGCCGAAGCTGCGGAGCTCGGCCGCGATCTGGACGCGGGAGCGCGTCGTCGTGTTGGTGACGAAGCGGAGCCGGTGTCCGTCGGTCTGGAGCTGCCGGACGGCGTCCGCCGCTCCGGGGATCGGCTCACCGGAGACGTGCAGGACCCCGTCCACGTCAAGCAGAATCGCCGCCATGCCCGGCGAGTCTATTCGCGTCACCCGCTCGGTCGTGCTTCCGACCGCGGAGATCGAGCTCCAGGTCTCGCGCTCGAGCGGACCGGGCGGCCAGCACGCGCAGAAGTCGGAGACGCGCGTCGTCGCGGTCTTCGACGTCGAGGCCTCGGCGGCGCTGACAGCCGCGCAGAAGCGGCGTGTCGTCGCGAAGGCCGGGCCGGTGATCCGCGCCGTGGCGCAGGACGAGCGGAGCCAGTCGCGGAACCGCGAGCTGGCCGTCGAGCGGCTGGTCGCGGCGCTCCGCGAGGCCCTGCGGGTGGAGCGGCGCCGGGTCGCGACGAAGCCGTCCGCAGCGGCCCGCGCGCGCCGAGTCGACGAGAAGAAACGCCGCGGCGAGACGAAGCGCCTCCGCCGCCCGCCCGCCGATTAGCCGGTCTACGGCGGTTCTGGATTGACAAATCTTATCGCTAGCATCAATACTCCAAATCCCGATAACTCCGGTAGCCAATCCCGAGAAGGAGTCCGATGCGTCGCCAAAGCCTGCTTGCCCTGCCCGTCCTCGCCGCGCTCGCCGCCGTTCCGGCCGCGTTCGCCGGCCACGTCAAGAAATCCGACACGAGCCTGAACGTCGTCGCGTACTCGATTCCGACGAATGTCTACCCCAAGCTTTTCAGCGCCTACCAGGCGACGCCGCAAGGCAACGGGATCAAGTTCTCGACGTCGTTCGCCGCCTCCGAGGTGCAGAGCAAGGCCGTCGCCGCGGGGCTCCCGGCCGACGTCGTCAACTTCTCGATCTCGACCGACATGGACCGGCTCGTCAGCTCGGGCCAGGTCGACAAGAGCTGGAGCGCGAACCCGCAGCACGGGATCGTCTCGAAGTCCGTCGTCGTCTTCGTCCTGCGCAACGGCAACCCGAAGCACATCAAGACGTGGGACGACCTCGTCAAGCCGGGCGTCGGCGTCGTGTTCCCGAACCCGTTCAGCTCCGGCGGCGCGCGCTGGGACGTCATGGCCGCGTACGGCGCGCAGCTCCGCGAGAAGAAGACGCCGAAACAGGCCGTCGCCTACCTGACGCAGCTCTTCCACAACAACGTCTCGCAGGACACGAGCGGCCGCAACGCGCTCAACACGTTCCTCTCCGGGAAGGGCGACGTGCTCCTCGACTACGAGAGCGACGCGAAGCTCGCGCAGTCGCAGGGCAAGCCCGTCTACTACCTGATCCCGAAGGCGACGCTGCAGATCGAGACGCCGCTCGCCGCCGTCAACGGGTCGAACAAGGCCGCCGCGACGCAGTTCGTCAAGTGGCTGTACACGCCGGCCGCGCAGACGATCTGGGCGCAGAACGGCTACCGCTCCGTGCTGCCGAGCGTCGAGAAGAAGTTCCTCTCGAGCTTCCCGCCCCGCCCGCAGCTGTTCAAGATCGGCTACGTCGGCGGCTGGGACAAGGTGACCACGCAGTTCTTCGACCCGACCAACGGGATCGTCGCCAAGATCGAGCAGGGACTCGGAGTCTCCACTGGTTGACGTCACTGCCCGGATGCCGAGGGCGCGGCGTCGCGCTCTCGGCGCCCCGGCGCTGACAAGCGGGCTCGCGCTCGCGTATCTCAGCGTCATCGTCCTGATTCCGCTCGCCGCCGTCGTCGCGAAAGCGACGACGGGCGGCTGGCATCACTTCTGGCAGGTCGCGTGGAACCCGGAGGCGAAGGCGGCGCTGCAGCTCACGCTCGAGCTCGCCGCGCTCGTCGTCGTCATCAACGCCGTGTTCGGGACGCTGCTCGCGTGGACGCTCGTCCGCGACGAGTTCCCCGGCAAGGGTCTCCTCAACTCGATCATCGACCTGCCGTTCGCGCTGCCGACGATCGTCGCCGGCCTGACGCTGCTCGCGCTCTACGGGCCGACCGGCGGCATCGGCGTGAACATCGCGTACACGCGGGCGGGCGTGCTGATGTCGCTGCTGTTCGTGACGCTGCCGTTCGTCGTCCGCACCGTCCAGCCCGTGCTGCTCGAGCTCGACCGCGACATGGAGGAGGCCGCGGCGTCACTCGGCGCCGGCCGGTTCACGACGTTCCGGCGGATCGTCTTCCCGAACCTCTTCCCGGCGCTGCTCTCGGGTGTCGCGCTCGCGTTCGCGCGCGCGCTCGGCGAGTTCGGTGCGGTCGTGCTGATCGCGGGAAACATCCCGTTCAGGACCGAGGTCGCGTCGGTCTACATCTTCCAGCACGTCTCCAGCGACGATCCGACCGGGGCCGCGGCGCTCGCCGTGCTCCTGCTGCTGATCTCGCTCGGCGTCCTGCTCGCGATCGGCGGCCTGCGCCGCTGGTACACACGCCATGACCGGTAAGTACGTCGTCCGCTTCTCGGCGCTCGGGTACGTCGCGGTGATCCTCGTCGCCCCCGTCGCGCTGATCTTCTGGCGCGCGTTCGAGCACGGGCTCGGACCGTTCTGGGCGGCGATCTCGAACCCGATCGCGGTGCACGCGCTGAAGCTGACGCTCGAGCTCGCGCTCGTCGCGGTCCCGCTCAACACGGTGTTCGGCATCGCATGCGCGATCGCGATCGTGCGCTACCGAATGCCGGGCGCCGGGCTTGTCAACGCGATCGTCGACCTGCCGCTCGCGCTGTCGCCGGTCGTCGTCGGTCTAGCGCTGTACCTGTTGTACGCGCGCGACGGCTGGTTCGGCGGCTGGCTGACGGACCACGGGATCCAGATGCTCTTCGCGTATCCCGCGATGCTGCTCGCGACGCTGTTCGTCTCGCTCCCGTTCGTCGTGCGCGAGGTGGTGCCTGTGCTGCGTGAGGTCGGCATCGAACAGGAGGAGGCCGCGGCGACACTCGGGGCGTCCGCGTTCGCGACCTTCCGGAAGATCACGATCCCTGCGATCCGCTGGGCGATCGCGTACGGCGTCGTGCTGACGACTGCGCGCTGCCTCGGCGAGTTCGGTGCCGTGAGCATCGTCTCCGGCGGCATCGCCGGGCGCACGCAGGTGCTGACGCAGTACGTCCAGGCGTCGTACGAGAACTTCGACATCACCGCCGCGTACTCAGCGTCGGTTCTTCTCGCCGGGCTCGCGATCGCGACGCTCGTGGCGATGACCATCGTGAAGCCGAAGGAGGAACGCAGTGGCAATCGAGGCGCGTAACGTCACGAAGCGGTTCGGGGACTTCGTCGCGCTCGACGACGTCTCGATCACGGTCGCGAGCAACTCGCTCACCGCGCTGCTCGGGCCGAGCGGAAGCGGCAAGTCGACGCTCCTGCGCGTGATCGCGGGACTCGAAGTCCCGGACTCCGGCGACATCTTCATCTCCGGCAAGGAGGCGACGGCGCTCGCACCGCAGAAGCGCGGCGTCGGCTTCGTCTTCCAGCACTACGCCCCGTTCAAGCACATGACCGTGCGCGAGAACGTCGCGTTCGCGCTGAAGATCCGCCACCGGCCGAAGGCGGAGATCCGCGCGCGCGTCGACGAGCTGCTGGAGCTCGTGCAGCTCTCCGGCCTGGGCGGCCGCTACCCGTCACAGCTCTCCGGCGGACAGC
The DNA here is from genome assembly GCA_963816455.1 of uncultured Actinomycetes bacterium. Taxonomy (GTDB): domain Bacteria; phylum Actinomycetota; class Thermoleophilia; order Gaiellales; family Gaiellaceae; genus Palsa-739. Next base: position 63,616 of record CAWFKM010000019.1, read on the forward strand.
GGCAGCGCATGGCGCTCGCACGCGCGCTCGCGCCGGAGCCCGACGTCCTGCTGCTCGACGAGCCGTTCGGCGCGCTCGACGCGCGTGTCCGCAAGGAGCTCCGCGCGTGGCTGCGGCGGCTCCACGAGGAGACGCACACGACGACGATCCTCGTCACGCACGACCAGGAGGAGGCGATGGAGGTCGCCGACGAGATCGTGCTGATGGCGCGCGGAAAGGTCGAGCAGGTCGGCCCGCCGCGCGACCTCTACGAGTCGCCCGCGAACGAGTTCGTGATGAGCTTCGTCGGGCCGGTCACACGCGTCGGCGATGCGTACGTGCGCCCGCACGACATCGAGATCCTGCTTACGCCGGAGGGCTCGGACACCGAGGCGATGGTCGAGCGGATCGTGCATCTCGGCTTCGAGGTGCGCGTCGAGCTGCTCGCCGCGGACGGCGAACGGCTCTCGGTGCAGCTCACGCGCGACGAGGCGACGGAGCTCGAGCTCGCGGACGGCGACGTCGTCTGGGTGCGGGCGCGGCGCACGCGCGTCTTCGCCTGAACTAGGCTCGTCGTGTGCTCTACAAGCCGGAGGATTTCGAGTCGCTGACGGACGAGCCGTGGGACGCCGAGCGCGTCCGGAGCGCGATCCGCGCGATCGTCGCTGACACCGACGCGGCCTACGGCGGCGACGCGCTCTGGCCGGCGGACGAGTGGGACGGCTGGCAGGCCGCCGTGCCGCTGAAGAACCTCTACGTCGGCGCGGCCGGCGTGATCTGGGCGCTCGATGGGTTGCGGCGCCGCGGCCACGCCGAGACGCGCATCGACCTCGTCGACGCCGCTGCGCGCACGCTCGCCGCGTGGCGCATGGCACCGGATTTCATGGCCGACCTCGAGCTGCCGAGCACGCCGCAGTCCTCTCTCCTCTGCGGCGAGAGCGGGATCCTGCTGGTCGCGTGGCGGCTGGCGCCGAGCGGCGAGCTCGCCGACGAGCTCTTCGCGCGCGTGCGGGAGAACGCCCACAACGAGGCGATCGAGCTGATGTGGGGTGCGCCGGGGACGATGCTCGCCGCGCGCGCGATGGCGGACTGGACGGGCGAGCAGCGTTGGCTCGACGCGTGGAACGAGAGCGCCGACGCTCTCCGGGCCGCGCGCGACGCGGATGGGATGTGGACGTACCGGCTCTACGGCAAGGAGCGCCGCTCGCTCGGCCCGGCACATGGGCTCGTCGGCAACGTCCTCGCACTCGGCGAGCGTGACCCGGTGGCGGCCGCGTTGCTCGCGGACGCCGCGGTGATCGAGAGCGGCATGGCGAACTGGACCTGGGGCGACAACGAGCCGCGCCTCCAGTGGTGCCACGGCTCCCCGGGGATCGTCGATCTCGGCTACCGACTATCTCGACGAGAAGCTGCTGCTCGCAGGCGCGGAGCTCGACTGGCACGCGGGTCCGCACGGCGCGGAGAAAGGGCCCGGCATCTGCCACGGCACCGCGGGCAACGGCTACGCGTTCCTGAAGACCTTCGCGCGCACCGGCGACGAGCTCTGGCTCGACCGCGCGCGCCGGTTCGCCGTGCACGCGCTCGGCGCAGGTGAAACAGCGCGGCCGCAGTCGCTACTCGCTCTTCACCGGCGACGTCGGCGTCGCGCTCTTCGCGGCCGACTGCCTCGACGGCCGCGCCGGTTATCCGGTCGTCGACTCGTTCGACTGGTAGCCGTCGCTGCGCGCAGCGAGCTCGGCGAGGGTCGTTCCCTCGAGCACGTCACGCATGCTCGCGCGCAACTCGATCCAGAGCGGCTGGAGGCTGCGCGCGTGACCGGTGTACTCGATCTCCTCGGGACGCACGCCGCGCACGCTCGCGATCGGGCCTTCGAGCGCGCGGATCACGTCCGCGACGCTGATCTCGTCGGCGGGCCGCGCGAGCCGGTAGCCGCCGTCCACTCCCCGCTGACTGACCACGATCTCAGCGCGCCGCAGCTCGAGCAGGATGTTCTCGAGGAACTTCGGCGGGATTCCCTGCGCCGTCGCGAGCCGGTCCGCGCTCACCTGCCCCGGGGGCGGTGCGGCCGCCAGCTCGAGCAGCGCGCGGAGTGCGTAGTCGACCTTTGCGGAGACTCTCACGGTGCAACAGCATCGCGCAGAAACGCGAGCTGTGCTGCGTTCGCGTGCTGCGCGATCGCCAGCGGGAACGCGGTGAAGCCGTGGCAGCCCTCGGCGTACACGCGGAGGTCGGCGCGGTTTCCGGCCGCCTCCCAGCGCGCCGCCATGAAGAGCGAGTCGTCGAGCAGCGCGTCGGCGGTGCCCACGGTGAAGAGCGCGGGCGGCATGTCGCGCAGGTCGGCGTAGAGCGGCGAGATGTCGGGATCGCGCAATGCGTCGGTGTCGTAGCCGGGGAGGTAGCTCTGCCCGAACCATGTCATCGTGCTCTCGGTGAGCACGAGCTGCCGGTCGCCGAAGTGGCGGCGGCTCGGCGTCCCGGAGAGATCGAACACGCCGAAGACGAGATTCGCCGCGGCGAATGCGCCGCTGATCCCGTGCCGGTCGCGCAGGCGAAGCAGCGTCGCGGCCGAGAGGTGGCCGCCCGCCGACTCGCCGCCGACCGCATACCGCGCCGGCACACCGAGCTCGGCCGGGCCGTGCTCGAGCAGCCAGAGCGCGGCGTCCTCGCAGTCGTCCTGCGCCGCCGGATACGGGTCTTCCGGCGCGAGGCGGTACTCGACGCTGACGGCGCAGAGGCCGGCGGTCTCGGCGATCGCCTGCAGACCGAGGTCCTGCTCGTCGGGCGCGCCGATCACCCAGCCGCCCCCGTGGAAGTGGAGATACGCACCCTTCGCCTCGCCCGTCGGCGCGATCACGCGAAGGCGGAGTGTGCCGCCGCGCGACGGAATCTCGAGCCAGTGTGCGTCCGGCAGGAGCTCCGGCGTGGGCAGCACGCTCGTCCCGTTCTTGCGCTGCGCGCGCAGCTCGGCGGGCGGAACGGTCTCGCGCGGCGGCTGCGACGACTGGAGCGTCTCGATCTGAAGGTTCAGCGCACGCGTCTCGTCGACGGTGTCGAGGCCGAGGATCATGCGTCGCGGAGGAACTCGATCTGTGCTGCGTTCGCGAGCCCGGCGACCGCAAGCGGGAATGCGTTGAAGACGTGGCAGCCCTCGGCGTAGACGCGCAGATCCGTCTGGTTCCCGGCCGCCTCCCAGCGCGCGGCCATGAACAGCGAGTCGTCGAGCAGCGGGTCGGCCGTGCCGACGGTGAACAGCGCGGGCGGCATGTCGCGCAGGTCGGCGTAAAGCGGCGAGATGTCCGGATCGCGCAGCGCCTCGTCGTCGCGTCCCTCGTAGTAGGTCTCGGTGAACCATGCCATCGAGCTCTCGTCGAGCACGAGCAGCCGGTTGCCGAGGTGATGAGTGCTCGGAGTTCCGGTGAGGTCGAACGCGCCGTAGACGAGGTTCGCGCCGGCGAACGCTCCGGTGATCCCGTGGCGGTCCCGTAGGCGGAGCAGCGTCGCCGCCGACAGATGCGCGCCGGCCGACTCTCCTCCGATCGTGAATCGCGCCGGTACGCCGAGCTCGCCGGAACCGTGCTCGAGGAGCCATAGCGCAGCGTCCTCGCAGTCGTCGTGCGCCGCGGGATAGACGTGTTCCGGTGCGAGCCGGTATTCGACGCTCGCCGCAACGAGGCCGGTGTGCTCGGCGATCACCTCGAGCAGCGGATCCTGGTTGTCGGCCGCCCCGAGCACCCAGCCGCCGCCGTGGATGTGGAGATAGGCGCCCGTCGGCTCGGCAACCTTCGGAGCGACGACGCGCAACCGGAGGCCGCCCGCACGCGACGGGATGTCGAGCCAGCGCGCCTGCGGCAGCATGACCGGCGCCGGGAAGAGACCGTCGCCCGTCCGGTCGGCCGCCCGCGTCTCCTCGGCCGGGACCGTCTCGATCCGCGTCAGCGTCGCCTGCCGGCGCTCAAGCTCGTCGTTGAACGCCCGCGTCTCGGCGACGCTGTCCTCGCCGAGGATCACTCGACGGTGACCGTCTTCGCGAGATTTCGCGGCTGGTCGACGTTGAGGCCGCGCAGCCGTGCGATGCGGTACGCGAGCAGCTGCAACGGCACGACCGCGAGCGCGGCCTGAAGAAACGCCGGTGTGCGCGGGACGTAGATCACGTCGTCCGCGTGATGCTGGATGTCCTCGTTGCCGTCGGTCGCGATCGCGATCACGTGCGCGCCGCGCGCCCGCGTCTCCTGGATGTTCGAGACGACCTTCTCGTAGATCAGCTTCTGGTCGGTTGCGACGACGACGACCGGCGTTCCTTCTTCCAGCAGCGCGATCGGCCCGTGCTTCATCTCGCCTGCGGAGTACGCGTCGGTCGGGATGTACGAGATCTCCTTCAGCTTCAGCGCGCCCTCGAGCGCGACCGGCAGGCCGATGTGGCGGCCGAGGTAGAGGAAGAACGGCTTGTCGTAGAACCGCTGCGCGATCTCGTCGATCGGATGGTCGCCGTCGAGGAACGCGGCCATCTTGTCGGGAAGCGTGTGCACCTGGTCGAGGATGAACTCGATCTCGTCCGCGGGCAGCGTCTTGCGGATCTGCGCCATCTTCAGCGCGATCAGATAGAGCAGCGCAACCTGCGAGGTGAACGTCTTCGACGCGGCGACGCCGATCTCGAGCCCGCAGCGCGTGAAGATCGTCGACTCCGCTTCGCGCGTGATCTGCGTGCCCATCAGGTTCGTGATCGCGAGCGTGCGCGCGCCCTTCTCACGGGCGAGCTTCATCGCGTTGACGGTGTCGCGCGTCTCCCCCGACTGCGAGATTCCGATCACGAGCGTGTCCTTCGAGAGGACCGGGTTGCGGTAGATCCACTCGCTCGCGATGTCGGGCTCGACCGGAACGCGCGCCCACTCCTCGATCACGTAGCGCCCGACGACGGCGGCGTGGTACGCGGTGCCGCACGCGACGACGACGACACGCCGGAGATTCTGGAGCTCGACCTCGGTCATTCCCAGCGCCTCGAGGACGAGGTCATGCCCGCGGACACGATCGCCGATCGTCTCGCGAATCGCCTCCGGCTGCTCGTAGATCTCCTTCAGCATGAACGTCTCGTAGCCGCCCTTCTCGGCGACCTCTTCGTCCCAGTCGATCCGCTCGGCGATGCGCTCGACCTCGACGCCGTCGACGAAGAAGCGCGCGCCGGCCGGCGTGATCTCGACGATCTCGCCGTCCTCCGGGAAGTGGACGTTGCGCGTCTCGCTCATGAACGCGGCGAACGAGGACGCGATGAACATCTCGCCCTCGCCGACTCCGACGACGAGCGGCGTCTGGTGCCGGCCGCCGACGAGCAGATCCGGGTGCGCGTGGTGGATCGCGACGATCGAGAAGTGGCCTTCGAGCAGCGGAAAGACGCGGATCATCGCCTGGACGAGATCGCCGTCGTATTCGCGCTCGAGCAGGTGGACGACAACCTCGGCGTCGGTCTCGGAGGTGAACGTGTGCCCCTGCTCCAGAAGCTCGGCCTGCAGCTCGCGGTAGTTCTCGACGATCCCGTTGAGGACGATCGCGATCTGCGTGGCGTCGCAGCCGGTCAGCGGGTGCGCGTTCTTCTCGGTGACGCCGCCGTGCGTCGCCCAGCGCGTATGGCCGAGCCCGTGGTGCGACGAGGATCCGTTCAGGCCCGCCGCGTCGATCAGGTTCTGGAGGTTGCCGACAGCGCGGACGTAGTCGAGTCGCGTGTCTTCACGCAGCGCGATTCCCGCGGAGTCGTAGCCGCGGTACTCGAGGCGCTTCAGCCCCTGGAGCAAGAGCGGCTTGGCCTCTCTCTCTCCGACATATCCGATGATCCCGCACACCTGACAGCTCCTTACTACGCCGTCCGGGTTCCGCAACCTGTCCCGGAAACACGTCGAGCCCGGCTACTGAACCGGCCCGCCGCGTCGCGGGTGGTCAGCCGAGCTCCTGTTCCACAAGCGCGGCGATCCTAGCACAGAGGGCATCCGCGGCCTCCGGCCACTCGGCCTCCGCGAGCACGCGGACGACCGGTTCCGTGCCGGACGGGCGGACGAGCACGCGGCCGCGGCCGTTGAGCTCCTCGTTGATCTGCGCGACCTCGTCCAGCAGCCGCTGCGGCAGCGGGCCGCGGCCGGCGCGCGGAAGATTCTGCGTCCGCTGCGGCAGGATCTCCATCGCCGCGGCGACCTCCGAGAGCGGGCGTCCGTGAAGCGCGCCGCAAAGCAGAAGGCCCGCGACGAGTCCGTCGCCGGTGACGTGGCCGTCGAGATAGATGAGGTGGCCCGACTGCTCGCCGCCGAGAATGCCGCCTTCGCGCCGCAACGCCTCGAGCACGTAGCGGTCGCCGACATCGGTCGTGACGACACGGATGCCGTGCTCCTCCATCAGACGGTGGAAGCCGATGTTCGCCATCGTCGTCACCGCGACGACGTCGACGCCGCGGTCGAGCGCGAGGATCGCGACGATCTGGTCGCCGTCGATCTTTGGTGCCGCGCTCGTCGACCGCGAGCATCCGGTCGCCGTCGCCGTCGAAGGCGATGCCGAGATCGAAGCCGCCGTCGACGACGAACGCGCTCAACGCGGCGAGGTCGGTCGCGCCGCAGCCGACGTTGATGTTCGTTCCGTTCGGGTTGTCGCCGATCGATTCGACGTCGGCGCCGAGCTGCGCGAACGCGTCGGGCGCGATGCCGGAGTACGCGCCGTTCGCGCAGTCGATCGCGACGCGCAGGCCGGTCAGGTCGGTGCCGAAGCGCTCGAGCACGTGCTCGAGGTAGCTCTCCACAGCGATGCCGACACGGTCGATCTCGCCGCCGCCCGGCGCGGGCGCGTCGAGCAGCGCCTCGATCTCCTCCTCCGCCGCGTCGGTGAGCTTGCGTCCCTCGCGGTCGAAGAACTTGACGCCGTTGTACTCCGGCGGGTTGTGCGACGCCGAGATGACGACGCCGAGGTCGAGGCGGAGCAGCGCGACCGCGGGAGTCGGGACGACGCCGGCGAGGATCGCCGCGCCGCCCGCGGAGACGACGCCGCGTGCGAACGCCTCTTCGAGCTCCGGGCCCGACGCGCGCGTGTCGCGTCCGATGAAGACCTTGCCGCCGCCGGACCAGAGCGCCGACGCCTTACCGAGGCGCTCGACGAGATCGGTCGTCAGGAACTCGCCGACGACCCCGCGAACTCCATCTGTTCCAAAGTATTGCCTGGCCATTCGCGTCGTGGCCCGGGCCGGTCGGGCAGAAAGGGAGCGCGTCAGCGCTTCGAGAACTGCGGCGCCTTGCGCGCCTTGTGCAGACCGGCCTTCTTGCGCTCGACCTGGCGCGCGTCACGCGTCAGGTAGCCCTCCCGCTTGAGCGGGATGCGCAATTCCGGGTTCGCCTCGACGAGCGCGCGAGCGATGCCGTGCCGCACGGCGCCGGCCTGGCCCGAAAGCCCGCCGCCGTGGACGCGGACGCGAAGGTCGTACTGCCCCTCGAGACCGGCCGTGAGGAACGGCGAGGTCGCGAGCGTGCGGTGCGTGGCGCGCGGGAAGTACTCCTCGATCGTCCGGCCGTTGATCCACGTCGTCCCTTCGCCGGGACGGAGGATGACGCGCGCAACCGAGGTCTTGCGCTTGCCGGTGCCGCGGTACTGGGCGAGCTGACTCACTTGGACTCCAAATTCAGAGGACGCGGATTCTGCGGGGCGTGCGGATGCTCCGGCCCAGCGTAGACCTTCAGCTTCGTGAGCTGCTGCCGCGCGAGCCGGTTCTTCGGGAGCATCCCGCGCACGGCGCCGCGGATCACCTCGGTCGGGCGGCGGTCGAGCTGCTCGCGCAGCGTCCGGCTCTTGAGCCCGCCCGGGTACCCGGAATGGCGGTGGTACATCTTCTGGTCGAGCTTGTTCCCGGTCACCTGGATCTTCTCGGCGTTGACCACGATCACGAAGTCGCCGGTGTCCACGTGCGGCGTGTACTGCGGCTTGCGCTTGCCGCGCAGCGTGTCGGCGATCGTCGTCGCGAGGCGGCCGAGGGTCTGGCCGTCGGCGTCGACGACGTACCACTCGCGGGTGATCTCTCCGGGTTTGGCGCTGTAAGTCTTCATAGACAGGAAAGTGGCGGACATCCGAGTCCGCCGGGGGCCGAATAGTAGCGAAACTCCGCTATTCCGCCGGGGAAAGGGCCACGGGCGCGACGGGACGCTTGGCGGCCAGCCAGAGGGCCGGGAGCGCCGCCAGGGCGGCGGCCGAGATCGCCAGGGAGGCGGCTCCGCCGGCGGTGTAGACGAGGCCGCCGAGGAGGGCGAGCACCGCGGCGAAGAGGCTCGCGACGAGGTCGGAGAAGCCGATCAGGCCGCCGCGCTCGGACGGGCTTGCGAGGGAGACGAGCTCGGTCGTGGCGCCGACGTAGGAGAGGCTCCAGCCGAGGCCCAGGCCGAGCAGGGCGAGGCTCATCCCGCCGACGCCGCCGAGCCAGACGAGAGCCGCGTTCGAGACGGTCATCAGGGCGAGGCCGGTGACCATCGAGCGACGGCGGCCGAAGCGGTCGATCAGGTCTCCGACGACGAGGACGAGCCCGTACATGCCGACGATGTGGACGCTGATCATCGTGAAGACGTCGCCCTCGTGGTGGCCGCGGCCGATCGCGACGTAGCCGGCGAGATTCATCACGCTCGCCATCACGGCGAAGCTCGCGACGGCGGCGACCATCGCCGGGAGCACGCCTGCGCGGCGGACGATCTGCTTCAGCGGCTCCGGCGGAACCGAGTCGTCGTGCTCGCTCGGGTAGCTGCGCGAGATCTCCTTCGGGTCCGGGTGGACGCGGCCGGCGATGAAGTACCCGGCGACCATGAACGGGATACCGAGGAGCCACGGCGCGACGAGCCCGTGCGCCGTCGGCGCGCGGTTCGCGAACAGCGGGCCGAAGAGAAGCGGCCCCCAGATCGCGCCCGACACGGCGCCGAAGAGGACGAACGACATGCCGCGCGCGCGGTGCCGCTCCGGGAACATCTCGGCGGCGGCCGCGCGCGAGAGCTGGATGACCGCGCCGGACGCGCCGAGGAACGCGAGTCCGATCGCGACGACCGTGGCGGACGACAGCGCGCAGCCACCGGCGACGACTGCGCAGCCGATCGCGCCGCCGACGAAGCCGCCGCGGATCACCGGCATTCGCCCGACGCGGTCCATCAGCCGTCCTGCCGGGCCGACGGCGAGCCCGCCGGCGGTGAGGAAGATCGCCGGACCGAGACCGAGGACGCTCGTGATTCCCGTGACGGCGACGAGCGTCAGTGAGGACAGCGCCGCCGCGAGCTGGAACATGCCCGAGTTGCAGACGAGCGACGCCGCGAGCAGGAATGCGTTGCGCTTGACGCCGGGCGCGGTCTCGACGTTCACCGGGCGAGTGTACGTTCGAGCCCGCAGGCGAAGTCGCGCGCGCCGCCGTGCGCCGGATGCCGGATGAACGGAGCGTCGAGCGCGCCGGCAGCGAGGCGGCCGACGGCGACGACGCGAGCGCGGCCGCGCGTCACCTCGTCGAGGAACGGACGGGCGGCGCGAACCTCGTCGCCGGTCGGGCGCCGGTTGGAGGTCGCCGTCCCGGGATGCGTCGGAACGACGTTCCAGAGCAGGACATCGTCCTCGATCCCGAGCTCGGCAAGCACGCGGTGAACGATCGTCGCGGACGCCTCGGCGGGGCCGCAGCCGGTGAGCTGCCGCTCGGAGGTGAAGGCGATGCCGCTGACGCGGGCGCCGCGGTACCCGGCCGCCTCGCCGACGAGAACGATCGGCGCGTCGGCGCGGGTCGTGAGGTACTCGCGGAGGCGCGCGCAACGGAGATCCGAACCTGCGTACTGGTTATGCGTCGCGCCGATGCGCGCGCGGGCAAGGCGGTCAACGAGATCCATTCGCGCTAGGACGTGGATTTTAGGGTGTCGCGATCCGGGCCAACCCTGATCACACCGGGACGCCTCTCCGTTGAAAATGTGCTTCGGAAGGAGGTGTAGAAGATGTCGACGATGTCGCACGGGCCTTCGCGTGTCGTAGACGAGCGATCACGGTGGTCATCGCTACGGCTCATTCCCGAGATGTGGGCCTCGCTCGCGATCACGGCCATGTGGGTCGCAGTATTCGTCACCGCGATCTGGGGGCCGGACGCGAGGTTCAACAGCAATGACGGGAACAGCTCGACGATTCCGACCGCGGTCTTCGTCACGGTGTTCGCGTTCCTCGGCACCTGGATCGTGGCGAAGTACGCGTTCCGGCAGCACCCGAAGGAGTAAACCGGCGGGCTACTCCCACTCGATCGTCGCCGGCGGCTTCGACGTCACGTCGAGCACGACGCGGTTCACGCCGGCGATTTCGTTGACGATCCGCCCGGAGATCGTCTCGATCAGGTCGTACGGCAGCCGGGCCCAGTCCGCGGTCATCGCGTCGTCGCTCGTGACCGCACGGATCACGACTGGATAGCCGTACGTCCGCTCGTCGCCCTGCACGCCGACCGACCGGATCGCCGGCAACACGGCGAACGACTGCCACAACTCGCGGTACAGACCCGCGCGGCGAACCTCCTCCTGGAGAATCGCGTCCGCCTCACGGAGGATCTCGAGCCGCTCCGCCGTGACGTCGCCGATGATCCGGATCGCGAGGCCCGGTCCCGGGAACGGCTGGCGCCAGACCATCCGCTCCGGCATTCCGAGCTCTTCGCCGACGCGGCGCACCTCGTCCTTGAAGAGCAGCCGCAACGGTTCGACGAGCTTCATCTGCATGTCGTCCGGAAGCCCGCCGACGTTGTGGTGCGACTTGATCGTCGCGGCGACGCCCTCGGTCCCACCCGACTCGATCACGTCGCTGTACAGCGTTCCCTGGACGAGCCAGCGCACGTTCCCGAGCTTCCGCGCCTCGTCCTCGAAGACACGGATGAACTCGCGGCCGATGATCTTTCGCTTCTGCTCGGGATCCTCGACATCGGCGAGGAGCTCGAGGAAGCGCGCCTGCGCCTCGACATGGATGAGCGGAATGCCGAACCCGTCGCCGAAGGTGTCGACGACCTGCAACGCCTCGTCCTTGCGCAGGAGTCCGTGGTCGACGAACACGCACGTCAACTGGTCGCCGACCGCCTTGTGCACGATCAACGCCGCGACCGCCGAGTCGACGCCGCCCGACAACGCGCAGAGCACCCGCTCCGAACCGACCTGCGCGCGGATCCGCTCGACCTGCTCCTCGATCACCGCGGCCGGCGTCCACGCGGGCGGCGCGTCGGCGATCTCGTAGAGGAAGTTCTTCAACACCGCCATCCCGTGCGGCGTGTGTACGACCTCGGGATGGAACTGGACGCCGTACAGCCGCCGCTCGGGCGCCTCGAACGCCGCGATCGGCGTCGACGGCGACCCCGCGACGACGCGCGCACCCTCCGGCGGCGCGACGACCGAATCGCGATGCGACATCCAGACGGTCTGCGTCTCCGGCGTGTCGCGAAGCAGCGCCGACTCCTCGGCGTGCAGCTCCGTCTTCCCGAACTCGGAGACGCCGGTGCGATCGACGCGTCCGCCGAGATCGAGCGCCATCAGCTGCATGCCGTAACAGATGCCGAGCGTCGGGATGCCGAGCTCGAAGATCCGCGGATCGACATGCGGCGCGTCGTCCGCGTACACGGACGCCGGGCCGCCGCTGAGGATCAGTGCGTACGGATTCCGCGCGCGCACCGCCTCCGGCGAGATCGTGTGCCCGACGAGCTCCGAGTACACGCGGCACTCGCGCACGCGTCGTGCGATCAGCTGCGAGTACTGGCCGCCGAGATCGACAACCAGAACCGGCCTGTCCTCGGGGACCTGTTGTTGGAAGGGGGGAACGGGACGACGTTCGTCGGCTCAGCGGCGATAGTTCGGCGCCTCTTTCGTGATCGTCACGTCGTGCGGATGCGACTCGCGCAGACCGGCGCCGGTGATGCGCACGAACCGCGCCTCCTTCATCTGCGTCAGCGTCGCCGCGCCGCAGTAGCCCATCGCCTGCTGCAGACCGCCGACGAGCTGGTGGAGGATCGGGCCGAGCGGGCCCTTGTACGCGACGCGCCCCTCGATCCCCTCCGGGATCAGCTTCTCGACGTCTTCGACGTCGCCCTGGAAGTAGCGGTCCTTCGAGTACGAGCGCGCCTTCATCGCGCCGAGCGATCCCATGCCGCGGTACTCCTTGAAGCGCTCGCCCTGCGAGAGGATCACTTCGCCCGGCGCCTCCTCGACGCCCGCCAGCAGCGAGCCGAGCATCACGGTGTCGGCACCTGCGGCAATCGCCTTCGCGATGTCGCCGGACGACGTCATGCCGCCGTCGCCGATCACCGGGATCCCCTCCGCCGGCGGCAACCTCGGCACAGTCGTAGATCGCGGTGATCTGCGGCACGCCGACACCGGCGACGACGCGCGTCGTGCAGATCGAGCCCGGGCCGATGCCGACCTTGATCGCCTCCGCGCCCGCGTCGATCAGCGCGCGCGCCGCCTCCGCGGTCGCGATGTTCCCCGCGATCACCTCGACGGCGGACACGGCCTTGATCTTCGTCACCATCTCGAGCACGCCCGCGGAGTGGCCGTGCGCGGTGTCGACGACGAGCACGTCGACGCCGGCCGCGACGAGTGCCTGCGCGCGCTCGACCGCGTCAGGCCCGACGCCGACCGCGGCACCGGCGCGCAGCCGCCCGCGCTCGTCCTTCGTCGCCTGCGGATACTCGATCCGCTTCTGGATGTCCTTGACGGTGATCAGCCCGCAGAGCCGGCCGTCCGCGTCGACGACGGGGAGCTTCTCGATCTTGTTCCGGTGCAGGATCTCCTCCGCCTCGCCGAGCGTCGTGCCGACGGGCGCGGTGACGAGGTTGCGCGACGTCATCAGCGCCGACACCGGCTGCTCGACGTCGTCCTCGAATCGGAGATCGCGGTTGGTCAGGATCCCGACGAGGATCCCGTCGTCGTCCGTGATCGGGACGCCGGAGACCTTGTAGCGCGCCATCAGCTCGACCGCCTCGCGGACGAGCGCGCCCGGGCTCAGCGTGACCGGCTCGACGATCATCCCCGACTCGGAGCGCTTCACCTTGTCGACCTCGGCGACCTGCTCCTCGATCGACAGGTTCCGGTGCAGGATCCCGATCCCGCCCTCGCGCGCGAGCGCGATCGCGAGCCGCGCCTCGGTCACCGTGTCCATCGCCGCCGCGACGACGGGATGCTCAGCTCGATCGACGGCGTCAGGCGCGTGCGCGTCGAGACGTCGTTCGGGAGGACGCGCGACTCGGCCGGGACGAGCAGCACGTCGTCGAACGTGAGCCCTTCCTTCGCAAACTTCCGGTCGAGCGCGACGAGGCGCTGCAACTCGTCCGGGCGGAGCTCGACGCTCACGCAACTCCCCGAACGATGCGAAGAACCAAGGCCTCCAAGAAGGCGATGGTACCAGCCTCGACGGACGCGAAAGGCCGCGCCGCACACACAGCCCTAACACGCGCTGGCTAGTTTGCAGCCAATGCGAACGGTGCTCGCGGCGCTCGCTCTCGCGGCCTCCGTCCTGCATTCGGGGGCGGCTCCGCCGCGCCCGCAGACGCTGTACCAGAGCCCGCCGAGGCAGTCGATCGTCGCCTTCGCGCAGGACGGGCCGTTCCTCGCCTGGTTCGCGCCGAGCGCGACGACGTGCAACGTCGTCCACGTCCTCGCGCTCTCGAACGGCGGCCAGGTCCGGCTCCCGGACGAGTCGGCGAACGCGGCCAACGTCACGTGCCGCTGGGTCGTCGTGCCGCCCGTGCAGCTCGCGCTCGCGTCGGCCGCCGACAACGTTCTCTGGACGCTGCGCGAGCCTGCGCCGCCCGGTTCCGTTCGACTACGTGCTCGGCGCCGGCGTCGCGGATCCGCAGGAGCGGCGCTTCGCAGAGGTCGCGCACGCAAAGAGCGGGATCGGCCTCTGGCTCGGCGGCGTCGCCGGCGACGGGCACACGCTCGCGTACGCGGTGAGCTCGGTCGCGTACTTCGACGAGGTCGCGTGCCTCGCCGGCGGGTCCTGCCGGAAGAAGCTCGTCGGCGGCGGCATCCACCGCATCATCGGACGCACCGACCAGCTGATTCCGAACACGTGGGCGACGGTCGCGCTCGCGGCGGCCGGCAACCGCATCGCCGACGTCCAGGCGGCCGCGGTCGGCAGTGCGGGCGAGCCGATCGCGTCGGCCGACTATCCCGGTCGAGATTCGCGACGCCGACACCGGCAAGGTCACGGCGCACGTCGTCCCGCGCGGAACACCCGAAGCCGTCGCGCTCTCGACGCACATCCTCGCGACGCTCGAGCGCTCGGCCCTCGGCCTGCGGATCGCCTGGTACAACCCCGCGAACGGAACGCCGCTCGGCTCAGTTCCGGTGCCGAAGGGGACGAGCGACGAGCTGTCGACGAGCGATCAGCTGATCGTGTTCCGCGTCGGCCGCTCGATCCGCGCCGTCTCGGTCGACTCGCACGGCGTGCGCGTGCTCGCGAAGGCCGCCGCGAGCCCGATCGGGATGTCGGTCGAGGGCAGCCGCGTCGCGTGGGCCGAGAACGTGAAGGGCCGCGGCCGGATCCGCGCGCTCTTCGTGAACGGCCGCGGCTAGCCCGCGACGGGCTCGAGCTCTTCGAGCTCGACAGCGCTTGCGATCCGCGCGGCTTCCTTCGGGTCGAAGTGACCCGCGCCGAGCTCGAGCACCGACGCCGCAGCGCAGCCGACGCCGTTGCGCAACGCGTCGTCGAGCGGACGGCCCTCGAAGCGCGCGGCGAGGAACCCTGCGAGCAGCACGTCGCCGGCGCCGACCTGCGCGATCGGATCGAGACGCGGCGTCGCCGCACGGAAACGGAACGACTGGCGCTCCTCGGTGAAGAGCCCGTAGCACGACGTCTCCTCCGTGATCAGCACGTTGCGCGCGCCGAGCCCGGCGATCGTGTCGAGCGCCATGAGGAAGTCGTCGTGCTCGAAGAACTCCTGGCCGACGAGGCTCTCCGCCTCGCGCTGGTTCGGCGCGACGAGGAACGGCTCCGCGTCGACGCCGAGCCGGAGCGGCTCGTTCTCGCAGTCGAGCACGCACTGGACGCCGCGGCGGCTCAGGTCGCGGATCGCCTCCGCGTAGAACTCGTCCTCGACGTCGCGCGGAAGCGAGCCGGAGAAGACGACGTATGTTGCGACGCGCGAGAGGTAGTGGAGCTTCTCGAGCAGCAGCCCGAGCTCCTCGGCGCGAACGGCCGGCCCCCACTCGTAGACCTCGGTCAGCGTGCCCGCGGTCGGGTCGACGAACGCGCTCGACGTGCGCGACTCGTCGGAGATGCGGACGAAGTCGTTGAGGATCGCTTCCGCCGCGAGCTCCTCGATGATGCGGTCGCCCGTGCGCCCGCCGGCGAGCCCGGTTGCGATCACCGGCGTGTCGAGCCGCTTCAGCGCGCGCGCGACGTTGATGCCCTTGCCGCCTGCCATCGTCAGGCTCTGGCTCGCGCGATGGCGGTGGCCGAGCTGCAGGTTCGGAACGGTGAGCGTCCGGTCGACGGCGGCGTTGAGTGTGACGGTGACGATCACGAGAAGATTCCGATCAGGTCGTGCACGGTTCGCGTCGCGTACCAGCGGAGTCGCCCACCGAGTCCCGGCCTTTCGACCGAGCGAGCGGCGACGAGCGGCCGCGCCCAGAACAGCTCCCCGTCCACGCGGACTTCGATGGTACCGAGCCTCTGCCCCCGTTCGACCGGCAGTTTCACGGCCGACGGCGCCACGATCCGCTCGACCACGCGGCTGTGCGGCCCGAATCACGCGCACCAGCGGCTTCGTCGCGACCAGCGCGACCGCCGGCAGGCCGTAGCCGAGCTTCGCGTGCGCGTACGGCTTCGACGCGACAAGCGTCAGCGTCCGGTACTGCGCGACGCCCCACGCGAGCATCCGCCGCAGGTCGGCGTTGCGCTGCCCGCGGCTCGGGCTGCCCAGGATCACCGCATAGATCGTGTAGCCCTGCCGCCGCACCGCCGCGACCTCGCACCAGCCGGCTTTGTCGGTGTGACCGGTCTTCACGCCGATCACGCCGGGGACGACACCGAGGAGGTCGTTCCACGTGTGCACCGTGAAGTGACCGTTCTCGATCGTGTCGGTGCGTGTGCGAACAAGCGAGCGGACGAGCGGCGAGTGCATCGCAACCTGCGCGAGCACGGCGAGGTCGCGCGCGCTCGACACGTGACCCGGTGCGTCGAGCCCATCGGGACGGACGAAGTGCGTGTCGCGGAGGCCGAGTCGCTGCGCCTCCTCGTTCATCCATGAGACGAACAGGTCGATGTCGCCGCCTGCCGCCGCTGACGCGAGTGTGTCCGCGGCGTCGTTCGCGCTCTGGATCAGCGCGCCCTTCAGCAGGTCGTCGACGGTGATCGTCTGGCCGGCGCGCAACGGGATGCGCGAGCCGCCGGCGCGAGCCGCCTGCCGCGACACCGTCACCGTGTCGCTCGGCTGGAGGTGCTTGAGCGCGACGATCACGGTCATCAGCTTCGTGAGGCTCGCGATCGGGAGCTGCTCATCCGCGTTGTGCGACGCGAGCACCTCGCCGTTCGACGCGTTGACGATCTCGTAGGCCCTCGCCTGCGGGACCGGCGCGGCCGCGCGCGCCTGGCCGGTGAGCGCGCCGAGCGCGACCACGGCGGCGACAGCGAGGACCAGCCTGCCCATCGCCCTGAGGCTAGCGGACGCGGATCTTCTCGCCGACCTGGAGCGAGTTCGAGCTGACGCCGGGATTGAGCCGCTCGATCTCCGCGATCGTCGTCCCCTGCTTCGTCGCGATCGCGCCGAAGGTGTCGCCCTTCTGCACGACGTAGAACGTCGCGCCGCCCGGCGTCGTCGTTCCCGTGATCGTCGCGGTCGTCCGCGTCTGCCCGGTCGTCACGGGTGCCGTGGTCGGCGTCGAAACGGTCGGCGGAGTCGAGTTGTGCGAGCCGCCGAGCCCGGAGCGGATCAGCAGCACCGCGACCGTGATCGCGAGGAGAAACGCCGCCGGCGCGACATATCGGGCCAGTCCCTGCCGACTCTCGCCGTCGCTCGGCATCCCTACCAGCCGGAGACGGCCCAGATCTCGCCCGCGAGCCTCGCCGCCTCCGCGCCCGCCGCCGCTACGCCAGTCGCCGCCTGCCTCGCGGGACGCGTAGATCACCGATCGCGACGCGGAGACGAGCGCGCTCGCCGGCCCGCTCGTGAATGCGCGCGCGACGTCGGCCGGGGTCGCGCCCTGCGCGCCGACACCGGGGAGAAGCAGGATCGCCTGCGGCAGCAGCCGTCTCGCATCCGCGACCTCGCGCGGATACGTCGCGCCGACGACGGCGCCGACCGACGAGAGCCCGCGCTCGCCGACGAGGTCCTCGCCCCATTCGCGGACGAGGCCGGCGACGTGCTGCCAGAGCTTCGTTCCGTTCGAGAGCGTCGCGTCCTGGATCTCGTCGCTGCCGGGGCTCGACGTCTTCACGACGCAGAAGAGCCCCGCGCCGTCGCGGCGCGACGCGGCGAGGAACGGCTCGAAGGAGTCCCGTCCGATGTACGGGCTGAGCGTGACCGCGTCCGCGAGCGGCGGCTGGTCGCCGCGCGGCTCGACGTACGCGGCCGCGTACGCGCGCGCGGTCGAGCCGATGTCGCCGCGCTTCACGTCGGCGATGACGATGAGGCCCGCGGCACGCGCGTACTCCGACGCGTCCTCGAGCGCCTTGATCGCCGTCGCTCCCGAGCGCCTCGAAGAACGCGGACTGCGGCTTCACCGCGACGGCGTACGGCGCGACCGCGTCGATGATCCCGCGGCAGAAGCGCGCGAACGCCGCACCGGCGTGCGCGCGGTCGGCCGCCGCCTCGCCGCGCAGCTCGATCGGGAGCAGATCGACGACCGGGTCGAGCCCGACGACGAGCTGCGAGTGCTTTCGTTCGACGGCTTCCGCGAGCCGGTCGCCGAACGGGGCGATTGCGACATCCGAGGCTGCGCGGCAGGTCCTGTGCCATCGAGGCAACAGGCTACTGGGGAGAGCCGCGCCGCCCCGGGACGCGCGAAGGGCCGCCGAAGCGGCCCCTCGCGATCCTCGGAGGAGACGACGAGCCGGGCGCTAGGTGCCGCCGCCCTTGACGGCTGCCTTGAGCGCGCTGCCGGCCGAGAACTTCGGGACCGTGGCCGCAGGGATCTGCACCTTCTGGCTCGGGTTCCGCGGGTTCACGCCGGTGCGCGCCGCCCGATGCGACGTCGAAAACTTGCCGAAGCCGGTGAACGCCACGTCGCCGCCGCCCTTGAGCGTGTCCGTCACCGTTTCGAGGAACGCGTCGACTGCCTTCGCCGCGTCGCGGCTCGACAGCTGGCTCCTGTTAGCGACCTCCGCCACAAATTCCTGTTTCGTCACGAGCCTCTCCTCCTGTCGTGGAACGGTGTAAACAGCTGAATCGACCCTAGCAGGGTTTCGGATTCGGCTCAACCATGCGGTTTTGCGGCACTTTTCGTGCCGGCGAGCAACTCTCCTGCCGTGAAGATGGGCCGAAGACGCACCGCCGCGCGCGCGAGAGCGTCGGTTCCGCCTTCTTCGCGATCGACGACGCAGACCGCGGTGTGGACGGTGAGACCGGCCTCGCGCAGCGCGACGACCGACTCGAGCAGCGCGCCGCCGGAGGTGACGACGTCCTCGACGAGGCAGACGGTCTCCCCCTCGTCGAACACGCCCTCCAGGCGATTCGCGGTGCCGTATTCCTTCGCCGCATCGCGGACGATGATGAACGGAAGCCCGGACGCCAGCGACGCCGCGGCCGCGAGCGCGACCGCACCGAGCGCCGGGCCGGCGAGCCGGGTCGCGTCGGGCGCGTGCTCCGCCACGGCCGCCGCGATCCGCTCGCCGAGCGGGCGGAGCAGGTCGGGCCGCGTCTCGAAGCGGTACTTGTCGAGGTAGTAGCGGGAGCGCTTCCCGGAGCGAAGGACGAAGTCGCCCTCGAGGTACGCGTGCTCGATGAGCGCGCGCGCGAGCGGATCGTCCGAGGCTCACCTGCGCGCGGCCGCCAGCGCCCGCCGCGCGAGCGGCAGCAGCCGCTCCGCCTCGGGCGAGCCCTCGACGAACGAGACCATCGACCCGTCGCCGAAGTAGATGTCGAGCCGGTCGCGGTGCCGCGCCGACGAGCGGCGGTAGAAGAACGTGCCCGGCGAAGAGCCCGGTGGCGAAGCCTGCGAGGACGATCGCCTTACGCTTCATCGCCCGGCTCCTTCGGCTTCGCGGCGGGGCGGCGGCGCTTCGGGCTTCGGCTTCTCGGCCTCGGTCGAGCCGCGCAGGCAGCTCTTCAGGTCGTAGAAGACGAGACCCACCGTCGGATCGGGCGCGGTCGTGGCGACGACGCCGCGCGCCGTCGTCGCGGACGACGAAGATGCTGCCGTCCTGGGTCGAGGCCTCGAGCTGCGTGACCTCGGCCTCGCCGCTGCGGAAGGCCGCCGCGGCGGTCAGCAGGTCGCCGGCCAGCCGGACGAGCTCCTCCGCGGCGGCGGCGTCGGCGAGGGTCGATCCCTGCACCGCGCCGTCCCCGTCGAAGAGCACGGCGGCCTCGATCTGGGACGAGATCTCGGTCAAATCGGCCAATGCCTGCGAGGCGTCCATCCGGCCCGGAGGCTAACACGGTACAAACTCCTGCCCCGTGGACATCCGCAAACGAGCCCTCGTTCAGAAGTTCTTCGCCGATCGCGGCACGCATCTCGCTGCGATGGTCGCGTACTTCGCGCTGCTCTCGTTCGTGCCGCTCGTGTTCCTCGCGCTCGCGCTGCTCGGCCTCGTGCACCGCGCCGACGCGTCCGACTTCCTCGTCAAGGAGCTCGGCCACGCGTTCCCCGGCAGCTCGCTCGACCGCATCGTCTCGCTCGTGCACGAGGTACAGGACAACGCGACGGCGCTCGGGATCATCGGCGGCGTCGGACTGCTCTGGGCGGCGCTGTCGCTGTTCAGCGCGCTCGAGTCGGCGTTCAACATCGTCTACGGACGACCGAACCGGTCGTTCCTGCACGGCAAGGGAATCGCGGCGGCGGTGATGGTCGGGTCGCTCGTGACGCTGTTCGCGAGTCTCGTCGTCGGCGCGTTCGGCGTCGAGGTGCTGAAGCGGTACGCGCCGGGCTTCGTCGGCAGCCAGGCGTCGGCGTACGTGCTCTCGATCACCGTCTCGCTGTTCGGCGTCTTCCTGTTCCTGCTCGCCGCGTACCGGGTGCTGCCGAACACGCAGATGACGCTGCGGAACGCGCTGCCCGGAGCGGCCGCCGCCGCGATCATGCTCGAGGCGTCGTTCCAGATCCTGCCGGTGTTCGTCCGCTACGCCGACGTGAACGTGACGCTGCGCGTGCTCGGCGGGCCGGTGATCCTGCTGCTGTGGCTCTACGTGATGGCGAACATGATCGTGCTCGGCGCCGAGCTCAACTGGTGGCGCGCGCAGCGGCTGCCTAGCGCTGCGCCTGCGGTGCTGGGCGCTCCCTCCTGCACGATCGACTCGATCCGACCATTCCGGCGAATGAAGAAGAACCAGGTGTGCGCGAACCCGTTGTGCTCCCACGTCTCGGTGAGCGTGACGACGGCGCGGTCGTGCTTGATCAGGGCGACGTCGGTCGCGCAGGCGCCGTCGAGCGGCTTCGTGCCCGCGGGGCCGCCGACCGGGATCACGCACGCGATCTTCCCGGGCTTGTGCGGGAACAGCGAGCCGAACTGGCTCGACGCCCTGCCGCCGGCGAAGAACGACGCGAGGACCGCGCGCTGCTCGTTGTCGTTGCCGCCGCAGCCCGCCAGGAGCAGCGCCGCGCCCGCCGCGGCGAGTGCCGCGAGCAGCGCGCGCGCCGCGCGGGCGCGATGCGAGTTCTCGTTCTTCCAGTCGTCGCCGAGCTCCGCGACCGTCCGCGTCTCGCCGTCGGGGACGAAGACCGGGTCGTAGCCGAAGCCCTCGGCGCCACGCGGCGCGTCCGCGATCCGGCCCGCGAGCGTTCCACTGCCGCGCGCCTCGTCGCCGTCGGGCGACAGCGCGACGAGCTCCGACACGTAGCGCGCGCCGCGCGCGTCGGCGTCGACACCGTCGAGCTCGCCGAGCAGCTTCGCGATCGCGGGCGCGCCTTCCGGCGCGTAGCGCGCGGACTCGATCCCGGGACGGCCGCCGAGCGCGTCGACCTCGATGCCGGAGTCCTCGCCGATCGTCCACGCGCCGGCGTCCGCGTGCGCGCGGCCGAACTCGGCCTTGCCGCGGGCGTTGTCGGCGTACGTCGCGCCGTCCTCCGGCGGCCAACCGTCGGCGTCGAGCGGCTCGATCGTCCAACCGGGAAGCAGTGCCTCGAGCTCGCGCGCCTTGTGCGCGTTGCGCGACGCGAGGACGGCCCTACGGGAGCGGGAGGGCAACGGCCTCCGCTTGGCGATTCGCGATCTCGGCGATCCCGGCCTCCGCGAGCGCGAGCAGCTCGTCGAGCGTGGCGCGCGTGAACGGATCCTTCTCCGCCGTCGCCTGCACCTCGATCAGCCGGCCGTCGCCCGTCATCACGACGTTCATGTCGGTGTCCGCGCTCGAGTCCTCCTCGTAGTCGAGGTCGAGGAGCGGCACGCCGCCGACGACGCCGACCGACACCGCGGCGACCGAATCGGTGAACGCCTTCGAGAGCCCGAAGCTGTCGAGCGCGCGCCGTGCCGCGACGTACGCGCCGGAGATCGCCGCGCAGCGCGTGCCGCCGTCGGCCTGGAGGACGTCGCAGTCGAGCCACATCGTGCGCTCGCCGAGCGCGCGGAAGTCGACGACGGCGCGCAGCGCGCGGCCGATCAGCCGTTGAATCTCGACCGTGCGGCCCTGCAACTTGCCGCGCGCGGCCTCGCGCTCGACGCGGTCGCCGGTCGACGCGGGCAGCAGCGAGTACTCCGCGGTCATCCAGCCGCGGCCCTGGTTGCGGAGCCAGCGCGGGACGTCCTCCTGGATCATCGCCGTGCACAGCACCTTCGTCTTCCCGACGGAGATCACCGCCGACCCGTGCGGGTTCTCGAGGAAGTCCGTCTCGAACGTCAGCGGACGAAGCGCGTCGGGACGGCGATTCTCAGCCCGGCTCATGCGACGGCCCGCTCGAGGCTCGCGACCGTCACGTGCTCGACCTCGCCGATCGGGAACTGGAGGAAGCGGCGGCCCATCTCGCGGAACGCGTCGGGGTCGCCGGTTGTGAGGAACCGCGACGTGCCGGGACGCGCGGCGCCGCTCTCGATCTCCTTGCGTGCGAGCGTCTCCGCGACCTCGCGTGCCGTTTCCTCCGCGGAGAACACGAGCGTCACGTCGCGACCGAACACGCGCTGGAACACCGGGCGGATCAGCGGGTAATGCGTGCAGCCGAGGATCACCGTGTCGACGCCGGCCTCCTGCAGCGGAGCGGCGTACGCGCGCACCGCCTTCCTCCGTCTCCGCGCCGTACGGGTCGTCGCTCTCGATCAGCGGCACGAGGCGCGCGCACGGAACCGCCGTCAGCTCGACGCCGGCGTCGAGCGCGCTGACCAGCTCCGCGTAGCGGCCTGCGTCGACCGTTCCCTTGCGTCGCGAGCAATCCGATGCGGCGGTTGCGCGTCGCCTGCACCGCGGCGTGCGCCTCGGGTGTGATCACGCCGACGACGGGGACCGCGAGCTCGGCCTGCAGCTGCGGCAGCGCGGCCGACGTCGCGGTGTTGCACGCAACGACGATCAGCTTCACGTCCTGCCGCTCGAGGAACGCGCCGATCTCCTGCGCGAAGCGGCGCACCTCGCCGAGCGGCCGCGGCCCGTACGGCAGCCGCGCATGGTCGCCGAGGTACACGAAGTCCTCGTGCGGAAGCGTGACGAGGCACTCGTGGAGGACGGTCAGCCCGCCGACGCCGGAGTCGAAAAGGCCCACAGGACGGATATCCATGGGAGGAGTGTAAAAGGGGCTACCCTGTGCGCGGCTGTGGGTCGGGCACTCGTCCTCCTCGCGTCGCTCGCTGCGGCGCTCCTCCTCGGTGGCTCGGCGCACGCCGCCACGCCGCAGGAGCTGACGATCACGGCCACGGACGGGACGCCGCTCTCCTGTGCGCTCGTCGAGCCCGACGGGACGCCGCCCACCGGCGGCTGGCCCGCGGTGATGCTGTTCCACGGCCTCGGCGGCAAGCATCAGGACATGGAGCCGTTCGCGACCGCGTTCCTCGCGCCCGCCGGCTACGCCTCGCTCATGTGCGACGCGCGCGGGCACGGAACGTCCGGCGGCCTCTTCGGCCTCGACGGCCCGACCGACGTCGCCGACACGCAGATGCTCTTCAACTGGCTCACCGCACGGCCCGAGGTGTCGGATACGCAGGTCGGCGCGTTCGGGATCTCGCTCGGCGGCGGCGCGGTCTGGAACGCGGCGGTCGCGGGAGTTCCGTTCAAGGCGATCGTCCCGACGATCACGTGGACGAACGTGCTGACGGCGCTGGCGCCGCAGGGTCTGTCGAAGTCGGGGCTCGTCGTGCAGCTCTCGCTGGACGTGCCGTCGTCGCGCTGGGATCCGGCGCTGCTCGCGGCCGTTCCGTCGCTGACGTCGAGCACGAACCTCGGAGTCGTGGCGGCACTCTCCGCGCCGCGCTCGCCGCTGAACCATCTGTCGTCGCTGACGGTGCCGACGCTGCTGATCCAGGGCCGCCACGACTTCCTCTTCGACATCGACCAGGCGGAGGCTGCGTTCAAGCTGCTGAAGGGCCCGAAGCGGCTGTACGTCGGCGACCTCGGCCATCCGCCCGCGGCGAACCCCGCCGCGGAGCAGCCGACGTACTTCGGCGAGGCCGTCTCGTGGTTCGACCGCTACCTCAAGGGGACGCAGAACGGCATCGACAAGAAGCCGCCGGTCGAGCTCGCGCACGATCCGTGGGACGGCGCGACGACGAGCTTCCCGGGACTGCCGCCGACGAAGTTCGCGAGCGTCGCGCTTCCGGGCACGACGACGATGCGCAGCCCGGGCGGCAAGGTCGTTCGCGGCGCGCGGCTTACCGGCGGCCCACACGAGACGTTCGGCGACTCGACCGTCACCGTCCGCTACTCCGGCGCGAAGAACTGGGACCGCCTCGTCGCGGTGCTCACCGTCGCCGGGAACAACACGCCGATCAGCGCGGGCGGCACGAAGATCAGCGGCGCGAACGGCGTCGCGACGATCAAGCTGATGAACGAGAGCGTCCTCGTCCCGGCCGGCAAGCGGCTCGTCGTCACGCTCGGCGCGACGTCGACGGTGCAGAACAGCGCGAACGCGCTCTACCTCGACGACGTCCCCGCGGGCGCGTCGATCACGATCGGACGCGAGACGCTGAAGGTGTCGATGCTGACGAAGGCGGTGTCGCGGTGATCCGCGTGCTCGCGGCCGCGGCCGTCGTCGCCGCGCTCGCCGCCGTTCCCGCGTCGAGCGCCGGACGCGCGGCCGTCCCCGGCGTGACCGCGAACCAGATCCTCCTCGGCGGCACCGGGCCGCTCACCGGCGCCGAGTCCGCGTACAAGCCGGTGCTGACCGGCGCGCAGGCGTACTTCGCGTACGTGAACGCGCACGGCGGCGTCTACGGGCGCAAGATCGTCTACCAGATCGAGGACGACCAGTACGACCCGACGCAGACGGTGTCGCAGACGCAGAAGCTCGTCGAGCAGGATCACGTGTTCGCGATCTTCAACTCGATCGGCACGGAGCAGGCGGTCGCGGTCAGCAGCTATCTCAACCAGCAGAAGGTGCCGCAGCTGTTCGTCGGCAGCGGCGCGACGGCGATCGGCAACAACCACGCGAAGACGCCGTGGACGATGGGGCTGCTGCCGAGCTTCGAGGGCGAAGGCGCCGTCTACGGCCGCGTGATCGCGACGCATCCGAACGCGAAGATCGGCGTCCTCTACGAGAACGACGAGTACGGCAAGGAGCTGCTCGCCGGGCTGAAGCGCGGGCTCGGCTCGCACGCCGGCCAGATCGTTTCGACGGCGAGCTACGTCGTCTCCGACGTGACCGTCGCGTCGCAGGTGCAGCAGCTGAAGGCCGCAGGCGCCGACACGTTCGTGATCTTCGCGCTGCCGGCGCAGGCGATCCAGGCGTTCGTCTCCGGCGTCGCGACTCGGCTGGAACCCGACGGAGTACGTCACGTCGGTGTCGATCGACCCCGCCGTGATGCAGATCGTCCAGCTCTCCGCGGGGAAGACCGTCGGCATCGGCGCGACGTCGACGGCGTTCCTCCACGATCCGACGAACCCGACGCAGCAGAGCGCCGTCGGCGTGAAGCTCTACAAGGCGATCATGAAGAAGTACCTGCCGAGCGAGGATCCGAACGCCGTCGCCCACCTGCTACGGGATGATGGCCGCGTACGCGATGGTCGACGCGCTGAAGCATGCGGGCAAGAACCCGACGCGCGCGAGCCTGCTCGCGGCGGCGACGAAACATGAAGGAGATCAACCCGTTCCTGCTGCCGGGGATCCCGCTCTCGACTTCGCCCTCCAACTATTTTCCGATCCGGAAGACCTACCTCGTCCGCTTCCAGGGCTACTGGCACGTGCTCGGCAAGCCGATCACGACGAGCTGACAGATGCAGAGCGAAAGGAAAGGAAAGCCGCAGATGAACAGACTCCTCCGCGCGGCGCTCGTCGCCGCTGTCGCGGCCGCGACGCTCGTCGCCGCAACGGCCGCAGCCGCCGCCAACTCCGCGTCGGTCGGCATTACCGTCGCCGGCACGTCGACGACGATCCACGTCAGCGTTCCGCAGACGACGGATCCGATCGCCGCGATCAACTTCTTCGTCCCGGCGGGCTACACCGCGAACTTCTCCGCCGCGTCCGGCGCGAACATCGGCAACGTCGATGCGCAGGCGAACGGCCACGACGTCGGCCTGACGCTGCCGCTGAGCGGCCCGGTGACGGTCACGAGCCCGACGACCGCGGCGGGCGACGTCTGCTCGCCCGGCACGCACGCCGCGATCTGGAACCTGAACCTCAGCGTCGCGGGCCAGACCCTCGTCCTGCCGGTCTACCTCGACCCGACGAGCGGTGCGGCGACGGCGCTCGGCGCGTACCAGATGCGCATCTGCCTGCCGCCGTGGGACACGCCCGTCGGCTCGCCGGGCCGCGCGTTCGAGGGCGCGCAGCTCCTCGACGCGAAGTTCACCGTGACGAACATCTTCACGGCGCCGAGCGGTGCGGTCTCCGTCTGGCACAACCTGTTCACGCCGTACAACCCCGGCCAGGGCACGCCGAACGCCGCAGGGACGTTCGAGGCCCAGTCGATCGTCGGCACGCCGTCGCTCTCGCTGAAGGTCAAGAAGACGAAGACGAAGGGCGGCTACGCCGCGGCCGGCAGGCTCTCCCAGGGCGGCCAGGCGGTCTCCAACGCGACGGTCGTGCTGCTGCGCGGCTCGACGTCGTCACGGCTGATCGCCGCCGGCACCACGAAGACGGGCACGTCGGGCGCGTGGGCGAAGACCGGCAAGGTCGCCGGCAAGAAGCTCACGTTCTTCAAGGCGATGTCCTCCGCGGGCGAGACCGCGGCCCCGGCGTGCGTGCAGCCGCTTCCGGCCGCGTTCGCGCCGGGCGGATGCGCAGGCGCGACCGTCGGCGCGTTCTCGGTCTCCAGCCCCGTCGCGAAGTTCAAGCCGTAGCAGCGCGCGGAGGCGGGGTCGGGCGCTAACGTCAAGCGCCTGACCCCGCCGATCCGCATCGGGACGTGCTCCTGGGCCGACGAGGCTCTCTCGAAGTACTTCTATCCGCCGAAGCTGCCGGCGAAGGAACGGCTCGCGTGGTACGCCGAGCACTTCGACACGGTGGAGGTCGACTCGACGTACTACCGGCTGCCCGCGGAGTCCGCGGTCGAGGGCTGGGCCGATCGGACGCCGCCCGGCTTCACGATGCACGTCAAGGCGTTCGGGTTGATGACGCGGCATCCGGTGAAGGCGGAGACGATCCCGGAGGATCTCCGCGACGCGATGCCGATCGACGAGCGCGGACGTGTCGACCGGCCGCCGCGCGAGTTGCGCGGCGAGATCTTCCGCCGCTTCCTCGAGGCGCTCGAGCCGCTGCGGCGCGAAGGCAAGCTCGGCGGGATCCTGTTCCAGCTCCCGTCCTACGTCGTCTTCAAGGAGGCGTCGCTCGACTATCTCGAGTGGGCGCGCGCGCAGCTCGGCAGCGACGAGATGCTCGTCGAGTTCCGTCACCGCTCGTGGCTCGACGACGAGAACCGCGCGGAGTCGCTCGCGTTCCTCGAGCGGATCGGCGCGTCGTACGTCACCGTCGACGCGCCGCGCTCCGACACGGCGAAGAACCTCGTGCCGACGATCCCCGCGGTCACGTCGGCGACGGCGTACGTCCGCTTCCACGGTCGGAATCTCGCGACGTGGAACAAGCGCGGCGGCAGCGCGGCCGAGCGGTTCGACTATCTCTACAGCGACGACGAGCTCGGCGGAATGGGTCGAGCCGCTGCGCGAGCTCGCCGCGCAGTCGGAGCGAACGTTCGCGTTCTTCAACAACAACAGCTCGGCCGAGGATCCGGAAAATCCGCTCGGCCGGATCTCGCAGGCGGCGGCAAATGCGCAGCAGCTGCGCCGGCTGCTCGACGTCAACCGGATCGCCTAAAGTCCGTCCGTGCACGTCCTCTCCGTGATCCACGGCCCGGAGGCGCGGGCGGAGCTGTTCGCGCCGGTCGTCGCCGAGAAGGGCCACGTGCTCGACGAGTGGAGCTTCCTGCTGGGGACGCCGCCGCCGCGGCCGCTCGACTCGTACGACGCGGTGCTCGTCTTCGGCGGTGCGATGCACGCCGACGAGGACGAGTCGCATCCGTGGCTGGCCGAGGAGACGGCGTGGCTCGCGGGACTGCTCGAGCGCGGTGTGCCGACGCTCGGGATCTGCCTCGGCGTGCAGCTGCTCGCGCGCGCGTCCGGTGCGTGGGTCGGGCGGGCGAAGGAGCCGGAGATCGGCTGGTACGGCGTCGAGCTCACGGACGCGGGCGCGGCCGATCCGGTGCTCGGCTGCGCTGCCGCGCTCGTTCGACGCGCTGCAGTGGCACTACTACACGTACGCGCTTCCGGCGGGCGCGGTCGAGCTGGCGCGGAGCCCGGCGTGCACGCAGGCGTTCCGCCTCGGCGACGCGTGCTGGGGCGTGCAGTTCCATCCGGAGGTGACGAGCGTGCAGCTCGAGGGCTGGCTCGGCGACAAGTCCGATCCGGCGCCGGACCCTGAGCGGTTCCGTGCGGACACGCCGCCGCGGATCGGCCGCTGGAACGAGCTCGGCCGCTCGCTCTGCGGCGCGTTTCTCTCCGCCGCCGAAGTCGTGCTCGCGCGCGCCGCGTAGTTGCCGCTCGACGCGCTCGCTCTCGCGCTCGCCGCCGCCGTCCTGCACGCCGGCTGGAACGTTCTCCTCCACGGCTCCGACGACGTCGAGGCGCGAACCGCGACGGCACTGGCCCTCGCGGTGCTCATCTTCGCACCGGTCGCCGCCGCGACGTGGTCCGTGCAGTGGAGCGCGGTGCCGTTCATCGCGGCGTCGGCCGTGTTCGAGACCGCGTACTTCGCGTTGCTCGTCGCCGCGTACAAGCGGCGCGAGCTGTCGGTCGTGTACCCGGTCGCGCGCGGCTCCGCGCCGGTGCTCGTGTTGATCGGGAGCGCCGTCGTGCTCGGGACGCATGTGTCGACCGGCGAGGCGATCGGAGTGCTCGCCGTCGCGGGAGGCGTACTGCTCGTGCGCGGCGTGCGGCGCGGCACGGGAGGGCTTCCGATCGCGCTGGCGATCGGCTGCACGATCGCGGCGTACACGCTCATCGACAAGCAGGGACTGCATCACGCGACTCCGATCCCGTATCTCGAGCTGACGACCGCTGCGGTCGCGGTCGCGCTGTGCGGGACGGTGCTCGTCCGCCGCGGCGTGTCGCCGCTGCGTGCGGAGCTGACGTGGACGACCGCCGCCGCGGGCGCCGGCTCGTTCGTCGCCTACTGCCTGTTCCTGTTCGCGCTGCGCCTCACCGCCGCGCCGGGAGTCGCCGCCGTGCGCGAGACGAGCGTCGTCTTCGCTGCGGCCTTCGCCGCGATCTTCCTCCACGAGCGCGTCACCGGCTGGCGACTCGCCGGCGCGGCCGTCGTCGCCGGCGGCGTGGCCCTGCTGGCCCTGTCCTAACCCTTAACAGTGACTGTCCCCGTTAAGACGGCCGCGAGCCTCAGCGGGTGCCGGTCAGACCGCTGCGACCGTGACGGTGCTCTTAACAGGGTCTGACCCCGTTAAGGAGCGCAGCGTCCGTTAGCGCTCGAGCGGAAGCTCGTCGTGGCGCGACCACTCGTGCCACGAGCCGGCATAGTTGCGCGCGTCGTAGCCCGCGTAGCGCAGCGCGAGCGTCGCGAGCGCGGAGCGCGAGCCGGAGTGGCAGTACGCGACCACCTCGGCACCCTCGGGAAGCCCGACGAGCTCGCGGATCCGCTCCGGCGCCGCGGGCATGCCGGGACCGGCGAAGAGCTCGCCGACCTCGACCAGCTTCGCACCGGGAATGTGGCCCTGACGCGGGTCGCACGGATAGCCGCTCCTTGCCCGCGTACTCCTCCGGCCGGCGGACGTCGAGCAGCGTCAGCGACGGATCGTCGAGACGCGACGCCAGCTCGTCGCGCGTCGGCAGCGCGCGGAGGTTCGGTACGAGCGACGCCTCGCGCACCGGCTCGAGCTCGACCGCGCCCGTCGCGAGCTCGCCGGGCCAGCCGGCGATGCCGCCGAGGAGAACCGCGACGCGCGGATGCCCGGCAAGCTCGGCCATCTGCGCCGCGGGCATCGCGCCGACGGCGTCGCCGCGGTCGACGAGCACGAGCCGCTCCTCGCCGGTGATCCCGTGACGGCGCAGACGCAGCGCAACCTCCTTCGCGATCTCCTGCGCAGCAGCAGCGTCGACGCTCGGCGACGGCGACCCGAGCACGAGCGGGCGCGAGCCCGGAATGTGCCCGCGCATGTGCGCGTTCGGCCCGCGCACGTCGCCGACGACGAGATCGTCCTCGCCGAGATGCGCGGCGAGCCACGCCGCATCGACGACGCGCGGAAGATCGCTCACAGCGCCGCGACGACGGCGGACTCCGCAGCGATCGCCGGCCGCGCCTCGAGCCGCGCGACCCAGTCCTCGACCGCCGGAAACGGATCGAACGCGACGCCGAGCGTGTCGCGCATGCGCAGGATCCACGGGACGTACGCGATGTCCGCGAGCCCGTACTCGCGCCCGCCGAGCCACGGCGCCAGCCGCAAGCATCGAGTCGAGCTGCAGCAGCTGCCGCTCGAGCCGCGGGCGCGCTTCCTCGTCGCCGCGCCGCAACGCGTAATACGGCGACGTCAGCTCGTCCATGCGGAGGATCCGCAGCCGCGCGAGCGCGCGGTCGGCGGGATCCGCGGCGAGCAGCGCCGGTTCCGGATACCGCTCCTCGAGGTACTCCATGATCACCGCGGACTCCGGGAGGATCCAGCCGTCCTCCTCGATCACCGGCACGCGCCCGCTCGGGTTCTTCTCGTACAGCCATGCGGGACGGTCGGAGAGATCGATCTGGACCGTCTCGTACTCGATGTCCTTCTCCGCGAGGACGATGCGGACGCGCGCGCAGTACGGACAACGCGCGGCGTCGTAGAGCGTCAGCGGCGCCACTAGGCGCTCCAGCCGTGGTCGGCGTCCTCGACGCCCATCACCGACGCGATCGCGCCGACGAGCTCGAGCGCGGGCGGCAGATCCGCGGGCGACGCAGCCGTGCGCGCGATCGTGCGAACGTCGTTCGCGTCGGCGCCGGTGAGTCGCGCGACGACCGTCGGGTTCGAACCGAGCGCGATCACATCACCGGGCGGCAGCTCGCCGTGGAACTCGGGCACCGACGCGTACTGGTCGACGTCGCCGCCGCGGTCGTAGAGCGTGTACCAGACGAGCGCGCCGAGCTCGACGCCGATCGCGAGCACGACCGCCGGCAGGTCGTACGACACCTCCTTCGCGAGTCGCCGCACGAGCTGGGGATCTCGGTCGCACAACTCGTCGTGGACGGCGACCCAGCCGTTGCGCGGCCCGGTGACGGATGTTCCGACGGTCTGGCCGAGCCGCGGCAGCACCTTGCGCACCGCCGTTTCGACGGCGCCGGCGTCGTCTGTCTGAACGTGGACGGAGCCGAACGTCGGCCCGGTCGGCGCTGCGAGCCGCGTCTCGAGCGCGTCGAGCGGCACGGCCAGCGTGAGCTCGACCGCCGAGAAGCCCCAGCGCGCGTAGACGCGCTGCGCCTCCGCGTTCGACGCGAGCACCTCGAGCTCGAGCGTGTCGAGGCCGAGCTCGCGCAGCCGCGACGCAACCGCGCGCACGAGCTCCGACGCGATCCCCTGCCCGCGCGCTTCCGGCCGGACGTAGACGATGTCGAGGAACCCGAGCCGCGCGCCCTTCCGCGACGCGACGGCAAGGCCGACGTCGTCGGCGAGCAGGACGACATCGTCGCGCACCGCCTGGTCGAGCGCCGCGACGTCCTCGTCGCTGTCGGAGTCGCGCCACTCCGCGTCCGGGATCTCCGCCTCGAATGCGAGCCAGAGCTCGCGAACGAGCGGCAGGTCGTCGGCTGTGGCCTGGCGGATCACGGTGTGCGCTGGGCGAGAAGGAGGTAGTGGGCGCTGAGGTTCTCGTGGGGGTGGAAACGCTCGCGAGCCTCGCGCGCGTCGATGCCACCATAGAGCGCGGCGACCGCCTTGCGCAGGACAAGGTCACCCCACGGCCACGCGTGCGGGCGGGCGAGGTGCCGGGCGAGGTACCAGTCGGCGGTCCATTCGCCGACCCCGCGGAGCGCCGTCAGCCGCGCCTTCACCTCGTCGTCCGGCAGCGCGGCGAGCGCCGCGAAGTCGAGATCCGACCGCGCGATCCCGAGCACGTACGCCGCCTTCGCGCGCGAGAAGCCGCACGCGAGCAGCCCGGCGTCGTCCGTCGACGCGATCCGCTCCCGCGACGGGAACGCCCACGCGCGGCCGACGCGGACGCCGAACTGCTCGACGAGCCGATTCCGGATCGCGCGTGCCGACTGGAGCGACACCTGCTGCGAGATCACCGTTCCGACCAGCGACTCGAACGGATCCGGCCCGAGCGACGGCCGGAACCCGGCGAGCCGCGGCACGACCTCCGCCAGCACCTCGTCGCCGGCCGCCCACGCGGCGAACGCGTCGAGATCGAACGGCAGCCCGAGCAGCCGCGCGACGACCGGCTCCGTCTCCGCGTCGAGCGGCTCGACGTCGACGCCCCCCACCGCCGCCGCGATCCGCACCTCGCGCCCGCCGACCGCGCGATACAGCGCATCGTCGTGCCAGAGGTTCGCGAGGTCGACCCCGAACGCGCGAAAGCGCTCCGTCGTCAGCTCGAAGTCGAACGGCTGCGGGAGCGCGAGGAACGGCACACGGGAAACGCTAGCGGCGGGCCGCGCGCCGGCCCGCCGCCGCAGATCGAACCGTCCTACGGAGTCGTGCCGCCGACCTGCTGGGTCAGCTGGCCGAGGCCCGCCGCCGCCTGGTCGAGGCCCGAGTCGCTCGTGCTGCTGCTGGAGCTCGACGTGCCGTTCAGCCACGCCTGCACCTTCTGCTCCAGTGCCTGGACGCGCTGGTCGAGCTGCTGCAGGACTGCGATCTTCTTGTCCGCGTTCTTGCAGTAGCGGTCGGTGCTCGTGGAGGTGCAGGCCTGCAGCTTCGTGAGCTGGGTCTGGATCCGCGCGTCGACCGCCTGCAGCTTCTTCAGGACGTTGTTCGCGAAGTCGACGCACCGCTGCGGAGCGCCGTTCGCGCTCGCACCGCACCGCTTCGCAAACCGCGTCTCGACCTTCTGCACGCGGTCGCGGATCTTCTCGAGCCGCTGCTTCACGTTGTCGCCGCGCTGGCCCTGCGTCTGGGTCGGCGCCGGCGTCGTGCCGGTCGTCGTGCCGGGGGCCGGGTTGCCGTCGTCGCCGAACGCAACCGGAACGGCCGCGAGTGCGAGAACGACGATCGAAAGAATGAACAGCCTCTTCACCATCGGTAGTGCTCCTCTGGTCGGAGTGGACTCGCGCACCCTGGTTCCACTCCGTAAGCCCGGCGGCAGGCGAACGTAACCGCGACGTAAACCCGCGCGAAGATGCCCCGGAAGGGTTACGGCGCTACAGGTGGGACGTGAGCCCGGCGCCGGTGGCGTCGTCGCCGCCGGTGTCGCCGTCCTGCGCGTTCTGGTACCACGACAGCATGTAGCGGCCGTCGTCGAGATCGCGCGCGAAGGTCGACAGCCGCAGCGGGTTGAACGTGTCGCACATCACCGCCAGCTCGGTCGTCTCGTGCATCCCGATCGACGCCTCGGCGAGCCCCGGCTGCGGCCCGTGCGGCAGGCCCGACGGATGCAGCGTGATCGAGCCGACCTCGACGCCCTTCCGCGAGCCGAAGGTGCCGGAGACGTAATAGATCATCTCCTCCGACTGCAGATTCGAGTGGTGGTACGGAATCGGCACCGCCAGCGGGTCGAAGTCGAGCTTGCGCGGGCAGAACGAGCAGATGACGAAGTTCGGGCCGGCGAAGGTCTGGTGCGACGGCGGCGGCTGGTGGATCCGTCCGGTGATCGGCTCGAAGTCGTGGATCGAGAACGTCCACGGATAGAGGTAGCCGTCCCAGCCGACGACGTCGAACGGGTGGAAGTCGACGACGTACGTCTGGTAGCCGTCGCGCACGCGCACCTTCACCGCGAACTCGCCCTGCTCGCGCACCGTGCGCAGCTCCGTCGGCGGATGGATGTCGCGGTGGTAGTACGGCGCTCCCTCGAGGATCTGCCCGTACGCGTTGCGGTAGCGGCGCGGGATCTCGATCAGCCCCGGCGTCTCGAACACGAGATGCCGCTGCGGGCCGTCCGGGCGGAAGCGGTACGTCGTGCCGCGCGGGATGACGACATAGTCGCCGTCGCAGTACGGCACGTCGCCGAAGATCGTCTCGAGTGTGCCGCAACCCTCGTGCACGAACACGACCTCGTCGCCCTCGCCGTTGCGGAAGTAGTAGTCCATCGACTCGGCGGGACGGCAGAGCGAGATCTCGACGTCGTTGTTCCACATCAACGTGCGGCGGCCGCTGATCTCGTCGCCGGACGGCTCGGTCGCGTCGTACGTCTTCAGGTGCCGGTGCGCGTGGTGCTCCGGCACCCACTCCTCGCGCACGATCGGCTCGAAGTCGCCGAGCTCCATCACGCGGCACGGCGAGAAGAGGTGGTACAGGATCGACTCGTTGCCGGTGAACCCTTCGAGCCCCATCACCTCCTCGGTGAGGAGGTCTCCGTTCTCGCGGAACTGCACGTGGCGCTTGCGGGGAACCTCGCCGAGGCGCTGGTAGAACGGCATGGCGGAAGGTTACTCCGGCCTGCCGTCACGCACCGAACCGGAGGATCCACTCCGCGAGGAACGGCTCCACGATCCGGTACGTGCCGGGGTCGTCGCGGGCGACGAGCTCGTCCGAGACGAGCGCGTCGAGCGCGCGTTGCACGCTCGACGGGGCCGGCAGACCATGTCGCCTGCGGTACTCGTCGCTCGTCGCGGCGGTCGGCGGATCGACCGCGAGCGCCTGGAGGACGACGCCGCTGCGCCCTCGGCGCGCCGTCCCACACATGCGTGAAGTACGCGTTCTCGGATCGGAGCACGCGCGCGAGCGCGGCGTCGAGCCCTGCCGCGGTTGCGCTCCGCCGCGCCGGAGTCTCCTCCCACAGGGCGTAACAGAGCTCCTGCGTTCCGTACGGATGCCCGCGCGTGATCTCGAGCACCGCCGCCACGATCGTCGGGCGGCGCCTTCTTCCCGGTGGTCTCGAAACGCTCGCGTGATGAACGCCGAGAACGCGTCGAGCGGGATCGGGCCGAGCTCGATCGTGCTTCGCACTCCTCCAGAACGGCTCGTTCGCGTTCGTGAACAGCTCCTCCATCAGCGTCCGCCTGCTGCCGAGGTAGACATGCGCCACGTCAGGCTGCGACTGGAAGACCGCCCGCATCAGCGCCGGCAGCCCGGGGTCGATCCCGAGCACCTGCTGGAACTCGTCGAAGACGAGCGCGACGCGGCGCTTTCGCTCCGCGGCCGAGCTCAGCCGGGAGTTCGAACAGCCGCTCGAGCGTCGCGTTCACGTCCTCCTGCGAGTGGCCCGCCGCGAAGCTGAAGCCGAGCGAGCCGGTGTTCGGGTCGACGGTCATCACCGGCCGCGACGCGCAGGCCGCGGAAGATGTCGACCGCGCGCTCGCGGACGCGCTCGAGCGGCGTCGACAGCTGCTCGTAGAGCGCCTGCGCGAGCTTCGCGGCGAATTGCTCTTTCGTCGCCGTGCGCATGAGATCGACCTGCGCGACGAGAACCTGGTCACGGCGCACGAGCTCCTGCGTCGCGCGCCAGACCAGCGAGGTCTTCCCGTAGCGACGCGGCGCGAAGACGACGACGTTCTGACCGTTGAGGATGTCGGCCTCGAGCTCCCGAAGCTCGTCGTCGCGGTCGGTAAAGCCCTCGTCGAGGGCGAGATCGCCGAAGTTGAAGGGATTCGTCGGAGTCGCGGGCATCTATTCGCACATCTGCGAATCGCAGTATAGCGCATCAATCGATACGCAACTCTGCGAATCGCACCTATGCGTATTCATCGAGCGCGAGCGCGGCAAGCCGCCGGCCGACCGCCGGCGCGAACTTGAAGCCGTGGCCGGAGCAGGCGGAGCCGACGACGACGCGGCCGCGACGCTCGAGCACGAACGACTCGTCCGCGGTGCTCGTGTAGATGCAGGTCTCCGCGCCGACGGGCTCGGGGTCGACGTCCGGCAGGCGCTCGCCGACCCACGCGGCGATCCGCTCCACGAGCGCCTCGTCGGGAACGCCGTCCGCGTCCGGGTCGGTCTCCGTGCCGGCGTGATGCGCGCCGACCTTCAGCCCGTGCAGCGGGTCGTGCAGCGCGTACATCGCGTGACCCCGCGTAGCCTCGTCCAGCTCGACGACCGACGGTGCCGGAGCACCGCCGCGCGCGAAGTACGCGATCGTCTCGCGGGTCACGCGCACGGGCACGTCCGGGAAAAACCGCGTCACCCACGGACCCGCGGCGAGCACGACGACGTCGGCGTCCACGTCGTCCGTCGACTCGACGCGCACGCCGGTCTCGACGCCCGCTCCGCGCGCGACCGCGACGTCGAGGAATGCGCGCCGCGCGAGATCGGCGCGGACGACACCGGCGTCCGGCTGCTCCAACGCGGTCCATCGCCCCGGGACGACGACGCCGAGCGCGCGCGCCTCGCCCTCGTCGAGGAAGCGGTACGGCTCGCCGCACGCGTCGAGCGCGGCCGCCGACGTGAGCTCCGGCGCGGAACAGACCTCGACGAGCCCGTGGAGACCGAGCAGCGTCTGCCCGGACTGCGCCTCGAGCTCGCGCCAGCCGTCCATCGCCTCGCGCGCGAGCCGCACCCACGCGGCCTCGGGGTACGCGGTGCGGACGATTCGGGTGCGCCCGTGGCTCGAGCCGCGCGTGTGCTCGAGCTCGAACTGCTCGAGCACCGTGACGTCGGCACCGAGCTCCGTCAGCGCCCACGCGGCGGCGCAGCCCATCACGCCGGCGCCGACGACGGCGACGCGCGTCACGCAGCGATCGTGTTCCGGAGAACGCCGAACGGCTCGAGCTCGAACTCGACGATGTCGCCGGCGCCGACGGCGTCGCGCACCGAGCCTTCGCCTCCGAGGATGTCGCCGGGACGAAGCCTCGTGTTGCTCGCGGCGTGTGCGACCAGCTCCTCGAGCTCCATCGTGTCGAGCTCGTCGGCGGTGACCACGACGGGGCCGAGCGAGATTGCGAAATCGTGCGCCTTTACTCCGGAGAGCGTCGGCGCGAGCCAGTCGTTCATCAGCGTGCAGCCGCCGATCGCGCCGCCCTCGCCGATCACGACCGCGAGCCGAAACACCGGCACGATCTCCTCGCCGCCCGGAAGATGCACCACGTCTCCCGGGCCGACGATCGCCGCGGGATTCGCGAAACGGAAGTCGTCCCCGTCGAAGATCCGTACTGACGGCGGATGGAGCACCGGCGCACGCAGCACGACGTCGGCGAGCGCGAACTCCGCGTGCTCGCGCGCGTCGCCGCCGCCGGTGAAGTACGACTGCAGCGTCTGCGCGGCGAGCTGGATTACGCGATCGCCCTCGATGCGGCCGGGCCAGCCGCGCTCGAGATTGTCCTCCGCCGGACTGAACATGCAGAGCTTCACGGCTCGGTGTGCACGATCACGTCGGAGATCTCGGGACGTTCGCGCCGGATCAGCTCTTCGACCCGGCTCGCCTCGGCGTGTGCGACGGAAAGCTGCGTCCCGCCCTCGACGCGCAGCGTGAGATACGCGACGAGCCCCTCGTCGGTATGGAGGAAACGGAGTTCCAGCGGATCGCTGCCGGTCTCGCGGCGCACGATCCGCGCGACGGTCTCGGTGTCGCCCGCAACCTCCGCGTCGGCCGGCCGCGTGCCGGTGCTCTCCTCGGCCAGCGGCTCGAGATGCGTCTGCACCGACGAGACCTCGGGCGCGGCGATAAGGATCGCGCGCTCGACCTGCTCCGCAATCGCGTGCGCGTCCTCCAGCGGCATGTCGCCGGGGAGCTTCAGGTGGAGCGAGAGCTCGAGCCCCGCGTCGACGGCGACGACGCTGACGTTGTGCACCTCGCGCACGCGCGGGACGGCGAGCGCAGCCGCGTGCGCACGGTCGCGCACCGCCTGCTCGTCGCCGCGCGGCTCGACGTGGACGACGACGTCCGCCTCCGGCAGCGCGGCCTGCACCGCGCGCTCGACTTCGTCAGCCGCCGCGTGGCCCTGGCCGACCGCCTGCTCGGGAGAGACTCCGATCACGACGTCGGCAAAGTACCGGCCCGCGGCCTGGCGCATCCGCAGCCGGCGCAGCTCGACCGGCGGATCGATCGCCGCAATTGCGCGCCGCGCCGTCGCATCCTCGCTCGCGGGAACGCGGTCCATCAGCACGTCGACGTTGCGCCGCATCAGCCTGAACCGCCGCCAACAGCACGATCGCCGCTACGAACATCGCCGCGATCGAGTCGGCGTCCGCGTACCCGGCGCGGACGAGCAGCAGGCCGACGAGCACCGCGACCGAGCCCGCGAGATCGCTCGCGAAGTGGAGCGCGTTCGACGAGAGCGCGACGCTGCCGTACCGGCGCGCCGCACGCGACGACGCGACCGTCCGCGAGATGTCGATCGCGATCACGACGCCGATCACCGCGATCGCGTACCACTGCGGATGCACCTCGCCGCCGGAGCCGGTGAGCCGGACGATCGCGCGCCAGACGATCGCGACGCTGGCGAGCACGAGGATCGCGCCCTCCGCGAGCGCCGCGAGATGCTCGGCCTTCCCGTGCCCGTACTGGTGTCCCGGATCCGCGGGCCGCCCCGCGACGCCGACCGCAAAGAACGTCAGGAGCGCCGCAATCAGGTCGATCCCGGAGTGCAGCGCCTCCGAGAGCAGACCGAGGCTGCCGGTCGCGAGGCCGGTGCCGAGCTTGAGCCCGATCAGCGCCGCCGCGGCGAGCACCGAGAAGAGCGCCGTCCTGCGCTGCGGAGTCACCGCCGAAGCGTACGCAGAGCGGCGGCGCTAGAGGTTGCCGCGGAGCGCCTGCTCGCGCTCGATCGCCTCGAACAGCGCCTTGAAGTTCCCGTCGCCGAAGCCGCGCGCGCCGTGGCGCTCGATCACCTCGAAGAACACCGTCGGCCGGTCCTGCGCCGTCTTCGTGAAGATCTGGAGCAGGTAGCCGTCGTCGTCGCGGTCCGCGAGGATCTGGTGCTCGCGCAGCACGGCGTAGTCCTCGTCGATCTCGCCGACGCGGTCGGGCACGTCGTCGTAGTACGCGTCGGGAGTGTTGAGGAAGATCATCCCGCGCTCCTTCAGCGCCTCGACAGTCCCCACGATGTCGCTCGATGCGAGTCGCTATGTGCTGCGCTCCGGCGCCGCCGTAGAACTCGATGTACTCCTCGATCTGGCTCTTGCGCTTGCCCTCGGCCGGCTCGTTGATCGGGAACTTGATCTTCCCCTCGCCGTCCGCCATCACCTTGGACATCAGCGCCGAGTACTCGGTCGAGATGTCCTCGTCGGAGAAGTGGATCATCTCCGTCATCCCGAACACGTTCTCGTAGAACTCGACCCAGTGGTTCATCCGGCCGAGCTCGACGTTGCCGACGATGTGGTCGATGTTCTCGAGACCGACACCCGCGACAGCGCCGGTCGGCGACACCGGTGTGAAGCCGGGCTTGAACGGACCCGCGTAGTCGGCGCGGTTCACGAACGTGTGGATCGTCTCGCCGTAGGTTGAGATCGCCGAGAGCTCGAGCGAGCCGAAGTCGTCCTCGACGCGGTACGGCTCGACGACGCCGCGTGCGCCGCGCTGGACCGCCTGCCGGTACGCCTCGGTCGCGTCGGGAACGGTGAGTGCGATGTCCTTGACGCCGTCGCCGTGGCGCGAGACGTGCTTCGTGATCTCGTGCTCCTCGCGCAGCGCGCTCGTGACGACGAAGCGGATGTCGCCCTGCTCCAGCACGTACGACGCGCGGTCGCGAACACCCGTCTCCGGCCCCGCGTACGCCGTCCGCGAGAAGCCCATCGCGCGCTCGTAGAAGAACGCCGCCTGCTTCGCGTTCCCCACCCAGAACTCGACGAAGTCCCAACCGAGGAGGGGCATGAAGTCTTCGGCCACAACCGGAGTATGACCCTCCCGAATCCCTTACTTCCGGGACAACCGCCCTTAACCGATCGTCCCTACCCTGGCGGCGTGAGGCTCCTGGCTCTCGCATTCCTCGTCCCGGCGTTCGCCCAGCACGCGATCGCTCAGCGCGTCCCGCTTCTGCCGTACGTGCCGTCGCGCCTCGCCGCACCGAGCTTCAAGTACGTGAAGTGGACGCACACCGGCTCGGCGCTGCGAATCTGGTTCCGGAACAAGGCCGGCCGGGAGATCGTCTTCGTCGCGGCGCGCTCGAACGGCTCGTGCACCGCCGGCAAGGAGAAGACGTTCCAGCTGGCCGGCGTCAAGGTCTACTGGGGACACACCGCGACGCAACAGCAGGCATGGCGGTGCGTCGTCGACCCGAGCGGCCACCAGGTCAAGCTCGTCGCCGCGACGTCGCTGCCGCCGACGAAGTTCGCCGACGTCGGCCTCGGCACGATCGTCGCGTCGGGTCACCGGATCAAGTAACGAGCTAATCCCCCGGCGGCGCGGGCGCGAGCTCGCGCCGCCACGCGCGCTCGATCGCGATCCCCGCGAAGATCAGCGCACCGCCGGCGATCTCGACCGGCTGCAGCGACTCCGACAGCAGCAGCAGCGCGAAGACGACCGCGAAGAACGGCTGCAGATTCGAGAACAGCGACGCGCGCGACGGGCCGACGCGGTCGATCGCGGTGAACCAGAGGATGTTCGTCAGGAACAGCGGCCCGATCACCGCGTAGACGAATCCGAGCCAGGCCTTCCAGCCGAACGAGAACTCCTGCGTCGTCAGCTGCGGGATACTCGTGAAGAAGAGCGGCACCCAGCCGATCGCCAGCACGATCGCGCTGATCCGAAACGCCGAGTACTTCTGCATCAGCCGCGCGATCACGATCGTGTAGCAGCCCCAGGTCAGCGCCGTCGAAAGCGCGAGCAAATCGGCCGCGCCGTTCGTCGAGAAGCTGCCGCCGCCGCCGACCGTGATCAGCAGCACACCGAGGAACGTGACCGCCGCGCCGACCCAGAACTGCCGGTGCAGATGCTCGAGCCGCAGCGCGACGGTGACGAGCCCGATGAAGATCGGCGTCGTCGCGA
This sequence comes from uncultured Actinomycetes bacterium, assembly GCA_963816455.1. GTDB lineage: Bacteria > Actinomycetota > Thermoleophilia > Gaiellales > Gaiellaceae > Palsa-739. The sequence continues at coordinate 104,285 of CAWFKM010000019.1, forward strand.
GCAGCAGCGCCATCGTCGTCGCCGCGCCGAGCTTCAGCCCGTAGACGAAGCAGATCTGGTTGACGTAGATCAGCCCACCGGCGAGCAGGACGAGCCAGAGGTCGGCCCGGTCGATGCGGAAGGAGTGCTCTCGGTGGTACGTGTAGATCCAGAAGAGCGCCGTCGCGCAGAAGTAGCGAATCACCGCGTACGCCAGCGGCTGCCATCCCTGCAGGAACAGGTACTTCGTGACGGTGACGTTGAGCGCCCAGAGGAGCACCGTCCCGAGCAACATGGCGTCCACAGGGGAGAACCGGCGCACGCTCGCGACCCTAGCGGGGTTAGCGTGCGGGTTCTTCGTTGATGCGGTAGAGCACCATGTTCACAGGTCGGCCGAATGCCTCCTGCTCCTTCTCAGCGCCATCCAGCCGCCAGCCGCCGGCCTCATAGAAGCGGCGGGCGCGCAGGTTGTCCGCGTGCACCCAGAGGAGCGCTTCGAGGAGGCCGCGCGCGCGAAGCTGCTCCAGGGCGCGCGCCATCAGCGCTTGCCCGACGCCCTCGCCCCAGCGTTCCGGAGCCACGAAGAACCGGTAGATCTCGCCTACGCGCTCCTCGTCGCTCGGGCCGACCTCGACGACGCCGACGATCCCGCGCTCGTCCTCAGCGACAAGGGCGTTCCGCTGACGCCACAGCGGGATACGCGGCGCGGGATCGAGCGTCACCAGCGCCTCGGCCGGGTGGACGTCTGCCAGGCCGACTCGGAAGCTGCTGACCTGGACCGCGGCGATCGCTTCGGCGTCGTCGGGAACGGATCGGCGGATGAGCACGGGCACATTCTTCCTCGCCTGGGCGAGCGCGCTGAACCGGCGGCGTCTAGGCGCAGGTCATACCGGGTCCGCTTCCTGCGACCGTCGCTCATCCCAACGGAAAGCCGCACCCCGGCGTGGGTTAGGGTTTGGCCGATGCCCGAGCCCACATTCGCCGACGTCGACGCCCTCGTCGGGCCTGCCACGCCGCATTTCGCGTACCAGCTCCGCGCGCGCGTCCGCGAGCTCGTGCGCGACCTCCCCGACGGCCATCCCGTGCGGGCGTACGCGGAGGAGCAGGAGGCGCTGCTCGACCGGCTCGGCCACGCGTCGTCGAAGGCCGAGGACGGCGCCCGCGAGCCGCGCTCCCGCCCCGGCTGGAGCGAGCTGCCGAGCTCCGCGCCCGCCGACGCGCCGCTCCCCTCACGGCAATGAGCCCGGACTCGTCCTCGGTCCTCGTGACCGGGGGGACGCGGGGAATCGGACTGGCGATCGCGCTGCGGCTCGTGCGTGACGGCGCGACGCGCGCGGTGCTCGGGTACATGCGGAACGACTCGGCGGCGGAGGCTGCAGCGGAAACGGTGCGCGCAGCCGGCGCCGAGGCGGTGCTCGTGCGCGGCGAGGTGTCGAAGCCGCGCGTCGTGGAGGAGATGGCGGCGGCGGGGCCGTACCGCGTCGTCGTCCACAACGCGGCGACCGGCGTGATCCGTTCCGCGCTCGAGACGGAGGACAAGCACTGGGACTGGACGATGAACGCAAACGCGCGGACGCTGTTGTCGCTCGCGCGCGCGACTGCGCCGGCGATGGCGCCCGGCTCGTCGATCGTTGCGATCTCGAGCCTCGGCGCGCAGCGCGTCCTCGAGAACTACATCCTCGTCGGGACGTCGAAGGCCGCACTCGAGTCGGTCGTGCGCTATCTCGGAGTCGAGCTCGCGCCGCGCGGGATCCGCGTCAACGCAGTCTCGGGCGGCGTCGTCGACACCGGCGCGCTCGATCACTTTCCCGAATAAGGACGAGATGCTGCGCTCGGTCGAGCGGACTCCGGCGGGCCGGCTCGTCGAGCCGGACGACATCGCCGCGGCGGTTTCGTTCCTCTCCTCCGGCGACGCGCAGATGGTGTGCGGCCAGACGCTGATCGTCGACGGCGGCTTCTCGCTCCCGGCGTGATGGAGCCGACCGACCTCAACCGGCGGATGTTCGACGACGCGCACCGGCACGCGCAGGGCGGCGGCGGGCTGCCGTCGATCGTGCGGCAGACGCTCGGCGAGCTGAAGGGGAAGCGCGTGCTGCACGTGCAGTGCGGCAGCGGCGAGGCGAGCGCGGAGCTCGCGGAGCTCGGCGCCGTCGTGACGGGCGTCGATCCGTGGGACGAGGGGCTCGACGCGGCGCGCGAGCGGTGGCCGTCGATCCTCTGGGTGCAGGGCGAGGCGCAGACGCTGCCGGCGGAGCTGCGGCGCGGACGCTTCGACCTCGTCTACGCGGGCGAAGGCGTCGTCGGAAGACTCGCGGATCTCGACGTATGGGCGAAGGGGCTCGCGGACGCGCTGCGCTCGGGCGGCGAGCTGCTCGTCTTCGAGGACCACCCCGTCGCGGACTGCGTCGACGGGCTGCTGCGCTGGCGCGAGGACTACTTCGTCGAGCCTGCGGAGACCGACCGGATCTGGCGGCTCGGCCAGGTCGTGACGGCGCTCGCGCGCGCCGGCTTCCGCGTCGAGGCGCTCGAGGAGTATCCGGGCGGCACGTCGCGGCGGCGCCACGACCGTCGCGTTCCGGGGACGTTCCTGTTGTACGCGCGCCGCGCCTAGCGCGCTACGCGTTCTCGCGCATGAAGCCGCGCCGCGCGGCACTCACGAGCGCGACCGCTTCGGGGAACAGCACGCGCATCGCGTCGCGAAGCGCGATCGCCTGTTCGTCGACGCCGCCGGTCGGCTCGATCTGCTGCAACGCGGCAGCCGTCAGCTCGACGGCGGTGCTCAGCGTCAGCGTCGCGAACTGCTCGCGCTGCGCCTCGGCGACACTCTCGGCCTGCTGCTCGGCGAACTCGCGGAGCCCGCGCATGATGTCCTCGGGGTCGCCCCCGAACGGGAAGTTCATTCCTTCGTCCATGCGCAGCACTGTAGCCGGGCGGTCACTCCAGCGGCCCCTTGTACGTGCGCTCGACCTCGGCCGCGAGCTCCGTCCACGGAGGGCATCGCCTGCTGCACGGCTGCGGCGAAACCGTCTTCCGCCTGCGCCCGGGCGCCGAGCTCGTCGAGGTACGCCGGCGTCGCGACGCGCGGCCCGGGCTCGATCCCGGCCACGTCCTCCGCGACCTCGCAGAGCGCCGCGAGCGACGCGGCCTCGCGCACGAGCCGCCGGCTCGCGATCGGCGTGCCGGCGTCGTCGAGTGCGAGCCAGGTGTGACCGTCGCCCGATTCGTAGGCGCAGAGATAGACGCGGCCCGCGCCGAGCGGCTCCGCCGCGACGACCGCGCTGACGCGTTCCTCCGGCGCCGCGAACCCGGCGGCGGCGGCCGCGATGCGCTCGAGATCGTCGGCGAGAGCTCGATTCATGATGACGCCTCGTCGTCCGGGCGTGATGGGCGAGTGCGAGGCAAGGACGCAGGAAGCCCCGATAGGAGACCTATCGGGGCGACCGAGGACGCCGCATCGCGCCGCCCAGCGCGTCCGGACGGCACCGTGCTCATCGTGAATCGAGCTCTCAATGCCATCGGCCAAGAATAGACTCGGCGTCTTGGCAGAGCTTTCGCCGAGAACGCTCGAGGCGCGCGAGTTGTTCGCGCCGCTCGGGCCGACGTACGACCGGTACGCGCGGTTGCTCTCGTTCGGCCAGGATCCGCGCTGGCGCGCGTTTCTCGTCTCGCGCATTCCGGCAGATGCCGCGCGCGTCGTCGACGTCGCCTGCGGGACCGCCGCCGTCTCGATCGAGCTCGCGCGCGCGGCGCCGGCGCGAACCGTCGTCGGCGTCGACCAGAGCTCCGAGATGCTCGCGGCGGGACGCGCGCGCGTCGAACGCGCCGGACTCGCAGAACGGATCGAGCTGCGCGAAGGCCGCGGCGAGTCGCTGCCGTTCGACGACGGCGAGTTCGACGCGCTGACGTTCACCTATCTCCTCCGTTACGTCGACGATCCCGCGGCGACGCTGCGCGAGCTTGCGCGCGTGGTGCGGCCCGGCGGGACGATGGCGATGCTCGAGTTCGGACTGCCGCGCGGCGTGTGGCGGCCGCTGTGGGAGCTGTACGTCCGCGTCGGACTTCCCGCCGCAGGCGCGGTGATCTCGCCGGGGTGGCACGAGGTCGGCGACTTTCTCGGCCCGAGCATCCGCGGGTTCTACGCGCAGTTGCCGCTCGAGCGGCAGCTGCAGCTCTGGCACGACGCCGGCATCGGCGAGCCGCACGGGCGGCGGCTCAGCGTCGGCGGCGGCGTGGTCGTCTGGGGGACGCGCGCGTGACGCGGCCGGCGTTCTACGCGTTGCGCCCGGGCGGCTGGCGCGACTACGTGACGCTGCTTCATCCGCCGTACACGGTGTGGCATCTGTCGTACGTCGCGATCGGCGCCGCGCTCGCGCCGACGATGAAGTGGGGACTGCTCGGCTGGACGGCGCTCGCGTTCCTGCTCGCGATGGGTGTCGGCGCGCACGCGCTCGACGAGCTGCGCGGCCGGCCGCTCGGGACACAGATTCCGAGCGGTGTGCTCGTCGGTCTCGCTGCGTCGTCGATTGCGGCGGCGTGCGCGATCGGGATCGTCGTCGCCGCGCGGACGACGCTGTGGCTGCTCGTCTTCGTCGCGTTCGGCGCGTTCGTCGTCGCCGCGTACAACCTCGAGCTGTTCGGCGGCGCGTTTCATTCCGACGTCTGGTTCGCGGCGGCGTGGGGCGCGTTCCCCGTGCTGACGGCGTACTTCGCGTCGGCCGAAAACCTGCGCGTCGCGGCGGTCGCAGCCGCGGCGTTCGGCTTCGGGTCGAGCCTCGCACAGCGCAAGCTTTCGACGCAGGTACGTCTCGTCCGCCGCCGGGTCGACGGGATCTCCGGCGAGGTGCGCCTCCGGGACGGCTCGGTGCTGCCCGTCGACGCGGAGCTCCTCGCCCGGGCGCCGGAGGCGGCGCTCCAGGCGCTCGTGGCGGCGATGACGCTCCTCGCGGCGGCGCTGCTGCTTGCCCGTGCCGCCTGACGATCTACGATGAATCGATGACGTTGGTCACAGTCATGGACGTCGTGTTCGCCGCAGGCGTCGTCGTCGCGGCGGCTGCACTCGCCGCGGCGGCGCTGCGTGTCGCGTCCGCACGGATGCTCGCGGTCGCGACAGCCGTCGTCTTCGCCGGTGCCGTTGCGGCCTGGATCGTGTACGCGCTGCACCTTCCCCGCGAGCGCGAGCTCGCTGTCGCGGCGACCGGTCTCGTTGCGTGCGCACTCGCAACGGCGGGATCCGTTCTGCTGCGGCGCGCGCAGCAACGCGCCGACGACGTCGATGCACGGCTCGACGAATCGCGGGCAAAGCTCAACGAGCTCGTCGACGCCGAGGCGACGGAGCGCGCCGCCGAGCTCGAGCGGGTGCTCGCGCGCGCCCGCGCGGATTCTGTGTCGCTGCTGATCGAAGAGGAGCGCCGCATCGCCGACGAGCGCCGGCGCGAGTTCGCCGAGCGCGAGCGCGAGTCAACGGCGTCACTCACCGAGGCGCTGACGCGCACGCAGGCGCAGGTGGAGCAGCGACTCGCAGCATGGGCACAGGATCTCGACCGCGCGGCCGAGGGCACGAAGCTCCGGATCGCCGAGCTGTCGACGCGGCAGAAGCAGCTTCTCTCCGAGGTCGAGGTGCGACTCGCCGCCGATGCCGACCGTCTCTCGGCCGAGAGCGAGGACCAGCGGGCCGCGCTCGTGCGGATGCGCGGACGAGCTGGACAAGGCTCTCGGCGACGCGATGGCGGCGGCGCAGGCCGAGGTCGATTCGCACGGCGTCGAGCGGCGGCGCGCGCTCAACGAGCTCGAAGAGCGGATGCGCCGGCGCGAGCGCGAGCTGGCCGAGCACATCGAACGGGAAGAAGCCGAGTCCGTGCAGCGGATCCGCGCCGGCTTCGAGGATGTCGCACGCCGCCAGGTCGAGCACTTGGAGCGCGTCGTCGCGCGTGCGACAACGGCCTACGGCGACGAAGCGGCACAGCAGTTCTCCACCGTCGCGAAGGCCGCGCGCGAGGACGCTGCACGCAGGCTCGCGCGCGAGCTCGAACGCGCCGTCGAGGTGTTCGCGCGCGAGGCCGAGGGCGCGCTGGCAGAGCGGCTCACGCAGGTGGGAGACGCGGGCGCGCAGCGTCTCGAGCACCGAATGAGCGAGGTCACGAAGGGTCTCGAGCGCCAGCGCGACGAGTGGACGTCGGCACTCGACCGGCGAGTCGCGGAGCTGGAAGCCGATGTCCGCCGCCGGCTCGAAGAGCTGAACGCGGACGCCGACGCCGAGCGCGGCGTGCTCGAGGCGCGGCTCCAGGAGCTGATCCGGCGCCTCGACGCGACGAGCGCCGTCCAGAGTCCCTCGTAGATTCTCGTCTCCGGCCGCCAACAAACGGCGGAAGGGTTCGTCCAAGGGAACACGAACTTTCCGACCCATGAGCGAGATGACCGAGATGACCGAGATCGCAGAGCCTGAAATCAGCGAACGCTCGAAGGTCGAGAGCTGGCGGCTCCATGTGCTGATCGAGGCCGGCTACCCGCTCACGCTCGCCGAGCGCCTCGCACTGAGCGAGGCCGATCTCCACGTCGCGGTGAAGCTCGTCGGCAGCGGTTGCGCCCACGAGACCGCCGCCGAGATCCTCCTGAGACCCGGCGCAGTGCCCCTCCAGGCAATACATGCCCGCTTCGGCATTCCTAGGCTGCGACCGTGAAGGTCGAGCCGCTGCCGTACGAGGACCGCAAGGTCTATTCCGTCGCCGCGTTCAACAGCGGCGTCGCGCAATGGCTCGGCCGGCTCCCGACGGTCTGGGTCGAGGGCGAGGTGACCGAGCTCCGGCGCCACGAGCGCTGGGCGAGCGTGTTCTTCACGCTCAAGGACCCGGACGGCGGCTCCTCCGTCGGCGTGACGATGCCGCGCGGCCGTTTCGACGCGCTGCAGCTCGAACTCGCCGACGGCGAGCGCGTGCACGTCTTCGGACGCCCGGAGCTGTTCGAGCAGCGCGGCGACCTGCGCCTGCGGGCGCTGTCGATCGAGCGCTACGGCCTCGGCGCGCATCTCGCCGCGCTCGAGCGGCTGAAGGCGACGCTCGCCGCCGAAGGGCTCTTCGCGAACGAGCGCAAGCGGCCGCTGCCGCTGCTCCCGCGGCGGATCGGTCTCGTCACCGGCAACGACGCAGCCGCGAAGCAAGACGTCATCACGACGATCCAGAGCCGGTTCCCCGCGGCGAACATTCTCGTCGCCGAGACGTACGTCCAGGGTCCGCGGGCCGCGCTCGGGATCGTCGACGCGCTCCGCGCGCTCGCCGAGCAGCCGGACGTCGACGTGATCGTCCTCACCCGCGGCGGCGGCAGCTTCGAGGACCTACTCCCGTTCAGCGACGAGCGCCTCGTCCGCGCCGTCGCCGCATCCCCGGTGCCGGTGGTCTCGGCCGTGGGCCACGAGCAGGACACGCCGTTGTGCGATCTCGCCGCGGACGTGCGTGCGTCCACGCCGACGATGGCCGGCAGGCTCGTCGTCCCGGAGCTCTCGATAGTGTCGGGAGGTCTCGACCGCGCGCGCGAAGCGCTGGCACGCGGCGTGCGGCGCACGCTCGAGCGAGACGCGCAGCGGCTCGACCGGACGGCCGAGCGCCTCCGCGCCGCGCCGCACCGCGCGCTCGAGCGGGAGCGCCGGCGCGTCGAGGGTGCGCACGAACGCCTGCGTCGCGCGCCCGCGCTTGCGGTCGAGCGAAAGCGGGCGGCGCTCGAGGCAACCGCCGGGCGACTCGTTGCGTTGTCACCAAAGGCAACACTCAAGAGAGGTTACGCGATCGTCCGGACGGACTCGCGCGTCGTCGTCGCGGCGGCGGAGGTCGCGCCCGGAATCCGCGTCGATGTGCAGCTCGCGGAGGGCGGCTTCGGCGCGCGTGTGGAGGACGTCGAATGAGCGAGCCGGAGCAGACCTTCGAGCAGGCGCAGGCCGAGCTCGAGCAGATCGTCGAGCGTCTGGAGCAGGGCCAGGCGTCGCTCGACGAGGCGCTCGCGCTGTGGGAGCGCGGCGAGCAGCTCTACGCGTTCTGCCGCGAGCGGCTCGACACGGCGCAGGGCAAGGTCGAAGAGCTAGCGCGCCGCGTCGAGCAGGCGCGTCCCGAGCCGGAGTCCTAGCTCCCGCAGATCCGCGCGCGCCCGCGCCGGATCGCCCGAGAGCGCGATCGTCTCGGCGCCGGGGAACGGCTCCTCGACCACGCCGCCGAAGACGACGCACGCGACACCGCGCACTGCCGCGCGACGCGCGACCTCCGCCGGCGCCTTGCCCTCCCGCGTCGTCAGGTCGACGGTGCCCTCGCCCGTCACGACGAGGCCGGCGCCGCCGAGCCGCGCGTCGAAACCGACCGCGTCGAGGACGAGCGCCGCGCCCGGCACGAGCTCCGCGCCGAGCGCCGCAAACGCGGCACCGAGCCCACCGGCCGCGCCCGCGCCCGGCACCTCCGCGAACGGCGCGAGCTCTTCGTCGGCGGCGAGGCGCCGCGCAAGCTCGACGACCGCCGTGTCGTCGGCGCCCTTCTGCCGCGCGAACAGCCGCGCCGCATCGAGCAGCGGCGACGCAACGTCGCACGCGACCCGCGTCCCCGCCGGCAGCGACGTCACGACCTCGCGCAGACCCCGGCCGCCGTCGACAGTCGCGGTCCCGCCGAGACACACGAGCAGCGGCCGCCCGCCGGTCGCCGCGATCAGCTCGCCGAGCCCGCGGCTCGACGCGCGCAACGGATCCCGCTCGCCCACCCCGACCCGCCCGAGCCCGATCGCCTCGGCCGCCTCGACGACCGCCGAGCCGTCCGGAAGCTCGAGCCACCGCGCAGCGACCGGCCGGCCGAGCGGATCCGCGACCGCCGCCTCCCGCCACTCCCCGCCGAGCGCCGCGTGCAACGCGTCCGCCGTGCCCTCGCCACCGTCCGCAACGGGACATTCCTCCGCGTCGGCACCCGCATCACGGAAGCCCGCGGCAAGCTCAGCAGCCGCGTCGCGCGCGGCCAGCACGCCCTTCAGCGACGCCGGCGCGACGAGCGCGCGCACTAGCCGGAGACGCCGGCGCGCTCGCGCGGCGAGTCCGGCTCCTCCGCCTCCACCATCTCCACCGGAACCTCCGCCTTCGACGCCGTCGGCATCACGCGCAGCATCGCCAACGACAGTCCCTCGCGCGCGAGGAACAGGAGCCCGACGCCGATCCCGACCGACGCCTCGATCGCCTGCAGCCCGAAGCCGTACGCGACGCCGACGCCGTACTTCACGCCGTACCCGACGAGTGCCGACGCGATCGCGACCTGCACGAGCCCGACGTTGCCGGGCCAGAACGGAATGATCGTGACGACGTTCATCAGCAGGAGCACGACGCCTGCGGCCGGCAGCGGCGCGTGGATGTCGAACGCGCGCATCGCAGCCCACACGGCGAGGATCTGAAACGTCCAGCCGAGGATCTGCAGGAAGATCGCGACGGCAGCGCCGAACGGCGACCGCATGACGCCGAGCCCGTGCCGCCCCATCGTCAGGAGCCGCCTCACCGGGCCGAGCCCCTCGATCGCCATCTCCTGGTGATGACGGCGCGCCGAGATGAACGCGAACGCAAAGAGACCGACGCCGATGCCGACGACGAACAGCATCGTCGCGCGCGCCGACGATGGGATGTTCGCGGTCGCGACGACGTAGAGCACGAGCAGGATCACCGGCACGATGTCGAAGACGCGGTGCGCGAACACGGTGCCGACGAGGATCGCCCACGCGCCTTTCCGTTCCGGCATCTTCCGCGTCAACACCGCGACGCGCGCGAGCTCGCCGATCCGCCCCGGCAAAACGGCGTTCGCAAACAGGCCGACGGAGAACGCGGAGAAGACGAGCATCACGCCCGGGATGCGGCGGCGGCATCGCCTGGTTGATCACCGTCGTCCATGCGAGCGCGCGCGCGATGACCGACAGGAGATTCAGAAGGATCGCGACGACCACCCACTCCCACCGGACCTGCGTGAACGCCGTCGCGATGACGCCGACGTTCGGCGGATGGATCCAGAACGCGATCCCGATGACGGCAAGGATCGGAAGGGCGAGCAGCGCGCGTCCCGTCTTCGACGCGGGAAGCCGTGGCGGCCACCACTTCATGCGGCGCGCCCGGCTCCGACTCCGTCGTAGATCCCGACGAGTCGCGCGGCGATCGAGTCCCACGAGTACCGCTCCTGCGCGAGCGCGCGCGCAGCCGCGCCCATCGCCTGTCGCCGCGGCTCGTCCGCGAGCAGCGCCTCGACCGCGTCGACCAGCGCCGCTTCGTCGCCCGGCGGGAACGACAGCCGCCGTCTCCGGGGTCATGACGTCACGGTATCCGGAGATGTCGGACGCCACGACCGGCGTCGCGCACGCGAACGCGCGCGTCAGCACCATGCCGAAGCTCTCGCCGCCGAGCGACGGCGCGATGAGCGCCTTCGCCGCGAGCAGCTCCTCGGTGAACGTCCTCCTGGTCGAGGAAGCCGAGCACGTCGATCCCGTCGTCGGAGAATCCGCAGCCGCGTGATCTCGAGTCGCACGCGCAGCGGGTCGGCGCCGATCACGCGGAGCCTCGCGCCCGTGCGCCGCCGGATCTCCGGCCACGCGTGCAGCAGAACCTGGAGCCCCTTGCGCGCCTCGTGCCGGCCCGCGAAGACGAGCCGCTGCTCGCGTCCGCCCGGGTCGGCGTGCGGCGGGATCAGGACGCCGTTCGGAACGATCTCGTAGTCGCCCGGCAGGTACGACTGCGCCGACGCCTTCGCCATCTCCGACACCGCGATCCGGTGGTCGATGCGCTCGCCGAGGAATCCCCAGACCGGCTTCGCGATCTTCATCCAGCCGAGGTCGCCGCTCGCGTGGAACGTCGCGACCATCGGCCCCTCGTAGAACGCGAGCGTCGCGATGCACGGCGTCGGCGTCATCGGCTCGTGCAGGTGCACGACGTCGAACTTCTCGCGCGCGAGCGCGTCGCGGATCCGGAAGAGCGAGCGCGGGCTGAGGATGATGTTCGGCAGCGATCCGTTCGCGGGAACGATCACCGAGCGGCCGATCGGAATCACGTCGGGCGGCGGATTTCCGTGGCGGCCGTGCCGCGGATGCAGGACGCGCGTGAACTGACCCGGCGGGTCGTTCCCCATGATCGTCTTGACCTCGCAGCCGAGCCGGCGGAGCGCTTCCGACTGGAGCTCCGCGTGCTCGACGACGGCGCCCCAGAAGGACCACGAGTACGGAACGACGATGCCCACCTTCACGGCGACCATTATCGTCGGCCCGGCGGTGCGGCTTCGCTCACCACACGATCGCGAGATCCTGAGGCTCGCGCTGCCCGCCCTCGGGGCGCTCGCGGCCGAACCGCTCTACATCCTGGCCGACACGGCGATCGTCGGCCATCTGGGCCGCCCGCAGCTGGCCGGGCTCGGCCTCGCCGGGATCGTCCTCGCGGGCACGTTCACGATCTTCAACTTCCTGACCTACGGGACGACCGCGGTGGTCGCGCGCGCGTCCGGCGCGGGCGAGCACGAGCGCGCGGCCCGGCTCGCGGCGCAGGCGCTGTGGGCGTCGCTCGCGATCGGCGCGGTGCTGCTCGTCGTCTGCGAGGCGGCCGCGGAGCCGCTCCTGCGCGCGCTCGGCGGCCACGGCGAGTCGGGGCACGACGCGCTCGTCTACTTCCGCATCGCCGCGATCGGGCTCCCGGCGGCGATCGTCGCGCTCGCGGGCCAGGGCTATCTCCGCGGCGTCTCGAATCTCCGCCGGCCGCTGGTGATCGTCGTCGTCGCGAACGCCGTGAATCTCGTTCTGGAGGTCGTGTTCGTCTACGTGTTCCACTGGGGGATCGCCGGCTCGGCGGCGGGCACGGCGATCGCGCAGCTCGGGATGGGCGTCGCGTTCGTCGTCGAGCTGCTGCGTCCGTACGCGGCGTCGAAGCGGCCGAGCCTCGACGAGATGCGGCCGATGATCCGCGTCGGCCGGCAGATCTTCGTGCGGACGGTTGCGCTGTACGCGTCGTTCCTCGTCGCGGCGTCGGTGCTCGCGCGCGTCGGCGACGCGGAGCTCGGCGCGCACCAGATCGCGTACGAGCTCTTCATCTTCCTCGCGCTGATCCTCGACTCGGTCGCGATCGCGGGCCAGGTGATCGTCGGCAGGACACTCGGCGCGGGCAAGCCGGACGACGCGTACGACGCCGCCGTCGCGGATGATCGGCTGGTCGGTCGTCGTCGGCGCGGTGTTCGCGCTCGTGCTGTTGCCGCTCTCGCACGCGCTGCCGCGCGCCTTCACCGACGACCCGGCGGTGCTCGCGCAGGCGGCGAAGCTCTGGCCGATGTTCGTCCTGATGCAGCCGCTCGCCGGCGCGGTGTTCGCGCTCGACGGGATCCTGATCGGCGCGAGCGACACGTCGTATCTGATGTGGTCGATGCTCGCCGCGAGCGCGCTGTTCATCGTGATCGCGGCGCTGTCGCTCGCGTACGGCTGGGGAGTCGTCGGCGTCTGGATCGGCCTCGACGTGCTGATCGCGTCGCGGCTCGCGCTGCTCGGAACACGGTTCACGAGCCGCCGCTGGGCGGTCGTCGGCTGGGGATAGACTCGAACGATGGACGGGCTCGCCGAGCTGCACACCCATCTCGGCGGCTCGGTCTCGTCCGACATCCTCTGGACGCTCGCGCACGAGCAGGGCATCGCGCTCCCGGTGAAGGACTACTGGGACTTCGAGAAGCTCGTCACCGTCAGCGACCCGCGCGGCGTTCCCGACCTCGACGCGCTCGACCAGATCTACCACTGGACGGAGCTGATCCAGTCGAGCCCGATCGCCGTCGAGACGTCGGTGCACGGCGCGATCGGCGGCGCGTACCGCTCGCAGCACATCACGACGCTCGAGCTCCGGTTCAACCCGATGAAGCGCAACCGCGGCGGCGAGCGCGACCTCGACCACATCATCCTCGCCGCGATCCGCGGCCTCGACCGCGCGAGCCTCGAGTACCCGCAGGTGCAGGCGGGACTGATCCTGATGATGGACCGGACGTTTACGCCGCGGCAGAACGAGGTGATCGTCGAGAAGGCGATCCGCTGGGCGTCACGCGGCATCGTCGGCGTCGACATCGCCGGCCCGCGTCCCGGTCACGCGCGCTTCGACTACCGGACGGTGCAGCCGATGGTCGACACCGCGCGCGAGGCGGGGCTCGGCGTGACGATCCACGTCGGCGAAGAGGGCGGCGACTTCGGACGCGAGGAGATCGGCGAGGTGCTGGAGGTGCTGCGCCCCGACCGGATCGGCCACGGCATCCTCGCCGCCGGCGACGACGACCTGATGCGCGCGCTCCGCGACGCCGAGGTCGTGCTCGAGATCTGCCCCACCTCGAACCTCCTGACGAAAGCGCTGCCGGACGAGGACGCCGTCCGCGACGTCTTCCGCACCTTCGTCGCCAACGGCGTCAAGTTCACGATCGCAACGGACGGCCCGGAGATGATGCGGACCCATCTCCGCGACGAACTCGACCTGCTGCTGCGCATCGGCGCGCTGACCGAGGACGAGCTCGCGGAGGCGAACGCGCGCGGCCACGAGGCGAGCTTCATCCGCAGCTAGGGGAATACGCCTATCGGCCGATGGTTCCGGCGCGGGCACGGCCTTAGCCTCCTGCGCCATGACAGGCACTGCGAACGGCAACCCACCTGCGCTCACGGAGCGCCAGCGACAGGTCGTCGAGCTCATCGCACTCGGTTGCTCGAACGACGAAGTCGGGATGGAACTCGGCATCTCGGCCCGCACCGCGAAGGCCCATTGCGACGTGCTGCGGCAGAAGCTCGGCGTCGCGAGACGACGGCAGATCCCCGCCGCATTCAGGACGCTCACGGGAGAGGACCCCCTATCCCGCGAGCTCGCGCCGGTCTCGGCCGGCGTCGGGGGCTGACGGCAACCCGCGCCCGGCGCCAACGCCCCGGGCGCGGGGCCCCCCTTTTCAGCGGTTGCGGCGCCGTTCAGAATGGGGTTAGCGGCAAACGAGACAATCAATCAGGGTCAGGCGTCGGCCCGGCAGGCGGCACCATGCGCGAGGGCACGAAACCGACGACGTCGCGAGCGCAGAGTCACATCATCAAGCGCCCGCGACTGACAAAGCTCCTGGACGACTCAGGGGCCAAGCTGATCCTGCTCGTAGCCCCGGCGGGCTACGGCAAGACGACGCTTGCCCGCGAATGGACGGGCGCCTACCGGCGGCCGCTGGCGTGGTACCAAGCCTCGACAGCATCCGCGGACGTCGCTGCGCTTGCAACCGGGCTCGCTGTTGAACTGGACGGAGCCGTTGGCGACGGCGAACCGCTACGTCGCTCGACCGACTGGCGGCACTCGCGTCGTTCCAGCAGCGGCCTGACGTCCTCGCGCGGGCGCTGGCCCGCAGCCGCGACTGGCCACGCGGACTGATCGTCGTGATCGACGACTATCACCAGCTCTCCACGTCGGGAGCCGCCGACGGAGTTCGTCGAGCGCCTGACGGCCCTCGTCCCGGCAACCTTCTTGGTCATCTCGCGCACGCACCCCACGTGGGTCACTTCACGACAAGCCGTCTACGGCGAACTACTCGAGATCGGGGCGAACGATCTCGCAATGACCCGCGACGAGGCGCGAGACGTCCTCGCAACGTCGTCGTCGCCGAGGATGAAGACCTCGAGCATTCGAGATCTCGCGTGGCTGGCCGGTGTCTCATCGGTCTCGCTGCAACGATCCGGACGGACCGACTTCCCAGCCGACTCTGCCTCGCCACCTCTACACGTATCTCGCCGACGACCTCTCCAAGCCACTGCGCCGGCAGACTCAAAACGCGCTCACTCTGATCGCCGTCTGCGGCACAAACGACCGGTACCTCGCGCGCGAACTCATCGGCCCCAGCCTGGGCGACGCTTTGTCCGAAGCTGAAGCCAGAGGGCTTCTTGCGCTTGAGGGCTCTGATCGGCTCGTACTACACCCGCTACTGGGGGAGTACTTGATCGAAAAGCTCCACGAGTCCGGCGAAACGGCCGCCTTAGAGACGGTCACTCCGCTCATCGGACATCTAAGGGCGACGAGGCGTTGGACCGAATGCCTCACCGTCGCTGAGGCGCTCCCAGAAGTCTGTGACTCCTACGCAACGTCGGTTCTCGAGGACTCTCTCGAGGACCTGCTGACCACCGGGCGGGTCGCAACAGTGCGCAAGTGGATCGCCTTGGCACGCCAGATCGGGCTAACCGACCCAATCATCGACCTCGCGGAGGCCGAGATCGCGTATCGGGACGGCGACTATGAGACCGCAATGACCCTCGGTGAGCGAGCCGCGACACTTTTCGGGTCAGGCGAACTGAAGTCGCGCGCCTATCTCGTCGCCGGTCGGGCCGGGCAACTCGGAGATCGTCGTGACGCGGCGATGGAGTGGCTCCGTGCCGCCCAGACCTCCGCGCTGACCGACCGGACCCGCACACGCGCCCTCTGGGGCGAACTGATGGCTCTGAACGACGGGGAGTCGCGGCGATCTTCATGTCCTCCTCGAGCGCTTCGCCGGCGCCGACGATGGAACTGTCGACTACACCCTCCAACTTGCGATCGGCCGGAATTCTCTCGGTTTCGCAACCGACACGATCGATGAAGGGCTCATGGACTTGAGGAGTGCCGTGGGCTTGCGTGCAAGGTGCGGCGATCCCCTGGTCGCACTGTCTGTAATCAACCAATACGCATGGGCACTCCTCTACGCGGCGCAGTACCAAGAGGCGCTCGGCGCTGCGGACGAATTGATTGCAGATGCTGAGGGAGCCGGCCTCGATTTCGCGATCGGCCACGGCTTACTCGCGAAGGGCCGGGCATTGGTCGGTGTGAGACGATTTGCGGACGCGCAGGATGTGTTTCGCCGAGTAGCCAGTCGAGTTCGGGCGTACCCGGATGAATGGACGTCAGCGGAGCTCACTCTCAGCGTGGCTCGCCTTCAGATCGGGCTTGGGGATCTTGATCGCGCCCGAGATTCGTTGACCGCCGAGCCTTCGGTCAGGCTGACTGCCTGCCAACGCGCCGAGTACTACGGTAACCGCGCGCTGATTGAAGCGGCTTGCGGGCGCTCTGAAGAGGCGACACGGCTAATTGCACGGTCGCCGCAGTCTCGACGAATCGAGGCACGTGCGGTCGCGGCAATGGTCAACTTGATCGTCGAGCATCAGCTCGGGCGCGCGGACGAGAACTGCGTCGATAGCACGTTCGGAGTCGTGCTCAGAAGTGGATGTCACGATGCGATCGTGAACACTTGCCGCGCATCGCTAGATGTCGCGAGACAGATCGCGAGCAGCGGCGAGCAGGCAAGGGGCCTGAAACCGATCCTCCAAAGATCGTCGGACGAGCCCATCGCGAAGTCGATTGGCCTTCACATTCCGAAGACTCTGAGACAGACGAAAACGCTCTCTCCGCGAGAGACCGAGGTGTACGAGCTGCTGATTCAGGGGCGAACCAATCAACAGATCGCCCGGAGCCTGTTCATCACCGAGTCGACGACCAAGGTTCACGTGCGCCATATCTTCGAGAAACTCGGCGTGCGGTCTCGCGTCGAAGCTGTTAGGGCCTTTCCCGTTGAGGACGAGAGGCTCTAAGCCTCAGCAGCAACGAGCGCCGACAGCGGGACCTGCTCTGGCGCGTTGCGTGGCTCGCCAACGCCTTCGAACACGAAGTCCGGCGCGAGTGCCCATCCGGTAAGCCTCGTCGGCACCGGTCAAGACGGCCTCGAATGCGGCGACCACGGCTGTGTCGAACTGGCTTTCGACGGCTTGCGCCAGCCGAAGACGCGCAACGCGACTCGGCATCGCGTCCCGGTACGGGCGATCTGAGGTCATGGCGTTGTACGCGTCCGCCACGGCGATGATCCGAGCGAGAAGCGGAATGTCGTCACCGACAAGCCCATCCGGGTAACCGTTGCCGTCGACGCGTTCGTGGTGGTGGCGAACGATCGCGGCAATCTCCGTGTAGTCGTCCACGTTTCTGAGAATCCGCTCGCCGATAGTCGAGTGCTGCTCCATCTGCTTACGCTCATCCAACGTGAGCGCCCCGGGCTTCTCGAGTAGCCCCGCCGGCAAGCCGATCTTGCCGATGTCATGTACCAGCCCGCAGAGGTGCACGAGTTCCTGGTCGTCGTCTGAGAGAGTCCATTCGCCTGGCAATATCGCCAGCGTAGATTGCAACAGCCGCGGAATGACCCGCGGTGTAGCGATCCCGAGCGTCTAGCGTTGCCACCAACGCCGTGGCGAACGACAGGTTCGCACCGGCGAGTCTCGCGTTCGCCGCGCCAAGGGCGCTCGC
This sequence comes from uncultured Actinomycetes bacterium, assembly GCA_963816455.1. Lineage (GTDB taxonomy): Bacteria > Actinomycetota > Thermoleophilia > Gaiellales > Gaiellaceae > Palsa-739. Next base: position 121,533 of record CAWFKM010000019.1, read on the forward strand.
TGTCTCGATCTGTTGGCGGTAGAGCAGAAGCAGGCGGTGTGCGGCGAACGCTGGAATGGCAAACAGCGCAACGCTCCAAGGCGAGATGGTCTCGTAGGAGTAGGCAAGAAGAGCTACGAGCGGCACCTGCAAGGGGATGCTCGACAACTGCGCGGTTCCGACAGTGCGGGCCGTCTCCGTCCAAGAGCCCGTCCCGCGAATCGCAGGCGTAACGCTCGCCAGAGTGAGATCCGTCGTCGCCTCGACGATAAATGCCGCCGCGACGGCGGCAAACACACCCCAAAACGCGACATCTATTGCGCTGCTAACTGCCACCGCGGCCAGGCCGGCACAACCCGCGATGATGACGCTCATCGCGGTCCAGTGTGACCCATCTCAGCACCGGCTGAGTCACATCACGCCTCGGAAGATTCGCGAGTACCGCTGCTGCCCCGACCACGATCGCGGCCAGGGGACCCAAGACCACGGCGGCGAAGATGCAGAGAAGCGAAGCGATCGACACTTCGGCGGCGGGGGTAAGGCGAATGCTTTCGTGCTCAACCCCCATGGCGAGTAGAGCGAGAGCGCCAACTGTCCACGGGTGGCCGAGGCCGTAGCCAGCGGCGACGAGGCCGAGACAGATCGACGTCGCGACCGTGACGAGCACAACAACCCACGCCACCAAGGCTGCCTCGCGACTGACCTTTGCGGGCGAGAGAGTCTGCGGGAATCTATTCAAGATTTAGTTGATTTCTCCCCCAAAAGGGGTATAAGCTGGCGATTGCCGTCAGTCCCCAACCGGAGGAGTTCCCGGTGTATAAGCGTCTTGGTTCGGTCGTCGTGCGTGCGGCGGTCATCGGGGCAACCAGAACCTGGTAGAAGCCTGCGAAGTCTCTGTTGTCCACAGGTAAGGAGCATCCCCCTGTCGAGGGATTTCCACAAGCCTGTGGAGAACAGCAAAACAGATTAGCCATCAGCATCGGGTGGGTGAGCACCCGGGTTTGATGGTGGTCCCGCCGACGGTTGTCGACAGGGGGCTGTGGGTGACTCCGAGAGCCCGTCTAACGGGCCGGGTTACCGCGAAGCTGAGCTAGCCGATGATGCCGCGGCGGAAGCCGACGGCGACGGCGTGCGCGCGCGAGCGCGACTGGAGCTTGGCGAGGAGGTGCCGGACGTGGGACTTCACGGTCTCCTCGGACAGGAACAGGCGCTGGCCGATCTCGCGGTTCACGAGACCGTCCGAGATCAGCTGAAGCACCTCGATCTCCCGCATCGTCGGCTCCTGCTCCAGCTCTCGAAGCGGGCCCTGGAACGGGATGACCTCGGCGCCGCTGTCGGGCCGGCGCCGTGCGGCGACCTCCTCGAAGCGACGCGAGTGGTCCCGGTAACGGTCGAGGATCTCCTTGCGCTCAGCAGCGTCCACGACTGGGGTATCGGCCGCGCTTAAGAGCCGCTTTAGAGTTAGCTACCCCTTCTCAGGGATCCGTGCCCCGGCTGAGGCCGCTGCCATAGCCGCATCCACGTTCAACGGGTGGTGACAGGCGGCAAGATGGCCGTTCCCGTACTCGACCAGGGGCGGCTCGATCTCGGAGCAGACCTGGGTCGCGTAGCGGCAGCGGGGGTGGAACCGGCAGCCGCTCGGCGGGTTGATCGGGCTCGGGACGTCGCCCTCGCAGCACGATCCGCTCCCGCTTGGCGGCGAGGTCGGGATCCGGCACCGGCACCGCCGAGAGCAGCGCCTCGGTGTACGGCATGATCGGCCGGGAGTACAGCTCCTCCGCCGGCGACATCTCGACGAGCTTGCCGAGGTACATCACCGCGATCCGGTCGCTCACGTGCCGGACGACGCCGAGGTCGTGGGCGATGAAGAGGTAGGTGAGGCCGAACTCGTTCTGCAGATCCTCGAGCAGGTTCAGCATCTGCGCCTGGATCGAGACGTCGAGCGCGGAGACCGGCTCGTCGGCGACGATCAGCTTCGGCTGAGCGCGAGCGCGCGCGCGATCCCGATCCGCTGGCGCTGGCCGCCCGAGAACTCGTGCGGGATAGCGGTTGTAGTGCTCCGGCGAGAGGCCGACGACCTCGAGCAGCTCGTCGACGCGAGCCTTCCGCTCCGCCTTGTTGCCGAGCTTGTGGATCTTCAGCGGGTCGCCGACGATCGAGCCGACGCGTTTCCGCGGGTTGAGCGACGCGTACGGATCCTGGAAGACCATCTGCATCTCGCGCCGGAGCGGGCGGAGCTGGCGCGCGCCGTGCCCGTGGATCGACTGGCCCTCGAAGATGATCTCGCCCGAGGTCGGCTCCAGCAGGCGGACGATCGTCCGGCCGAGCGTCGACTTGCCGCAGCCGGACTCGCCGACGAGGCCGAGCGTCTCGCCCGCGCTGCACCGCGAAGCTCACGCCGTCGACGGCGTGGACGCTGCGCGACCTCGTTCTGGAGGACGCCCTTGCCGGATCGGGAAGTACTTCTTGACGTCGCGGACCTCGAGGAGCGGCTGTCCGCTCTGCACGACGTCGCTCACGCGGCCTCCGGGTGGCCGCCGGCGATCGTCACGCCGCGGTCCGCGCGCTTGTAGTCACGTCGAGCCAGCAGCGGTCGAGATGCGCCGGCGGCCTCCGGGACGCGGTTCTCGAGCGGCGGCTCGCTCCAGGCACTTGTCGAACGCGTGCGGGCAGCGCGGCCGGAAGGCGCACCCGGCCGGGACGTTGATCAGCGACGGCGGGGCGCCCTCGATCGAGTGCAGCGCGGTCGGCGGCGCGGCCGGTCGAGCCGCGGAATCGAGCCGAGCAGACCCCACGTGTACGGCATCTGCGGGTCGTAGAAGAGGTCGCGCGTCTGGGCCTGCTCGACGACGCTGGCCGGCGTACATCACGATGATCTCGGTCGGCGATCTCGGCGACGACGCCGAGGTCGTGCGTGATCAGGATCACCGCCGAGTCGAAGTCGTTCTTGCAGCCGCGTCGATCAGCTCGAGGATCTGCGCCTGGATCGTCACGTCGAGCGCGGTCGTCGGCTCGTCGGCGATCAGGAGGTCCGGGTTGCACGACGAGCGCCATCGCGATCATCGCGCGCTGCCGCATCCCGCCGGAGAACTGGTGCGGATAGTCGTCGACGCGCGCCTCCGGATTCGGGATGCCGACCTGGCGCAGCAGCTCGACGGCCCGCGAGCTGGCGCCTCGCTTGTCGACGCTTCTCGTGCGAGCCGGATCGCCTCGGCGATCTGGTCGCCGATCCGTGTAGACCGGGTTCAGCGACGTCATCGGGTCCTGGAAGATCATCGCGAGCTCGTTGCCGCGGTACTTCTGCATCTCGGCGTCCGACACCTGCAGCAGGTCGGTGCCCTTGTAGATCGACCTCGCCCTCGAACCTCGCGTTCACGTCGCGCGTGAGCCCCATCAGCGTCATCGCGGTGACGCTCTTGCCGGAGCCGGACTCGCCGACGATCCCGAGCACCTTGCCCGCGCTCGAGCTCGAACGAGACGCCGTCGACCGCGCGCACGATTCCGTCCTCGGTCGTGAACTGGACCTTCAGGTCCTTGACGTCGAGGAGCGTTTCGGCCATCTACGTGGGTCGGATCCGCGGGTCGAGGTACGCGTAGAACAGGTCGACGAACACGCTGAAGACGACGATGAAGAACGCGCCGTACAGCGTCACGCCCATGATCGGCGGCAGGTCGAAGTTGTTGATCGACTGCGCCGCGTACTGGCCGACGCCGTGCAGGTCGAACACCGTCTCGGTGAGGATCGCACCGCCGCCGAGCACGGCGGCGAAGTCGAGCCCGAACAGCGTGACGATCGGGATCAGCGACAGCCGCAGCACGTGCTTGCGCATGATCCGGTTCGGCGAGCAGGCCCTTCGCCTTCGCGGTGCGCACGTAGTCCTCGTTCGACGTGTCGAGGATGTTCCCGCGCAGCACGCGGCCGTAGAAGCCGATGAAGCGCACGGCGAGGACGGCCCACGGGAGGATCAGGTGGAAGAACCACTGCGCGGGGTTGTCCGTGAGCGGCACGTACTCGCCGTCCGGGAAGAACGTCGTCAGCCCTCCCTCCGCGAGGTAGTAGCGCGTCACGATGCCGAGCCAGAAAACCGGCATCGAGACCCCGACCAGCGCGAGGATCGTGATGGCGCGATCCGACAGCTTGCCCGCGGAGACCGCGGATATCACCCCCACGATGATCCCGAAGAAGAGCCAGATCACTCCGGCGCCGATGCTGAGCGAGAACGTCGCCGGCATTCCCTGCTCGATCTGCTGGACGACGTTCTGCTGGCTCGTGTACGACACGAGGCTGCCGTCGGCCATCTTCTGCATCAGCCTGTAGTACTGGACGTAGAACGGCCGGTCGAAGCCCCAGTCGTGGCGGATGTTCTCGACGTTCTGCGGCGTTGCGTTCTTGCCCGCGATGCGTTCCGCGGGATCGCCGCCCGGGACGACGATGAAGATCACGAAGACGATGAACGTCACGGCGATGCAGACGAGGATCGCACCGATCGTGCGCCTGACGAGGAACGCGCCCACTACCTTTGCACCTTCACCTTCGCGCGCGGGTCGAGCGCGTCGCGCAGGCCGTCGCCGAAGACGTTGAGCGCGATCACCGTGAGCACGATCATGATCCCGGGCGCGAGCGACAGCCACGGGCGGTTGACGATCAGGTCCTGCCCGTCGGCGATCTGCGTCCCCCACGACGAGGTCGGCGGCTGGACGCCGGCGCCGAGGAACGAGAGCGCGGCCTCGAGCAGGATGTTGGTCGCGATGATCAGCGTGAAGAACACGAGCACCGAGCTCGCGATGTTCGGGAGGATCTCGATGAACATCACGCGGAACGGGCTCGCGCCCTGCGCGATCGACGCTTCGATGAACTCCTTCTGACGTAACGACAGCACCTGGCCGCGCAGCGGTCGGCCGACGTACGGAATGAGGACGTACGAGATGACGAGCGTCGGAATCCAGATACTTCCGCTCTCGATGTTGATCCCGAAGTGGTGGAAGCCGTTGATCGCGAGCGCCGAGCCGAGCGCGATCCCGAGCAGGATCACCGGGAACGCATAGACACACGTCGAAGAAGCGCGTGATCGTGAAGTCGCCCCAGCCGCCGTAGTAGGCGGCGAGCAGCGCGAGGATCACGGCGAAGAACGTGCAGATCAGCGACGAGACGATCCCGACGAAGAGCGACGTCCGGCCTCCGTAGAGCAGGCGCACCATGACGTCGCGGCCGATCGAGTCGGCGCCGATCACGAACTTGCCGCCCGCGCCGAACCACGTCGGCCCGATCGGGATCGACGAGACGAGTCGGCAGTTCGGTGTCGCCGAACGGGCACGGCTTCCCGTGCTTGTCGACGTAGCCGCCGGCCGAGACGACCGGCGTCCAGACGCCGTTCACCTGCACCTTCTCGAGGACGTGCTGCTGGTTCGGCCCCGTCCCTGCGACGTGCTTCGCGTAGACGGGCGCGAGCAAGCACGCGATGACGATCGCGAAGAACACGAAGAGGAAGAAGAACGCGACGTAGTTTCGCCGCATCCGGCGCCACGCCAGGAACCACGGGCTGCGGCCGCGGATCGCGTCCGGCTCGTCCCCAGCGGCAAGCAGGCCGGGGCTGTCGAGCGTGAACTCGGTCTCTGTGGCCCGCTCGCCCACTCACCGCCTCCGGCTCGAAGGTGCGTCGGGGACGCCGTCGCCGGCGCCCCCGACATTCTCGCATTCGCTCGTTACTTCTGGCAGATCGTCGAGTAGTCGAACTGGTACAGGACGTGATTGATGTAGCACGTCAGGTCCATGTTCGAATAGAAGAAGTCCGTGAACTGCCGGTTGAGGAACGGCGCCCACGGAGCCTGCTGCATGACTTCCTTGTCGACCGACGCCCAGCGGGCGTTGGCCGTGTTGTCGAGCACCGGCTCCTTCTTCAGCGAGTCGATCTGCGAGTTGACCGACGGGTCGTTGAAGTTCGCGTAGTTGTTGTTGTGCGTCTGCGTGATCCGGTCGCCGTTCAGCAGCACGTCGAACCAGTCGAGCGGATGCGGATAGTCCTGGAACCAGTCGGCGAAGCCGATCTGCGCCTTCGTCGCCTGGTTGCCGACGGTCGTCCAGTAGACGGCGGAGTTGATGACCTTCTCCTTCGCCTTCAGGCCGATCGAGTTGAGGACGTCCGTGAGGTACGCGGTCGCCTTCGGGTCGAGCCCGCGGTCGTGGTTCCACACCGTGACCTGGAAGCCCTTGTCGCCCGACGCCGCGATCAGCGACTTCGCCTTCGCGAGGTTGTACGGGTAGAGATTGAGCTTCACGTACTGCGGGTACGTCGGCGGCAGGACGTTCTGCGTCGGCGCCGCGAGACCGCCGTAGATCGCGGACGAGTGCCTCGCGGTTGATCGCGTAGTTGACCGCCTGGCGCACCTTCAGGTTGTCGAACGGCTTCACCCGCGTGTTCATGAAGAAGTAGTACGTGTTCGCCGGCGTGTAGACCTTGAGCTGACTCGGGTACTTCGACTGCACCGATGCCAGCCGGTCCGGCGGGATCTGGTGGAAGTCGTAGTCGTCCTGCCCGCTGATCACGCGCTGCAGGGCGACCGAGTCGTCGCCGATGATGTTGATCGTCATCTTGTCGGGGTTGCCGACCGGAACGTTGCCGTCGAACTGCGACGCGTCGTAGTTCGGGTTGCGGACGACGATGGCGATCTTGTTCGGCTGGTAGCTCTGGATCATGTACGGGCCTGTCGACGGAAGCGGTGTCGTCGACTGATCCTTCGCCGGCGAGCCGGCAGGAACAGGTGCCGCGAACGTCGTCGCCAGGATGTTCATGAAGTCGCCCTGCGGCGCAGTCAGATGAATCGTGATCTTGCCGGTCGTGTCGTCGACGACGATCCCGGAGATGTGACCGGTCTTCGTCTTCGAGAACTGGTCGGCACCGACGATGTTCGAGAAGAACCCGACGCCCGGCGAGTCGACCTTGAAGTCGCGCTCGATCGTCGACCGGAAGTCGCTGGCCTTCACGGTGGCGCCGTTCGAGTACTTGATGCCCTTGCGGAGCGTCAGCGTGTACGTCTTGCCGTCCGACGAAACGGTCGGAAGCGCTTCCGCCAGGTAGGGAACGATCGTCGCGCCGTCCGGCCCGTTCACGTGCTTGTAGCCGAGCAGCGGCAGATAGACGTTCCACATGATCGCCCAGCCCTCGACCGTGTACGAGAGACCTGGATCGAGGTAGTCGATGCCTGTGTCGTACGCGAGGCGGAAGTTCGCGAAGCTCTTGCTGGTAGACGAGCTACCGGAAGCGCTCGTCGATCCAGTCGTCGTGCTGTTGCTCCCGCCACCGCCGCATGCCGCCGCGATCAGCGCGACGCCTACGGCAAACGTGGCAGCTGTGAGCAGCCACTTCAGCCGATGCCTACGGTCCAAATTCCTTACCTCCCCGGGCTCGATTCGCTGATTCGCGGCATCGGCGATTCCCCGCCTCCGCACGCGGTGCATTCTTACATGACGCCTTACGATGCATTTCAGTTAGGCGTCCTCACAACAATCGGACAACTTTTCGGCGTCGGACGCGAAGTTCCCCCGGCTCGAACTCCTCGACGACGCCGTCGACGCCGTCGCGCTGGGTCGAGTGGAGGATCCGGCCGCCTCCGAGCCAGAACGCGATGTGGTCGGCACTCTCGTCGCCGTAGGTGACGAGGTCTCCCGGGCGGGCCTCCTCGAGGGCGATCTCGGCGGCTGCGTCCTCCTGCTGGTCGGCGTCGCGGGGCACCAGCCGGCCGGTGGCGCGGAAGCTCATGTGGACGAGCCCGGAGCAGTCGATTCCGGCGGCGGTCATCCCGCCCCAGAGGTAGGGCGAGCCGAGGAGCGAGCGGGCGTGGTCGACCGGGCCGGCGGCTCGCGCGGCGAGCCAGTCGCCGTCGGGCTCCCCGCCGACCGCGTCGGCGCGGATCCAGCCCGGGTAGCCGTACGCCGTGCGGATCCGGATCCAGCCCGTCGCTCGTCTCGTCGGCGTCGAACGGCTCGCCTGGAAGGATCTGCGTCACCTGCTCCGCGTCGGCGCGCGGCTCGGCGCGAACCGCCGTGAGCTGGTAAACGAACGTGTGTTCGCCTACGCTGTCGGGCATGCAGCTCAGGCTAGACGCGGCGGACCGGCTCGTCGAGCTGGTCGAGGAGCGGCGCGGACCGGTGCATCGCCGACGAGGCCGCGCGGCGGCTGTTCGCGCTGCGGCAGGCTCCGGTCGCGCTCGCGCGGTCGCTGCTCGAGGAGGTCGTGGAGGCGGACGCGCGGCTCGCGTGGACCGGCGACTCCGTCGTCGCTCGCGCGACCGCTCGGCGCCGATCTCGCCCTCGAAGACGCGACGTACGTCGTCGTCGACCTCGAGACGACGGGGCTCCGGCCCGGCTCTTCGCAGATCTGCGAGATCGGCGCCGTGCGCGTGCGCGGGCTCGAGCTCGCGGAGGAGTTCCAGACGCTCGTCGATCCGGGGATCCCGATCGCGGCCGCGGCCTCGGCGCTGACGGGCCTTCGCGACGCGCAGCTCCGCTCGGCACCGTCGCCGGCGGTCGCGGTGCGGCGATTCCTCGAGTTCGCCGGCGGCGATGCGGTGCTCGTCGCGCACAACGCGCGCTTCGACCTCGCGTTCCTCGACCGGGAGACCGAGCGGCTCACCGGGTCGCGGATCGCCGCGCCCGTCGTCGACACGGTGCCGCTCGCGCGGCGCCTGCTCGCGGGTCGCGTGCCGCGCGCGAGCCTCGCGCAGCTCTCGCACTTCATCGGGACATCCGTCGAGCCGTGTCACCGTGCGCTCCCGGACGCGCTGGCGACGGCGGAGGTGCTCCTCGCGCTGATCGGGCTCGCGCAGGAGCGCGGCGCCCGGACGGTCGCCGACCTCGCCGCGCTCGCCGCGACACGCACGCGGCGGGTCTGGGACAAGCGGCACCTCGCGTTCGGCGCGCCGGCGCGTCCCGGCGTCTACCTCTTCCGCGATCGCAACGACCAGGTTCTGTACGTCGGCCGCGCGCGCGACCTGCGCGCGAGGCTGCGGTCGTACTTCCGCTCCGAGCGGCAGCGGCCCGCGGTCGAGGCGGCCGTCGCGGCGGCCGAGCGGATCGAGTGGCGCGTGCTCGGCTCCGAGCTCGAGGCGGCGCTCGAGGAGCTCCGGCTGATCAGCGAGCTGCGGCCGCCGGCGAACGCGCGCGTCGCGCGGCCCGACCGGTACGTCTGGCTGCGCCGGCGCGGCGATGCGGTCGTTGCGTCGGCCCAGCCGACCGAGCTCGGGCCGCTCCGATCGCGGCGGACCGCGCAGCTCGCGGCGAAGGCGCTCGCGGCGGACGAGCTCGCGCGGCCGGCGGCGGCTCTGCCGCGACTGCGCCGGAAGCTCGCCGAGCTCGCGGACGCGCGCCGGTACGAGGACGCGGCGCGGCTGCGCGACCGGATCGGCGCGCTCGAGCGCGTCTGCCGCGAGCTCGACGCGCTCGCGCGCATGCGCGCGCTCGAGCGCTGCATCGTCGTGCCCGCGGCGGAGCCGGGACACGCGCGCGCGTTCTTCGTCGCCGGCGGCCGGATCGCGGACGCGCGGACGCTGCCGCCGGGCGGCGGCCATCTCGAGATCCAGGCCGGGCTCGCGGCCGCGAGACATGCCCCGGGGTCAGACCCCGGGACGTGTCTCGACGAGCTGCTGCTCGTCGGCTCGTTCCTGCGCAAGCCGCCGCCGGAGCTGCGTTCCGTCCCGCTCGAGCTCGACGCGATCCTGCGCGCCGCGGAACATGTCCGCGTTCGCAACGGACGCGCCTCGGGGTCAGACCCCGGGACGCGCCCGCAGGAGACTGGTCTGTTCTAGAGCGCGCTTACGCGGCGACGCTGATCAGGTCGCGCAGCGCGCCGAGGCGGGCGAGCGCCTGGCCCTCGAGCTGGCGGACGCGCTCGCGCGTCAGATCGAGCTCGTTGCCGATCGCCTCGAGCGTCCACGGCTCGCCCTCGAAGCCGAACCGCAGCTCGAGGATCCGCCGCTCGCGCTCCGGAAGCGCGTCGAGCGCGCGCCGGACGCCCTGGCGCCGGAGCGACTCCTCGGCCTCGTCGAACGGATCGGCTGCCTCGCGGTCGGCGAAGAGATCGCCGAGCTCGCCCTCGTCGTCCGCGCCGACCGTCTGGTTCAGCGAGACCGACGCATGCGCGGCTCCGAGCGCCTCGTCGACGTGCTGCATCGGCAGCCCGGTCGCCTCGGCCAGCTCGTCCTTCGTCGGCTCGCGGCCGAGCTCGACCTCGAGCCGCCGCGCGGCGCGCGACAGCTTCTGCTGGCGCTCGACGACGTGCACGGGGACACGGATCGTGCGCGCGTGGTTCGCGACCGCGCGCTGCACCGACTGCCGGATCCACCACGTGGCGTACGTCGAGAACTTGTAGCCGCGCCGCCAGTCGAACTTCTCGACGGCACGGTTGAGCCCGAGCGTTCCCTCCTGGATCAGATCGAGGAACGGAACTCCGAGACCGCGGTAGCCCTTCGCGATCGAGACGACGAGACGCAGGTTCGACTCGATCATCCGCCGCTTCGCGGTCGGGTCGCCGCGCTCGATCTGCTTCGCGAGCATGACCTCCTCGGCGGCGGTCAGCAGCTTGTGGCGGCCGACGTCGGCGAGGAAGAGCTGGAGGCTGTCGGCGGCGCCGGAGGCGGCGGACGCACGACGGGCAGCTCCGGCTCGGCTGCCTTCTCCTTCTCGCCTCGGACTCCGCGGCCGGCTGTCCGATCTCGAGGCCGATCCGCTCGAGCTCGCGGGTGAGCTCTTCGACTTCCTGTTCGTTGAGGTCGTCCTCGAGCGCGAACGCCTCGAGCTCGGCCGTCTCGATGTAGCCGCGCTCCTCAGCGCCCTCGACGAGCGCACGGGCCTGATCCGTTTCGAGCAATTCATGAAGCTGGTTCTGCGTCAGGGTCTTCTCAGTCCTTTCGGTCCTGCGTCGAGAGCGTCAGCAAACCTTCTCACTCTAGGAGGGAAATCCTCCGCTTGCCAGGGCAACCGTCACCGGGCTCCAGGAGCCGGATCCCTCGAAGCTTCGAACGTGCGCGGCGCCCTGATATTCCGCCGGACGGACGGGTCTCGTTTTGCGCGCGGCACGCGAAGAATCGACAAACGCATTGTACGACTCCGCGCGGTCGTGCGGTAAGTGGCTCGTTCAGGACTTCTTACGCCGGGCCGTGCGCTTCTGGCGCCGGACCCTTCGCGCGGCGCTCGGCGAGGAGCTCGACGGCCCGGTCGAGCTCGAGATTCTCGGCGTCGTCGCCCCGCCGGAGGCTCGCGTTCGTCTCGCCGTCGGTGACGTACGGCCCGAAGCGGCCGTCCTTGACGACGATCGACTTGCCGCTGATCGGGTCGGCGCCGAGCTCCTGCAGCGGGGCGGCCGCCTGGCCCTGCCCGCGGCGCGCGCCTTCGGCTGCGCGAGGACGACCAGCGCCTCGTCGAGCGTGAGCGACAGCAGCTGCTCCTCGGTCTCGAGCGAGCGCGACTCCTTGCCCTTCTGGACGTACGGCCCGTAGCGGCCGTTCCGCGCGACGATCTCCTCGCCGTCCTCGCCGACGCCGACGACGCGCGGGAGCGACAGCAGCCGGAGCGCGTCCTCGAGCGTCACCGTCTCCGGGCGACATCGACTTGAAGAGCGACGCCGTGCGCGGCTTCTCCTTCGACTCCTCCGGGAGGACCTCCGTCACGTACGGGCCGTAGCGGCCGGTGCGCGCGACGATCTCGTGGCCCGACTCCGGGTCGGCGCCGAGCGGACGGTCGCCGGACGGCGCCGACGAGCAGCTCCTCCGCGCGCGCCGACGGTGAGCTCGTCGGGGACGGTGTCCTCCGGCACGTCGCGCGCTGTCCGCCGCGCTCGAGGTACGGGCCGTAGCGGCCGACGCGGAGCATGATGTCCCTCGCCGATCTCGATCGAGTTGACCTCGCGGGCGTCGATTCCGCCGAGGTCGGTGACGAGCTGCTGCAGCCCCTCGGCGTCGGGCTCGCCGAAGTAGAAGCGGCCGAGCCACTCGACCCGCGCCTCGTCGCCCGCGGCGATCCGGTCGAGGTCGTCCTCCATCCGCGCCGTGAAGTCGTAGTCGACGAGCCGCCCGAAGTGCTGCTCGAGCAGCTCGACGACGGCGAACGCGAGGAAGGTCGGGACGAGCGCCGTGCCCTTCTTGAAGACGTAGCCGCGGTCGAGGATCGTGCCGAGGATCGACGCGTAGGTCGACGGCCGGCCGATGCCGAGCTCTTCGATCGTGCTTCACGAGCGTCGCCTCGGTGTAGCGCGCCGGCGGCTTCGTCTCGTGGCCCTGCGGCTCGAGCTCGAGCAGCGTGACGGCGTCGCCCTCGCTCGAGCATTCGGAAGCCGCCGCTCCTCGTCGTCGGACGCCTCCGCGTTGCCGTTGCGCTCGGCTCGTCGCGGCCCTCCTCGTACGCCGCGAGGAAGCCGCGGAACGTGATCACGGTGCCGGAGGCGCCGAACTCCGCGTTCTCGCCCGGCGGACGACGCGCCGTCGAGCCGGAGCGAGACCGTCTGGCCCTGCGCGTCCACCATCTGCGACGCGACGGTGCGCATCCAGATCAGCTCGTAGAGGCGGAGCTCGTCGCGGTTCAGCTCGCGCTCGACCTCCTGCGGCGTGCGGAACGCGTCGCCGGACGGGCGGATCGCCTCGTGCGCCTCCTGCGCGTTCTTCACCTTGCGCTCGTAGCGCCGCGGCTGCGCCGGGCACGTACTCCGGACCGAAGAGCGTCGCCGCCTGGGCGCGCGCCGCCGTCAGCGCCGACTCCGACAGCGTCGTCGAGTCGGTGCGCATGTACGTGATGTAGCCGTTCTCGTAGAGGCGCTGCGCGACGCGCATCGTCGTCTGCGCGGTGAAGCGGAGCTTGCGGCTCGCCTCCTGCTGCAGCGTCGACGTCATGAACGGCGCGCTCGGCCGGCGGAGTACGGCTTCTGCTCGACGCGCGGACGCTGAACGACGCGCCCTCGAGCCGCTCGGCGAGCCCGCGCACCGCCGACTCGTCGAGCTGGAGCACGTCCGTGCCCTTCAGCTTTCCGTCCTGCCCGAAGTCGCGACCCTGCGCGACGCGCTTGCCGTCGAGCCCGACGAGCCTCGCCGCGAACGACTCGGGCTCGAACGTCGCCTCGAGGTCCCAGTACGCCGACGAGACGAACCTCATCCGCTCGCGCTCGCGCTCGACGACGAGCCGCGTCGCGACGGACTGCACGCGGCCGGCGGAGAGACCGCGCATGATCTTCTTCCAGAGGACCGGCGAGACCTCGTAGCCGTAGAGCCGGTCGAGGATGCGCCGCGTCTCCTGCGCGTCGACGAGCCGCTCGTCGACGTCGCGCGTCTCGCCGAGCGCGCGCTCGATCGCGTCGCGGGTGATCTCGTGGAAGACCATCCGCCGCACCGGCACCTTCGGCTTCAGCACTTCCAGCAGATGCCAGGCGATCGCCTCGCCCTCGCGGTCTTCGTCCGTCGCGAGCAGAAGCTCGTCGGAGGACGCGAGCAGCTTCTTCAGCTCGTTGACCTTCTTCTTCTTGTCGGGGTCGACGACGTAGATCGGCTCGAAGCCGTGCTCGACGTCGACGCCGAGGCGCGCCCAGGGCTGGCCCTTGTACTCCGCCGGGATGTCGGCGGCCCGCTCCGGAAGGTCGCGGATGTGGCCGACGCTCGACTCGACGACGAAGTCCTTACCGAGATAGCCGGCGATCGTCTTCGCCTTCGCGGGCGACTCGACGATGACGAGGCGTTTGTGGTTTCCGTTGCCCGGCACGGCTGGTCACGATAGCGACCCGCCTGGAGGGTGGATACTGTCCCGATGCGGCCGACTGCCCTCTACAACGTGATCGCGGCCACCAGCTGGCCGATTCTGCACGGCCTCTACCGGCTCGAGGCGCGCGGGGTCGAGAACCTCCCGGAGGGCGGCTGCGTCCTCGCCTGCAACCACGTCTCGAGCTTCGACCCGTGGCCGCTCGGGCTGCCGCTCTGGCCGAAGCGGCAGCTCTACTTCATGGCCAAGTCCGAGCTCTACTGGTTCCCGATGAGCTCGTCGTCGACGGCGCGGGCGCGTTTCCGGTGAAGCGCGGCCAGCGCGACACGCGTCGCGATGGAGACGGCGGTGCAGCTCGCACGCGACGGGAAGATCGTCGCGATGTTCCCGGAGGGGACGCGCCGCACGAAGGGACTGCTGAAGACGCGCGAGGCCCGGCCGCGGACCGGCGCGGCGCGGATCGCGCTCGAGGCCGGCGTCCCGCTCGTTCCGGCGGCGGTGCAGGGGACCGACAAGTTGCTGCGGCTCGGGAAGCTCCGCGTCGCGTACGGAAAGCCGGTCGACGTCGCCGACCTCGCGCGACCTCCCGCTCCGCGACGCGGCGCAGACGGCGACCGACCGTCTGATGGAGAGCATCTACGAGCTCGAGGCGTCGTTCTGAGCGCGCTGCTCGCGGTCGACGGCGACTCGTTCGCGCACCGCGCGTACCACGGCGTGCCGAAGTCGGTGCGCGCTGAACGCGGTCATCGGCTTCGCGAACATGGTGTCCGGCTCTGGGAGCGCGAGCGGCCGCGCGGCGGTGCTCGTCGGCTGGGACACGCTCACGGTGGCGACGTACCGGCACGAGGCGTATCCGGCGTACCAGTCCGGGCGCGTGTTCGAGGAGTCGATCCTCGAGCAGCTCGAGCTGCTGCCGGACCTGTGCCGCGCGATGGGCTTCGCCGCCGCGAAGGAACAGGGCTACGAGGCCGACGACTTTCTCGCCGCCGCCGCGAAGACGTGGCCGGGCGAGGTGCTCGTCGCGACCTCCGACCGCGACGCGTTCCAGCTCGTCAGCGAGCGCGTCACGATCCTCCAGCCGGTCGAAGGGCGTCAGCGAGATCGCGCGGATCGGACCGGCGGAGGTCCGCGAGCGCTACGGCGTCGAGCCGGAGCAGGTGCCGGACCTCATCGCGCTTCGCGGCGACCCGTCCGACAAGCTCCCGGGCGCGCGCGGGATCGGCCCGAAGAAGGCGGCCGACCTGCTGCGCGAGTACGGCACGCTCGAGGCGGTACTCGCCGACGGGCGGTTCGCGGCCGAGGCGGAGGACTTACGGCTCTTCCGGCGAATCGCGACGATGGACGCCTCTGCCCCTCTTCCTCCCCTCGAAGCCCAGACACCCACATGGGCGGAGGCGTCCGCTTTCGCCGCGAACCTTCGCCTGAACCAGCTCGCCGAGCGGTTCGCCGCGCTGGCGTAGTGGACGTCCTCACGCATCCGGCGCTCGCGCAGCTCCACCCGACGTGGCACCACCCCGAGCGGCCGGCGCGCCTCCAGGTGCTGCTCGACCACCAGCCCGTCTGGAGCGAGGGACGCGCCGCGACCGACGAGGAGCTTCTGCTCTGCCACACCGCCGCGCACGTCGAGCGCGTCCGCGCCGTCGAGGAGCCGGAGTGGCTCGACTACGACACGCTCGCGACCGCCACGACGTTCGAGGCCGCGGCGCTCGCGGCCGGGACGGCGATCGAGGCGGCGCTCCGCGGCGGCTTCGCGCTCGTCCGGCCGCCGGGCCACCACGCGCTCGCCGACCGCGCGATGGGCTTCTGCATCTTCAACAACGTGGCGATGGCGGCGCGCGCCGCGCAGCGCAAGCTCGGGATCGAGCGCGTCGCGATCGTCGACTTCGACGTCCACCACGGGAACGGCACCGAGGGGATCTTCCGCGACGACGACACGGTCTTCTTCTGCTCGCTCCACCAGTGGCCGCTCTATCCGGGAAGCGGCGGGCCGAACGACCAGGCCGAGACGACGCTGAACATCCCGATGTCGGCCGGCTCCGGGGACGAGGAGTACGTGCACGCGTTCGAGCACACCGTCGAGCCGGCGGTCGGCGCGGTTCGACCCGGAGCTCGTGCTCGTCTCGGCCGGCTTCGACGCCCACGCCGACGACCCGCTCGCGGACATGCGCGTCACCGAGGACGGGTTCCGCGAGCTCGCCCGCCGCTGCGCCGCGCTCGCGCCCCGGGTCGCCGCGGTTCTCGAGGGCGGCTACGAGCTCGAGACGCTGCCGAGGCTCGTCCAGGCCGCACTCGACGGCTTCTCACTCCCGACGGGCTAAAGCAAACGGCCCCTTTGTGGGGGGCCGTTTGCTGCCGCAGTCACTTTTGATCCGCCATCGCCCTGGGTGGAAGGGCCTCATTGTCTGCGAGTGTCATCGACTGGCCGGCGCGGCAACTCGCCACCCCGCCTTGGTGAACCGCATCCCCCGCGCTGGGTGAGTCCGCCGCTACCCGCGGGCAACAGCGAGCTGGCGCAGCGCCTCGCGGCGCGAGGAGACGCCGAGCTTCCGGAGCAGGCTCTTCACGTGCGTGCGGACGGTGTGCTCGGAGATGAAGAGCCGCTTCGCGATCTCTTCCGTCGTCAGGTTGTCGTCGAGCAGGAGGAGCACCTCGACCTCGCGGGCCGAAAGCGCTGCCGCGATCGAGTCGGGGACGCCCGAGCCGCGGCCGTTTCCGGTGCGAACCTGGTCGAGCAGGCGCCGGGCGACCGATCCGGAGAGGGCGGCCTCGCCGTTGGCGACGCCGTCGAGGAAGGCGGCGATCTTCTCCGGGGGCTCCGACTTCATCAGGTAGCCGGCGGCGCCGCCGCGGATCGCGGCGAGGAGATTCGCCTCGGTCCCGGAGGCCGTGAGGACGACGACCTCGCACTCGGGCGCGGCCTCGCGCAGGCGCGGAAGCGCCTCCAGACCGTCCATTCCGGGCATCGAGAGGTCGAGCAGGATCAGGTTGGGGCGGAGCTCGGCGGCCGATTCGATCGCGCCGGCCCCGTCGGAGGCCGCGCCGACGACATCGAAGCCGTGGGCGCGGAGAAGGGACGACAACGCCTCCCTGGTCAGGGGGTGGTCGTCCACGATGAGGATGCTTGCGGGCATGTTCCCCTTATCGGCACGAATCGTTCTGCCGACAAGGGGTATGTGAAAGAACGTCGCAGCGAGTACGAGAACTGGCTCTGGGGCGAGATCCTCCTCGCGGCGCTGCTCGGCGCGCTCCTGGCCCTTTTCCTTTCCTATCCGGCGCTGCGGACGCGATACGACCTGCCGCAGCTGCGGCTCGTGCTCCAGACGACGATGGCGCTGGCGGGGCTGCTGCTCGCCCTTCTGGCCGCCGTCCGCTTCTCGGTCGAGGGCCGGCGGCTCGACCTTCTGCTCGCAAGCGGCTTCTTCGTCATCTCGTTGTCATCGGCCGCTTTCGCGATCGGGCCGCAGCTCGGCCGCGGGCACGTGCGCCCCGCGGAGGCCTGGGCCGCGCTGCTCGGAGCGATCCTCGGGCAGGGGCTGATCGCGGCCGCGCCGCTCGTCAAGGGCCGGACGAAGTACCGCGACTGGGCGATCGCGAACGCGGTCGCCGCGGCCGGGCTCGCGCTGTTCGTCGCGTGGTCGCTGCTCCAGGCTGCGGGCAAGACGCTGCCGCCGCTGAACTCACCGAACACGGGACCGCAGCCCTTCTATCTCACGGCGGCGCTCGCGCTCCTGGCGTTCCTCTACCTCGTCTCGGTCGTCGGCTGGAGCGAGCGCTTCCGCCGCCGCAACGACGACCTCGCGAGCTGGCTCGCCCTCGGCTTCACGCTGATGCTGTTCGCGTCGCTCCATTTCGTCTTCCAGCCGCTGCTCGCCAGCTCGTTCGTGTCGTACGGCGACTTCCTGCGCGTGCTCGCCTACGGGCTGATGCTCGTCGGCGCGTGGCGCGCGATCCGGTTCGCGGAGTTCGGCCGCACCGTCGCGGAGGAGCGGG
>CAWFKM010000020.1:0-16184 GCA_963816455.1 uncultured Actinomycetes bacterium
CGAGGGGATGTTCGCGATCGCGCTCTGGGACCGCGGGACGGAGCGGCTCGTGCTCGCCCGCGACCGGCTCGGGAAGAAGCCGCTGCTCTACGCGCGGCTGCCCGACGGCTCGCTCGCGTTCGCCTCGGAGACGAAGGCGCTGCTGCGGCTGCCCGCGCTGCCGCGCGAGCTCGACCTCGCAGCAGCTCGACGCCTACCTCGCGCTCCAGTACGTCCCGCGCTCGGGCCTGACGGCGGTCGAGAAGGTGCCGCCCGGCTCGATCGCCGTCGCCGAGGGCGGCGCGGTGCGGGTCGAGCGCTACTGGCGGCCCCGGCGCCGGCCGCGGCGGACGGCGACTGGATCGAGCGCGTCCGCGAGCGAGGTGACCGCGGCGGTGCGGCGGCGGCTCGTCGCCGACGTGCCGCTCGGCGCGCTGCTCTCGGGCGGGATCGACTCCTCGATCGTGGTCGCGGCGATGGCCGCCGCCTCGCCCGAGCCGGTGCGGACGTTCACGATCGGCTTCCCCGACCGCCGCTACGACGAGCGGACGTACGCCCGCGCGGTCGCCGAGCGCTACGGCGACGCGGCACGAGGAGCTCGAGGTCGATCCGGGCCCGGAGCTGCTCGACCGGGTCGCCGAGGCGTTCGACGAGCCGTTCGGCGACGAGGCGGCGCTGCCGATGCTGCTCGTCTGCGAGGCGACGCGCCGCGCACGTCACGGTCGCGCTCGTCGGCGACGGCGGCGACGAGGCCTTCGGCGGCTACGAGCGCTACCGCGCCCACGCGCTCGCCGGGCCGCGTCCCGCCGGTTCGCCGCCGCTCGGCGGGCCGGCGGCGCTCGGCGCCGTCCCGGCGGCCCGGCGCGAGCCGCGCTCGACGCTCTTCCGCGCGCGGCGCTTCCTCGACGCGGCCGCGCAGCCCGCGGCGGAGCGCTACGCCCGCCTCGTCGAGGTCGTTCCCGCTCGAGCTCCGCCGCGCGCTCTGGACGGACGAGGCGCGCGCCCGCCGCACGCCGCGGCACGCTGCTCCCGCGCACGACCCCGACCTCCGGCATCGTCGACATCGAGTCGTACCTCCCGGGCGACCTGCTCCCGAAGAGCGACATCGCCTCGATGGCCGTCTCGCTCGAGCTCCGCTCGCCGTTCCTCGACCACCGCGTCGTCGAGCTCGGCCTCGCGCTCCCGGCCGCTGGCTCGGCCGCACGGCAAGGCGGCGCTGAAGCAGGCGTTCGCCGCCGACCTGCCGCCCGAGATCGCCGGGCGCGGGAAGACCGGCTTCGGCGTCCCGCTCGACCGCTGGTTCCGCGGCGAGCTGCGCCCGATCGCGGCGGAGCTGCTGCTCGGGCGCGCGCGGACCGCGGCCTCTTCCGCCGGACGCGGCTCGAGCGGCTGCTCCGCGAGCACGGCGAGCGGAGCGCGCCGACCACGGCCACCGGCTCTGGTGCCTCTGCATGCTCGAGCTCTGGCAGCGGACGCACGTCGAGGCGGCCGCGTCCGTTTCCGTGCCGTGAGGCGCCGGCTCGCGTATCCGCTGCTCGCCGTCGTCTGCGCGGCTCCGCGCCTCGCGGTGCTCGTCCGCGAGCGCGACACGATCCTCTCGGCGTTCACCGAGAAGAGCGACGTCTTCGCGCTGACGTTCGTGCAGCACGGAACGTTCGGGTTCATCCCCGGCGAGCCGTCGGCGGCGACGCAGCCGCTCTACGGCTGGTTCCTGATCCCGGTCTACTGGATCTTCGGGCGAAGCTGGGAGTCGGTCGGCCTCGCGCAGCTCGCGCTCGCGATCGTGACGTGCTGGCTCGTCTACGAGATCGGGCGGCGCGTGCTCGGCGCGCGCTGGGGGCGTCTCGCCGCGGCGATCGCGACGATCAACCCGTACCTGATCTGGCACGACATGCACGTGAACCGCGAGATCGTCGACCAGGTCTGCGCGGCGGCGCTCGTGCTGCTGACGCTGATCGTCGCGGAGCGTCCGTCGAAGAAGCTCGCCGCCCTGCTCGGGGTCGTCACCGGCCTCGCGATTCTCGGCAACACGCGGCTCGTCTTCGTGCCGGTCATCTGCGCCGGCTATCTCGCGTGGCGCCTGCCGCGTGCGCGCGCGTCCGCGATCGTCGCGGCACTCGTGCTCGCCGGGGCGGCCGCCGCCGTCACGCCGTGGCTCGTGCGCAACAAGGTCCAGCTCGGGTGCGTGACGCTGACGACGGACGGCCGCGCGCTGTGGAAGGCGAACAACCTGCAGACGTACGGCCTGCTCAGCTCGGGCCACTGGATCGACGACATCGCCTCGAACTCGCCGCGCCCTCCCGCTCCGAACCGGCTGACACCGGAGGACGCGTACGGCTACTACGTCAAGCCCGGCGTACCGCCGTCGTACGCGATCGCGCACTATCCGAACGAGTGCGTCGAGATGGCGTTCTACGAGCACCTGACGACGCAGTATTGGAAGAACCATCCGGGGAACAAGGCGAAGCTCGCGGCCTTGTCGATGAAGCTCCTCTGGCAGCCGAACGTCTTCGAGACGAGTGGGCGCCCCGGCGAGGGTACGCACCTCGACGTCGGGCGACGCATCGCCGAGCCCGCGTACATGTGGGCGATATACGTGCTTGCGATCGGCGGCCTGTTCTTCGCACCGCGTGCGTTCGTCGCCCTCGCACTCCTGCTGCTCGCATACCAGAGTCTCTGCGCGGCCGTGTTCGTCGGCGCGACGCGCTATCGGATCGCCTGGGACTTTCTCGTCGTGCTGCTCGCAACGGCGACGTTGAAGCGCGGGGCCGAGTGGTGGCGGGAGCGTCGCACGTGAGAGTCGCTCATGTTCACAGGATTCGCGGGATCGGCGGCTCGGAGCGGCATCTGCTGACGCTACTGCCGGCGCTCGCAGAACGCGGAATCGATCCGGTGCTCGTCGGGCTCTGACGATCCGGCGTGGGATCCCGCCGACTTCTACGGCGCGCTGCGCGTACCGGCGATGCGCATTCCATCGCCGCGCGACGTCGACCCGCTGCTGCTCGCGCGGCTCGTCCGCTCGCTCCGCGCGGACGTCGTGCACACGCATCTCGTCCACGCCGACGTCTACGGCGGAGTCGCGGCGAAGCTGCGCGGCGAGCGGCTCGTCTCGACGAAGCACAACGACGATCCATTCCGACTCGGCCCGTTCCGCCACGTCGAGCGCGGGGTCACCCGTTTTGACCGACCGCGTGGTGACGATCACCGACGCGCTGCACCGGTTCACGGTCGAGCAGGTCGGGATCCCGGAGGCGAAGGTCGAGACGATCCACTACGGGCTCGACGATCTGCCGGAGCCGTGGGGCGAGAACCCGGCTGACGCGGTGCCTGACGGCGCGCGCGTGCTCGCTCGCGGTGTCGCGGCTGACGAAGCAGAAGGGGATCGACGTCGCCGTCCGCGCGCTCGAGCTCGCTGCCCGACGACACGGTACTCGTCGTGCTCGGCGAAGGGCCGGAGCGCGACGCGCTCGAGCCGCTCGCGCGCGACCTCGGCGTCGACAGCCGCGTGTTCCTGCCAGGGCGCGTACCCGACGTCGCCGCGTGGCTGCGACGCGCGACGCTGCTCGTCCACCCGGCGCGCTGGGAAGGGTTCGGTCTCGGCGTCCTGGAGGCGATGCTCGCGGGGCTGCCTGTCGTCGCGTCGAACGTGAGCTCGCTGCCGGAGCTGGTCGTCGACGGCGAGACGGGCTTCCTGGTCCGCCCGACGACCCGGGCGCGCTCGCCGTCGGCATCGCGCGCGCGCTCGAGCAGCCGTCGCTCGGCGACGCGGGCCGGACGCGGGCGCACGCCGAGTTCTCCGTCGCGCGGATGGCCGACGCGACGGCGGCGCTCTACGCGGGCTGATCGAGCGCTAGCGGGTCGACGCAGCGACCACGACGGAGAATCGCCGGCGGGTGATCGCAAGCGCGACCGGCCGTACACGCTCGAGCCCCGAAACGAGCGACACACCGATGCGTGGGATCGCTGTCCGAGCCGGCAGCAGCCACGGGCGCACCTCGATCCGCTCCAGACCCGCGGCCCGAGCGCCGACTGGACTGCCGCGAGCGTCGGCCCGTGCTGGGCACGAGGTCAAAGACGATCTTCTCTGTCGAGTACGACGCAGCGCGCACGAAGAACGCGGCCAGATCGTCGACGTACGGGAGCACGCGGAATCCGATCGTCGCCGCCACCGGCTCGGGGAGGCGCGTACGTGTTCAGATCGCCGACGCCGAACGTGGCGCCATGGGGCACCCGTCGCCGCGCAAGCTCGATCATCCGCGTGCTGACGTCCATGCCCTCGAGGACGAACCCGTCTGCAACGAGAACCTCGGAGAGACCGCCGTCGGCACACCCAAGCTCGAGGATCTTCGCGCCTGGCCGCAGCTTCCACCGAGCGCCGCAACGACATCCGCGCGGCGGCGATAGAAGCACGACGGGTTGGCGTACGCCCCGCCGCTCCACGAGTCGGCGAGAGAGTCGTATTTCGCCTCGGCGTCGCTCATCAACGTGAGTCTGTCATCACCGCTGCGGCTCGAGGACGCCGACATCCCCCATCTGATCGAGGCGATAACCGGGCAACGAAATCTCGTCGGGCGATGGAAACCCGGCTTTGCCCAGCAACCGAAGGTCGTCGACGACCACAACATGACCGGCGACGGCGATGGGCCGCGATCGCTGCGAGCTCCGCGGCGAGCGGCACCGGCGCGTCCCTGGCCGATCTGTCGGTAGACGGGTGCGCGTCGAGCCAGAACAGCGCCGGACGGTCGAGCGACTTGAGGATCACCGGCAGCACTGTCGCGCTGTCACCTTCATGCAGGTGGACCGACGGCGTCCGCGCAAAGCGGATGCGAGCGAGACGTGCAAGGCGCGGCTCGAGCTCGATCGTTTCGATCGGTCGAACTCGTGTCGAAAAGCCCACGCCGTCTCGCCGGTGTACGTGCCCGTTTCGACGAGGACGCGAAGTCCATGGCGGCGCGCGGCATCGTCGCAGCAGTGCGTGCTTCTGCCGCATCGGCTCGTGCGTGCGCTCGTAACGCCGGTACTTCACCGCATGCGCAAGCCGGTAGAGGGGCGGCACACGCGCGAGCAACTCGGACTTCGTCATCGGTCACCGCCGGGGTACTCGAGCGCGCCGCGGTACAGCAGCTCGGTGCGGTCGGTGCAGAACTGCTGCAGGAAGCGCGAGAGTGCACGCCTTCGTCCCGCCTCGCCCATCCGGCGGGCGAGCTCGAGGTCGCCGGCGATGCGGACGATCGCGGCGCGGAGCGGCTCCGCCTCGCCTGCGGGGACGAGCACGCCGGTCTCGCCGTCGCGGACGAGCTCGCCGAGCCCGCCGATTGCGGCGGCGATCACCGGCCGCGCACGCTCCATCGCCTCGAGCGCGACCATCCCGAACCCCTCGCCCATCGACGGGACGACGACGACGGCCGCCTGCTCGATCGCGCTCTGAATCGGGTTCACGTGGCCGAGGAAGTGCACGGAGTCGATGATGCCGAGCTCGGCAGCGACAGCCTTCAGCGCAGGCTCGAGCGGGCCGCGGCCGGCGATGTCGAGCTGAAGGTCGGGCAGGTCGCGCTTCGCCTCCGCGAACGCGCGCAGCAGCACGATGTGGCCCTTGATCGGGATCAGGCGGCCGACGCAGAGCAGCCGCGGCACGCCGTTCACGTACGGCGCGGGCTCGCCGTCGGGGTCGATCCCGTAGTGCACGATCTCGAAGCTCTCGCCGTCGAACCCTTCGACGTCCTCGAGGTAGTGCGCGAGACCGCGCGAGATCGCGATGTGCACATGCGCCAGCGCGGCGACGGAGCGGTCGGCGAGGCCGAAGTACGGCGCCTCGCGAAACTCGTTGAAGCCGTGCTTCGTCGAGAACCGCACCGGCACGCGCGCCGCCGTTCCCGCGAGCAGGCCGTACGCGTCGGCATGGACGAGATGCGTGTGGAGAATCGCCGGCCGCGCGCGCGCAAGATACGCGGAGAGCCGCATGAACGCGATCGGGTCGACGTCGGCGCGCAGCGGAATCGAGTCGAGCGGGACGCCGCGCGCGGTCAGCGCGCGCGCGAAGTCCCACGCGCCGGGTTCGTTCTCGTGCAGCATCAGCATCCGCACATCCCAGCCGCGCTCGCGCAGCTTCGGCAGCAGCGCGAGCAGGTGCGCCTCCGAGCCGGAAATGCCGGCGACCTTCTGGAGATGGAGGACGGTGGATCTCATGCGCCCGCAACGGTAGCCAGCACGGCGTCGGCCCAGTGCTCGACCGAGTGGCGCTCGGCGACGATCTCGCGCAGGTCGGGGCGGCGCGCGCGGTCGAGCCCGCGGAGCCGCGCTGCGGCGAGGCTCTCCGGGTCGTCGCGGTCGAACCGCAGATCGGCGGGGAGCAGGTCGTCAAAGACCGGGTTCGACGCGAGCACCGGCAGGCACGACGCGGCCGCCTCGTAGACGACCTTGTCCGGCGCGCCCGCGCGCATGTTGTTGACGAGAACGTGGCTCTGCGCGAAGAGCGCGGGGATCTCGGCGCGCGGCACCGGCCCGGCGAGCTCAGCGTCGAGCCCGAGCTCCACGGCGAGCCGTTCGAGCTCGTGCTTGTGCGCGTCGTACTCGCCGTCGCCGGACGAGCCGTGCGCCTCGACGCGGACGCCGCCAGCGAGCGCCGCACCGCGCAGCACCGTCTCCAGTCCCTTCGTCGGCGAGTAGCGCCCGAGCACGAGCGCGCGCAGCGGGCCGTCGTCCGGCGGGCGCGTCGGTGCAGGCGAACTCGGCAAGGTCGATGCCGTGGCCGATCCCACGTACCTTCGGCGACGCGAGCGGGAACGAGCGCCGGTCGACGGTGACGACCGCCGTGCAGACCTTCTCCGCGGCGCGCACGATGGAGTTACCCTTCCAATGCGTGTACCAGAGGACGAGCGGAATCCCGAGCGGGCACGAGCGGCGCGGCGAGCACCGCATAGAGCGGGACCATGTGCGCGACGACGCCGATCGGCTTCGGGGCCGCAGCTCCCGCGCGAGCGCCGCTGTGAACTTCGCTCCGCGCTGTGCCTGCGTACGCGCGCCGAACTCGTGCGCCCGCGCGTTCGCCGGCACCGCCTCCGGCACCGCCGAGTCGCAGAGCACGACGAGCTCGTCGACGCGCGCTGCGAGCGCGCGCACCATCGGCACCGTCGCCGCGAGCACCGGGTCGCCCGGATCGAGCTTCTGCGTCGCGAAGATCAGCCGCCGCACGGTGCACAGCTTGCCTACGCAACCGGAACCCCGGGCACCGATCCGCACATGCCCCGCCGAGACAGTGCCCCACCGACCACGTCACCGCGAGCCACGTCCGGTGCCAGGCACCAGGACATGTTCGATTGGGACGGTCTCCGCATGGATAGCGGCAACGCGGTCACGCGGCATGGCCCGCAGGCGACGTCCGGTGCCAGGCACCGAGACGTGTCTGTTTGAGCCCTGCCGCGGAGAGACGGCTAGAAGAAGTCCAGGTCTCCGAGGGAGAAGCGCCACGCCTTGCGGGACTTCGGAAGCTCCGGCGCGGCGGCGGTGAGGCGCTTGCCGATGAAGCGGATCTTCCGCTGGGTCGGGAAGAAGCCGGCCGCAAGATACGAGCTTTCCTCGCCGGGGTTGACCATCGCCACTGCTACGTCTGCGTCGACGGCGCCCGCGCAGCGGCGGAGCAGCGAGGGCAATCCGTCACCGACCGCATCGCAGATCACCGCCGACGAGTAGCCGTGCCACACCGCGTGCGTCACGACCGCCGAGCCGCGATCGCCGTCGATCCGCAGGTACCCGCGCGGCGACTGCGCGTAGCGCCAGTCGAGGTATCCGACGTCGCGCACGATGTGCTGCGCGTCGAACGAGGGTCTCGTGCCGCGCCTCGAACGAGGACACGCAACCGGGCGCGCAAGGCGCCGAGCCGCGCTTGCGCAGCCGCTTCGGCCGCACCGAGATCCGCAGCGAGCAGATGTCCTCCGACCCGAGCTTCCCGACGAGGATCGGGCCGGCCATCGGATTCGTGAAACCGAGCGCCCACGCCGCGCCCGCCCGCGCCGCGTCCTCCTCGTTGTGCAGCTCCAGCGCCGAGAACACGCCGCGGCCGCGCGCGGCAGGCGTCGTCACGGCGTGCACGGCGAACACCGAGCAGCCCGCCGCTCATCGCCGCACCGCTCATCGCGAGCACGCCGAGCGGCGTGCCGTCGTCGTCACGCGCCTCGTTGACGATGCGCGGCCCCGCAGGGTTCGCGTCAAACCACCAGTCGAACTCGGGCGCCGACATCGACGCCGTAGTTCTCCTGCATCAGCGCGATGAAGTCGTCGCGCCGAGCGGGCGCCACGTTCATCGGGACGAGGTGCCGAGTGCCGCGTTGAAGAGCCGCCGCGCGTGCGTACCCGTCACGGTGTCCTTCACGGCGATCAGATCGCACGCGCCCGCGAGCACGAGCTCGAACGTGCGCGGCGAGTACGGCTCGACGTTGTACCGGCGCAGCTGCAGCGGATCGCTCGCCGGCGTGTTCGCACCCGAGACCGCAGTGAACGCGAGGTCGTAGCCGGCCTGCCGAACGAGGCTCGGGTGCACCGGCTTGTAGTCCGCCTCCGAGCCCTTCACGTACGAGAACGCGCGCACCGGGCGACCGAGCCGCTCCTCCAGCTTCAGCTTCGAGATCGTGATCTCGCGCGCCGCCTCGTCGATCTCGAGCTCGGCGAGCGGCTGTGGCTGATCCCGTGCGACTCGATCCGGACGCCCTGGCGCTCGAGCTCGCGGATCTCCTCCCAGTCGACCGTCGGGTTGTGCACGCCGTGCGCCGAGAGGTACTTCTCGTGCGGCAGCGGCCGCGGCTCGCCGACGTACGCGATCGGCACGAACTGCACGCCGAGTAGCCGTGCCGCCGCGGCACCGGCGCGGCGTTGACGAGGTTGTCGCGATAGCCGTCGTCGAACGTGATCAGCACCGCGTTGTCGACGAGCGGCCTGCCGTCGACGTAGTGCGCGAGCACCGCGTCGAGATCGACCACCGTGTAGCCGAGCTCCTTCAGCTCCGCCATCTGCTCGTCGAACCGCGACACGGGCATCGACATCCGGTTGTTCGGGAGGTCGTTGACCTTGTGGTACATGAGGACGCGCAGGCTGCGGCCGTCGCCGTTCACACCGCCGAGGCCGTTCGCCGTCTCGCCGATCGCGCGGTAGACGGAGTTCTTCAGCTGCTGCTTGATCTGCTCGCGCATCAGGGCTCAGGGTAACGGCCGAGCACGCCGTCGACGAGGGCAGCGACCTTCGCGCCGTACTCGGCCGGGGTCACGCCCCAGTCCTCGCCGGTGCGGCGCGCCGCGGCGCCGAGCCGCTCCGCCTCGGCTCGGTCGGAGAGGATCCGGACGAGCGCGTCGGCGAGCGCGGCCGCGTCGTCGGGGTCGACGAGGAGGCCGTTGTCGCCGTCGTGGACGACGTCGGGGATGCCGGCGCGGTTGCCGCCGACGATCGCGCGCCCGCGGCACGCGCCTTCGAGCGCGACGCGCGGCAGGCCCTCGGAGCGAGACGGCAGGCAGACGAGCCACGACGCGTCCATCGCCGCCGCGACCTCCTCCGCGGTGAGGCGCCGCGACCACTCTGTCTGCCGCGGCAGCTCCGTGACGAGCCGTTCCGCCCGGTCGCGCATCGTCCCGTCGCCGACGATGTGCAGCGTCGCGCCGGGCACACGCCGCGCCGCGCGGCGCCACGCTTCGACGAGCGTGTCGAACGCCTTGTACCGCTCGAGCACGCCGACGAACACGGCGCGCGGCTGCTCCGGGAGCGGCGCGGGCGGCCGCTCGAGAACGCTTCCGCGTCGACGTAGGATGGGAAGACCGCGGCGGGCTCGACGCCGAGCGCCGTGATGAGGCCGGTCGTCTGCGTCGAGACCGTTCGCACCGCGTCCGCGTGACGGACCGCGACCGGCGCGAGCGCGTCGTTCAGCGGGCTGAGCAGCCGGCGCAGCGGCGAGCCGTAGAGACGCGTCGCCTCGTGCCAGTCGCCTTGCACGTCGAGGATCACCTTCGTCTGCGCACCGGTGACGCGGCGAGCGACGAGAAACGCGACGGTCTCGTGGATCCCCTGGACGAGCGCGGCGTCCGGCCGGAAGTCGCGCAGCTCGCGCGCGATCCGCCACGGCAGCCGCGCGTAGTACAGCGCTCCGTCGAGCGCTCGCGGGCTTGCCGGCCCGACGAGATGGAAGCGGTCGTCGCGCGTCGGCGAGCCGGCCGCAGCCGCCGCGAGCACGCGGTGGTCGACGACGTCTGCAACCGCGTCCCACTTCCGCTTCTGCGCGCCGTCGAGCGGCAGCCGAAACCGCTCGCGCGAGACGAAGAGCACGCGCGGCTTCACGCGCGCGCCACCTCGAGCACACGGTCGGCCCAATGTGCGGCGGAGTGCTCGGCGGCGACGCGCGCGCGCAGCTCCGGCCCGGCGCCGCCCGCGTAGTCGCGGATCTTCTCCGCGAGCGAAGCGGGATGGTCGCCGTGGAAGCGCAGCCCGTCCGGCAGCAGCCCGTCGAACACCGGCGACGCTGCAAACACCGGCAGACAGGACGCCGCGGCCTCGTAGACGATCTTGTCCGCGGCGTTGCCGCGCGTCGCGTTGACGACCGCATCGGCGAGCCCGAACAGATGCGGCACCTCCGCGTACGCGATCTCATCGCCGAACGTAACGCGGTCGCGCACGCCGAGCTCGGTGGCCAGCGCGCCGAGCCGCGGCTTCTCCGCGCGATCGGCGTCCGTGAGCATCGGCCCGTGGATCGTCATCGTCGCGTCGGGCAACTCGGGCAGCGCGCGCAGGACGGTGTCCCAGCCCTTCACCGGTGCGTAGCGGCCGAGACCGAGCAGGCGGCGCAGCGGCGGTCGGCGCTCCGGGACGCACGAGAGCGCATCGACGTCGATCCCGTGGCCGATCGCGTGGATCTTCTGCGATTGGATCGGGAAGCTTCGCTCGTCCACGGTGAGCACCGCGTTGACGACACGCTCGGCTGCGTCGAGGAGCGAACCGCCCGCCTGTTGCGTGAACCACAGCAGCAACGGGACGCGCAGCGGCCGCGCGAGCGGGGCCGCGATCAGCGCGTAGACGGGCGCCATATGAGCGACGACGGCAACCGGCCGCCGCCTGATCTCCGGCGTCAGCGCGGCGAGGCAGCGTGCGCCGCGCTCGGCCTGCGACGCCCCGGCGAAGCTACGCGCGCGGCAGTTCGCCGGCAGCGCATCCGGATCGACCGAGTCGGCGAGCACGACGACCTCGTCGACGCGCTCCGCGAGCGCGCGGATCTTCGGCAGCGTCGCACCGAGCACCGGATGCGCCGGATCCGCGGCCTGCGTGATGAAGACGAGGCTCTTCACGTCATCCGCTCCACGAGCTCGCGCATCTGCCGCGCGAAGTCCTCCGGAGTCTGAAGCCACCGCTCGGCGTCGCCCGCAGCCGCGCCGGCGAGCTGCTCGAGCAACGCGCGGTCGCCGAGCACGCGCAACACGCCGGCCGCGATCGACGCAGGGTCGCGCGGGTCGACGAGGATGCCGTTGATGCCGTCCCGGACAATGTCCGGATCCCGCCGGCCCGCGCTCCGACGACGGGCCGTCCACGCGCGAATGCCTCGATCACGACGCGCGGCAGACCCTCGGAGAACGACGGCAGGAGAAGAACACTCGCTGCGTCGAGCGCGTCCGCGACCTCGGCTGCCGAGATTCGCGGCGACCACTCGACGCTCGGCAGCTCCGCGAGGCGCCTCACGGTCTCCGTCTCGTGGCCGCTCCCGACGATGCGCAGCCGCGCCTCGGGCAGATCCGCGACGACGAGCCGCCACGCGGCCGCTGAGACCGCCGATGTTCTTGTAGCGCTCGAGCACGCCAACGAACAGCGCGGAGGGCGTCTCCGGCAGCGGCGCACGCGGACGGCTCGTGAATGCCGACGCATCGGCGTACGCGACGAACTCGGCAGCGGGCTCGACATCGACCGCGCGCACGAGAGAGCTCGTATACGGCGACAGCGTGCGCACCGCGTCGGCGCTGCGCACCGCCGAGCGCGCGAGCGGGCGACTGACGGGCTCGAGTAGCACACGTGCACGCGAGCCGTAGAGGCGCGATGCCGTGTCCCAGTCACCGTGGATCTCGAGCAGCACCTTCGCGCGCCCGCGAACCGGCCGCGCGGCAAGCGCCTCGTACGGGCTCTGCGCGACGATCACGTCCGGGCGGAACGCACGAGCCTCACGCGCGATGCGATACGCCAGCGTCGCGTAGTACGCAGCGAGGCCGTGATCGCGGTCGAGATGAAACGTCGCATCGCCGCCGTCGCCCGACGCGAGAACGCGGACGTCGAGCTCCTCTGCGAGCGCGTCCCACTTGCGCGCGAGTGCCGGGTCGAGCGGCAGCCGGTACCGGCTCGGAGAGACGAACAGCACGCGGGGCTTCATCGCCGCGCCGCCTCGGCCAGAACGAGCTCGAGCTGCTCGAGGATCCGCTCCGGCGCGTACCGCTCGACAGACGACGCGGCGGCGCCCCGCAAGCGCTTCCGCAGCGCCTCGTCGGAGAAGAACGGCGGATCGCGTCTGCGAGCGCATCCGGGTCGCCCGCGGAACGAGCATCCGTTCTCGCCGTCGACCACGACCTCGGCACGCCGCCGACCGCGGTCGCGATGACCGGCGTCCCGACGGCGAGCGCCTCGACCGCCGTGTGCGGGAAGTTCTCCCACGCCGAAGACAGCAGCGAGGCGTCGGCCGTGGAGAAGACCTCGAGCACCCGTGCGCGCGGCAGGGCGCCGAGGGCGGACACGGGCCCGGCACGCGCCTCGAGCGGCGCCCGCTGGTCGCCGTCGCCGACGACAAGGAACGTCACGCCGTCGTTCGCGGCGACCGCGACGAGCGCGACGTCGAGCGACTTCTGCGCCGTCAGCCGGCCCGCGAACGCGAGCGTCGGGCCGTCGAGCCCGAGCTCCGCGCGAAGCTCGTCGCGCGGACGAGCTCCGGCAGCACCGGCGTCGGATTCGGAAGCACCGAGACACGCTCCGCGGGAAGCTCCCACGACACCACGAGCTCGCGCAGGTACGGCCTCGGCGTGAAGACATGCGCCGCATGCCGCTAGCTCGGCATTCCGCGCAAGACGCAGCACGCGGATCGACGTGTCGCCGCGCGACTGCTGGAACTCGTCCACATCGCCGTCGATCATCCCGCGCCGCCGCGCGCGCTCGAACGCGGGATCCGCGGTCAGCTTGATGACGTACGGCCGTCGCGCCGCCGTCGCGCCCGACGCGCTGCGCCCGAACATGCCGGTCGTGTAGACGACGTCGGCACACCGGGCGCCGCGCGATCGCGGCCGTCCGCGCATGGATCACGCCCTTCGGCAGCGAGCGTGAGATCCAGTGCACGGGATACTCCGCGGGTGCGGGCGTGGGCAGCCGCCGTCGTCACGACCTCGACTTCGTGCCCGCGCGAGCGCAGGAACGCCGCGCAGCGTCGGGCGCGTGACTTGCCGGGCCACCAACGTCGGGCGGCCAGATCCCGGAGACGACGAGGACTCTCATCGAGCAAGCACGCCGGCCTCGGTCTCCTCCTCTGCCGACATCTCCGCGAGGTCAGCCGGATGCTGCACGTCCTCGGGCCGGATCCGCACGAAGATCAGCGCCCACGCGATCGCAAACACGATCATCCCCGCGAGGAACGCGCCGGCCGCCCCGGTCGCGCCCCAGCGCGAGCCCGAGGATGACGACGAGCGGCAGCACAACGAGCGTCTCGAGCCCATGCGTCCAAAGTCGCAGCCGCGGGCGACCAATCGTGACCGGGAGTGACTTCGTCCATCCGACGACGAGCTGGACAGCCGCCGTGAGCAGGAGAACGCGCGCCGCGTTCGTCGCGTCGGTCCACCGCGATCCGTAGACGAGCGAGATCAGATGGGGCATCAACCACCACAGCGGAGGCACCGCGAGCACGGAGATCAGCGCCGCCGACGCGCTGTAGCGGCGCACCTGCCGCAGCACCGCGGACTGGCGTCCGTGCTCCCACTCACGCGTCTGCTCCGTCAGCAGCACCATCCGTGCCGGAGCCGAGAGCGCCTGGAATCCCGTCTGCGGAGCCTGCGCGATCTTGAACACGCCGGTCTGGACCCTGCCGGCGACCGCGCCGAGCAGGAGCGGCGCGAGCCCGCCCCGCAACGAGAGAACGCCGGTCGCAGCGCTCGACTGGGCGATGAACGAGACGATGTCGCGCCGTAGAGCGCCGAGCGGCAAGGCGGCGGCCCGCGGAAAACGATTGAACGCGACCCAGCCGAAGAGCCCGATCGAGGCTGTCGAGATAAGTTGCGCAACGAGCACGCCCGCCACGGTCGCGACAAGCCCGTGCTGCGCACCGATCGAGACACCGGCGAGCCGGAGCACCATCGACCAGGTGAGGAAGACGGCGCGCAGGTCGTAGCGGCCGCGCAGATACAGCGTCGAGCCGGCCAGTCCCTCGAGCGACTGCCCGAGCGGAATCAGCGCGGCAAGCGCGAGCGCGACAGCCATACGTGACGGCTCGAACGCGGCGAAGATGAGGAGCGCGACACCGCCGATGACCGAGCCGACCAGCTTGAACCAGAATGCGCTTCGGAAAAGGCCGCGGAGTAGGCCCCACTCCCCCTCGTGATGAAGCGGAAGCCGTACTTCACCAGCGCCTCCTCGACGGTCAGGTCGAAGAGCGACTGGAAGAAGCTCGTCGCGTAGATGACCGTCGCGTAGTCCCCGAACTCCTGTTTCGAAAAGCAGCCGCCCGGCGACCACGGTCGCAAGGAACCCGAGAACGACGGAGGCGTAAATGCCGACGGCCGTCAGCGATCGGCGTACTAGAAGCCGGCTCATCGGGCGACGCCAGTATAGTTGCCGGTCCTTGGCCACCAGCTCTTTGTCCGCTCAGGGACGCAGGGAGCGGGGTCTCGCGCCGACGGTATCGCCGGGCGCGCTCGTGCTCGCAGCGGCGATCCCGATCCTCTTCCTGCACGTCCACTACCAGCCCGGGCTCGGATGTGGGCGTCGGCTCGACACCACGTGCCACGGCGTACCTCGCCGGACTTCGCGGTGCTGGCGGTCGTCGCTCGCGGCGGCCTGCGAGCGGTCTGCCGCGACGGCTTCGGGCCGCTGCGCGCGCGGGCGGCGGCTCTGGCTCGTCGCTCGGGCTGTTCCTCGCGTGGGTCGGTGCTGGAGGTCGTCGTACGGCCGTCATCCGAGTACGCCGCCGTACGCGACGGCGCACGCACGGCGGTGAGCGCGCTGAAGTTCGGCGGAGTACGCTGCTGCGTCGCGCCGGCGCTGCGCGCTGCTCGATCCGGCGCGCGCGACGACCTCGTGCGCGCCGCTCTGGGGCGCTCGTCGCCTGTGGACGCGCGCGTTGCGACCGGCCGTCGGCGCCGCGCAGTTCTTCGGCGCTGGGCATCCTGCTCAAGCACGGAGACCGGCGGTCAGGACGGCAGGCGTCGTTCCTCGGCGTCGGCGGACTACGCCGCGCTGGCCGGTCGGCCGTGCTGCTGGTGGGGCTCGTGACGCGATCGCGCTGCCGCGGCTGCGGGCTCGGCGCGGCCGCTCGGGATGACCGCCGCGGCCGCCGGCGGCGTCCTCGGCGCGATCACTCGCCGGTGCGCTCGCGGCGGTGCTCGGGCTGCGCGACCGCGGCTCGCCGCGCTCGCGTGCGGTGCTCGTCGCGCGGCACCGGCCGCGTCGCCGCGCCGGCGGGCCGTCGGCGGCTGCGGCCGCGGCGCTCGTGGCGACTCGTCGGCGCCGATCGCGATCCGCGGCAGCGACCTCGAGCGCGTTCGCGCGCTTCCTCGGCGCCGCTCCCGGCAGGCAAGCACTCGCAGCCGACGAAGATCCAGACGTACTGCGCACCGGACGCGTGCTGGCGTGGATCGGCTTCGAGATCTGGAAGGGTCATCCGCTGCTCGGCGCCGGCTGGGTCGCGATCGGCTCGGAGCCCGCGAACGTTCGTGCCGCAGTACATGGCCGCGGCGCGCCGCCGGTTCTCCGAGCGTGTCGCCGAACTGGACGTTCCCGTCCGCCGTCGCCGGACCGTCGGTACGGCGTGCAGGACGCGTGGCTCCAGGCGGGCGCGGACCTGGGCGTGATCGGGCTTGCGCTCTGGCTCGCCGTTTTCGCCGCCGCGGCGTGGCTCGCGGCGTGGACCGCGATCCGGATCGGTGCGGCGACGGCGTTCATCGGGCTCACCTGGACGGCGCTCCTCATCTGGCTCTGGACGGCACAGGGCTTCATCGCGGGGA
>CAWFKM010000021.1:0-80504 GCA_963816455.1 uncultured Actinomycetes bacterium
CGTCCTCTACTGGCACCGGCGACGGGAGCCGATGATCCTCGCCTGGGCCGCGGCGGTGCTCGCGTTCGTCGCGTTTGCGAAGAGCTTCTCACCGCAGTACGTCAACTGGCTCGTACCGCTCGTGCCGGCGGCGGGCGCGGTCGCGTCGGTGCTCCTCCTCGTCATCGCCCGCCTGACGCACTCGGAGCTCCAGCGCTTCCTCCACACGCCGGGCGGCTCGACCAACCACTACGCGAACGTCCTCACGTGGTGGGTCGTCGTGCGCGACCTGCTCGTCGTCGCGCTCTACGCGCTGGTCGTCGTCTTCTGCGCCGGAGCCCGACGAGCAGGAGCCCGTAGAGGACGACGAGGACGACGTTGCGGGCGAGGACGGCCCAGATCCCGGAGCCGAGCTGCGTCATGTGGAGGTACGGATCCGGGAAGCGCGCCCAGACCTGCGTCAGCGCGAGCGCGGCGAGGAACACGCCCCACGCAGCGACCGAGTCGACGAGCGGCACGAGCGGCACGAGGAACAGCAGGTACTGCGGCGAGAGCACCTTCGCGAACGCGACGAAGGCGACGGCCGACGCCGCGACGGCGCGGAAGGTCCGCTCACGGTCGACGGTTCCGTCGCGCACGAGCAGCCACCACGCGGCGCCGACCGCCGCGAGCACGACGAGCGAGAGCACCGTTGCGAGTGCGCCCGCGGTGCGTCCGGCGATGTCGAACGAGAACGGCGAGCTCGAGACGACGACGTGGAAGCTCGCGCCGAGCCGGTGCGCGACGCCGAGGATCGAGCCGCCGAGGCTTTCGACCTGGAGCCCGCGCGTCGCCTGCTCCTGGAGGCTGTAGCGAAGGCCGCCCGGGTGCGAGCGCCGCGAACGGGAGGAAGATCGCCGCGAGGACGCAGACGCCGACGTACGCCGCGCGCTTCGTCTCGCTCCGTCCGCGCTCGTGCGCGACGTACGCGAGCAGCGCCGGCGCGAGCAGCGCGGGGTAGAGCTTCGCCGCCGTCGCGGCGCCGAGCAGCGCCAGCCCCCAGCGCGGATGTCCGCGCACGACGAGCGCGACCGCCCACGCCGCGAGCGCCGCCGGCCAGAGGTCGAAGCTGTTCACCGAGATCGGTCCGAGCACCGCGGGCGCGACCGCCGCGACGACCACGGCGCCGTACCGCCGCCGCGTCGGCGCGTCGCGCAGCGCGAACGCGACCGCGGCGATCGCGGCGAATCCGCACGCGAGCGCGAACGCCTTGAACCACGAGACGTAGTGCGAGCCCGGCAGCGCCGGCAGCGCGAGCGGCGGGATCGCGCCCGGCGGAAACTCCATCGAGAAGCCGGGCCGGTACGGCAGATGCCCGTGCACGATCCGCGTCCCGTACAGCGAGTAGAGCCCCGTGTCGGCCTTCCCGTGCGGGCTCCAGAGCCCGACGGTCGGCAGCGACATCGCCGCGAGCAGCACGACCCAGCCGACCGCGATCGCGCGCCAGGTCTTCACGTGCGCGTCCGCGCGACGAGCGAGACGAGAACGGCGACGCCGGCGGCCCAGAGCACGAACAGCTCCGGGAGGCTCGCGTAGAGGAAGCGCGGATGCTGCGCCGTGACGGCGTAGAAGCTGTAGAACGCCGGGTTCAGAAGTAGGAACGCGAGCACGAGCGCGAGCGCCCACGGCCGGCGCACTCCCCAGATCCCGACGATCGCCAGCGGCACGACGATCGCCAGCGTGTGCGGCGTGAAGATCGACGAGTGCGTCCAGTTCGACACGACGTGGCGCACGTCGAACGGATCGCTCGGCCACGAGTTCTTGTTGTTGAACAGCTTCGGATACGAGTGCGGCCAGTAGACGATCACGACGGGCGCGAACGCGAGCGCGCCTGCGAGATACGGCAGCGTGTCGGTCTTGCGGCCGCGCAGGAAGACGATGATGAGCGCCGCCGCGGCGACCATCACGTTCGAGACCTTCGACGCCGTCGCGACGCTGAGCGCGCAGCCCGCGAGCGACAGCCGCATCGGCGTCAGCCGCGGCGAGAGCAGCAGCGCCGCGCCCGTCGTCACGAGCAGCGTCGACAGCGGCTCGTCGTAGAGATGCAGTCCGACGTCGATGTCCCACTGGTTGTTCGCCCACGCGCCGTGCCCAGCGATCAGCCCGACGAGGAACGGCCACAGCGTCCAGAACGCCGCCGCCAGCAGCCCGACCCAGCGCCGCCCGCTCGCGTTGCGGCCGAGATACGCGACGGCGACGACCGTGAGCGCGACGAAGACGAGCGAGAGCGCGAAGCCGAAGTCCCAGCCGAGGTGGTGCGAGATCGAGAGCCCGAGCGCGCGGTACGGCAGCATCGCAAGGCCCCAGAGCATCGGCCAGCCGATCACCTGCGCGCCGCTGAAGTCCTGCCAGTGGATGTTCACGCAGACGGCGAGCCCGAACGACGAAGAGCGCGAGCGGGACGAGCCAGGGGCGAAGCTTCGGACGCCGCCGCCAGGCGACCACGATGCCGGCGAACGCGGCGAATCCCACGATCCCGACCAGCGCGAGCAGCGGCCGCGGCATGCGCCCCCAGGCGGCGATGAACTCGCGGGCGCCGGCGTAGAAGCTCGTCGCGTCGCCCGTGAAGCCCTCGTACGTCCAGCGGGGGAGCCCTGGGAGCTTCGAGCCGGAGTCGGCGTGAGCCGCGAGCGGGATCGCCACGCGGACCGCCATGAGCACGCCGAGCGCGGCCCACCAGCTGCTCAGCCTCGGCGCGCGCATCGCGGGAGGACGCTAGCACCGTCGAGATAGCGGTAAATCATTCGTAAAGGCCGACGCGGGTCGCCGGGTACCTCGCTAGCATCGATTGGAGATGGCGACTGCTGTGGTCACCGGAGGCGCAGGCTTCCTCGGCTCGCACCTCTGCGACTACCTCGTCGGAGAGGGGCTGCGCGTCGTCTGCGTCGACAACCTCGAGACCGGATCGCTCCAGAACGTGGAGCATCTGCGCGGCGAGAGCTTCAGCTTCGTCAATCACGACATGACGGAGCATCTCGACGTCGACGAGCCGGTCGACTTCGTCTTCCACCTCGCGAGCCCTGCGAGCCCGATCGACTATCTGCGGCTGCCGCTGCAGACGCTGAAGGTCGGCTCGTACGGAACGCACAACGCGCTCGGCCTCGCAAAGTGGAAGCGGGCGCGGTTCCTGCTCGCGTCGACGAGCGAGGTCTACGGCGATCCCGCCGTGCACCCGCAGCCGGAGACGTACTGGGGCAACGTGAACCCGATCGGCCCGCGCGGCGTCTACGACGAGGCGAAGCGCTACGCCGAGGCTCTCGCGATGGCGTACCACCGCCAGCAGGGCGTCGACACGTGCATCGTCCGGATCTTCAACACGTACGGCACGCGCATGCGCCCGCACGACGGGCGCGCGATCCCGACCTTCGTCCGCCAGGCGCTCGCGAACGAGCCGCTCACCGTCTTCGGCGACGGCTCGCAGACGCGGAGCTTCTGTTACGTCGACGACCTCGTGCGCGGCCTCGTGCTGCTCGCGCGGAGCGGCGAGCACCTGCCCGTCAACATCGGCAATCCGCAGGAGCTCACGCTGCTCGAGCTCGCGCAGGCCGTGGTCGCCGTCACGGGCTCGAAGAGCGAGATCGTCTTCGAGGCGCTGCCGGTCGACGACCCGCAGGTTCGACAGCCCGACATCACGCGCGCCCGGCAGCTGCTGGGCTGGGAGCCGCAGGTCTCGCTCGACGAGGGACTTCGGCGCATGCTGCAAACGAATGAACGGGAGTCTCTGAGTGTCTAACTCGTCGTTCTGGCTGGTCGTCGTGTTCGCACTCGTCGCCGCCGTCTCCGTGTCGGCAGCGACGGCGTCGCCGAAGAAGCACGTCGCCGCCCAGTCGAGTCATCTGCTCGTCGGCATGAACGACGAGCCCGACACCCTGTACGGCGATCCCGCGACCGCGTTCGCGGCGCTGAACGAGCTGAACGTCCAGGTGCTGCGCGTCAATCTCTACTGGGGCGGCAACAAGTGGGCCGTCGCGAACTCGAAGCCGTCCGACCCGACCGACCCGGGCGACCCCGCGTACAACTGGTCGCTCTACGACCGGCTCGTCGCGTACGCGCACACCTACAACATCCAGGTCGATGTTCTCGATCCTGTTCACGCCGTCATGGGCGAACGGCGGCGCCGGAAGAACCGTCGCGCCGACGAACTACACCGACCTCACGAACTTCGCGTACGCCGCGGCCGAGCGCTACAGCGGTCTCTGGACGCCGCCGCCGTGGCAGCGCGACCCGCAGCTCGGAATCAACGGCACCCCGCTGCCGAAGGTCAGCCTCTGGACGGCCTGGAACGAGCCGAACAACCCGATCTGGCTCACGCCGCAGTACAAGAAGGTCGGCAAGAAGTGGGTGATCTGGAGCGGTCGTACCTACGCCAAGATCTGCAACGCGATCTACAACGGCGTGCACTCGCCGTACCTCGGGCCGCTGCCCGGCGAGCAGGTCGCCTGCGGCGTCACCGGCCCGAGGGGCAACGACGCGCCGGCGACGGCGCGTCCGTCGGTCGACCCGGTCTCCTTCCTCACCGCCGCCCACGCGGGCGGGATGAAGACGTTCGACGTGTACGCGCATCACCCGTACGCGTCCGCCGGCAACGAGCCGCCGAACTACGTCCCGAAGGGCAAGGACAAGCGCCAGATCCAGCTCGGCAACATCAATACGCTGATCGCGAAGGTCACGCATTTCTACGGGCCGAAGCACTTCTGGCTCACGGAGTACGGCTACCAGACGAACCCGCCCGACAAGACGATCTTCGGGACGAGCTGGGCCAAACAGGCGCTGTACATGCAGCAGGCCTACGCGATCGCGCGCAAGAACCCGCGCATCGACATGATGCTCTGGTTCCTCGTCAAGGACGAGCCCGCCCTCGGCGGCTGGCAGTCCGGTCTCGAGACGGCCGCCGGCAAGAAGAAGCCGAGCTGGAACGCGTACATCGCGCTTCCGCGCGGCTAGCCGCTCCTACCGACGAGAAACTCGATCGTGCGCCGCAGGCCTTCCTCGAGGTCGACGGCGGGCGCGTAGCCGAGCAGGCGCTGCGCCTTCGAGAGGTCGGCCCACGAGTCGCGGATGTCGCCGGGGCGCGGCGGCAGGTGCACCTTGTCGACGGGCTTGCCGAGGATCGTGCCGATCGTGTCGGCGACCGCGTTCACCGTCGCGGGCGCGCCCGCGGCGACGTTGAAGATCTCGCCGCTGACGCCGGGAGTCTCGCCGGCGCGGAGTGTCGCGTCGACGACGTTGTCGACGTACGTGAAGTCGCGCGACTGCTCGCCGTCGCCGTTGACGGTCACCTGCTCGCCGGCGGCGATCGCGCGGATGAACAGCGGGATCGCGGCCGCGTACTGCGAGAACGGGCTCTGGCGCGGCCCGAAGACGTTGAAGTAGCGCAGCACGACCGTCTCGAACGACTCGTAGACGCGGCTGAAGCTGATGCAGTAGCGCTCGGCGGCGAGCTTCGCGACGCCGTACGGCGAGATCGGGTCGCACGGCTCCTCCTCCGGCGTCGGCAGCTGCCGGCTCGAGCCGTAGACCGACGTCGACGACGAGAAGACGACGCGGCGAACGCCTTCGTCGCGTGCGGCGAGCAGCACGTTCAGCGTGCCCTCGACGTTGACGGCGCTCGAGGTCAGCGGATCCTGCACCGACCGCGGCACCGAGCCGAGCGCACCGAGGTGGTAGACGACGTCGGCCTTGCGGACGGCGTTGTGGACGCGCTCGTAGCTGCGCAGCTCCCCCTCGACGATCTCGACCTCGAGGCCGTCGAGGTTCGCGCGGTTGCCGGTGGAGAAGTTGTCGAGCACGCGGACGTCGTCGCCGCGCTCGAGCAGCGCGCGCACGAGATTCGAGCCGATGAAGCCCGCCCCGCCGGTGACGACGACGCGCGCCATCAGGCGATCGCCTCGACGTGGTAGTTCGCAGCGAGCGAGCCGGGCACCGGCTGCGCGCAGCAGCGGGATCGCGTTGTCGAGCCCCTCGCCGCCGAGCGTTGAGCAGCGCGACCAGCGGGCGGCCCACCGCGCGCAGGCGCACGCGCTTGAAGAGCAGGTCGACGAGATGGGCTGCGAGCATGGCCACGGTTCCGGCGGTCCCGGCGCCCGCATGCACGGAGACCGACGACCAGTCGCCATTCTCGCGGAAGAGCCGGTCGAGGCCGCTCCCTGTCCAGCGCCAGAGATCCTCCGGGTTCGGGTGGTACGGGTAGACGCCGTGGGTCGATGCGAGCACGCGGCCGCCGGGCTTGACGACGCGGCGCAGCTCGCGCACCGCCGCCGCCGGATCGGGGACGTGCTCGAGCACCTGGAGGCAGAGGACGACGTCGAAGCTCGCGTCCTCGACCGGCAGCGCGTCGATCGACCCGTGCAGGTCGGCGTGCGTGTTGCCCGGGAACGTCGAAGCCGACGATCCGCGACGCGCCGGCCAGCAGCTGCTCGTACGGGCCGGTCGCCGCAGCCGACGTCGAGCACCTCGAGGCCGGCGACCTGCTGCGACGCGAGCCAGTCGAGCGAGCGGCTTGCGCACCGCGTACTGCACCGACGTGCGGCTGGGATCGAGACGTCCGCTCATTCGGCTGCCGCCGGCAGCGTCGCTGCGAGCCCGAACGCGAGCCACGTCAGCGCGTCGAGCGGGATCCCCGCGATGAAGCCCTGCGCCGTCCAGAGCCAGACGAGGAGCGCCGTCCAGGTGAGCCCGATGAACGCCGTCGCCGCGCCGATCCGGATCGCGGTCCACGCCGCGAGCCACGCCGCGGCGGCGAAAACGGCGAGCCAGAGCGCAAGCCCGATCACGCCGAGATCCGCGAGCGACTGGAGCCACACGTTCTGGACGCCGTACTGATGGTTCGGCGCGGCGGACGGAAACGCGTTCGACGAGACGTCGGAGAACCGGCGGCGCGCGGCGGGGATGTACGGCAGGAAGTTCGCGGGCTCGGCCGATCCTTCCCAGCCGACGCCGAGCAGCGGATGATCCTTCCAGATCTCGAAGCCGATCCACGCGAGCACGGTGCGGTGCGCATAGGTCTGGATCTTCGTCGGCTGCGAGGCTTGCCTGCCGGGAGAGGCGCCGAGGAAGCGCGCGAACGCATCGAGGTCGCTGCCGCGGATCGCGATCACGCCGACGAGGACGATCGCGGCGGCGGCGCCGACGACGGCGAGCCGGCGCGGCGCGAGCTCGTGCCGCGCGACGAGCACCGCCGCGAGCGCGACGAGCGCAGTCGCGAGCCCGAGCACGGACGCGATCGCGCCGGCGGTGATCGTCCCGAGGACGCCGCTGGCGATCGCGACGATCGCGAGCGGCCGCGACAGACGCAGCCGCGGCACCGCGATCGCGACGAGCCCGACGAGCAGCACGGCGCCGGAGAGCGCCGCATAGTCCGCCGACGAGAGGAACGACGCCTGCCGTCTGCCGACGGTTCCGGCGAGGAAGATCTCCGCGCCGAAGAACTGCGCGACGCCGACCGCCGTCGCAACCGCGCTCCAGAGCACGAGCGACCAGAGCGGCAGCACGAGGTCGCGCGTGCGCCGGATCAGCAGCGGCAGCGCGGGCGCGAGCAGCGCGTACTCCGCGAACTTCGTCGCCGTCACTCCGTGCGTGTGCCACGCGTACGTCGACGAGTGGATGTGGCCGTACGCGACCTCGAACACCATCCACGCGAGGAACAGCCCGATCGCGAGCCAGAGCCAGCGCCCGCGCGCGAGCGGCGCGAAGCCGTCGCGGAAGCCGCTCCAGGCCGCGACGACGACGACCGCGAGTACCGCGAAGTCCGACAGGTACGCGTTCACGGTCGTCGAACCGAAGCCCACGCCGAACCCGGGCTGGTAGTGGACGTGCAGGAAGAGGATCGGGATCGCCGCTGCGAGCACGAGCGCGCCCGGCGACACCGTCGGCGCGAGACCCCGCTCCCTGCGTCCCTGAGCGGACAAAGAGCTGGTGGCCAAGGACCGGCAACTATACTGGCGTCGCCCGATGAGCCGGCTTCTAGTACGCCGATCGCTGACGGCCGTCGGCATCTACGCCTCCGTCGCTCGTCGGGTTCCTCTGCGACCGTCGTCGCCGGGCGGCTCCTCTCGAAGCAGGAGTTCGGCGACTTCGCGACCGTCATCTACGCGACGAGCTTCTTCCAGTCGTTCTTCGACCTGACCGTCGAGGAGGCGCTGGTGAAGTACGGCTTCCGCTTCGTCACGAGGGCGGAGTGGGGCCTGCTCCGCGGCCTCTTCCGGAGCGCGTTTCTGGTTCAAGCTGGTCGGCTCGGTGATCGGCGGGCTCGCGCTCCTCATCTTCGCGGCGTTCGAGCCGTCGCGCCTGGCCGTAGCGCTCGTCGCTTGCGTCGCTGATTCCGCTCGGGCAGTCGCTCGAGGGACTGGCCGGCTCGGCGCTGTATCTGCGCGGCCGCTACGACCTGCGCGCCGTGTTCCTCACCTGGTCGATGATGCTGCGGCTCGCCGGTGTCTCCGTCGGCGCGCAGCACGGGCTTGTCGCGACCGTGGCGGGCGTGCTCGTCGCGCAACTTGTCTCGACAGCCTCGATCGGCGTCGTCGGCTGGGTCGCGTTCCATCGCTTTCCGCGCGTCGCGCCCGAGCCGCTCGGCGCGCTAGCGGCGCGAGATCGTCTCGTTCATCGCGCAGTCGAGCGCCGCGACCGGCGTTCTCTCGCTGCGCGGCGGGCTCGCGCCGCTGCTGCTCGGCGCGGTCGCCGGCAGGGTCCAGACCGGCGTCTTCAAGATCGCGCAGGCTCCGCAGACGGGATTCCAGGCGCTCTCGGCTCCGGCACGGATGGTGCTGCTGACGGAGCAGACCCGCGAGTGGGAGCACGGACGCCAGTCCGCGGTGCTGCGGCAGGTGCGCCGCTACAGCGCGTCGGCGGCGCTGATCTCCGTGCTCGCGGTGCCGCCGCTGTGGTGGCTGATGCCCCATCTGATCTCGCTCGTCTACGGATCGCGGTGGACCGACGCGACGAACGCGGCGCGCCTGTCTCCTGCTGACGGCGGCCGTGCAGCTCGTCGTCGGATGGACGAAGTCGTTCCCGGTCACGATCGGTCGCCCGCGGCTGCGACTTTGGACGCATGGGCTCGAGACGCTCGTTGTGCTGCCGCTCGTCGTCGTCCTCGGCTCGCGCTGGGGCGCGACCGGGGCGGCCGGCGCGTTCCTCGCGGGGATGATCGTGTTTGCGATCGCGTGGGCGCTGATCTTCGTGCGGATCCGGCCCGAGGACGTGCAGCATCCGGCGGACATCGCGGAGATGTCGGCCGAGGAGGAGACCGAGGCCGGCGTGCTTGCTCGATGAGAGTCCTCGTCGTCTCCGGGATCTGGCCGCCCGACGTCGGCGGCCCGGCGAGTCACGCGCCCGACGTCGCGGCGTTCCTGCGCTCGCGCGGGCACGAGGTCGAGGTCGTGACGACGGCGGCTGCCGCGCCGGCGCCCGCGGAGTATCCCGTGCACTGGATCTCGCGCTCGCTGCCGAAGGGCGTGATCCATGCTGCGGACGGCGGCGGAGATCGCGCGGCGCGCGCGGTGGGCCGACGTCGTCTACACGACCGGCATGTTCGGGCGCAGCGCGTCGGGTGCGACGACGGCGAGACGGCCGTACGTCATCAAGCTGACCGCGGATCCCGCGTTCGAGCGCGCCCGTCGGCGCGGGATGATCGACGGCGACGTGGACGAGTTCCAGCAGTCGCGCGGCGACGCGTCGATCCGCGCTCTGCGCGTCGCACGGAACGCCGAGCTTCGGCATGCGGCGCACGTCTTCACGCCGAGCTCGTACCTGCGCGAGCTCGCGGTGTCGTGGGGAGTTCCCGCGGAGCGCGTCTCGGTGCTTCCGAATCCGACGCCGGTGCTGCCCGAGCTGCGGCCGCGCGACGAGCTTCGCGCGGAGCTCGGGCTCGACGGGCCGACGCTCGCGTTCGCGGGCCGGCTGACGGCGCAGAAGTCGCTCGACGTCGCGCTCGTCGCGGTCGCCGCGAACGACGGCGTGACGTTCCTTGTCGTCGGCGACGGCGACCAGCGGGCGCCGCTCGAGGCGCGTGCCGGCGCCCGCGTCCGGTTCCTCGGCGCCCTGCCGCGCGCGCGGGTGCTCGAGGTCTTCTCCGCCGCCGACGCGCTCGCTGCTGTCGTCGGCGTGGGAGAACTTCCCGCACACGGCGGTCGAGGCGCTCGCCGTCGGGACGCCGGTGATCGCGACCGCGGTCGGCGGCGTGCCCGAGGTCGTGGTCGACGGCGAGAACGGACTGCTCGTTCCCGCGGGCGACCCGGATGCGCTCGCCGACGCGATCCGCCGTTTCTTCTCCGACGAGGCGCTGCGGAAGCGCCTGCGGGGCGCCGCCGCGTCGTCCGTCGAGCGCTACGCGCCGGAGCGGATCCTCGAGCAGCTCGAGGCTCGTTCTGGCCGAGGCGGCGCGGCGATGAAGCCCCGCGTGCTGTTCGTCTCGCCGAGCCGGTACCGGCTGCCGCTCGACCCGGCGCTCGCGCGCAAGTGGGACGCGCTCGCCGAGGAGCTCGACGTCCGCGTTCTCGCGTCGGGGGACGGCGGCGACGCGACGTTTCACCTCGACCGCGATCACGGCCTCGCCGCGTACTACGCGACGCTGTCGTATCGCATCGCGCGCGAGGTTCGTGCGTTCCGTCCGGACGTGATCGTCGCGCAGAGCCCGTACGAGGCGCTCGCCGCGCGGCCGGTTCGCGGGCGCGCGAAGGTGCTGCTCGAGATCCACGGTGACTGGGACACGGCATCGCGCCTCTACGGCTCGCGTGCACGTGTGCTGCTCGAGCCCGTCAGTCGCCCGCTCGCGCGCTCGGCGGTGCGCAGCGCCGACGCGGTGCGCACGCTGTCGCCGTACACGAGCGGTCTCGTGCGCGCGGTCGGTGTCGAGCCCGCGGCCGAGTTCGTCGCGTACGCCGACGCGTCGGCGTTCACGAGCCGTCCGCCCGCGCCGCTGCCGGAGACGCCGTCGGCGCTGTTCGTCGGCGTGCTCGAGCGCTACAAGAACATCGGCGGGCTCGCGGCCGCGTGGCGGCTCGTCGTCGCGGAGCTGCCCGAGGCGCGGTTGCACATCGTCGGGAACGGTCACGAGACGGAGACGGTGCGGCGGCTCGCGGAGTTGCCGAGCG
The DNA here is from genome assembly GCA_963816455.1 of uncultured Actinomycetes bacterium. Lineage (GTDB taxonomy): Bacteria > Actinomycetota > Thermoleophilia > Gaiellales > Gaiellaceae > Palsa-739. The sequence continues at coordinate 11,106 of CAWFKM010000021.1, forward strand.
TCGAAGTGGTCGCCGCGACTCTCGGCAGCCGAGGTCGCGGACGCGCTCGACGCAGCGAGTGTTCTTCTCCTGCCGTCGTTCTCCGAGGGTCTGCCGCGCGTCGTGATGGAGGCATTCGCGCGCGGGCGGCCCGGTCGTCGGCGCGCGGGCCGGCGGGATCCCGGACATCGTCCAGGACGGCATCAACGGCGTCCTCGTCGACCCGCGCGACCCTGCGTCGATCGCGGCCGGCGTGTTGCGCGTGCTCGGCGACCGCGCGCTCTGCTCGAGCGGCTCGCCGGCGCGGCTGCGGGCGACGCCGAGCGGTGGCTGCAGACTCCGGAGGACTTCGCGCGGCAGATGCGCGAGCTCGTGGAGCGGATGACGTGAAGAGCCTCGTCTTCATCACGCAGGCCGCGGATCCGGCGCATCCGGTGCTCGGTGCGACGCTGCCGAAGATCCGCGCGCTCGCGGAGCGCGTCGACGAGGTCGTCGTGCTCGCCGACTCGATCGATCCGGATGCGCTGCCGGCGAACTGCCGCGCGCGCAGCTTCGCCGGGGCGTCGCAGGCCGAGCGCGGCGCGCGCTGCCTCGCCGCGCTGACGCCGGAGATCAGGCGGCGGCCGGTTGCCGTCGTCGCTCATATGGCGCCCGTCTACGCGCTGATCGCGGCCCCGCTCGCGCGGCCGCTGCGCGTCCCGCTGCTGCTGTGGTTCACGCAACAGGCGGGCGGTTCGCTCCTCGACGCAGCCGAGCGTGTCGTCAACGCGGTGCTCACCGTGGACGAGCGAAGCTTCCCGATCCAATCGAACAAGATCCACGCGATCGGCCACGGGATCGACGTCGATGCGCTGCCGTGCGTCCCGGAGCGCCGACCGCCGCTGCGCCGCCTGCTCGGTCTCGGCCGCTACGCACCGGTGAAGGGCTGGGACACCGTCCTGCGCGCGCTGCCCGAGCTTCCCGACGCGACGATGACGATCCACGGGCCGATGCTCACGGACGCCGATCGCGCGGAGAAGCCGCGGCTCGGCGCGCTGGCCACCGAGCTCGGCGTGCGCGACCGCGTTACGTTCGGCGATGAGATCGCGTACGCGGAGGTGCCGCATCTGTTCGGGCTCGCCGATGCGGTCGTCAACGCGACGCGCGGCAACGCCGCGGACAAGATCGTCTACGAGGCCGCGGCGTCCTGTCTGCCGGTGTTTGCAGCGTCGCCGGTGTTCGACGGGCTGCTGCCGGACGGGCTGCGCTTCCACGGCGACCATCCCGCGTCGCTCGCGGAGAAGATCCGCGACTACGCGGGCGGCGCCGGGCCGGAGCTGCGCGCGCGCGTCGCCGCCGAGCACTCCGCCGCACATTGGGCCGACCGTGTGCTCGAGGTGGCGCGCGCGTGAAGCCGCGCGTGCTCTTCGTCTCGCGCGAGCGGTTTCGGCTGCCGCTCGACGGCGCGCAGAAGCGGAAGTGGGACGCGGTTGCAGACGTCGTCGACCACCGCGTGCTCGCGGCGGCTGCGGCCGGCTCGCCGACGCGCGACGACCGCTTCCATCTCGTCGGGCCGGCAAGCCCGCGCGCGCTCGACGGAGCGCTGTACTACGCGCGGCTGCCGTGGCGGATCGCGCGCGAGCTGCGCGACTTCCGGCCGGACGCCGCGCTCGTCCAGGGGATCCACGAGACCGTCGCGTTTCTCGTCGCTCGCCGCGTCACCGGTGCGCAGACGAAGGTGATCCTCGACGTGCAAGGCGACTGGCACGAGGCGACGCGTCTCTACGGCTCGCCGCTGCGCCGGCTGCTCAGCCCGCTGAACGACGCGCTCGCGCCGGTCGCGGTCCGTCACGCCGACGCGGTGCGCACGGTCTCGACGCAGACGACCGGCCTCATCACGGCGCTCGGCGTCGAGCCCGCCGCGGTCTTCCCATCCTACGTCGACGCGGAAGCGTTTCTCGAGCGGCCGCCCGCGCCGCTCCCGGAGCAGCCGCGCGCCGTGTTCGTCGGCGTGCTCGAGCGGTACAAGGCGTTCGACACGCTCGTCGAAGCGTGGCGCCGCGCGGCGCGGCGTGTGCCCGGCGCGACGCTGCACATCGTCGGCTACGGGACGATGCGCGACCGGGCGGAACGGCTCGTCACGGAGCTGCCGCGGCAGACAGAGTGGTCGCGGCGCCTCGCCGCGGAGGAGGTCGCGGCGGCGATGGACGCGTCGTGGCTCGTCTGCCTGCCGTCTCGCTCCGAGGGCCTGCCGCGCGTCGCGCTCGAAGGCGCGTGCCGCGGGCGCGCGATCGTCGGCGGCAACCGCGCCGGCATCCCCGACGTCGTCCACGACGGCGACAACGGCCTCCTCGTCGACCCCGACGACGCGGCCGCGCTCGCCGACGCGCTCGTCCGGATCCTCTCCGACCGAGCCGAGGCGGAGCGGCTCGGCGCCGCGGCGCGCCGCACCGGCGAGGACTGGGGCGTGACCCCGGCCGAGTACGGCGCGAAGGTCGCTGCCCTCGTCGACGGCGTGCTCGGCCGTTACCCTGAGCCCTGATGCGCGAGCAGATCAAGCAGCAGCTGAAGAACTCCGTCTACCGCGCGATCGGCGAGACGGCGAACGGCCTCGGCGGTGTGAACGGCGACGGCCGCAGCCTGCGCGTCCTCATGTACCACAAGGTCAACGACCTCCCGAACAACCGGATGTCGATGCCCGTGTCGCGGTTCGACGAGCAGATGGCGGAGCTGGAGGAGCTCGGCTACACGGTGGTCGATCTCGACGCGGTGCTCGCGCACTACGTCGACGGCAGGCCGCTCGTCGACAACGCGGTGCTGATCACGTTCGACGACGGCTATCGCGACAACCTCGTCAACGCCGCGCCGGTGCTGCGGCGGCACGGCTACTCGGCGGTGCAGTTCGTGCCGATCGCGTACGTCGGCGAGCCGCGGCCGCTGCCGCACGAGAAGTACCTCTCGGCGCACGGCGTGCACAACCCGACGGTCGACTGGGAGGAGATCCGCGAGCTCGAGCGCCAGGGCGTCCGGATCGAGTCGCACGGGATCAGCCACAAGCCGCTCGCCGAGCTCGAGATCGACGAGGCGGCGCGCGAGATCACGATCTCGAAGCTGAAGCTGGAGGAGCGGCTCGGTCGCCCGGTGCGCGCGTTCTCGTACGTGAAGGGCTCGGAGGCGGACTACAAGCGGGTGCAGCCGAGCCTCGTTCGGCAGGCCGGCTACGACCTCGCGTTCACTGCGGTCTCGGGTGCGAACACGCCGGCGAGCGATCCGCTGCAGCTGCGCCGGTACAACGTCGAGCCGTACTCGCCGCGCACGTTCGAGCTCGTGCTCGCGGGCGCGTGCGATCTGATCGCCGTGAAGGACACCGTGACGGGTACGCACGCGCGGCGGCTCTTCAACGCGGCACTCGGCACCTCGTCCCGATGAACGTGGCGCCCGCTCGGCGCGACGACTTCATCGCGCTGATGCAGGAGAACTACGGGGCGTCGATGTCGGCGCCCGAGTTCGACTGGTGGTTTGACGCGAACCCTGCGGGGCCGCGCATCGTCAACGAGGCGCGTGACGACGACGGCACGCCGCTCGGCGTGCTCGCGATGAGCGGTGCGGCGATGAGCGGCGGGCTCTCGGTGTTTGCCGTGCACGCCGTGACGACGCCTGCCGCGCGCGGCCGCGGCGTGTTCTCGGCGCTGAGCTGCACAACGAGGAGGACGCGGCGCGGGCGGGCGCGGCGTGGGCGCTCGGTTTCACGAATCCGATGGCCGGCCCGATCCTCGTCGGGAAGCTCGGGTGGGAGGACATCTGCTCGCTGCGGATCTGGGTGCGGCCGAAGCGGCTGCGCAAGCGCGGCTCGGGCGCCTTGCGCGTGCCGGCTGCGTGTCCTCCGTTCGAGGCGCGGCACGAGACCTCGTTCGACGCGCAGCACATCGTGCGCGACGTCGGATACCTCGACTGGCGCTACGCGCAGTCGCCGCGCGGGTACCTGCGGATCGACGGCGATCGCGGCTGGGCGGTCGTGACGCACGCGGTGTGGCACGGCTACTCGTCGGCGGTGATCTGCGATGCGGTCGGTGACGGATTGCCCTCGCTGCTCCGCCGCTGCGCGGGCGCCGTCGACGCAGACGTAGCAGTGGCGATGGTCAACCCCGGCGAGGAAAGCTCGTATCTTGCGGCCGGCTTCTTCCCGACCCAGCGGAAGATCCGCTTCATCGGCAAGCGCCTCACCGCCGCCGCGCCGGAGCTTCCGAAGTCCCGCAAGGCGTGGCGCTTCTCCCTCGGAGACCTGGACTTCTTCTAGCCGTCTCTCCGCGGCAGGGCTCAAACAGACACGTCTCGGTGCCTGGCACCGGACGTCGCCTGCGGGCCATGCCGCGTGACCGCGTTGCCGCTATCCATGCGGAGACCGTTCGAATCGAACATGTCCTGGTGCCTGGCACCGGACGTGGCTCGCGGTGACGTGGTCGGTGGGGCACTGTCTCGGCGGGGCATGTGCGGATCGGTGCCCGGGGTTCCGGTTGCGTAGGCAAGCTGTGCACCGTGCGGCGGCTGATCTTCGCGACGCAGAAGCTCGATCCGGGCGACCCGGTGCTGGGCGGCGACGGTGCCGATGCTGCGCGCGCTCGCTGCGCGCGTCGACGGCTCGTCGTGCTCTGCGACTCGGGGGTGCCGGTGGGGTGCCGGCGAACGCGCGAGCGCACGAGTTCGGCGCGCGTACGCAGGCACAGCGCGGCGCGAGGTTCACAGCGGCGCTCGCGCGGGAGCTGCGGCCGAAGCCGATCGGCGTCGTCGCGCACATGGTCCCGCTCTACGCGGTGCTCGCCGCGCCGCTGGTGCGGCCACTCGGGATGCCGCTCGTCCTCTGGTACACGCACTGGAAGGCGTCACTCCATCGTGCGCGCAGCGGGAAGGTCTGCACGGCGGTCGTCACCGTCGACCGGCGCTCGTTCCGCTCGCGTCGCCGAAGGTACGTCGGGATCGGCCACGGGATCGACCTGGCCGAGTTCGCCTGCACCGACGCGCCCCGCGCACGCACGGCCCGCTGCGCGCGCTCGCGCTCGGCCGCTACTCGCCGGCGAAGGGACTGCGAGACGGTGCTGCGCGGTGCGGCGCTAGCGGCGACGTCCGCGTCGAGGTCCACGGCTCGTCCGGCGACGGCGAGGAGCGCGCGCACGAGCCGAGCTGGAGACGGGTTTGCTCGCGGGCTCGAGCGAAGGTGCGGCTCGGAGGACCGGTGCCGCGCGCCGAGATCCCCGCGCTGCTCGCGCAGAGCGACGTGCTCGTCAACAACATGCGCGCGGGCGCGCCGGACAAGGTCGTCTACGAGGCGGCCGCGACGTGCCTGCCGGTGCTCGCCTCGAACCCGGTCTTCGACGACCTGCTTCCCGACGAGCTTCGATTCGCGCGCGACGACGCCGGGGACCTCGCGAGCGCGCGCTGCGTCGCGCCGCTCGACCGCGCGCGCTCGCCGCCGTCCTGCGCGAGCTCGTCGCGGAGCGGCCACTCGGTCGAGCACTGGGCCGACGCGGTGCTCGAGGCGGCCTCCCGATGAGATGCTCCTCCACCTCCAGAAGGTCGCCGGCATTTCCGGCTCGGAGGCGCACCTGCTCGCTCTGCTGCCGAGGTTGCGCGATCGGGGATGGGACGCGCGGATGCTCATGCTGCACAGGGCGAACCGGGAGCGGGCGCGTTCGTTCGTGCGCTGCGCGAGCGCGAGGTTCCGGTCGAATCCCTGCACTTGCGCGCCGACGTCGACCCGATCGCGTTCGTCCGGCTCACGGCGCGAATCGGACGAGCGCGCCCGCTGCTCGTCCACACCCACCTCGTCCACGCCGACGTGTTCGGCCTGCTCGCCGCGGCCGTCGCGGCGGCCGGTCCGCTTCTCGACCAAGCACGGCTTCAACGAGTTCCGCGAGCGGGAGTAGTTCGGGCCGATCGCTCCGCCGCCGCTCGCTGCGCACCGGCAGATCGCGATCTCGCATGGGCTGGCGCACTATCTGGCCGAGGACGAGGGCTTCGCGGAGGAGGAGCTTCGAGATCGTCCACTACGGGATCGACGCCGGCGCCGAGCCCGACGCGCGCTCCCGAACGCGGCCGCCTGCTCTGCGTCGGCCGCCTGATCCCGATCAAGGGCCACATCGTGCTGCTGCGCGCGTTCGCCCGAGCGAAGCGCGACTTCCCCGACCTCCAGCTCGACATCGCCGGCCGCGGCCCGCTCGAGCCTGCGCTGAAGGCGGTCGCTGCCGAGCTCGGGATCATCGACTCCGGTGCACTTCCTCGGCCACGTCAACCCGATCCAGGGCGCAGATCGAGCAGGCCGCCGTCGTCGTCGTCCCGTCGTTGGGCGAGGGCTTCGGGATGGTCGCGCTCGAGGCGATGGAGCGCGCGCGTCCTGTGATCGCCGCCGCGATCGGCGGGCTCGGCGAGCTCGTCCGCGACGGCGAGACCGGCGTGCTCGTCCCCGCAGGCGAGGCGGAGCCGCTGCGCGACGCGATCGTCCGCATCGCCGGCGACCTCGAGCTCGCGCGCCGGATGGGCGAGGCGGGACGACGGCGTGCACTCTCGCGCTTCCTGCAGCAGTTCTGCACCGACCGCACCGAGCTGCTGTACCGCGGCGCGCTCGAGTACCCCGGCGGTGACCGATGACGAAGTCGGAGTTGCTTGCGCGTGTGCCGCCGCTGTACCGCGTTGCGCACGCGTTGAAGGACTGGCGGTACGAGCGAACGCACGAGCCGATGAGGCAGAAGCACGGACTTCTACGCGATGCAGCGCGTCGCCATGGACTTCGCGTCCTCGTCGAGACGGGCACGTATACGGGCGAGACGGCGTGGGCGCTTCGACGCGAATTCGATCGCATCGATACGATCGAGCTCGAGCCGCGCCTCGCGCATCTCGCTCGCATCCGCTTCGCGCGGACGCCGTCGGTCCACCTGCATGAGGGCGACAGCGCGGCAGTGCTGCCCGTGATCCTCGAGTCGCTCGACCGTCCGGCGCTGTTCTGGCTCGACGCGCACCCGTCTACCGATAGATCCGCCAGGGACGCGCCGGTGCCGCTGGCCGCCGAGCTGGCCGCGATCGCGGCACATCCCGTCGCCGGTCATGTCGTGGTCGTCGACGACCTTCGGCTTGCTCGGCAAAGCCGGGTTTCCATCGCCCGAGGACATTTCGCTGCCGGGTTATCGGCTCGAGCAGGTGGGGGATGTCGGCGTGCTCGAGCCGACTGCGGTGATGACAGACTCACGTTGATGAGCGACGCCGAGGCGAAATACGATTCTCTCGCCGACTCGTGGAGCGGTGGCGCGTACGCCAACCCGTCGTGCTTCTATCGCCGCCGCGCGGATGTCGTCGCGGCGCTCGGTGGGAAGCTTCGGCCCGGAGCGAAGATCCTCGAGCTTGGGTGCGCCGACGGCGGTCTCTCCGAGGTTCTCGTTGCAGACGGGTACGTCCTCGAAGGCATGGACGTCAGCACGCGCATGATCGAGCTTGCGCGGCGACGCGTGCCCCATGGCGCCACGTTCGGCGTCGGCGATCTGAACACGTACGCGCCTCCGGAGCCGGTGGCGGCAACGATCGGGTTTCGGGTTCTCCCGTACGTCGACGATCTGGCTGCGTTCTTCGCGCACGCCGCGTCGTACTCGACGGAGAAGATCGTCTTCGACCTCGTTCCCAGCACAGGTGCCGAACGCTCGCGGCGGTCCGCTCTGCGCTCGGAGCCGCGGGCCTGGAGCGGGTCGACGTGCACCCGTGGCTGCTGCCGGCGCGGACGGCGATCCCACGCATCGGAATGTCGCTCGTCTCGGGGCTCGAGCGTGTGCGGCCGGTCGCGCTCGCAATCACCCGCCGCCGGTTCTCTGTCGTCGTCGCAGCTTCGACGCGCTAAGCGCTCGACCAGCGTCGCGTAGAGCGACCGGGTTCGCGTCGGCCATCCGCGCGACGGAGAACTCGGAGTGCGCCCGCGCCCGGCCCGCGTCGCCGAGCGACGGCTGTTCGAGCGCGCGCGCGACGCCAAGCGCGAGTGCGGCCGGGTCGTCGGGCGGCACGAGGAAGCCCGTCTCGCCGTCGACGACCAGCTCCGGCAGCGAGCTCACGTTCGACGCGACGACGGGCAGGCCCGCGAGCATCGCCTCGAGGACGGCGAGACCGAACCCTTCCCAGCGCGCGGGGTGGACGAGCAGCGTCGCGCGCCGCAGCCACGCGGCGACGTCGGGCACGCGCCCCGGCAGGAACACGCGGCCGTCGACGCCGAGCTCGCGCGCGAGCGACTCGAGCGCATCGCGCTCCGGGCCTTCGCCGAGCACGACGAGCACCGTGTCGTCGGGCAGCGAGTCGAGCGCGCGGATGGCGACGTCGATCCCCTTCTGCTCCGTCAGCCGCGACACGGCGAGCAGCACGCGCACGCCGTCAGGCACCGCGTCTGCCGGGTTCTCGCCCCACGGCTCCGGCAGATCGTCGAGCCCGTAGTGGATCGTCTCGACCTTCGCCTCCGGGATCCCGACCTTCTCGACCGTGAACCGGTGCAGGGCGTCGGTGATCGTCACCACGCGGTCGGCAAAGCGCGTGACCCCGCGCTCGACGTGGCGGAACGGGCCGAGCCGGAACGGATCGTCGTTGTGCTTCGTCGAGACGAGCCGCTCGCCCCGCAGCTTCGCCGCGACGCCGCCGTAGACGTCTGCGTGCACGAGATGCGTATGCACGACGTCGGCGCGGAGCGACCGGACAAGCCGCGCCAGCAGCAGCGGGTCGACGTCGCGCGGCGACGGAATGCGAATCGCCGGCACGCGCAGCGCGCCGTAGAAGTCAGACGCATCCCACGCCGGGTCGTCGAGCCCGACGAGAACGGGCTCGACACCGCGCTCCGCGAGCGCCGGCAGCAGCGTCAAGAGGTGCCGCTCCGAGCCGCCGATGCCGCGGATGCGATGGACGTGGGCGACCCTCACGACGTGCGCCGCTCCTGCCACCATTCGCCAGCCGCGCTTCAACGTCGCCGTCGCGAGCAGCACGACGAGGAAGTCCCAGCGCGACGCGGTAGCGCGTCGCCCCGACGAACACCGCGGCGCAGAGACTCTGGTACGCGAGTAGCAGCAGCGCGAGCGCGACGAACGCGCGCGGGGCCAAGAAGAGCCCGCCGATCGCGAGGACGTAGACCACGGACATGTACGCCGGCTCGACGACGCGGCGCCCGATGTCGAGGCTTGTGCCTTGTCCGGGCCGCCCGCTCGTCTCGAAGGCGTTCGGCTGCCAGAGCAGCTTCATCGACAAGCGCCGCGAGCTTCGCCTTGTTCCCCGGATGCTCGCGCCAGTACTGCCGCGTCAGATGTTCGTAGAACGACATCTCGACGCATTCGTTCGGATAGTGCGCAATCGCGTACGACGGCGGCACGCCGGGCTTGACGTAGTAGCCGTACGCGTCCTCCGGCGTCAGCCGGTTCGGAGCCGGCGGCCGCGGCGAGTTCGACGCGATGTTGTCGATCCACTCGCCGGAGCTGAGCAGGCCGTACGTCTGCAGGTTGTTCGCCTTCCACAGCGCGCGGCCGTCCGTCGTCAGCGTCACGCACCCGAGCTGGACCTTGTTGCGGACGAGCCACGGCGTCACGGCAGCGGCCGCACCGGCGAGCACGAGCGCCGCCACGATCGCCGTCGCGCGCGCGCGCGGCAGGCGCCACGCGAGATAGCCGGCGCAGATGACCGGCACGAAAACGAGCCGCGTGTTGCCGAGGATCGCGAGCCCGGTGACGATCCCGAGCAGCGCGGCGAGCTTCTTCGACGGCCGCTCCGCGACCATCAGCGTCAGCAGCACGAGCGCCGCCGCGCAGACCTGGTCGACGATCTCGCGGTTCACATGCATGTCGTGCCAGATCAGGTACGGGTTGATCGTCGCGAGCGCGGCGCCGAGGAGGCCCCAGCGCGGGCCGAGGACCCGGCGGCCGATCTCGTAGACGAGCCAGCACGTCACGATCGCGAGCGCGAGCTGCGCGAGGCCGACCGATTCCCAGCTTCGCCCGAAGATCCAGTAGACCGGGATCAGGAACCAGCCGTAAAGCGGCTGGGTGGCCGCCGACGGCTCGCCGGGGATGAAGCCGAACGTCCCGTGCTGGACGAACGTCAGCGCAAAGACGTCGCTCTTCTCGGTGAACGCGGAGAGGATCGTGTCGCGCTCGCGGACGAGCACCGCAAGGCGCGGAACCGCGCAGACGACGGCGAGCAGCGGATACGCGAGCCGGCGCCTCACGGCACGGAAACGGGCGCGGCCGCCTCGACGTGCGTCCGCTGCCACAGCTCGAGCATGCAGAGCGTCCACAGCGCGTGCCCGTGGTCTGCGCGCTCGGACGCGTGCTCGGCAAGCAGCCGCTCGACCGCGTCGGCGCGGAACCAGCCGCGGTTCCGCGCGCGCTCGTCGAGGAGCAGCTCGCGCGCGAGTGGACGCAGCTCGCCGCGGAACCAGCGCGCGAGCGGGACCGCGAAACCGGTCTTGCCGCGTCCCGCGACGGGCGGCGGCAGCTCCGCGGCAAACGCGCGCCGCAGCGCGACCTTCGTCGTCCTCCCCTGGCTCTTCAGCTGATCCGGGAGCGAGAGGCCGAGCTCGACGACGCGGTGATCGAGCAGCGGCGAGCGCAGCTCGAGCGAGTGCGCCATCGACGCGATGTCGGACTTCGGGAGCAGGTCGCCGGGAAGGTACGTCGCGAGGTCGAGCTGCTGGAGGCCGGCGATTCCCGCGCGCGGAGGCGGCCCGAGCAGGATCCCGGGCGACGCGAGCGGGCCGATCTCCGCCTTCGCCTCGTCCGTCCAGAGATCGGCGCGCGTTGCGAGCGGGACGACCTGCATCAGCCGCCCGTAGCGCTCCGCGCGCGGCACCGCGGCCGCCTCGAGGAAGCGCGCCGCGCGGAACACCGGCGAGCGCCGCTCGCGCCGCCCAGACGGGATCGCGCGCAGCAGCCGCGCACCCGCCGACGCCGCGGACGCCGGGACCCGCTCGGCGAGATCGACCGCGGCGTAGCGCTCGTAGCCGGCGAACGACTCGTCGCCGCCGTCGCCGACGAGCGCGACCGTCACCTCGCGGCGCGCCGCCTCGCAGATCAGGAACAGCGGCAGCGCGGCCTCGTCGCCGAGCGGCTCGTCGAACGCGGCAGCGAGCCGCGGCAGCGTCGCGGCGGCATCCGGCTCGAGCACGATCTCCTCGTGCCGCGTCGAGTACCGGTCCGCGACGGCGCGCGCGAACGTCCGCTCGTCGTAGCGGTCGTCCGAGAAGCCGACGGTGAACGTCCGCACCGGCTCCGCGGACGCGCCCGCCATCAGCGCGACGACGACGGCGGAGTCGATCCCGCCGGACAACAGCGCGCCGAGCGGCACGTCGCGACGCGAGCCGCTTCGTCACCGCCGCCGTCACCTCGTCGCGTACGCGCTCCAGCCAGTGCTCGTCCGCGAGCGGCTCGTCCTCGACTTGCGGCTCCCAGTAGCGCTCGATCCGCTCGCCGTCGCCCTCCGCGACGAGGATCGACCCGGGCGCGAGCCGGTGGATCCCGCGAAGTCCGGTCCGCTCGCCGGGGACGTACTGGAGCGCGAGATACGCGTCGAGTGCGGCGAGGTCCGGCTCGCGCCGCAGACCCGGCAGCTCGAGCAGCGCCTTCAGCTCCGACGCGAACGCGAGCGTCCCGTCGTCGAGCCGCGTCCAGACGAGCGGCTTCTTGCCGAGCCGGTCGCGCGCGAGCACGAGCCGGCGGCGTGGGCCGTCCCAGAGCGCGATCGCGAACATCCCCTCGAGGCGCTCGACGAAGCGCGGCCCGTATTCCTCGTAGAGGTGCGGGATCACCGGCGTGTCGCCGCGCCCGCGAACTTCGTGGCCCTTCGCGGCAAGGTCGCGCCGGAGCTCGGGGAAGTTGTAGAGCTCGCCGTTGAAGACCGCGACGACGTCGCCCTGCTCGTTCGCGACGGGCTGGTAGCCGAGCTCCGGGTCGAGCACCTGGAGCCGCTGGTGGCCGAGGACGCACGGGCCGAGCTCCTCGGTCCCGCCCTGGTCCGGTCCGCGGTGGCGGATCCGTGCGCGCATTGCGTCGACGAGCGCCGCCGGCGGCTGCCCGGACGCCGCATAGAGGCCGCAGATCCCGCACATGCGTGACAGTGTGCCTTCCATGTCTGTCGGGGCCGTCGCCGTGGTGTCGTGCCATCTGGAGCAGCCGCTCCACGATGCGGCGTGGCAGCGGTTCGACGCGCTCCAGCGGAGCCGGCCCGGCGGCTTCGACATCGTGGCCCTGATCCGCCCGCCGGACGCAGCGCACCGCGAGGCGGAGGAGCCGTGGCTCGACCGAGCGCGGGCCGCTGCGGCGCGCGCGCCGCTCGGGCTCCACACGCACTGGACGAGCCCGACGCACGCGAGGCCGACCGGCGGCGACCCCGCGGCGCGCGTCCGCGAGGAGACCGCGTGGCTGCGCGAGCGCGGGCTCGAGCCGCAGTTCTTCTGCGGCGGCGCGTGGTACACCGACGACGCGGTCGAGGCCGCGGTGCGCGAGCTCGGCCTCGTCGACTGCACGCCGCGCGGCGGCACGCCGTCACCGGGAATCCTGCCGACGACACACTCACTCGGGCAGCTCGCGCGCGCCGTGCTGCGGCCGCTGCCGCCGTACGTGCACGCGTACTTCCACGACTACGACCTGCTCGACGCGAAGCGTCGCACGGCGCTCGTCGCGTCGCTACGCCTGCTCGGTCGGCGCGCTTCCCCCGCCGACCCGCTTGCGCTCGCGAATGCGCCGGACGATGTCGACGAGCGCGGCTGACGCGAGCAGCGCGATCAGGAAGTCCCACGGCACGCGGTAGCGCGTCTCGCCGACGAACAGCATCGCGACGAGGGTCTGGTAGCCGAGCATGGTCAGCGCGAGCCCGGCGAAGAACCGCGGCACGACGAACAACCCGATGATGCCGAGGATGTAGAGCGGGATCATGTACGCGGGCTCCGCGATCGAGCGCATCGTGTCGAGCCAGGTCCCGGCGCCGGGGAGATCCGTCACGTCGACGACCGACGGCTGCCAGAAGAACTTCGCGCCGATCGGGACGAGCTTCGCCTTGTCGCCGGGATGGTGGACCCAGAACGAGATCACCTTGTGCTGAAAGAACGACGCCTGTGCGCACTCGTCGTACGGCAGCACGACGCCCGTGGCAACCCAGTGGTCGTAGACGTCCTGCGGGCTCGGCGGGTACGACTTCGGCTGCGGCACGTGGTCGATCCACTGCCCGCTCTTCAGCACCGCGTACGTGTTGACGTTGTTCGCCTTCCAGAGCGCGCGCGAGTCCGTCGTGATCGTCCAGCAGCCGACGTCGGCCTTCGTCCGCACGACCCACGGCATCACGACGACGACCGCGGCGACGAGCACCGCGCCCGAGGCGAGCAGCGTCCGGCGCGAGAGCCCCGCGCGAACGAGCAGGTACGCGACGACAACGAGCGGCAGCGCGTCGAGCCGCACGTTGCCGAGGATCGCGAGCCCGAGCACGGCGCCGAGCGGCAGCGCGCGCCGCCAGCCGAACCGCTCCGCCGCCCACAGCGTCAGGAACACCGTCGACGCCGCGAGGAAGTGGTCGAGGATCTCGCGGTTCATGTGGACGTCGTGCCAGACGAGGTACGGATGCAGCGCGACTGCGAGACCCGCGATCAGCCCGATCGTCGGCGTCAGCCAGCGCCGCCCGATCTGCCAGACGACGAGCGTCGTGCAGACCGCGACGGCGATCTGCGCGAGCCCGACGACCTCCCAGTGGCGGCCGAAGATCCAGTAGAGCGGGATCAGGAACCAGCCGTAGAGCGGCTGCGTGTACGCCGACGGATGGCCCGGGATGAAGCCGTACGTGCCGTTGGCGAGGTACATCCGCGCGAAGATGTCGCCCTTGTCGACGTTCGCGGAGACGAGTGTCCCGCGAACGTGCAGGAGCGCAGCGAGGCGCGGCAGCGCCGTCGCGGCAACGAGGAGAAGGGCGGCGGTGCGGGTGCGCACGGGCGATCCAGCGTACCGCGGCCACCTGCAGGATCCTCACAGGAGCGGGGTAGAATCGACGGCTCGTGGCGACCAAGCCTGTAGTCGGGCGCGCCGACCCGGACGTCGACGGCGCCGGTGACGCCGCCCCGCCCGGACCTCCGCAACACGCCGCGGACATCCGCTCGGTGCGCCTGGTGCCGTCGCTCGGCCAGCTCCGCGGATTCGCGCGACGCGCCCTCAGCATCGCCGCGCTCATCGTCGTCGACCTGTCCGGGCTTGCCGGCTCGCTGTATCTCGCGCTTGTCCTGCGCGAGCTCTACTACGGTGAGCGGCCGATCCTCTGGGGGCTGCCGTGGGACGCGGAGCAGAAGTGGCTGCCGTTCCTCGTGCTCGTCACGGTGCTCGTGTTCTGGCGCGCCGGCCTCTACGCACCGCGCGAGCAGCGCGGCGGCGCCGGGCGCGTCGTGTCGTCGCTTCTGCTTGTGATGGTGATCACGCTCGCGTTCGCGGTCGGCACCGGCTACCAGCACACGACGTTCGGGCTCTACGTCACGGCGTTCGTGCTCGCGGCGATCGTGATCTCGCTGCTCCGCTCCAGCTACGAGGTCGTGACGAGCGACGTCTGGCGCGTCGCAGGCGCGCGTCGCCGCGCGGTGCTCGTCGGCGAGGGCGAGCGGCTCGCCGCTCTCCGCCGCGTGCTCGGACAGGCCCGCGGCGGGATCGACTACGAGTTCGTCGGCGTCCTCTCGTCGGACGGCGAGGTCGCCGGACTGCCGGTGCTCGGCACGCTCTCCGACCTGCAGACCGTGCTTCAGGAGCAGCCGCTCGACGAGTTGATCGTGAGCGGCGTCGACCTCCGCGAGGACCAGCTGCTCGACCTCGTCGAGGAGGCGCACCGCTACGGCGTCAAGGTGCGGCTCGCGCCGACGACGGCCGAGCTGCTGCGGCAGCGCGCGGAGTACGTCGCCGGCCAGGGCGTCCCGCTCTTCGAGCTGCGGCCGCCGGTCGTCGCCGGGCTCGACTGGGCGGTGAAGCGTGCGTTCGACATCGTCGTCAGCGCACTGCTGATCGTGATCGCGTCGCCGGTGTGGGCGGTGATCGCGATCTGGGTGAAGCTCGACTCGCCGGGGCCGGTGTTCTACCGCGACCGCCGCATCGGGCTCGCCGAGCGCGAGTTCGGGATGTTCAAGTTCCGCTCGATGTACACCGACGCCGCGGCGCGCCAGGCCGGGCTCGAGACGTCGAACGAGGCATCGGGGCCGCTGTTCAAGATCAAGGACGACCCGCGCGTCACGAAGGTCGGCAGGATCCTCCGCCGCTATTCGATCGACGAGATGCCGCAGGTGCTGAACGTGCTGCGCGGCGAGATGTCGCTCGTCGGCCCGCGGCCGCTGCCGCTGCGTGACTACGTGCAGCTCGAGGACTGGCACCGCAAGCGCTACCTCGTACTGCCCGGGATGACGGGGCTGTGGCAGGTGTCGGGCCGGATCGACCTCAGCTTCGACGACCTCGTGCGCCTCGACTTCTACTATCTGGAGAACTGGTCGATCTGGCTCGACATCTCGATCCTCGCGAAGACGCTTCCCGCCGTGCTCGCGCGGAGAGGAGCGTACTGAGGCTCCGCCGCGCCGCTCTTCTTCTCCTGTGCGTAGCGCTGCTGCCCGCCGTCATCGGAGCTGTCGGCGCGCGCGCCGCGACGACACCGTCGAAACCGCTGCAGCTCGGCCTCGTCGACGACAGCTTCATCTACCACTCGATCGACTCGCTCAACGTCGCGCTCGATCTCGGCCTGCGCACGGTGCGCGTGAACGCGTTGTGGAGCCCCGGCGGACTGCGCTACGCCGACGCGGTGCACACGCTCGCGGAGAACGCGCACGGCTGGGATGTGCAGATCGTCGTCGCGTTCTATCCCGGCCGCGCGCGCGACGTTCCGCTGACGGATGCGTCGCGGCAGTCGTTCTGCCAGGCCGCGGCGCACCTCGTGCTTGCGTATCCGCAGATCAGCTCGATCATCATCGGCAACGAGCCGAACTCGAGCGCGTACTGGCAGCCGCAGTTCAACGCGGACGGAACTCCGGCGTCGCCGCAGGCGTACTTCCAGACGGCCGCTCTCTGCTACGACCTTCTGCACGCCGCGCGGCCGGCGATCAACGTCGTCGGCCCGGCGACCTCGTCGAACGGCAACGACAACCCGCACGCGGCGACGCACGCCGGCCTCTCGCCTGGCTCGTTCATCGCAGCGCTCGGCAAGGCGTATCGGGCGTCGGGACGGAACAAGCCGATCTTCGACACGATCGACCATCACCCGTACCCGCTCAACGCTGCCGAGCGGCCGTGGAAGAAGCACGCCGACAAGCGCGTGATCGGCGAGGGCGACGAGGCGCGGCTCGTCGCCGCGTACCAGAGTGCGTTCGCCGGTACCGCGCAACCGGCTCCCGGCCGCTGCGTCGCGGGCCGCTGCGTCTCGATCTGGTACACGGAGGACGGCTTCCAGACGAAGCCCGACGCGGCGCACGCGGGCCTCTACCGCGGCACGGAGCCGGACAAGCTCGCGCTTCCGGCCGACAGCCCGCCCGAGACGGGACCGCTCCCGGCCGCCGGCTCGCGCGCGCCGAGCCAGACGCAGCAGCTCCGCGATGCGGTCTCGCTCGCCGCCTGCCAGCGGTACGTGACCGCGTTCTACTCGTTCCAGCTCACGGACGAGATCTCGCTCCCCGGCTGGCAGTCGGGGCTGCTCTGGGCCGACGGCTCGCACAAGCCGAGCTACGACCTCTTCAAGTCGCTGACGTACGCTGCCGCCGCCGGGAAGATCGACTGCAGCCGGTACGCGGCGGCTCTCCGCTAACCGTTCCTTCAGATGTCATCGTCAGAATGGGCGCGATGAAGGCGCCCAAGATCCTCGCCGTCGCCTCGGCGGTCGATCTCGACTTCCGCTACGGCTGCACGCCCGCGTGGTGGCAGCTCTGGAAGGGGATGGCCGAGGCCGGCATCGACCTGATCGTGACGCCGTACCGCGGGCGCCCGGTCGAGTCGCCGTGGTGGCGGACCGCGCCGAATCCGATGTACCGCGAGGCGGAGGCATTCGCCGCCGCGCGTGACACCGTGGCGCGGCTGAAGGGCGACCGCTACCTGCGGCGCGCGGAGTCGCATCCGGAGGACGGGCGCGCCGACAAGGTCGTGCGCGAGGTGATCTGGCGGACAGTCACGCCGCGCTGGCGCCGCCACATCGAGTCGATCCTCGAGCGCGAGGGCGACGTCGACGCGATCGTCGTGTTCACCGTGCCGATGAGTCACTTCCGCGGCATTCCGACAGCGCTGCGCGAGCGCTTCGACGTGCCGGTCATCTTCTACGACGGCGACGTGCCGATGAGCCTGCCCGAGTTCGGCGGCATGGACACCGGCTTCAACTACTACCACGGCGCCGACCCGTCGGAGTACGACCTCGTGCTCTCGAACTCGGAGGGCGGCATCCCGCGGCTGCTCGAGCTCGGCGCGCGCCGCGCGGAGGCGCTCTTCTGGGCGATCGACCCCGAGCTGTTCGCGCCGCAACCGGTCGAGAAAAGTGCCGACGTCTTCTTCTACGGCTACGGCGACAAGTTCCGCCGAGAGTGGACGCGCGACCTCGTCGGCGAGCCGAGCCGCCGCCTGCCGGACGTCGACTTCGCGCTCGGCGGCCGTGACTTCCGCGGCGACACCGGCGCGGCACGGCTGCTCGGCGACGTGCCGTACAACGTCTTCCCGCGCGCGATCTCGGCGGCGCGCGTGAATCTCAACGTGACGCGCCGCTCGCACGCGTCGGTGTCGGCGTCGTCGACCGTGCGGCCGTTCGAGCTCGCTGGGTGCGGCGCGGCGATCGTCTCGAACCCGGTCGAGGGAATGGACCGTTTCTTCGAGCCCGGCCGCGAGCTGCTCGTCGTCGCCGACGCGGACGAGGCGACGGCGGCGTACCGCGAGCTGCTCGCCGATCCCGCGCAGGCGGAGGAGCTCGGCCGCCGCGCACGCGAGCGCGTCCTCGACGAGCACACGTACGCGCACCGCGCTCGCCGCCTGCTCGAGCTGCTCGACCTCGGCGTTCCGGAGACCGCGCGTGTCTGACCCGGTCGCGCTCGGCGCAGCTGCGCCGTGTCGCGATCGTCCCCGCGCTGAACGAAGAGCACACCGTGCCGCGCGTGATCGACGAGCTGCGCGCATTCGATCCCGGCCTCGACATCGTCGTGATCGACGACGGCTCGAGCGACCGCACGGCGGAAGTCGCGGCCGCGAAAGGCGCGCACGTGCTCCGGCTCCCGTTCAACCTCGGCATCGGCGGCTCCGTGCAGACCGGCTTCCGCTACGCGTACGAGAACGGCTACGAGCTCGCGGTGCGCGTCGACGGCGACGGCCAGCACGATCCCGCGCAGCTCGGCAAGGTCGTCGAGCCGGTGCTCCGCGACGAGGCCGACATCGTCGTCGGCTCCCGCTTCGCCGCGCAGGACGGCGACGGCTACAAGTCGTCGCGCACGCGCCGCATCGGCATCCGCATCCTCGCAAGCGTCGTCTCGCGGATCGTCGGCCGGCGCATCACCGACCCGACGTCGGGCTTCCAGGCGCTGAACCGCCGCGGGATCACGCTGTTCGCGCGCGACTACCCGCACGACTATCCGGAGGTCGAGGCGGCGGTGATGGTGCACCGCCACAAGCTGCGCCTGTGCGAGGTTCCGGTGACGATGCGCGAGCGCGGCGGCGGCAAGTCGTCGATCACCGCGCTCGGCTCGATCTACTACATGGTGAAGGTGCTGCTCGCGCTGTTCGTCGGCCTCTTCCGCCGCAACGTCGTCCCGCAGGAGGATCTGCAATGACTCCGCTCACCGTCTCGATCGCCGGCGCGATCGCGTCGTTCGCTCTCGTTCTCGTCGTGCTCGAGCTGATCCGCAGCCGGCGGCTGCGCGAGCGCTACGCGCTGCTGTGGCTCGTCACCGGGATCGTGCTCTGCGCGCTCTCGGCGTGGCGCGCCGGCCTGAACACGATCGCCGGCTGGGTCGGCGTGCGCAGCTACCCGCCCGCGGTGCTGTTCGCCGTCGGGTTCCTGTTCGTCCTCGCCGTGCTGCTGCACTACTCGACGGTGATCTCGCGGCTCTCGGATCAGAACACCGTGCTCGCGCAGCGGCTCGCGCTGCTCGAGCAGGAGCTCAGGGAGCCGCGTCGTAGTCTCGCCGTGCTCGACCGTCTCGGCGACGAAGTAGAGCGGCCGCTGCTTCGTCTCCTCGAAGATGCGCGCGATGTACTGGCCGACGATGCCGATCCCGAGCATCTGCATGCCGCCGAGCAGGAGTATGACGGCGAGCAGCGACGTCCAGCCCTGCGGCGCGTTGTCGGTGAAGAACCGGACGTAGAGCGTCCACGCGAGCACGCCGAGGCAGAACACGAGCATCACGGCGCCGAGGCGCGTCACGAGCCGGATCGGCGCGATCGAGAACGACGTGATCCCGTCCGAGGCGAGCCGCATCAGCTTTCCGAGCGGATACTTGGACTTCCCGGCGAAGCGCGCGTCGCGCCGGTAGCCGACGCCGGTCTGGCTGTAGCCGATCCAGCTCGTCATGCCGCGGAGATAGCGCGCGCGCTCCGGCATCCGCGCGAGCGCGTCGACGGCGCGGCGCGACAGCAGGCGGAAGTCGCCGGTGTTCGCGGGGATGTCGGTTGCGGTCATCCGGCGGAAGGCCTTGTAGTACGCCGAGATCGCGAGCAGCCGCAGGCGCGACTCTCCCTCGCGCTGCTCGCGCACCGCGTAGACGACGTCGAAGCCCTCCTGCCAGCGCGCGACGAGCTCGGGGATCACCTCCGGCGGGTCCTGGAGGTCGCCGTCGATGAGCACGACCGCGTCGCCGCGCGCGGCGTCGAGCCCGGCGGTGAGCGCGACCTGGTGGCCGAAGTTCCGCGAGAGGCGCAGCAGGCGGATCCGCTCGTCGGCGGCCGCGAGCTCGCGGAGCGCGTCCCAGGAGCCGTCGGATGAGCCGTCGTCGACGAGCACGAGCTCGTACGGGCCGAGCGGCGCGAGCGCGGCGGTCAGCCGCCGGACGAGCTCCGCGACGGACTCGCGCTCGTTGTAGATCGGGGAGACGACGCTCAGCACGGTGTCAACTCTAGAACGGAACCGCGTCCGCGAACAGGACGTACGCGGAAAGCGCGATCGCCGCGACCGCGGCGAGCTCGTCCTCCTCGACCGCCGCGAGCGCCAGCGGCCAGAGCGCGTACCAGGGCCGGAGCAGGCTCGACGTGAGGCACAGCGCCGTCGCGGCGAGCGAGAGCCGGGCGCGGCCGGTCCGCCAGGCGAGCCGGAGAAGGACGACGTAGATCGCGACGAACACGAGCCCGGCGAGAGCGACGGCGTAGCGGTGGCGCAGGCCGAGCTGCGAGAGCCAGTGCACGCCGCCGAGCGGCGACGTCTGGTGCGCTCCCGCCGTCGCGCCGGAGATCCAGTGCAGGCCGAACGCGGCCGTTGCGACGACGATGATCGCGAGCGCGGCGCCGGCGAGCCCGAGCCACCAGCGCCGCGGCGCGCGGAACCGCCGCGCCGTGAGCTCCAGCGGCAGCAGGATCGCCGCGACCGGCTTGAACGCGCCGGAGATGCTCCACGCCGCGCCTCCCGCCGCGGCCGCCGGCGTCGCGACCGCGAACACGAGCAGCGCCGTCATCCACGCGTCGTTGTGCCCGCCGCCCGCGAAATGCAGTGCGACGAGCGGGCTCCAGCCGAGCAGCGCGACCGCCGCGGGGTTGCGCGTGCGCCGGGCGACGATGAGGACGGCCGCGAGGATCCCGAGCACGGCGAAGATGCGATACGCGAGCTCGGCGCGCTTCGCGGAGGTGCCGGCGACGGCGGCCGGGATCGTCCCGAGCGCCGCCCACGCGGGGCCGTACTGCTCCGTTTCCGTCAGCCAGATCTCGGAGACGCTGTCGTGCGCAGGATCGTTCGGATACGTGTCCGGCGTCGCGCGGTACGGGTTCGCGTGGTGGACGATCATGATCCGCGCCTGCGACCAGTAGAGGTAGACGTCCTTCGAGAGCAGCAGCGGCGCCGCGAGCGCGATCGCCTGGACGACGACGGCGACGATGAGCGCGGCGCGGAGTGAGAACGCGCCGCCGCGCGCGAGGTAGGCGCCGACGACGTAGAGGACGAACGCCGCGACGACTCCCCAGGTCCAGAACGCGTGCCACGGCTCGCCCGCGGGCGACACGGGAGAGGACGCCGACGGGGACGCGTGCCGCGCGCCGATGACGGCGAGCGCGAGCGCGACCAGGAGGCCGGCCGGGACGAGGGCGGTTCTAGCCCTTGCGGTCGAGATAGATATCGACGTATCCCGGCTGGAGTTGGTAGTGGAGCCGGCGCGCGTACCGCGCGCGGATCCCGGACACGATCGCTGGCTTCGTCTGGAACATCCGGCCGATGATGACGGCCGTCGGCTTCGTCCGGTCGATCAGCCGGAGCACACCGGCCGGCGGCAGGTCCTCGTCCGCGATCCGCGCGATCGACGTGTCGATCAGCTGGCCCGGCATCTGCCGGCGCGCGAAGTACGGGACGATCGGCAGGTCGGAGACGACGAGCTGTCCCGGCTGTCGTGTGCGTTTGCAGCTGCCGCACAGCCCACGCGATCTCCGGCGGCTCGTGCGCCGACGCCGCGACCATCTCGTTGCGCTGCTTGACGATGCCGGCGATCGCAAATGCCGCGACGGCGGCGGCGAGTGCGATTCCGGCGGGACGCCGCAGCCCGAGCTCCGCGACGAGCAGCCCGAGGCCGACGCCTGCGGGGAGCGCGATCGAGACGGCGAGGAAGACCATGTGGTGGTCGTTGAGCGGATGCATCACCAGGACGAAGGCGTACCCGCCGACGATCCAGAGCCACAGTGCCGCGAGCAGCCGCCGCTCGCGTCCGCGTACTGCGAGGATGATCGACGCGATCGCGCCGGCGATGAAGAGACACCCCGACGGCGTGCGCGGGTCGACGAATGTCGCCGCGCGGTGCACGTTCGACGTCGCGGTGTGCGAGCCGAGGATCCGCGCATGCGTGACGAAGACGCCGTGCCAGATCTGCGGCAGCGCGTTGCGATACGCGATGACGATCAACGCGATGACGGCGGCGAAGCCGGCCGGCGGCCACAGGAGCCGGCGTGCGAGCGGCCCCGTTCCGCAGAGAAGGGCGAGCGCCGCGATCGGCAGCGCCGCCGTCAGCCCCGGCAGCTTCACCGAGGTCGCGGCGGCGAGGACGACTCCGGAGCCGAACGCGGCCCACGCGCGGAACCGGCCGCGATAGGCGATGACGGCGAGCGCGACGGCGACCACCGCGAGCGCCGCGGATGCAGGCTCCGACTCGACGGTCGCCGCGAACCCCGGCAGCGGCCGCGCGACGGCCATCACCGCGGCGGCGACGATCCCGGCGACCGGGCCGCCGGCGATCCGGCCGCAGACGTACGCGGCGACGACCGCGGCGAGCGTGACGACCGCGAGCCCGGTCCGAACGCCGGTGAGCGAGTTGCCGAAGGGATACGAGACGGCGACGAGGAGCACGTACCAGCCGGGCGGCTGGTCGAGGAACACGTCCTTCCCGAGCGCCTGGCCGTGGCGCAGCGCGTCGAGGCTCCCGAGGTAGTTCCCCTCGTCGAAGTTCGGATACGAGTGGACGTCGCGCGTCCAGAGGTAGAGCGCCGCCGCAAGGACGAGTGCCAGCGCGCCCGCTTCCGCGACGAGCGACGCCGGCAGCGCGCGCGCGCCGCGGTGCCCGGCGGCGACCGGCGTGCTCACGAGCTCCGGAGCTCCGCCGGCGGCTGCGGCTGCTGTCGCGGCAGCGTCACGCCGTCGAAGCCGTGGAGCTCGCGCACGAGGTACAGCGGGCGCGCCTTCACCTCGTCGTAGATGCGGCCGACGTACTCGCCCACGACGCCGATCACGATCAGCTGGATCCCGCCGATGAACGACGTGACGAGAACGATCGTCAGCCAGCCGGGGACGAGAAACGCGCCGAAGAACTTGGAGAGGAGCGTCGCGAGCCCGAACAGGAAGGCGAGGAGTGAGACGACGAAGCCGATGTCGAGCACGATTCGGAGCGGCTTCGTCGAGAAGCTGAGCAGACCGTCCGTCGCGAGGCGCACCATTCGCCGCACGGTGTACTTCGAGCTCCCGGCGTGACGCGGTGGCACCTCGTACGAGACGCCGATCTGGCGGAAGCCGAGCCACGCGAACATGCCGCGGACGAAGCGGTTCTGCTCCGGCATCGAGCGGAACGCGTCGATCACGCGCCGGTCGGCGAGCCGGAAGTCGCCGGACGCGGCGGGGATGTCGACGGTCGCGAGGCGCCGCAGCAGGCGGTAGTACATGCGCGCGGTCGTGCGCTTGAACCATCCCTCCGGCCGCGCGGCCATCACGCCGTAGACGACCTCGTAGCCGTCGCGCCAGCGCGCCGCGAGCTCCGGGATCAACTCCGGCGGATGCTGGAGATCGCCGTCCATCACGATCACGGCGTCGCCGCGCGCGAGGTCGATCCCGGCGGTGATCGCGAGCTGATGTCCGAAGTTGCGGGCGAGCTGCGCGACCTTGAAGCGTGGATCGCTCTTGTTCATCTCGACGAGCATCAGGTAGCCGAGGTCGGTGCTGCCGTCGTCGACGAAGATCGCCTCGGCGTGACCGTCGAGGCCGGCGAACACCGCGGTCAGGCGGCGTTGAAGCTCCGGCAGGGACTCCTGCTCGTTGTAGATCGGGATGACGACGGAGTAGGTGGGGGCAGAAGTGCTCACCGTCAGGGCACGCGGACTGTAACGGGCGGCCCGATCGAGAACACGTCGCCCTGGAGCGGATCGTTCAGCCAGTTCGCCTGCAACGCCAGTCGGTATGTCCACGTGCCCTTGCCCGGCCGGTCGACCCAGCCGCGGCCGGGGTGATTGCCGACGTCGTCCATCGTCAGCGAGCAGTTGTCGCTCGCGTGCGCGACCGGAACGCAGACGGCGCCGCCGTTCGGCGCGCCGCTGCGCCAGATCCGGTAGATGACCTTCGCCGCGGACGGCTGCTTCGGGTTCCAGCGCAGGAGCACGCTGCGTCCGACCTGCGTCGCCGACAGCTGCAGCGCCGGGTCGACCGGGCGAATCAGGATGTCGGACTCGTAGGCCCGAGGGTTCGGCCCGTGCAACGGATGCGCGGCCGCGATCACGACGAGCGGCGACAGCGCGAAGACGACGATCGCCGCGCCGAGCAGCCCGAGACGCGTGCGCCGGCTCAACGCGGTGCGCACCGTCGGCGGGCTCGGCCACCGGCCCTTCTTGCCGCGCGGCCAGAGGTAGACGAGCGACGCGAGCAGGATCAGGAACGCGGGAAACGACGGCATCATGATCCGGAGGAAGCTGCCGCCGAGGATGCCTGCCTGCGCGTACGTTCCCTTCGTCACGACGAAGGCGCCGAACCAGCCGCCGACCACGAGCGCGGCGGTGAACGACCGCTTGGCGAGCCCGATGAGCCCGGCGAGGACGAGCCACTCGATCACGCGCATGCTCCAGAAGTGCTCCTTGATGCCGAGCAGGTTGTTGTTCAGCTGGCCCCAGTTGAACGACACGTAGTGATGGAGCGGGTTGAACGCGACGAGCCCGCTCCCCGCGCCGAGTGCGAGCCGCCGCGTCTCCTCCGAGTTGAAGAGCGGAAGGTCTCCGAGACTTCGGTACTTCCAGAGTGCGAGCGTGACGACTGCGGGCGCGAGGCCGGCCGCCATGTACGCGGCGCCGAGAAACCGCCGTCGCCACGCGAGCGCAAGAATCGGACCGAGGAGGAAGACCGAGTTCGACGGCTTGATCGCGATCGCCATGCCCGCGGCGAGCCCGGCCGCGACCGCGTCGATCCAGTCCATCCGGTCGAGGACGCGGAACGTGAAGTAGACCGCGACGAGCACGCCGACCGTCGACGGGAAGTCCGCCATCGCGGTCAGGCCGTACGACTGCGGCAGCGTCACCTCGGTGTAGATCTGGTGGTAGCCGAGGTCGGTGTACTTGATGCCGATCAGCGGCACGACGATCCAGCACAACGTCGCCCAGTACCCGAACACGCGGCCGCCGATCCGGTCGGCGATTCCGTAGATGCAGAGAAGCGCGACCGGCGCGAGCACGAGGACGTTGAACAGGACGATCGCGGGCAGCGCCGGCACGAGCGTCGGCCCGCCGATCCAGCTCATCGGAATGTCGAGGTACGCAAGGCCCGGACCGACGACGCCCGCGCGGCAGCGTTCCGTGGCCGAGCAGCCAGCCGCTGCCGTAGTACCAGAGCTGGTCGCCGCCCTGGTAGAAGAGCCAGCCGTTGTGGCGCACGTCGAGCGCGAGGCCGAGCGTGACGAGCCACTGCACCGCGATCGCGGGCGCGAGCAGCACGACCGGGCGCACGTTCGTGAGCCAGGCGTGGACGCGCGGCAGCGTCCCCCACGCACGGCGGCCGGCGTCGTACGCGACGCTGGTCACGTCGAGGCGGTTCCCGCCGGCTGGTGGCTGCGATACCAGGCGATCGTCCGCTCGAGACCTTCGCGCAACGACGTGTGCGCGCGGAAGCCGAAGAGCTCCTCGGCGCGGGAGACGTCGAGCTGGCGGCGCGGCTGGCCGTTCGGCTTCGTCGCGTCCCAGACGATCGTCGCCGTCGAAGCCGGTCAGCTCGCCGATCAGCTCGGCGAGGTCGCGGATCGCGATCTCGGCGCCGGTGCCGAGGTTCACGGGCTCCGGCCCGTCGTACCGCTGCGCCGCGAGCTGGATCGCCTCGGCGCAGTCGTCGACGTAGAGGAACTCGCGCGTCGGCGAGCCGTCGCCCCAGAGCACGATCTCGCGCTCGCCGCGCTCCTGCGCGTCGACCATCTTGCGGATCAGCGCGGGGATCACGTGCGACGTCTCGAGATCGAAGTTGTCGCGCGGGCCGTAGAGGTTGACCGGCAGCAGGTAGACGGTCTCGAGCTCGTACTGCTCGCGGTAGCCCTGCGCCCCGACGAGCAGCGCCTTCTTCGCGACGCCGTACGGCGCGTTCGTCTCCTCCGGATAGCCGTTCCAGAGGTCCTCCTCGCGGAACGGGATCGGCGCGAACTTCGGATAGGCGCAGATCGTTCCGATCAGGACGACCTTGCGCGTCGCCTGCACGCGGCTCTGCTCGAGCACGTGCGCGCCCATCATCAGGTTCGCGTACCAGTAGCGGCCCGGGTTCGCGCGGTTCGCGCCGATGCCGCCGACCTCGGCGGCGAGATGGATCACGAGCTCCGGCCGGACCTCGGCGAACAGCCGCTCGACGTCGGTGGCGACCGTCAGGTCGTAGTCGCGCCGCCGCGGCACGAACGGGTCGAGACCGTCCGCGCGGAGCCGCTCGACCAGATGCGAGCCCAGGAAGCCCGCTCCACCCGTGACCAGGACACGCACCGGCCAAGGGTATCGCGGGACCGTTACGGAACCGTGAGCGTCCGGCTGTGTCTGCTTTGATCGGGGGCGTGGAAGCCGCCAGCCCCCCGCAGCGCCGGAGCGCCGTCCGCAGCGGCCTCCTCACCGGGTTCGCCCAGGTCGTCATCGCGTTCGCCGCGGCCGGCGCGGGAGCGCTGCTCGCGCACAAGTTCGGGCGCACCGCGGAGACCGACGGCTTCCTCGGCGCGTACGCGGTGTACATCGTCCTCGTCTTCGCGGCGCAGTCGTTCCGGATGGTCGTCGTGCCGGACCTGACGCGGGCGCGGGAGCTCGGCACGCTCGGCGGCGAGACCCGTGCGTTCGGGGTCGCGATCCTGACGCTCGCGGTTCCCGTGTCCCTGCTCGTCGCGCTGCTCGCGACGCAGCTCGGCGACCTCTTGACGGGGAAGCTGCCGCCGGTGGCGGCGCACGTCGCGGCGCGCGCGCTCGTCGTTCTCGTGCCCGCCGCGTTCGTGCAGCTGCTGGCGGCGCTCGGCGCCGGCGCGCTCGCTGCGCTCGACAGCTACGGCACCGCCGCGGCGGGATTCGCGCTCGGCGGGATCTCCGGGTTGATCGTGTTCGCCGCGCTCGCGGACCAGCACGGCGTCGTCGCGCTCGCGTGGGGTCTCGGCGTCAACGCGACGATCGCGCTGACCGTGCCGGTCGTGTCGCTGATGCGGCGGGGAGCGCTCGGCGGTCCGTGGCCGGAACGGCTGGAGATCGGGCCGCGGCTGCGGCATCTCGTGCAGGGCGCGGCGGTTCCCGTCGCGTTGTCGGGCTGCTACCTGTTGGCGCTGCGGCTCGCCGCGTACCTCGGAGTCGGCCGCGTCTCGAGCTTCTCGTACGCGTATCTCGCCGCGTCGACGATCGTCGGTGCGACGGCGTTCTCGCTCGGGCTGATCTCGTCGGCGCCGCTGACGCGGCGCGGCATCGACCCGGTCGC
Source organism: uncultured Actinomycetes bacterium (assembly GCA_963816455.1). GTDB lineage: Bacteria > Actinomycetota > Thermoleophilia > Gaiellales > Gaiellaceae > Palsa-739. Next base: position 38,370 of record CAWFKM010000021.1, read on the forward strand.
GGCGGGCCGCCACATCGTCGATGCGGCGTGGATCAGCCTCGTTCTCGCCGGTCCGGTCGCCGGAATCGTCGCGCTCGTCGGCGGCCGGATCATGGGCGTGCTCCTCGGCAGCGCGTACGGCGGCGGCGTCGGGCAGGAGCTCGGGCATCTCGTCGTCTACCTCGCGCTCTGGATGCTCGCGTGGGTCTGCTTCGCGGTGACGTTCCCGCTCGTGTTCGTCGCGGAGAAGCGCTGGACGCTCGTGCCGCTCGCGATCATCGGCTTCGTCATCTGCATTCCGGTCGGGCTCGGGCTGCGCACGCTGTGGGGGCTCCAGGGTCTCGCGATTGCGCTCGGCGTCGCGGCGTCCGTGATCGCCGCCGGGCTGATCTGGACGATCTCGATGCAGACGCTGAAGATCGCCGCGGCCGGGCTCGGACGGCTCGTCGTCGTGATCGGCGGCGCGACGTTGCTGGCGTTCGGCGGCGCCTCACTGCTGCTGCAGCCGATCCCGGCGGCCGTGGTCGGCGCAGTCGTCTACGCGGGCGTGATCTACGCGCTGCGCTCGCTCGGGCTGCGCGAGGCGTGGGCGTACGTGCGGGGGCTGAATTGAGCGCGCCGCGCGCGATCGTCACCGGAATCGCGGGCCAGGACGGCTCGTATCTCGCGGAGCAGTTGCTCGACCGCGGCTACGACGTCGTCGGGATCGTCCGCACCGCGCCGGGCGACGCGTACCCGAATCTCGAGGCCGTGCGCGACCGGATCGAGCTCGTCCAGGCGAACCTGCTCGACCGTGATGCACTTGTCGCCGTGCTCACCGAGCACGCGCCGCGCGAGGTCTACAACTTCGCGTCGCCGTCGTTCGTGCCGATCTCGTGGGAGCAGCCGGTCGTGACCGCGGAGTTCGCGGCGGTCGGCGTCACGTCGCTGCTCGAGGCGGTGCGCGCGGTCGACTCCGGCATCCGGATCTACCAGGCGTCGTCGAGCGAGATCTTCGGCGAACCGTCGGAGGTGCCGCAGACCGAAGCGACGCCGCTCTCGCCCGTCACGCCGTACGGCGTCGCGAAGGCGTACGGGCACTTCATCATCCGCTCGTACCGCCGCCGCTACGGGCTCCACGCGAGCTGCGGGATCCTCTACAACCACGAGTCGCCGCGGCGCCCGGTGAACTTTCTCCCGAGCAAGGTCGCGCATGCGGCCGCGGCGATCTCGCTCGGGCTCGAGGAGGAGCTGCTGCTCGGCGATCTCACCGCGCAGCGCGACTGGGGCTATGCCGGCGACTACGTCGACGCGATGTGGCGGATGCTCCAGCAGGACGAGGCCGAGGACTACGTGATCGCGACGGGCTCGCTCCACTCGGTGCAGGAGCTCGTCGAGCTGGCGTTCGCGCACGTCGGCCTCGACTGGCGGGCCCACGTCCGGGTCGACCCCTCGCTGCTACGAGGCCAGGCCGAGCTCCACCATCTCGTCGGCGACGCCTCCCGCGCGCGCGACCGGCTCGACTGGGAGCCCCAGGTCGGCTTCGAAGAGCTCGTGGCGCTGCTGGTCGACGCGGCCCGCGAGCGGCTCCTTCCGCTCACGAGTTCGTAACACCGCCTCTTTACAATCCCGGCGAAATGTCTGAGCAGCAGGAGCTTTCGGTCGACGAGGTCTACGCGCGCCTGCGGGAGGCGGTCGACCGGGACTCCCGCGACCTCGCCGCGACCCGCGGGCTCGCCGAGCGGTTCTGGCCCGTCAGCGCCGACGTTCCGCTCGAGCGGCGGCCCGGCCCGAAGGGCTGGCTCGCGTTCCAGGTGAAGCGCGTCCTGCGGAAGTCGATGCGGTGGTACGTCGAGCCCGCGTTCGCCGAGCAGCGGATCGTCAACGACGCGCTGCTCCGGCTCGTCGACGACCTTACGCGCCGCGTCGACGAGCTCGAGAGCAGAAAGTGAGACTGGCGGTCTGCATTCCGCAGGTGCCGTTCGAGCGCGGCGGCGCCGAGATCTTCGCGGACGACCTCGTCGCGCAGCTGCGCGCGCGCGACCACGAGGCGGAGCTCGTCACCGTGCCGTTCAAGTGGTATCCCGGCGAGCGCGTGCTGACGCAGGCGTTCCTCTGGCGGCTGCTCGATCTCGAGGAGGCGAACGGGCGGCCGGTGGACGCGGTGATCGCGACGAAGTTCCCGTCGTACGCGATTCGCCATCCGCGGAAGGTCGTCTGGCTCGTGCACCAGTTCCGGCAGGCGTGGGACTTCGACCGAACCGAGCTCGGACAGTTCTCGGAGTCGGCGGAGGACCGCGCGCTGCGGCGTCGCATCCTCGCGTTCGAGCGGACGGCGTTGTCGGAGGCGCGCGCGATCTTCGCGACGTCCAACAACGTCGCCGGGAGGCTGCGCGGCTCGACCGGGCTCGAGGCGGAGATCATGCCGCACCCGCCCGCGCCGCTCGCGTATCGCTGCGACGGCTACGACGACTTCGTGTTGTCCGTGGGTCGGCTCGACCGAACGAAGCGCGTCGACCTGCTGCTCGAGGCGGCGGCAGCCGAGCCCGGGCTGCGCGTCGTGATCGCCGGCGACGGGCCGGAGCGCGAGCGGCTCGAGCGGCTCGCGCGCGACCGCGGGCTCAACGGGCGCGCCGAGTTCGCCGGCCGCGTCTCCGACGAGCAGCTCGCCGATCTCTACGCGCGCTGTCTCGGCGTCTACTACGCGCCCGTCGACGAGGACTTCGGGATGGTTCCGTTCGAGGCGTTCCTCTCCGAGAAGCCGGTGCTCACGACGACCGACGCCGGCGGTCCGCTCGACATCGTCCACGACCGCGAGACCGGACTCGTCGTCGCGCCGAGCGCCGAGGACGTCGCGCGCGGCTGCGCGTGGCTGCGCGGGCACACGGACGAGGCGCGCACGTTCGGCCGCGCGGGGCGCGAGCTTGCGAGCGGCGTCACGTGGGATTCCTGCATCGACCGGTTGCTCGCCGCCGTCGCCTGACGTGAAGGTCGCGTACTTTTCACCGCTGCCGCCGGATACGTCCGGCATCGCCGACTACTCGGCGCTGCTCCTGCCCGCGCTCGAGCAGCTCGTCGAGGTCGAGGTCGTGCGCCCGGGTCGCACGCGGCCGGTCGGCGGCGCAGACGTCTCGCTCTACCACATCGGCAACAACCCGGACGCGCACGCGTGGATCGTCGACGCGCTGCGACGGCAGCCGGGAGTCGTCGTCCTGCACGACTGGGTGATCCACCATCTCGTCGCGGGAATGACGATCGGGCGGAAGGACGGTCACGCGTATCTCGCGGCGATGGAGCGCGAGGCCGGCGTGCCCGGACGGCTGCTCGGCTACGGCGTCCTCGAGGGACGGCTGCCGCCGCTCTGGGAGGTGCGGCCGGAGGAGTTCCCGCTCGCCGGCGAGGTGCTCGACCGCGCGACGGGGCTCATCGTCCACTCGCACTACGTCGAAGACCACGCGCGCGAGCACGGCTACGACGGGCCGCTCTGGCGGATCCCGCATCCGGCGTGGCCGGCGCCCGCGGTCGAGGCGGCGGCGGTCGACGGCGCGCCGCTGATCGGCTGCTTCGGGCATCTGAACGAGAGCAAGCGCGTGCCGCAGCTGCTGCGCGCGTTCGCAGAGCTGCGGCGCGCGCATCCCGGCGCGCGGCTGCTGCTCGTCGGCTCGGAGGCGCCCGGTTTCGACCTCGCGGGACGGCTGGAGCGGATCGGGCTCGACGCGGACGGCGTGATCCGCGAGGGCTACGTGGAGGAGGCTCGGCTCTGGTCGCTGATGGCGGCGTGCGACGCGTGCGTGCTGCTTCGCGCGCCGACGATGGGGGAGACGTCGGGCAGCGCGATCCGGACGCTCTCGCTCGGCAAGCCGCTCGTCGTCAGCGACGTCGGCTGGTTCGCGGAGCTGCCGGACGACGTCGCGCTGAAGGTTCCCGTCGGCGGCGAACGAGGAGGTCGACGCGCTCGCGGCGGCGCTCGGCGACGCTCGCCGATCCCGCCGTCGCGGCGCGCATGGGCGAGGCCGCGCGCGCGTACGTCGAGCGGGAGAACGACCTCGGGCGCGTCGCCGGCCTCTACGCCGCCGCGCTGGAGGAGGCCGCCGGCGACGCGTTCGTCCGCGAGGGCGTGCTCCGCGAGGTCGCCGCGGCCGCCGCGGACACCGGCGTCGAACCGGAGCTGCTGGCGCCGGAGCTGCGCGCGGCCGCGCTCGTCTCGCCGGACGGACGTGCCCCTGCGGGCCACGTCCCGGTGCCTGGCACCGGGACCCGGCTCCTGCGGTCCTGGCCGATGTGGATCTGGCTCGCAGGGCTCTACGCCGTCTCGGTCGTCGTCCAGTTGACGCTCGGCCTCCGCGTCGTCTCGCCGTGGATCATGGTCGACGAGCTCGTCTACTCCGACATGGCGCGGAGCTTCGCCGCGACGGGCCACTTCCTGATCCGCGGCGTGCACGGGAACTACGGCTTCGTCTATCCGCTGCTGCTCTCGCCGGCGTACGCGATCTTCGGCTCGATGCACGACGTCTACGAATGGGCGCGCGTGCTGAATGCGCTGCTGATGTCGTCGGCGGTCGTCCCGGCGTATCTCGTCGCACGCCGCGTCGTCCGCCCGTCCGCTGCGCTCGCCGCCGCTGCGCTCGCCGTCGCGATCCCGTCGCTCGCCTACGTCGGGATGCTGATGACGGAGAACGCGTTCTATCCGCTCTTCCTCTGGCTCGCGTTCGCGCTCGTGCTGATGCTCGAGAAGCCGACGCTCGCGCGGCAGCTCGCGGTGCTCGGACTCTGCGTGCTCGCGTTCGTCACGCGCGCACAGACGGTCGCGCTCGTCGCCGGCGTGCTGACGGCGCCGCTCGTCCTCGCGTGGATCGAACGCGGGCGGCCGCGGAGCCTCAAGGCGTTCGCGCCGCTCTACGGGATCGTCGTCGGCGGCGCCGCGCTCGTCGCGATCGTCGAGGTCGCGCTCGGCCGCTCGCCGACGCACATCCTCGGCAACTACTCGAAAGCAACCGGCGGCGGCTATCACTTCTGGACGTCGCTGAAGTGGCTGATCCTCCACCTCGCGGAGCTCGACCTCTATCTCTGGATCGTCCCGTTCGCGGCGGTGATCGTGCTCGTCGCGAACGCGCGGCATCTCGACCGCCGCCTGCGCGTGTTCGCCGCCGTGACGGTCTCGCTCTCCGCGTGGCTCGTGCTCGAGGTCGCGGTGTTCGCGTCGCGCTACTCGCTTCGGGTGGAGGAGCGGAATCTTTTCTACGTCGCGCCGCTGTTCCTCGTCGCGCTGCTCGCGTGGATCGAGCGCGGCCAGCCGCGGCCGCCGCGCGCCGCCGTCGCCGCGGCCGGTGTCGCAGCCGCGCTGCCGGGCGCGCTGCCGTTCGCGCATCTGCTGAACATCACGGCGGAGTCCGACACGCTGCGGCTTCCAGCCGTGGTGGTACGTCGGCGACGCGTGGGCAAGCATCGCCAGCGTTTCCGTCGTTGTCGTCGCTGTCTCGATCGGGCTCGGCGCTGCGTTCCTCTGGCTGCCGCGCCGCTGGGCCCCCGTCCTGCCGATCGTCGTCGCGCTCGGCTTCGTCGCGACGTGGATCCCGCTCGAGGCGTGGAAGCACGGGCCGCCGAGCCTGTCGAAGAGCGCGCTCGCGCAGGGCATCGGCCGCCGCGACAACAGCTGGATCGACGACGCCGTCGGCCGCGACGCGAAGGTCGCGGTGCTCTGGTCGGGCGGGAACCAGCAGTCGGTCTGGCAGAACGAGTTCTGGAACCGCAGCGTCGCGCGCGTCTACGACCTCGGCACGCCGCTCCCGGGCGACATGCCGTCGATTCCCGTCTCGGTCGACTCGCGCACCGGCGTTCTCCACGATCGCCACGGCAACCCGATCGCCGAGCGCTACGTCCTCACGACGAACTCGGTGCAGCTCGTCGGGACCGCCGTCGCACGCGACCCGGCGAAGCAGCTCGTCCTCTACCGCGTCGCCGGCCCGGCGCGCGCGACGACGCAGGTCAGCGGCCTCTACCCGGGCGCGTTCCATCCATGGTCAGGCCCGAATCTGACGTGGACGCGCTCGTCGTGTACGGGCGGCAACCTGACCGTCACGGTCGAGAGCGACGCGCGCCTGTTCAGGAACACGACGCAGACGGTGACCGTGACGGGCACGACGCCGACACGGACGTTGCATGTGCCGTCGACGACGTCCGGTCGCACATTCACCTTCCCGCTCACGCCGCAGAACGGCGTCTGCAAGGTCTCGCTCGCGATCTCGCCCGCGCGCCGCCCGTCGACTACCCGAAGCTCCACCTGAACGACCCGCGCCTGCTCGGTCTTCACTTCGACACGATCCATTTCTCGCCGACGCGGTGAGGATCGTCGTCGACGTGTCGCCGCTGTCGCACGAGCGCACCGGCGTCGGGAACTACATCCGCGGTTCGCTGCTCGGGATCGTCGAGGCGTCGGCGGGCGCGGACGAGGTCGTCGCGTTCGCGCCGGCGAGCACGCGCGGCAAGCGCGAGATCGAGTCGGCACTCGACGGCGTCGGCGTCGAGCGGCGGCTGCGCGGTTCTGCCGGCAGCGCACGCGTTTCGCACGGCGTGGAGCCGCGTCGGGACGCCGCCGCTCGAGCGGTTCGCAGGCGCGCTCGACGTCTTCCACTTCAGCGACTGGATGTACCCGCCGCAGCGGGCCGGGATCCGGTCGACGATGATCCACGACCTGGTGCCGCTCCACCATCCGGAATGGGTTCACGCGAAGACGCAGCGGATGCACGGCGCGAAGTACCGCCATGCGGCCGAGGCGTGCGACGTCGTGATCGTCAACTCGCGGTTCACCGGCGACGACGTTGCGGCGACGCTCGGCGTCGACCGCGCGCGGATCCACGTCGCGTATCCCGGCGTCGAGCCGGGCTTCTCCGCGGACGGCGAGCGGTTCGAGGTCGCCGGCGGCCGCCCGTATGCGCTCGCCGTCGCAACGCTGGAGCCGCGGAAGAACTTCGCTCGTCTCGTCGAGGCGTACCGGCTGCTCGATCCGGCAGACCTTTCACTCGTCGTCGTCGGCGCGGCCGGCTGGGGCGACCAGCCGGAGCTCGACGCGCCGGGGATCGTGCGGCTCGGCTACACGCCGACGCGACGAGCTCCCGCGTCTCTACCGCGGCGCGAGCGCGTTCGTCTATCCGTCGCTGTTCGAGGGCTTCGGGATGCCGGTCGCCGAGGCGATGGCGTGCGCCACGCCGTGCGTCGTCTCGGCGCATCCGTCGCTCGACGAGGCGTGCGGCGATGCTGCCGTGCGCGTCGACCCGGACGACGCCGCGGCGATCGCGGCGGGGATCGAGCGGGCGCTCACGGAGCACGACGACCTCGCGTCGCGCGGCCTCGCGCACGTGCAGCAGTTCACGTGGCTTGCCAACGGCCGCGCGCATCTCGCCGCGTGGCGGGCCGCCGCGTGAACGTCGCCGTCGACGTGACGGCGCTCGCGCAGACGCGCGCGGGCACCGCGCGCTACCTCCGCGCGCTGCTGCCGCGGCTCGAGCGCGACGTCTCGCTCCGCCGCGTCAGCGGCTACGCCCGCGGCGCGCCGGGCACGCTCTGGCTCGACCTCGCGTGGTACCCGCACGTGCTCTCGCACAAGGCGCGCGGCGCGGACGTGCTCCACTGCCCGACCTATCGCGGGCCGGTGCGCGACGGCGCGACGCCGGTCGTCGTGACGGTGCACGACGTCGCGGTGTTCCGTCATCCCGAGGTCTTTCCGCGCTGGACGCGCGAGTACAGCACACGCGTCGTCCCACGGGTGCTTCGCAACGCGCGGCGCATCGTCGCCGTCTCCGAGTTCACCGCGGGCGAGCTGGAGTCCGTGCTGCGCGTGCCGCGCGAGAAGATCCGCGTCGTTCCGAACGCGGTCGACGCGGTCTTCACTCCCGACGGACCGCGTGCGGACGGCGACTACGTCCTCGCGGTCGGCACGCTCGAGCCGCGCAAGAACCTCGCGCGCGTTGTCGAGGCGGCGAAGCGGCTCGGCGTCGAGCTGCGCGTCGCCGGCGCACGCGGCTGGGGGAACGTCGAGGCGCGCGGTGACGGCGTCACCTGGCTCGGCGAGGTCGGTGACGACGAGCTCGCGCGGCTCTACCGCGGCGCGCTGTGCGTCGCGTATCCGTCGCTCTACGAGGGCTTCGGAATCCCGATCGCCGAGGCGATGGCCTGCGGCGCGCCTGTCGTTACGTCCGCCGGCGGCGCGACGGAGGAGGTCGCGGGCGGCGCCGCGGTGCTCGTCGACCCGCTCGACGCCGGCCGCGATCGCCGCGGGAATCGAGGATGCGATCGCGCGCCGCGACGAGCTTCGCACGCGCGGCATCGAGCGCGCGCGAGCGTTCTCGTGGGACGACGCGGCCCGCGACACGCTCGAGGTCTACCGCGAGGCGGCGGCGTGAGCGACCCACTCGTCGTCGTCGACGCCGACGTGCTCGGCCGGCAGCGCACCGGCGACGAGACGTACGTCGCGCAGCTGCTCCGCGCGCTCCCGGCCGCCGCCGGCGGGCTGCGCATCGCGGCGATCACGCGGCGGCCCGACCTCGTTCCCGCGGGCGTCGAGCCGATCGAGCTGCCGGCGCGCTTCCAGGAATTGCGCATGGCGGTCCGCGTGCCGCTGTTGCTCCGGCGCTTGCGTCCGGCGCTTGCGCACTTCGTCCACTCGCTCCCGCTCGTGCTGTCGTGTCCCGGCGTGCTCACCGTGCAGGATCTCTCGTTCGAGCGCGACCGCTCGCTGATGGGAGCACGGGAGACGGCGATGTTCCGCATGGTCGTCCCGCGCTCCGTTCATCGCGCGCGCGCCGTGATCGCGATCTCGCAGCGTACGAAGGACGATCTGATCGAGCTCTACGACGCCGCGCCGGAGAAGGTCGTCGTGACGCCGCTCGCACCGGATCCGGCATTCCATCCGGGCGGGACACGCGGCGGCTACCTGCTCCTCGTCGGCTCGGTCGAGGAACGGAAGAACCCGCTGCTCGCCGCCGATGCCGCGCAGGCCGCCGGACGGAAGCTCGTCGTCGTCGGCCCCGAGCGCGATGCGACGCTCGCCGCCGAGCTGCGACGCCGCGGCGTCGACGTGCGCGGCTTCGTGACGCACGACGAGCTGGTCAAGCTTGTCCAGGAGGCCGCGGCGCTGCTCTTCCCGACGAAGTACGAGGGCTTCGGCCTCCCCGTCGCCGAGGCGATGGCGTGCGGCACGCCGGTCGTCGCGACGCCGGACGCCGCCGTCCGCGAGGTCGGCGGCGAGGCGGTCGCGTACGCGCATCCCGAGGCGTTCGCCGAGACCGTGGCGTGGGTGCTCGCCGATCCGGAGCCGTGGTCGCGGGCTGCGCTGCTCCGCGCCGAGACCTTCTCGTGGGAGCGCACCGCGGAGGCGACGGTCGCCGTCTACAAGGACGTGCTCCGATGAAGGTCTCCGCCGTCGTCATCTCGCACGGCCACGCGGCGGAGCTCGAGCAGTCGCTGCCGCCGCTCGCGCCGCAGGTCGACGAGCTGCTCGTGATCGCGAACATCCCCGGCAGCGTCCCCGCCGAGCTGCCGCCGCACACGCGGGTGCTGGAGAACGCGCGGCCGCTTTCCTTCGCCGCAAACGCGAACCTCGGCGCGGAACGGACGGAGCACGAGCTGGTGCTGATCGTCAACCCCGACGCGATCGCCGACCCGGACGCCGTCGCGATCCTCCGCACATTCATGGAGGAGCATCCGCGCTGCGGCGCCGCCGGCCCGCAGATGCTCTACAACGACGGCACCTGGCAGGCGTCGCGCCGCAGCTTCCCGACGATCGGCGGGACGATCGTCCGCCGCACGCCGCTGCGCAAGCTCTTCCCGCCGCTCGAGTGGCAGAAGCACCACTACCTGCTCGACGATCGTCCCACGGAGCCGGTAGAGACGGACACGATGCTCGGCGCGTTCCTGCTCCTCCGCCGCGCGATGCTCGACGAGATCGGCGGCTGGGATGCGGGCTTCCGGATGTATTGCGAGGACATCGACCTCAACTACCGCGCCGCGCAGGCGGGCTGGGAGCGGTGGTACGTCCCGGCGGCGGTCGTGCACCACGAGTACGCCGCCGTGATCGACAAGCGCTTCCTCACGCGTCACACGATCTGGCACGCGCGCGCGATGCTCCGCTTCCTGCGCAAGCATCCCGAGCGGCTGCTCGCGCTGCGATGACGACGAGCGTGGCGCGTGCTCCGCGCGCGGTTCACCTACATGTGTTGGGCGTCACGTGCTTCGGCGCGTGCCTGAAGAACTGGTAGCTGACCTCCGCCCCGAGGACGCGCACGTCGCCCGACGTTGGGTCGACCTGCTGCGGTATGAACTTGTTCTGGACGAGCACGGCCGCGCCGAAGCGGTCGGCGGGTGCATGGAGCCAGCAGACTTTCGTCTGCCCGCTGTCGATCGTGAGCGGGATCGTCAGCTTCGTGCGGCTCAGCGCGGGCTGGCGTGCGATCGGTGATCACGAGCGGCGCCACGAGGATGCTGACCGGGCTCGGCCCGGTCTTGCCGCCCCAGTCCTTGCGCGAGACGACGACGCGCAGCCAGCCGTTCGCGCCATCGCTGAAGCGGTAGTACGCGCTGTCCGCCGCGCCGCTCCAGCCGTCCGGATAGATGCCGTTGCAGACGGCGCGTAGCCGGTTCGGATGCGTCAGCTGGATGAGATGCCACACCTTCGTCCCGCCGCCGGCGCGGTAGAAGTGCCTGCCGCGATACGTGCCGGCGAAGTCGATGCACGGATAGTCCTCGACCGCGAACGCGTACTGGCGCCCGGGGTTCGCGGGATCGGGAGTCCAGTAGAGCGAGCCGTTCTCGGTGAGGTTCGGCGAGCCGGCCGGTCCGGGGCCGCCGACGGAGCCGTCGAAGCTGCCGACGGTGACGATCGAGCGGTTCCAGAACTCGAGCATCCACTCGGGGTTCTGATCGGCTTCTCCTTCGCCGAGATAGAGCGTCGGCTGCTGTTTCGTGATGTCGTCGACCCAGGTGAACGGATGGCGGAGCGTCGCGGCCTGGGTGCGGCTGATCGAGTTGGTGCCCGCGGCAGCGCCGATCTCGCCCGTGAGGTTCCAGCCGACGATTCCGACCGCGAGCACGGCCGCGATCACGCCGGCGAGCCGTGCCCGTCCGCGCAGCAGCGCCAGCGCGACGATTGCGACGACACCGCCTGCGAGCACGGCGATGCAGCACCCACTGTCCCGTGTTCGGCGTCCAGTAGAGATAGCGGTTCGCCTGCTGGAGGATCGCCAGCCCGAGCGCGTCCGAGTAGAGCTGGAGGCCCATCTGGTACGGCGTGCCCACGACGAGATAGAACGCGTACGCCGTCGCCGCCGCGAGCGCGTACCAGTTCACGCGGCGCCGCTCGAGCACGATCGCAGTGCCGATGAGGAGGAGCGGGGCGACGTAGATGAGGTTGCGCTCCTCGACGCGCGTCGCGAAGTACGTCGGAGGTACGCGGCCTTCATTCCGGTGTATATCCCGACCGCGATCAGGCCGGCGAGCGTGACGCAGCGGAACATGCGCAGCTCGCGCGTCGTCTCCTCGCCGGGCGCGCGAAAGAGCGACGTCAGCCCGGCGACGAGCGGGATCACGCCGAGCCCGATCGCAAGCGACCCCGCGGCCCAGTCGCCGAGGACGAGGGCTCGGTGCTTCCAGTACGTCGTCACGCCGTACCACTGCTGCGAGTGGTGCGTCGCGATGCCGCTGATGATGAAGACCGCGCCGAAGCCGAGCGCGATCACTCCGAGCCAGTCGCCGTACGACCAGTACGCGCGTCGCGCTCTGGCCCACCCGCTCGACCAGACCGCGAAGAAGACGGCGAATGCGAGCGCGATCGGGATCACGACGAGCTCGCCGCGCACCGCGGGCGCGATCACGCTGGCGACGACGGCCCCGGCCGCCCAGCCCCACGAACGCCGTCCCCGTCGCCAGCAGACGAGCGCCTTCGCGATCAGGAAGAAGCAGAGCGCCGCGTACGGATACGCGAGCGTCTCCTCGACGATGTACGACGAGTACGCGAGCGACGGAATCGCGCCCGCGGCCGCCGCCGCGAACAGCGACCAGCCCCGTCCGACGACCATCCGCGCGAGGAAGTACGTCGGAAACACGACCGCAGCCATTACGAACACGTCGAGGTACTTCACGCCGGAGTACGCCTGCGCGACGTCGTGGATCAGCCAGAGCGGCGCGGTCATCACGGTGTACAGCGAGTCGAACGAATGCGCCTCGCCGCGCCGGGCCGCGTGTCCGGTGTTCGCGATCGACCGCGACAGCTGCGTCAACTCGAGCTCGTCCGTGAAGAGCCACGGCGTGACGCGGTTCCACGCCTCGACGAGGAAGACGATGCAGAGCCAGACGTAGACGCTGGCGAGCGGGAGCACCGCGATGACGCGGTCGTTGAACGTCCGCTCGGGAACGGCGCGGGCCTCGGCCTCGCGCGGGGAAGGAGTTGCCGTCGCGCTCACTCGACTGCTGCGCCGAGGACGACACCGGGATCGAGGTCGATCTCACGGCGGACGAAGCGACAGGGAACGCCTGCGCGCGAGCAGGCTTCGATGATCGCGTCGAGGCGCTCGCGCGGCGCCTCCGGAATCGTGACGAGCACCGAGTCCGGCTCGAACCGGCCGAGCACCCAGCCGATCTCCTCGATCGCACCGACCACCTGGACGCCCTGAATGCGGCGGCGGCGCAGCCGCGGATCGTCGTCGACGAATCCGATGACGCGCTCGCCCGGCGTCTCGCGAAGCTCGCGCAGAGACTGCGTCCGCTCCGCCCGGCACCGATGATCAGATCGCGTCGCTGGTCGCCGCGCCCGACGATCGTCGAAAGCGCGTGGGCGATGCCGCGCTCCCAGAAGCGAGCGGCGCCGATCAGCATCGTGCAGAGCAGCATGTCGATGAAGAAGACGCCGCTCGGGAACCCGTTGAGCGGCATCGCCAGGTAGATGAAGATGAACGCGGCCCCCGTGGCCACCGCGACGGCGGCGAAGATGTTGACGGCGTCGCGTGCTCCCGCGTACCGCCACACGCTTCGGTAGAGGCCGAAGGCGATGAACGCGATGTAGCGGGCGATGAGCACGACCGGCAGCGCACGGTGAAGGATCGTGCGATCCCAGACCGTGCCTTCGCCGTGGATGCGAATCGCGTATGCGGCGACGAACGACGCGCAGATCAGTGCGAAGTCGACGAGCACCTCGACGAGCCGCCGCCGGTGGACGAGCAGCGAGCGCGCGAACGACGGCGCGACGCTCGCGCGTCCGCGTCGCGCGCGTGCCCGCTGTCGGCGAGATAGCTGCCGAACTGGAGCAGGAACGCGAACGTGATCAGCACGCCGGCGAGCGTCACGAGCGTGTCGTCGAGCACCTTGTACGCGAGGCTCGTCAGTCCGAGCGCCGCGGAGACGACGCAGAGGAGAACGACCGCGCGCTTGTCCGACAGTCCCTGGTAGACGAGCCGGTGCGAGCTGTGGTCCCGCCCGCCCTCGGTCACCGGGCGCCCCTCGAAGAGCCGGACGACGGTGACGAGCGTCGTGTCGAGGATCGGCACCGCGAGCACGAGGATCGGCAGCAGCAGCGTCGCGACCGTCGAGCCGGCGACCGTCCAGCTCGCCGCGAGGCCGAGCGACGCGAGCGCGAACCCGAGCACCTGGCTGCCGCTGTCGCCCATGAAGACGGCGGCCGGGCGGTTGAGGCGGAGGTTGTACGGCAGGAAGCCGAGGCACGCGAAGCAGACGCCGAGCGAGAGCACCGCGATCGTGTCGCTGGGATGGATCGTGAACGCGTCGATCGCGAAGAACGAGCAGGCGATCGCGGCGAGCGTCGCCGCGAGCCCGTCCATGTTGTCCAGCAGGTTGAACGCGTTCGTCATCCCGACGAGCCAGAGGAACCCGAGCGCGGTGGCGAGGATGTCGTTGGAGATGATCTCGACGCGGACGCCGGCGGCGAGGACGAGCGCCGCCGCGGCGGCCTGGGCCGCGATCTTCGCGAGCGGCGGGAGCCGGTAGATGTCGTCGAGCAGGCCGGCGGTGAAGAGGATCGCGCAGCCGCCGACGATCCCGGCGAGCTCCCGGGTCGCGGGGATCAGATGCGCCGCGAGCGCGACGCCGACGGCGACGAGCAGCCCCGCCATGATCCCCGGCCCGCCGAGGAGCGGCGTCGACTTCTTGTGCCAGCGGTCGGCGCGGGGAGCGGCGACGACGATGTGCGCAGCCGGGGTACGCAGCAGCGCCCAGATCGTCAGCAGGCTTGCGGGGAGCGCGGTGAGTGCAGCAGCGGCGACCGTCACGGGGCAGCGCGCCTCAGCCGCGCGGTCTCTGCGGCTCGTACCACGTGCGCCAGCGTAACGAAGTGCTGTTAAGCGGGTGTATGGGCAGCGGCGGCATTCGGCTTCTCTGCGGTAGTTTGGCCGCCCAGGTGGACGCGCCGCTCCTCGAGCTGCTCCGTTGCCCGTTCTGCCGCACCTCGCTCGACGAGGCCGGCGGTTCGCTGGCGTGCCCGCGGCTGTGGGCGCTCGTTCGCCGTCGAGAACGGGATCCCGCTCATGCTCCACGAGGATCTGCCGGGCGCCCGGGAGAAGCTCGGCGAGACCGCCGGCTGGGTCGAGAAGGCCCGCGCCGAGGGCTGGTACGAGCCCGACGACCAGGTCGACGCCGTCCTGCCGTTCGTGAACCGGGAGCTCGGCTGGGACAACCAGACCTGGCTCGCGAACGGCCACTCGTTCCAGGTGCTGCTCGACCGCTACATCGGCGACCTGCGCGGCCTGCGCGTGCTCGAGGTCGGCGCGGCGAAGGCCTGGGGCTCGCGGTTCTGGCTCGAGCGCGACTGCCAGTACGTCGCGACCGACATCCTCGTCGACGAGAAGATCGGTCTCGGCCGCGGCGCGTTCTACGGCGACTTCGGGCCGCGTGCAGGCCGACGGCGAGCACCTGCCGTTCCCGGACGGCGTCTTCGACGTCGTCTACTGCGTGGCGACGCTCCACCACGCGCTCGACCTGACGCTGATGGTGAAGGAGATGGCGCGCGTCGCCCGGCGCGGCGGCGTCGTCGCCGGGCTGAACGAGGGGACGAAGGGCGTGCGGCAGAGCTCCGAGAACCCGGACCAGGAGGCGGAGAAGGCGCTCGGGATCAACGAGCACGTCCACACGATCTGGGCCTACGTCTATTCGTTCTCGCGCGCCGGTCTCGTCGTGCGGCGGCTCGAGCGCGCCGACGGCTGGCCGCCGGTGCCGTACGGGCGCGCGCTGTCGACAGATTCCGAAGGTCGGCCCGTCGCTCGGCGCGCTGGCGCACCTCACCGCCGCGCAGTACTCCGGCGTCTCGATCTACGCGCGGAAGCGCGCGTGAGGGCGACGTTCGTCTATCCGAACTCGCGCGCGAGGTGATCGCCGAGGTCTCGCGCGAGGCGTCGAGCCCGACTCGACGCTGCTCGGCGCGAACCATCTCGCCGGAGCACGGAATCGAGGTCGACCGTACCACGACCCACTGCTGACGCGGCGGCCGCTGCCGGCGGCCACTCGACGGTCGCGTGGAATCTTCGCGAGCTGACGATGCCGTTCGAGCTGGGCGGGATCGACGTCGTGTTCACGCCGCTCGCGGACGTCGCTGCCGCTCGCGGCGCGGCTGCGTCGACTGCCGGTCGTCGTGATGAACTTCGGGCTGAACCTCATCTCGGCGTGCGTCGCCGGCGACGGCGCCGACTGCTCGCGCGTCGCTCGGCGCGCGGCGCGGTCGTGTGCTTCGGCGAGTCGCAGACGACGGAGCTCGTGTAGCTCGTCGGGCTTCCGGCGTCGCACGCTGACGCTGCCTGCTGCCGATCGACGACCGCTTCTTCACGCGCGCCGGCGCCGCCGGTCCGAGCGGCCGCCGTCGTCTCGGTTGGCAAGGATCTCGCGCGCGACTACGGAACGCTCACGCGGCGGTCGACGGGCTCGATGCTCGACGTCGAGGTGGCGGCCGATGCCGCGGAACCTCGGCGGTATGCGAATTCCCGCGAACGTTCAACGGCTCCGGCACATCCGGTCGAGGTCCGGGATCTTTACGCGACCGCGGACTCGTCGTTCTGCCGCAGCGTCCCGACGAGCTATCGCGTACGGCTCCGAGGGAGGCGGTCTCACGACGCTGCTCGAGGCAATGTCGATGGGGAAACCGGTCGTCGCGACGCGCCGGGCGATCCTCCGGACTACGTCGACGACGGCGTCGACGGGATTCTCGTTCCGCCGTCGGATCCGCAGGCGATGCGAGCCGCGATCGAGCGCGTGCTCGGCGACCACGGCTGCCGCCCGGCTCGGCGAGGCGGGCCGCGCGCGCGTGGAGCGGGCCCACACGACGCGCGGCTTCGCGGCGCAGCTCGCGCCGGTCCTCCGCGACGTCGTCTACCCTCGGTCATCGTGAACACGTACGTCGACGTCTACCGGTACCGCGAGCTCTTCTCGAACCTCTTCCGCCGCGACCTGCAGGCGAAGTACCGCGGCTCGGCGCTCGGCGTCGTCTGGACGGTGGCGAACCCGCTGCTGCTGATGGGCGTGTACCTGCTCGTGTTCGGCGTCGTTTGGAAGACGCGCTTCTCGAGCGGAGGTCATTACGCGCTGTTCCTGCTTTCCGGTCTCGCCGTCTGGACGTTCGTCGCCTCCGCGCTCCAATCGGCGACACGCTCGATGCTCGACAACGCGAACCTGATTCGCAAGACCCGCTTCCCACGCCAGCTCGTGCCGCTGTCGGTTGTCGGCGCACACGTCGTCGCCTTCGGCGCGATGGTCGTGCTGCTGCTGATCGTGAATTTCATCGCCCTGCCGCGCGTACGCGCGACCGAGTGGCTCGCGATTCCGCTCGCCGTGCTGCCGATCGCATTCGTTGCCGGCATCTCGCTCGTGGCCGCGTCGCTCAACGCGATCTTCCGCGACGTCGAGTTCATCGTCGCGGCGATCATGGTGCCGTGGTTCTTCTTGACGCCGGTGATCTACCCGCTGTCGCAGCTCGCCGCGCACCAGCACGTCGTCTGGGTGATCCACTGGCTGAACCCGCTGTCGCCGATCATCCAGATCGATCCGCGCGCCGCTCTTCCTCGGCACGCTGCCGCCGCTCGCGGACTTACTCTACGCGGTGCTCGTCTCGCTGCTGTCGCTCGCCGTCGGCGCGTGGGTGTTCAGTCGCGTGGACGATCAGATCGCGATCGAAGTCTGAGCACGAGCCTGCCGTCGAACATCGACGGCTCGTCCCGCTCGGGCACGAACGCCGGGAGTCCGGCGACCTCCGTGTTCGGCTCGAGCGGCGGCAGCAGCGACGGGCAGACGAGCGGGTGCGGGAACCGCGGATGGCGGCCGCCGCCGGGCGTGTACGGCGCGAGCTCCGCGTTCTTCCGCCGCAGCAGGCCGCGCTCCGGCTCGACGGCGCCGCCGACCGCGGAGTAGCCCTCTGCGTGCAGCGCGCGCGCGAGCTCGAGCCAGTCGTCCGCCGGCTCGGCACCGTCCGGGAAGAAGGTGCGCGCGGCCGATGCGTCGCGCGGCACGACGTCCACAACCTCCTCGAGCGGCGCGTTGCCGAGCTCGGCGAGCCAGAAGCGGAGCTCCTCGACGATGTCGACGGCGAGCCGGTAGCGGCCCGGCGGGATCGGCGCGCGCAACACGAACCGCTGCCGCAGCCTCTCACCCGGCGCGACGGAACGGTCGAACGCGGTGCGGCGACCGTCCCAGACGATCGGGTTGCCGCGCTCGTCGAGCCAGTGGTACGCGACGAAGAGCCCGTCCTGCGGACCGCGCGTCCGCCACGTCGCCGAGCCCGCGTTCTCGAGCTCGACCGTCGCCTCCTGGATCGCGCCGGCCTCGACGGGTGCGTGCTCGAGTGCGTGCCAGCGCACGACGAGGGGGGCCGGGGGAGTTCACGCCGGGGCTAGTCTAGGCCGCGTGACGGAGCCTCTTCTCGTCCGGGCGGCGCGGCGCGAGCCGGTCGAGCACACGCCGGTCTGGTTCATGCGCCAGGCCGGTCGCTCGCTGCCGGAGTACCGCGCGCTCCGCGAGAAGTACAGCTTCTTCGAGCTCGCAGGGACGCCGGAGCTCTGCGCCCAGGTGACGTTGGAGCCGGTACGCCGCCACGGCGTCGACGCGGCCGTGATGTTCGCCGACATCATGTCGCCCGTCCCGCCGATGGGGATCGACGTCGAGCTCGTCGAGGGCGTCGGTCCGGTCGTCGACCGGCCGCTCGCGACCGCGGCGGACGTCGAGGCGCTGCGCGTGACCGACGCCGGCCGAGTGGGGCGCGCCGATTCTCGAAGCGGTGCGCATCGTGCGCGCGCGAGCTCGAGCCGGAGCGCGCAGTCGTCGGCTTCTGCGGCGGCCCGTTCACCGTCGCCGGGTATCTCATCGAAGGGAAGCCGAGCCGCGACTTCATGCGGACGAAATCGCTGATGTTCAACGAGCCCGATGTCTGGCACGCGCTGATGGAGAAGCTCACCGAGCAGTTCTCGCGCTACGTCGTCGCGAAGGTCGCCGCAGGCGCCGACGTGATCCAGCTCTTCGACTCGTGGATCGGCGCGCTCTCGCCTGCGGACTACGTCGAGTTCGTCGCGCCGTACTCCGCACGCATCCTCGCGTCGGTCGACGTGCCGACGATCCAATTCGGCACCGGAGCGTCGACGCCGCTGCTCGCCGCGATGGCGGCCGCCGGCGGCGACGTGCTCGGGCTCGACTGGCGCGTGCCGCTCGACACCGGCTGGGAGATCGCGGGCGAGGATCGCGGCGTCCAGGGCAACCTCGACCCGGCGCTGCTGCTCGGCCCGTGGGAGCGCGTCGAGGCGGGCGCGCTCGACGTGCTCGCCCGAGCCGGCGGCCGGCCCGGGCACATCTTCAACCTCGGCCACGGCGTGCTCCCGCCGACCGACCCCGACGTGCTCGGCCGGCTCGTCGAGCTGGTGCACGCGCGCGCGCTGGTTTAGCTCTTCGTCCGCGCAAGCTCCTTCGCCGCGGCACCGTCGGTCGCGGGCATGTCGTCGAACTTGCGGCCGTACGTGTTCTCGTACTCCTCGAGCGTGAAGTCCGAGAGGAACGCTGCCGTCGCCGTCTTGCCGTTGTTGATCAGCATGTTCTGGTCGGCCTGCGTGAGGTTGAACTGCGTCGTGCCGACGTTGCCGGCGTCGACCGCGATCGTGCGCACGCGCGTCGAGTGCGACACGAACCGCTTGTCCCACGCCTCCTGCGACGTGTGGAAGATGTCGAAGCCGAAGCGGACCGCCCACGGCATGCGCGCGACCGCGTTGTTCAGCCCGGCGCCGACGCCCTTGCCGCCGGTGAGCGTGAAGCCGAACGTCGGCCGGCGCAGCGGCTGATTCGGCGTGTCGACGTCGAAGAGCCAGACCGGGAAGTTCGAGAGCGTGCCGCCGTCGATGATCACCGACACCTGCTGCTTCAGCTCGGCGTTGTCGAGCTCGCGGAAGCTCGCGGCCTTGCCGTTCGCGCCGAGCGCCTTGTTCGCCGCTTCGACGTCGAGCCTGTCGTTCGGCGCGCCGTTGACGAGCCCGGCGGTGTCGCCGAGGTCCTGGACGAGCACGCGGTCGCGCACGAGCAGCACCGGCTCGAAGAAGTACGGGATCGACATGCTCATCCGCGCGGCGCTCGCGATCTCGAACTCGTCGGGCACGATCGCCTTCGGCTGGCCCGGGAGCCGGTAGCGCACCAGGTCGTCCGGGAGGACGAGCAGCGCGCGGTTCGTCGCGTCGCACGCGATCAGCTTCAGGCGGTGGTCGTCGCTGTCCGGGACCTTCGTGTCCGCGAACGTCGCCTTCTCGAGCGTGTCGTTGAACCAGGTGCGGAACTTCTCGCCGTGCGCGAGGCCGTGCTTGCGGAACAGGTTCGGGAGGCCGCCGAAGTACTCGCCGCCCTTCGGGAAGTCCTGGAAGTCGGCGAACTTCGTCTTCTTCATCAGGTCGACCATCTCTTGCGCGTCGTGACCCGTCGCGAGATAGCACGCGATGATCGCCCCGGCGCTCGCGCCGGCGACGTTCACCCATTTCTTGACCGGCTTGTCCGTGCTCTCGGCAAATCCGAGCAGCGCGCCGGCGAGGCCGAGGCCCTTGACGCCTCCACCTCGGAAGACGCCGTCAGCTTCTTCGATCCACATGTCGCCCAGCCCCCTAGCTCGCGGTTTGTCGGGGCCGCAGGCTTGGGACCGTAGCGCGACCGGCGCGTGCGGACAAGGCTATGGTCATCCGGTGGAGCCGCCGACAACTGTCGCGGAGGTCGTTGCCCGGATGGAGGCGATCGCCGCGCCGCTGCCGCGCTCCGACGGCGTCAGCTGCTTCACGCGGCTCTATCTCGCGGTCACGCAGGGCGTGAAGATCGATCTCGACGGGCCGATGTTCCACGACGCCCGGTTCGTCGAGCGGCTCGACGTCGTCTTCGCGGGGCTGTTCTTCGACGCGCTCGACGCCTTTCAGACGCGGCCCGGCTCGGAGCCGCACGCGTGGTCGCCGCTGTTCCAGGCGCGCGGCCGGCGCGGGATCGCGCCGCTCCAGTTCGCCTTCGCGGGGATGAACGCGCACATCAACCGCGACCTTCCCGTCGCGCTTGTGACGACCGCACGGGAGCTTGCCGTCGAAGTCGAGGACGGCACGCCGCAGCACGCCGACTTCGTCGCCGTCAACGCGCAGCTCGGCGCGACCGAGGCGAAGGTGAAACGGGACTACGTGACCGGCTGGCTGCGTCGCCTCGACCGGATCGTGCACCGGTTCGACCGCATCGACGACATCGTCGCGATGTGGGACGTCGCCCGCGCTCGCGACGCGGCGTGGACGAACGGTGAGGCGCTCTGGGCGATCCGCGACAGCGCCGACCTGTCGCAGGCGTACCTCGACTCGCTCGACCGGATGGTCGGCTTCGCCGGCCGCGGCCTGCTCGTCCCGGCCGACACCTGGCTGCGCCCTGAGAAGCTTCGCTTCTCGAAAGGTGACGGAACTCCGCGCGCCGGAGAGCGCGGTCTCCGGCGCGCTTCGTGCGGGAGTTGCTCTCGGCCGTCTCGTTCGCTTGCCGGACCCGGCGCGTCGGCCGTGCCCTGCGGGCATGCCCGCACGCTGGTTCGCGGTTCGGCCGCGCCGCGCCGCGCGCTTCGGGACGTAGCGCCTGTTGCCAGCGAGCAACCTTGTGTCGCTCGGCACGACCGCGTACCCTCCAATCCACCGAAAACGCAGCTGCGGCGTGATCAGGGGGAGGTCGAACGTGACCGAGGTGCTCCAGCCGCTGGCCGCGGAGCCGAAGCAGCGAACCGTCCATGCCGTCTCGACGCATTCGCACGAGCCGTCCTTCGCGGAGCTCGTGTACTCGCATTTCGAGTGGTGGCGAGACTTTCGCGACGACGCGAAGGTCGACGCGGCATCGACGTACCACCAGGTCCTGACGCATTTCGAGCGCTCGCACGGCCGGCTCGTCCATTCGTTCTGGTGCTCGCACGTCGCGAGCGCCGTCGCGCTCACGGAACGGAAGCCGCGCTATCCGTGGCAGCGGGCAACGTCGACCTTCCACCGCGAGAGCGACTGGGCGACGAAGGCGCATCCCGAGATCACGCTCCAGCTCCACCGCTGCGACGACCTCGCCGTCCGTGCGCGCACCGTCCTGACCGGCGTCCGCCAGCGGATCTGCCTCCAGCTCGTCGCGCAGTGCGCGGGTCACCTGCTCGCGCTCGTCGACGTCAGCTCGAGCCACGCCCCGACGTCGACCTCGACAAGGCGCTCGCAGACGGAGATCGCCGCGCTCGACGACGCGGAGACGTACTACCGCCAGGCCGCGAACGGCCAGGCGCAGATCGTCTACTTCTCGGGGATGGTCTCGGTCGCGGCGCTGACGTCGCTGCTCGCGTTCCTGTTCCTCTCGGTCGAGTGGAAGAGCGGCGTCGCCGCGTTCGTCGCCGGCTCGGTCGGCGCGGTCGTCAGCGTGATCCAGCGGATCAACAACGGCTCGTTCGAGCTGAGCTACGACGTCGGCCGCCCGTACGCGTTCTTCCTCGGCGGGCTGCGGCCGCTGATCGGCGGCGCGTTCGCGCTCGCGATCACGTTCGCGTTTACGAGCGGGATCCTCCATCTGCCGATCTCGAGCAGCGACCCGGCCGCGGACGACCGTCTCGCGATCCTCGTCGTCGGCTTCCTCGCGGGCTTCAGCGAGCGCTGGGCCCAGGACACGCTGACGACGGCCCTGCCCGACCCGGGGGACGGCGGCAAGGAGACGGCGAAAACCTGAGTCACCGGCGCTCGGGGGCGCGTGAGCTACCGTGCGCGCCGTGAAGGCTGCGGTCGTCCTGATGGCCTACGGCTCCCCGGAGCGGCTCACCGACGTGCCCGCGTACTACGCGGACATCCGCGGCGGGCGGCCGGTCGCGCCGGAGAACCTCGCCGACCTCGTCGAGCGCTACCGCCGGCTCGGGATCGAGGACTCGTCGCCGCTGAACGCGATCACCGAGGAGACGCGCGCCGCGCTCGAGGCGGAGCTCGGCGTGCCGGTCTTCACCGGGATGAAGCACTGGACGCCGCGGATCGCGGATGCCGCGGAAGCGGCGCTCGCGGCGGACGCGGGAGTGGTCGTCGGCCTCGTCCTCGCGCCGCACTATTCCGCCCTGTCGATCAAGGGCTACCGCGAGCAGCTCGAGGCGGCGCTCGGCGGCCGCGCCGAGCTGGCGTTCGTCGAGAGCTGGCACGACGAGCCGGGCTTCGTCGACCTGCTCGCCGACCGCGTGCGCGGAACCGACGCACACGTCGTCTTCACCGCGCACTCGCTTCCGGCGCGGATCCTCGAGCATGGGCGACCCGTACAAGGAGCAGCTGCTCGAGACCTCCGCGCTCGTCGCGGAGCGCGCGGGGCTCGGCGACAACTGGAGCTTCTCGTTCCAGAGCGAGTCGCCGACCGGCGAGCCGTGGCTCGGGCCGGACATCCTCGACCACCTCACGGCGCTCCACGAGGCCGGCGTCGCCCACGTGCTCGTCTGCCCCGTCGGCTTCGTCTCGGACCACCTCGAGATCCGCTGGGACCTCGACGTCGAGGCGCAGGAGAAAGCCGCCGAGCTCGGGCTGCAGCTCGAGCGGATCGAGATGCCGAACGCCGATCCGGCCTTCATCCGGACGCTGGCGGGGATCGTCCGGCGAGCGCTCCCGGTAGCGTCACGGGCGTGAAGTCGGGCGGAATCCAGGTCGAGCGCGCCGCGCGCCGCTTTCGCGTCTACCCGCGCGAGCAGCGGACGCTGAAGGACGTGCTCTTCACGCGCGGACGCGTGCCGGGCGTGGACGTGTGGGCGTTACGCGACGTCTCCTTCTCCGTCGAGCCGGGCGGAGCGGTCGGTCTCGTCGGCCGCAACGGCTCCGGGAAGACGACGCTGCTGCGGCTGCTCTCCGGAATCATCAAGCCGACGTCCGGCACGGTGGCGGTCGGCGGGCGCGTCGGCTCGCTGCTCGAGCTCGGCGCCGGCTTCCACCCGGACATGACGGGGCGCGAGAACGTCTACCTCAACGGCTCGATCCACGGCCTCCGCCGCGCGACGATCCGCGAGAAGCTGGACGAGATCGTCGCGTTCGCCGGGCTCGAGGACTTCATCGACCTGCCCGTGCGGACGTACTCGTCGGGGATGTACATGCGTCTCGGCTTCGCGGTCGCCGCGCACATCGAGGCCGACGTGCTGCTGCTCGACGAGGTGTTCGCCGTCGGCGACGAGGCGTTCCAGCGCAAGTGCTTCGGGAAGATCTTCGAGTTCAAGCAGCGCGGCGGCACGATCGTGTTCGTCTCGCACGACGCGTCCGCGGTCGAGCGGCTGTGCGACCGCGCGGTGCTCCTGAAGGACGGTGCGGTTGCGTTCGACGGCCCGACGCACGAGGCGATCGTCCAGTACCGGCGGCTGCTCGCCGGCGAGCGCAACCCGGAGGAGCGCGCGGCGGGACTGAAGGAGTGGGGCGGCGACCTCGCGCGCGTCGACGGCGCGCGGCTGATCGGGCCCGAGGGCGTCGAGCGGACGCAGGGCCTGCTCGCCGGCGAGGGGTTCGGGATCGGGGTCGATGTCTCCGCCGACGGTCCGCTGCCGGCGCCGCGGCTCGTGTGGGAGCTGCGGGACGACGCAGGCATCCTCGTCGCCTCGGGCGAGACGATCGACCGGCGAGCTCGGCTGGGACGACGCGACGCGCCGGCTCTCGCTTCGGTTCGACGCCGACCGGCCGCCGTTTTCGGACGGACGGCTGCATCTCCGCGTCGACCTCACCGACGCGCGCGGCGACACGCAGTACCACTCGATCGACGACGCGCTCGTCTTCGTCGTCTATCCCGCGGGCGACGAGCGCGGCCTCGTCCGCCTCGACGGCCGCTGGTCGCGCGACGAGGCGAAGGTGGAGACGACCGGCATGAGCTCGCGCACCTGCTCCCGACTGGCCGGAGCTGATGGAGCTCGCGCCGGAGCTCCAGTTCAAGCACTACACGGTCGCCGAGGCGCAGTCTCCCGGCCGACGCGTTGATGCTGGTCAAGGACGTGCAGCTCTCCGACGTCGCGATCTGCTGCGACCTCGACAAGAACGTCTTCTACGCGGCCCACACGGACGAGGGCGTCGCGGCGGCCCTGCTCGCGAGCCACTGGTACGAGATCCAGGGCTGGATCGCCGCCGGCCGGCCCGGCGCAGACTTCTGAGCCTGCCCGCACGCGGCTAGGCTCTCGCCATGCCGACGGTCATCGTTCCTTTCGCCGGCGCGTCCGGGAAGACGCGTCTCGACGCGCCCGATCCGGTGCGGCGCGAGATCTCGCTGGCGATGCTCGGCGACGTGCTCGACGCGGCCGTGTCGTTCGGCTCGACCGTCGTCGTCTCGGCGGACGCCGCCGCCGAGGAGCTCGCGGCGGAGCTCGGCGCCGAGTCGTTCGCGGATCCCGGCGGCGGTCAGGGCGCCGCGGTGCTGGCCGCGCTCGCCGGGATCGCGGGGCCGGTGCTCGTGGTGAACGCGGATCTTCCCTGCGTCGAGGCGGCCGACCTCGAGCGGCTTGCCGCGGCGGGCGGGTTCGCGCTCGTCGAGGCGCGTGACGGGACGACGAACGCTCTCTCGATTCCGAGCGGCGACGCGTTCGCGCCGCTGTACGGCGCAGGCAGCGCGGCGCGCTTCCGGGCTCACGCCGCGGCGCTCGGTCTCGACGTCGTCGACCTCGCGATCGAGAACCTCGTGGACGACGTCGACACGCTCGACGATCTCCGACGTCTCGCCGCGCGTTGCGGCCCACGCACGCGCGCCTGCCAGCTCCAGGAGATCTCCGCGTGAAGGTCGTCGTCCTCTCGGGCGGTGTCGGAGGCGCGCGCTTCGTGCTCGGCGTCGTCGACGCGATCGATCCGCGTGACGTCACGGTGATCGGCAACGTCGGCGACGACGTCGACGTGCTCGGGCTGCACGTCTCGCCGGATCTCGACTCGATTCTCTACGCGCTCGCCGGTCTCAACGACGAGGAGCGCGGCTGGGGCCGCGCGGGCGAGACGTGGAACGCGCTCGAGAGCGTGCGTGCGCTCGGCGGCGAGTCGTGGTTCGCGCTCGGCGACCGCGACCTCGGCGTTCACCTCGTCCGCACCGCGGCGCTGCGCGCGGGGGAGCCGCTCTCGGCGGTGACCGCGCGGCTCGCGACGTCGCTCGGCGTCGCGACGACGCTGCTGCCGGCGACGGACGACGAGCTGCGGACGTGGATCGACACCGCCGCGGGCTCGTTCCCGTTCCAGGAGTGGTTCGTCGCCCGCGGCCACCGCGACGAGGTCGACGGCGTCCGTTTCGAAGGCGCCGGCGCGGCGGCTCCCGCCGCCGGGCGTGCTCGACGCGATCGAGGCGGCCGACGTGCTGCTCGTCGCGCCGAGCAACCCGTTCGTCTCGATCGAGCCGATCCTCGCGGTGGCGCCGATCCGCGACGCGCTCGCGCGCCGGCGCGTGCCGTGCGTCGCCGTCAGCCCGCTGATCGGCGGCCGCGCCGTCAAAGGTCCCGCCGACCGGATGCTGACGCGGCTCGCGGGCGGGACCTCGCCTCGTCACGTCGCCGGCTGCTACGCGGGTCTGATCGACGCGATCGTCGTCGACGAGGCCGACGCCGACGACCTCGACGGGCTCGACGGCGTGCAGCCGATCGTCGCGCGGACGCTGATGGTCGACGCCGACGCGCGCCGGCGGCTCGCGGAGGCCGCGCTCGGCGGGGTGCCGGCGTGAAGGTCGCCGTCGTCGGCGGCACGGGCGACTTCGGACTCGCGCTCGCGCAGCAGCTCGTCGCAGCGGGAGTGGACGTCGTGGTCGGCTCGCGCGACGCCGCACGCGCGCAGGAGAAGGCAAACGAGATCGGAGCGACCGGCGCGACGAACGAGGACGCCGTTCGCGGCGTCGATCTCGTCGTCCTCGCGACGAAGGCCGAGGCGACGCTCGCGACGGCCGAGTACCTCGCCGACGCGATCGGCACGACGCCGGTGCTGAGCGTCGCGAGCGAGCTGAACTTCACGAAGCAGGGCGTCTATCCGACGGAGGACGAGCGCTCGATCGCGGAGCGGCTCGCCGAGCTGCTCGACGCCCCTGTCGCCGCAGGTCTCCACTCGCTCGCCGCGTCGTCGCTCGCCGCCGGCCCCGCCGGGTGCGACGCGCTCGTCTGCGGCGACGATCTCGCGGCGAAGGAGCTCGCGCTCGACCTCGCCGCGAAGGTCGTCACCGGCCGCGCGCTGGACGCCGGGCCGCTCGCGAGCGCCCGCGCGCTCGAGGGCATGACGGCGGTGATCGTGAACCTCAACCGCCGCTACAAGGGTCACGCGGGCTTCAGCGTCACCGGCCTGCCGTGAGCGGCTTCAGCGCCACTCCCGTCACCGGCATCCCGGAGCTCCGCGAGGGCGACGACCTCGCCGCGCTGATCGCGGAGCAGATCGAGCTCGAGGACGGCGACGTACTCGTCGTCGCGCAGAAGGCGATCTCGAAGATCGAAGGACGCGTCGTGCGTCTCGACGACTACGAGCCGTCGGACCAGGCGCGCGAGATCGCCGTCGCGGATCCCGAGAACCAGACCGACCCGCGCCGGATCGAGGCGATCCTGCAGGAGGCGAAGCGGATCGTCCGCGTCCGCCCGCCGCTCGTGATCTGCGAGACGCGGCACGGCTTCACGTGCGCCTCGGCCGGCGTCGACGCGTCGAACACGCCGGGAGAGGGAACGCTCGTGCTGCTGCCGCTCGACCCCGACGCGTCGGCCGCGCGCCTCCGCGACGCGCTGCGCGACGCGCACCGGCCGCGACGTCGGCGTGATCGTCGCCGACTCCTTCGGCCGTCCCTGGCGCCGCGGCACGACCGACGTCGCGCTCGGCGCGGCCGGGATCGACGTCGTCCGCGAGTACATCGGCGAGCGCGATCCGACGGGCTACGAGCTCCACGCGACGGTGATCGCGATCGCGGACGAGATCGCCGG
This sequence comes from uncultured Actinomycetes bacterium, assembly GCA_963816455.1. Lineage (GTDB taxonomy): Bacteria > Actinomycetota > Thermoleophilia > Gaiellales > Gaiellaceae > Palsa-739. Next base: position 65,713 of record CAWFKM010000021.1, read on the forward strand.
CGCGGCGCAGCTCGTGATGGGCAAGCTCGACCGCGTCCCGGTCGCCGTGATCCGCGGCCTCGACGTCGCCGGCAGCGGCAGCGCGCTGGAGCTCGTGATCCCGGAAGCGGAGGATCTGTTCCGGTGACCGACCCGATCGCAGCCGCGAACGACGCGCTCCGCGACAAGGGCTACGCCGAACGCGACCTCGCCGTCCATCCCGGCCCGCGCGGCAAGGCGCTGCTGAAAGGGAACCGGATCATCAGCCCTCTGAGCGACGACGCGGCGGTCGTGCTGCGCGTCGTGAACGAGCTCGTCCCGCCCGAGGGCGAGCTCGGCGCCAAGATCCTGCGACCCGCGGAGCTTCGTGCCCGCCTCGAGCTGCCGTAGATACGCGGGATAATCGATCGATGGAGTCGACACGAGAGCGGACGAAGGCGCTCGTCGAGGCCGGCATCGCGCTCAGCTCCGAGCTGTCGCTCGACGCGCTGCTGCAGAAGCTCGTCGAGACGGCGGCCGACGCTCACGGATGCGCGGTACGCGGCGCTCGGCGTTCTCGACCCGAGCGGCAGCCGGCTCGAGCGGTTCATCACCACCGGCATCGACGACGCGACGCGGGCCGAGATCGGCGACCTCCCGTCGGGCCGCGGCATTCTCGGCGTGCTGATCCGCGAGGCCACGCCGCTGCGGCTTCACGACCTCGGCGAGGATCCGCGCTCGGTCGGCTTCCCGCCCGGCCACCCGCCGATGCGGTCGTTCCTCGGCGTGCCCGTCGCGCTCCGCGGCGTCCAGTACGGGAACCTCTATCTCACGGAGAAGGCCGACGGCGCGGACTTCGACGAGGACGACGAGGTCGCCGTCGCGCTGCTCGCGTCGCAGGCGGCCGTCGCGATCGAGAACGCGCGCCTGTACGAGTCGGCGACGCGCTGGTCGGCGCAGCTCGAGTCGCTGAACGAGGTGATGAACGTCACTCGTCACGGAGTTCGACCTCGACCGCCTTCTCGCAGCTGATCGCGACCCGCCTGCGCGAGCTGCTCGGCGCGCGCCTCGTGACGATCGCGCTGCCGCACGGGTCGTCCGCTCGGATCGAGGTCGCAGCCGGCGACGAGTCGGACGCGTTCGTCGGCCTGACCCTGCCCAGCGCGCTCGAAGACGATGCGCGTTCTGCGAGCGGATGCGCAGCGAGCGGGTCGACTCGGTGCTCGACGATCCCGAGATCGACCAGGAGTCGATGCGGCGGCTCGGCGCGCGCACGTCGCTCTACGTCCCGCTCGTCGTCCGCGGCAGCGCGATCGGCGTCATCGCGGCGCACGACAAGCAGGCCGCCGACCCGCGCTTCACCGAAGACGACCTGCGCATCGCCGAGATCTTCGCCGGGCCGCGCAGCGGTCGCGGTCGAGCTCTCCCAGCGCGTCGCGCGCGACTCGATGCGGCGGGTCGTCGCCGCGCAGGAGCTCGAGCGCCGCCGGCTCGCCCGCGAGCTCCACGACGAGACCGGACAGGCGCTGACGTCGATCCTGCTCGGCCTACGCACGGTCGACGAGGCCGGCGACGAGACCCAGCTGCGCGCCGCGGTCGAGGTCGTCCGCGACCTCGTCCGCACGACGCTCGAGGACGTGCGCCGGCTCGCGGTCGAGCTGCGCCCGAGCGCGCTCGACGACTTCGGTCTCGTCCCCGCGCTCGAGCGGCTGACGCAGACCTTCGGCGAGCAGACCGGGATCGACGTTCGCTTCGAGCAGCTCCTGCCGACCGCGGATCGTCTGCCGGCGGAGGTCGAGACCGCGCTCTACCGGATCGTGCAGGAGTCGCTCACGAACGTCGTCAAGCACGCGCGGGCCGGTCAACGTCCGAATCGTGCTCGCGCGAACCGACGACTCCGTCTCCCTGTTCATCGAAGATGACGGCGTGGGATTCGACCCGAACAGTCCGAGCGAGAGCGGCATCGGCCTCGTCGGCATGCGGAGCGCGTCGCGCTGCTCGGCGGACGGCTGACAATCGAGTCGCGTCCCGGTGCGGGCACGACGTTCGTTGCGGAGGTGCCGCTGCCGTGATCCGTGTCCTGATCGTCGACGACCACGCGCTCGTCCGCTCCGGCCTGCGCCTCCTGCTCGAGGCCGAGGAGGACGTCAGCGTCGAGGACGAGGCCGGCAACGCCGAAGATGCCGTCCGCAAGGCGCGCCTCCACAAGCCGGACGTCGTGCTCCTCGACGTCGTCATGCCGGGCGGGAGCGGGCTCGACGCGGCGCCGCTGATCCTGGAGGCCGCGCCGAAGTCGCGGATCCTCGTGCTCTCGATGCAGGACGACCCGAGCTACGTCCGTCAGGCGTTCAGCGCCGGCGCGAACGGCTACCTGCTGAAGGAGGCCGCGGACGCGGAGCTCGTCGCCGCCGTCCGCGAGGTCGCCGCCGGCGGAAGCTACGTCCATCCGACGCTCGGCGCGCGGCTCGCCGCCGCCGAGGCCGACGCGCAGGCGCGCGCCGCCGCCGACCCGCTCTCGGACCGCGAGCGCGAGGTGCTGCGGCTGCTCGCCCTCGGCCACACGAACCAGGAGATCGCGAAGATGCTCTACATCTCCGTCCGCACGGCCGAGACGCACCGCGCGCACATCATGCAGAAGCTTCGCCTCTCGACCCGCGCCGAGCTCGTCCGCTACGCGCTCGAGCACGGGCTGCTCGACGAGGCCGCCGAACCTTCGTAGCAGCTAGCACCGTACTTTCCCGAATCACGGCTCAGAACGGCCGCGGATTCCGCCGGGCGTCCGTGTCGCCAGCATTCGCACATGGATAGTCACGCGGTGCTCTGGAGCGGCCCGAGCGGCAAGGTCGTCGCCGGCAAGCTCGAGCTCGAGACGATTTGTCTCCGCTTCTCCGGCTCGAGTGGCGGGCACTCGACGGCGCACGACCACCGGATTCCGTACGAGGACATCGAGTCCGTGCATGTCGGTCACGGCGCGGAGCGGCTCGGCGGCCGGCCGGCGCTCGTGCTGGAGCTCGCGTCCGGCGGCCCGGTGCGAATCGCGTCGCTCGGCGGCGTCGGGATGCTGATCGAGCTGGCCGAGCAGATCGGCGAGCTGAAAGCCGCCGGAGCGGTCGCATGAGCAGAATCGCCGTCGTCGTCCCGATCCGGCCCGGAGCGTACGAGGCGGCGCGCACGCTTGTCGAGAGCGGCCCGCCGTTCCGGCTCGAGGACACGCCGCTCGACGGCCATTGCGTCTACCTCACCGAGTACGAGGCGGTCTTCGTGTTCGAGGGGCCCGAGGCGCGCGCCGTCGTCGAGCAGCTCGTCGGCGAGTCGTCGCTGTGGCGCGCGGCGAACGAATGGCGCGCGTGCCTCGACGGCAAGCCGCGCGTCGCCGACACCGCGTTCGCGTGGCGGAAGGATGCCGCCGCGCCGTTTCACGTTCCGGGGCTCTAGCTAGCTCTCGCGCCCGAGCCGCGCTCGAACAGCACGAGCACGGCGAGGTGCTCGTACGCGACGAAGCGGTGGTCGGCACCGGCCTCGACGAAGACGGCGTCACCTAGCTTCACCGGCGTGTCGACGCCGTCGACCTGGAGGATGCCCTCGCCGTCGAGGACGACGTAGATCTCGTCGTCCTCGTGCGGCTGCTGCTTGTCGGCTTCCGGCGCGACGAGCACGTAGACGCCGAGCTCGACTCCGGGCGACTCGTGGACGATCTCGTAGCCGCCGCCGGCAGCCCGGAGCTTCTCGACGACCGCTGCGACGCCGAACGCATGCACGACGTGGACGCTATCGAACGCGCTAGACCTCGGTGGTCTCGTGCACCTCGATCGAGACGACGCCCGGGACGAGGGACACGCGCCGGATCAGCAGGTCGCGATCCTCATCCTTACGCGAAGTGCCCGGCGACCGAGACTTCGCCGCGCGTCACGGTCAGCTGGAAGTCCTCCGGGCGGAGCCAGAGCTCGTGCAGGAGTACCTCGTCGCGGATCTCGCGGATGATCTCGTCGTCGGTGTGGACGAATGCGCGGACGAGATCGGCGCGCGTGACGATCCCGACGAGCAGGCCCTGCTCGTCGACGACGGGAAGCCGGTTCACGCTGCGGTCGAGCATCAGCGACGCCGCCACGTCGACGCGCCGCGATCCCTTCACCGTCACCGCCGGCGAAGTCATCGCCTCCGCCGCAGTCGTCGCGGTCCGCTTCGCGTCGTCTCCGTCGTGCCGGTGGAGCCATCCGGTCGAGCTTCGTCGGCTTCGCGGACCGGCGCTCCTTCTGGAGGATGTCGGCCTCGCTGACGACGCCGAGCACCAGGCCGTCGCCGTCGACGACCGGCATTCCGGAGATCCCGCGTGCGGTGAGCATCTCGGCGACCTCTTTCAGCGAGGTCTCCGGCGTGACCGTGAGCACCTTCGTTGTCATGACGTCTGCGATTCTCATGGCTCTCCTTCGGTTCACCAGGTCTTGGTCGTCGTGCGGCGCGGAGGCCGCGCGACCCTGACGCGCGCGTCGACGCAAAGCAGCGGTCGGCGAGTGCAAGGACGGGATTGAGGTCGAGCTCGGCGATCTCCGGGAAGTCGTCGGCGAGCTTCGCGAGGCGGAGCAGGAGGTCGACGAGCGCCTCCTCGTCCGCCGGCGGCGTGCCGCGGAAGCCCGCGACGAGGCGGCCGGCCTTGCCGCCGCGGACGAGATCGCTCGCGTCGAGGTCGGTGAGCGGCGCGAGCCGGAACTGCGCCTGGCCGATCAGCTCCGCGAGGACGCCGCCCGGCCCGAACGCGACGAGCGGCCCGAAGACGGGATCCTGCACCGCGCCGGCGAGGAGCTCGGCGCCGCCGGCGATCATCGGCTGGACGAGCACCGGCGAGCCGATCCGCTCGGCGGCCGCGCGCACCTCCGCCTCGTCGGCGAGATTCAGCGCGACGCCGCCCGACTCGGTCTTGTGCGCGCCGGCGGCTGCGCTCTTGACGACGACGGGGAAGCCGAGCTCGCGTGCGGCCGCGACAGCCTCGTCGGTCGAGCCGGCGACGCGCTCCGGGACGACCGGCAGCCCGTACGCCTCGAGGAGCGCGCGCGTCGCGGCCGGGTCGAGCCAGGCGTCGTCGGCGGCGCCGAGCGCGTCCGCGACGACGGCTTCCGCCGCGGCGCGATCGACGTCGAGCTCCGGGATCGTGCCGGGCGGACGGCGCAGCCAGTCGCCGCGCTCCGCGGCGCGGCCGAGCGCCCGCGCGGCGGCTTCGGGATACGAGAACGACGGCACCTGCGCGGCGCTGCGCAGTGACGCGGGCGCGCCCCTCGCGCTGAGGAACGCGCAGAGTACGGTCTTGTCGCCGGCGCCGACTGCGGCGCTGCTGATCGCGGCGCCGACCTCGTCCTCGTCGACGCCGACGGTCGGGACGAACAGGACGATCACCGCGTCGATTCCGGGATCGGCGAAGCACGACCGGCAGCACGTCGCGGAAGCTCTTCGCGTTCGCGGAGCCGAGCATGTCGACCGGGTTCGCGCTGCTGCCCTCCGTCGGCATCACGGCGGCGAGCGCGTGCCGCGTGCTCTCGGCGAGTGTCGGCAGGTCGAGTCCCGCCGCCTCGCAGGCGTCGGCGCAGAGGATGCCGAGCCCGCCCGCGTTCGTGACGAGCGCGACGCGCCGGCCGCGCGGCACCGGCTGCGCGGAGAGGAGCGACGCGACCTCGACGAGCTCGTCGAGCGTCCGCGTCCGGATCACGCCGGCCTGGTGGAAGAGCGCGTCGACCGCGGCCTCCGACCCGGCGAGCGCTGCGGTGTGCGAGCTCGCGGCCTTGCTCCCGGCGTGCGTCGTGCCGCCCTTCACGGCGAGGATCGGCTTCGTGCGCGCGACGCGCCGCGCGATGCGCGCGAACGCGCGCGGGTTGCCGAACGACTCGAGGTAGAGCAGCACGATCTCCGTCGCCGGGTCGTCCTCCCACCATTCGAGGAGGTCGTTCGACGAGACGTCGGCCTTGTTTCCGATCGAGACGAACGCCGACAGGCCGAGCCCGCTCGCTTCCGCGCGCTCCAGCACCGCGAGCCCGAGCGCGCCGCTCTGCGACGAGAAGCCGATGTTCCCGGTCGGAAACGCGCGCGGCGCGAACGTCGCGTTGAGCCGGACCGCGGCGGACGCGATGCCGAGGCAGTTCGGGCCGACGATCCGCGCGCCGTGCTCGCGCGCGAGCTCGACCAGCCGCTCCTGGCGCCGCCGGCCCTCGGCGCCGATCTCGGCGAAGCCGGCGGAGATGACGCAGAGCGCGCGGACGCCGGCCTCGAGCGCTTCCTGCGCTGCGCCGAGCACGTGCTCGCCGGGCAGGCAGATCACGGCGAGATCGACCTGCTCCGGGATGTCGGCGACGCACGAGTAGCCGCGGACGCCGGCCACCGGCTCGCCGCCGCGGTTGACGGGATAGGCCGCGCCGGAGAAGTCTCCGGCGAGGACGTTGCGGAAGAGCTCGCCGCCGATCGAGCCGCGCCGCGCGGACGCGCCGATCACGGCCACGCACGACGGCGCGAAGAATCCCTTCAGCGACGCGGTGACCGCGACGTGGTTCCGCTCCGCGACGCGATCGCGGTAGAGCTCTGTCGCTGCGATCGGGAAGCGAACCTCGACCGCGCCGCCGTCGAGCTCGCGCACGATGTCGAAGCCGGCGTCACGGAAGACGAGCAGCATCGGACGGTTCTCCGGGAGCACCTCGGCGACGAACTCCTCGATCCCGGCATCCGCCGCCAGCGCGACGAGGCGCTCGAGCAGGCGGGTGCCGATGCCGCGGCCCTGGTGCTCGTCGTCGACGGTGAACGCGACCTCGGCGGCGCGGCGGTTGCGCAGCCGCGCGTAGTTGGCGAGAGCGACGATGCGTCCGTCGAGACACCCGATCAGCGCGCCGCGCTCGTCCCAGTCCGGCTCGACGAACGACTCGACGAGCTTCGGCGAGAGATGCGGGAAGCCGTGGAAGCGCAGGTAACGGCTCCGGTCGGAGAGGCGGCCGAAGAAGTCGAGGACGGCCTCGGCGTCGGCGGCGAGCGGCGGCCGCAGTCGCAGCGTCGTGCCGTCGCGGAGGATCACGTCTTCGGGATCGTGAGTCAGTGCGCTCATGTCGCACCTCCAATGCTCGTTGTCGGCCCGCTGACCTGCATCGTGGCACCCGCCGACGCATTTCGCGGCTTTTCCGCACTACGCTCCTGCTATGGACGAGCGCGACCTCGACCCGGACCCGCTGCGGCAGCTCGCGGCGCTGGTTCGAGGAGGCGCGCGCCGTCGTCCGCGCGCCGGAGGCGATGGCACTCGCGACCGCGGACGCGAGCGGCTCGCCGTCGGTGCGGATGGTGCTGCTGAAGGGCTTCGACGAGTCGGGCCTCGTCTTCTACACCAATGTGACGAGCCGGAAGGGGGCGGAGCTCGACGCGAACCCGCGCGCGGCGCTGCTCCTCCACTGGGATCCGCTCGGGCGCCAGGTGCGGGTCGAGGGCCGGGTCGAACGCGTGTCGGCGGAGGAGTCCGACGCGTACTTCGCGGGCCGGCCGCGCGGCGCGCAGATCGGCGCGCACGCGTCGGATCAGAGCTCGGTCATCGCCGATCGCGCCGAGCTCGAGCGCCGCGTCGAGGCGGCCGAGCGCGCGTTCGAGGGCGCCGACGTCCCGCGGCCGGAGAGCTGGGGCGGCTACCGCGTCGTCCCGGACGCGTGGGAGTTCTGGCAGCACCGCGACAGCCGCCTCCACGACCGCTTCCGCTACACGCGCGACGGCGCCGGCTGGCGCATCGAGCGGCTCGCGCCCTAGCGCCGCCTCTCGAGGCTGCGCGCGAGCTTGTCGAGGCGGTCGTCCCAGCGCGCGCCGACCTCGACCATCCACGCGACCGCGTCCTCCAGCGGCCCGGGCGTGAGCTCGTAGCGCGTCTCGCGGCCCGTGCGCGTCGCGCGAAGCAGCCCCGCGTCCGCCAGCGCCGTCAGCTGCTTCGCCACCGCCTGCCGCGTCACCGGCAGCTCCGCGGCGAGCTCCGTCGCCGTCGCGCTGCCGCGCGCCGCGACGGCCTCGACGAGTGAGCGCCGGCCCGGGTCGCCGAGCGCGGCGAAGACGCCGTCTACGCGGCGAGCGCGCACGCCGAGGCGCGCAGCTCGAGCGCGATGCCGAACGCCGGCGACGTCTCGACGACGTGGAGGATCGTTCCGCCCTCGACCTCTTCGAGCTCGAGCACGACCTCGCCGCCGTCGTCCCAGTCGAGCACCAGCCGCTCGCCGGGCTCCGCCTCGCGGACGGTTGCCCGCTGCTCCTCGCCGTCGCCCCAGCGGAAGATCCCCTCGCCGCCCGGACGCGGGTCGAGCTCGACCTCCGTCGCGAACCACTCCTCGAGCCGCTCGGGCTCCGTCAGCGCCTCCCACAGCTCGTCCGGGGACTCCGGGAAGGCGATCTCGCGCTCGACGATCTCCACGGTGCGACTCCTCTCGCGACGCGCAACCATTCGGTTGCGTATAGTATGCGCAACTGCTGAGTTGCACTTTAGCGAAGGGAGCCGCCGTGCAGCACCTTGTCCCGATGGTCGTCGAGTCCGACGGCCGCTTCGAGCGCTCGTTCGACATCTTCTCGCGGCTGCTGCGCGAGCGGATCGTCTTCCTCGGCTCGGAGGTGGAGGCGCAGTCGGCGAACCTGATCGTCGCGCAGCTGCTCTTCCTCGAGGCCGAGGACCCGGACGAGGACATCCGCATGTACGTCAACTCGCCGGGCGGCGACGCCTACGCCGGGATGGCGATCTACGACGCGATGCAGTTCGTCAAGCCCGATGTCCAGACCTTCTGCGTCGGGATGGCGATGTCCGCAGGCGCGATGATCCTCGCCGGCGGCGCGGCCGGCAAGCGTCACGTCCTCCCGAACTCGAAGGTGATGATCCATCAGGGCTCCGGCGGCACGCGCGGCACGCCGGCGGATATCCAGATCGCCGCGCGCGAGATCCTGTCGCTGACACGCAAGTACGCTGAGGTGATCGCGCGCCACTCGGGACGCGACGTCGAGCAGGTGCTGGAGGACATCGACCGCGACCGGTACCTCAACCCGGAGGAAGCCGTCGAGTACGGGCTCGCCGACAAGGTGCTGCCGACGCGGGACGCGGTGCTTCCGGAGTAACCTCGCCCTCGTGGCGGTCACCGCCGACCTGCGCGAGGAGCTGCTCCGGCTGATCCCGGACGAGCGGCGCGTGAGCGACGGCGAGTCCGTTCTCGACCAGCACGCGGGCGATCTCAGCTATCACCGGCCGCGCCGTCCCGACGTCGTCGTCTTCCCGGAGTCGACCGCAGAGGTCGCGGCGGTGCTCGAGTACGCAGACCGCGCCGGAGTGCCCGTCGTCCCGTTCGGCGCGGGGTCGAGCCTCGAGGGGCATGTGATTCCGCTGCACGGCGGGATCTCGCTCGACCTGACGCGGCTGAACCGGATCGTCGCGTTGTACGCCGACGATCTCAGCGTGGTCGTCCAGCCGGGAGTGACGCGCTCGCAGCTCGCGGAGGCCGCGGGTCCGCACGGGCTGTTCTTCCCCGTCGACCCGGGCGCGGACGCGACGCTCGGTGGAATGGCCGCGACGAACGCGAGCGGAACGACGACCGTCCGCTACGGCGGGATGCGCACGCACGTGCTCGCGCTCGAGGTCGCGCTCGCCGGCGGGCGCGTCGTGCGCACCGGCACGCGCGCGGTGAAGACGTCCGCGGGCTACAACCTGACGAATCTCTTCATCGGCTCGGAGGGGACGCTCGGCGTGATCACCGAGCTGACGCTGCGCCTGCATCCGATTCCCGACCGCTCTGTCGTCGCCCGCGCTGCGTTTCCGTCCGTCGAGGCGGCGTGCCGTGCGGCGGCGGCGCTCGTCGGCGCGGGCGTTCTCCTCACGCGCTGCGAGCTGCTCGACGCGACGACGATCGGCGCGCTGAACGCCTACAAGGGGACGACGTTCCCGGAGTCGCCGTATCTCTTCGTCGAGTTCGGCGGCAGCGAGGCCGCCGTCGCCGCCGATCTCGAGGCGGCGCGCGAGATCGCGGCGGACGAGGGCGCGTCGGCGTTCGAGAGCGAGAGCGACCCGACGGCGCGCGCGCGGATGTGGGACGCGCGCCACAACGCGCTGCACGCGTCGCTCGCGCTCGCGCCGGGCTCGCGCGCGATGACGACGGACGTCGCGGTGCCGGTGTCGCAGCTCGCGGGCGCGATGGAGCACGCGCGCTCGGCGCTCGACGCGTCAGGGCTTCGCGGCGGCATCGTCGGCCACGCCGGCGACGGCAACTTTCACGTCGCGTTCCTGCTGGATCCGGACGACGCGGGCGTCGATCGCGCGCGCGGAGAAGCTGAACACGGCGGTCGTCGAGGACGCACTCGCGCGCGGCGGCACCTGCACCGGCGAGCACGGCGTCGGCTTCGGCAAGCTCGCGTATCTCGAGAAGGAGCACGGCGACACTCTGCCGCTGATGCGCGGGATCAAGGAGTTACTCGACCCGAACGGGATCATGAACCCCGGGAAGGTGATCCCCGCCCCCGTCGCGTGACCCGAGGGGACGTGCCCCGTCGAGACGTGGCGGTTCTCTTAACGGGGTCTGACCCCGTTAAGGGACGCGCGAGCCGTTACTCGCCGGCGAGGCGGCGCAGCGCACTCTCGCGGCCGCGCTCCATCGTCCAGTTGTGATTCGAGCGAAACAGCGGACGCAACACGGGGGAGAGCTGCTTGACGCCGGCCTTCTGAACCGACGGACGCCAGTCGAGCTGCGCGCGCGTGCCGTCGCCCTCGCGTTGGAGGAGCCAGGTGCCGGTGCCTTCGAAGTCGCCGTCGAGCCGCGAGTGGATCCGGTACGGACGCTCGACCTCGAGTGTCGTCAGCGAGAAGTGCAGCCGGTACGGCAGGAAACCGCGCGCCTCGACCGAGACCTTCTTCCCCGGTGCCGGATCGCCGCCGTCGCCGTTCGCGGCGACGAACACTGCGCCCCACCAGTTCGGGTAGTCGAGCGGATGGCCGACGAGGTCGTAGACGCGTTCGATGTCCGCCGGCAGATGCCACTCGTCGAGGAAGCGGTACTCGCAGCGCTGCAAGCCGAACCGCTCCGCTCGCGCAGCTCTCCGCGTCGCGCAGCCGCGTGAGCGTCGTAGCCGCGCGCGATCAGCTCGCGCTTCGCGTCGTCGCTCCACGGCTTCGGGTTGCGCAGCCCGGCTTCGAGGCTGACCGCGCCCGGGCCGGCGGAGACTGCGATGCGCGGGACGAGCCGGTCGGTGCCGAACGGGAATCGCGCAGCCGCGAAGCGCTCGTCGACGGCGGCGGCGACGCGCGTGCCGCGGCGTCCGCCCTCGCGCTTCACGATCGCCGCAACGTCCTCCCGCAGCGCGGCGAGCGCGGCGATCGCCTGGTCCTTCTCGACCGCCGCGCGCTCCTCGAGGATCGTGTTCTGCTGGACGGCGACACGCATCAGGCGCACGATCATGTCGCCCCAGTGCGCCGGCTCGCCGCGCGCGTCGCGTTCCTCCGCCTCGCGCAGCTCGTCGATCAGCGCGCGCACCGGCGGCAGCTTCGGGAAGCGCTCGAGCCGGTGGCGCAGCCGCGATGAGCCCGTCGGAGGAGAAGCGCGGATAGCTCGGCAGGTAGCGGAAGCTCACGATCAGCTCGACGCCCGGCTGGTCGTACGCGTAGCCGAGCGGGAAGTTCCGCACCCACGCGCCGTCGGTCGCGATCTTCTCGCCGATCGGCCGCGGCAGCACAAGCGCACTGATCGCCGCCGACGCGAGCACGGCCTGCGCGAAGATCTCCGGCGGCGTCGTGCGCGCGGAGTACGCGAGCTCGTATGCGCGGGCGCCCGCGTCGTGCTCGACGCCCGTCACGTCGGTCGCGCAGACGACGAGCTCGATCGGCGCCGTCGCGAGCTTGCGCGCCATCTCGACCAGCTTCCCGACCCGCTCGTCGATCGTCTCGGGCAGCCGGTAGTCGTGCGTGCCGAGGAGCGGCAGCCGCCAGAGCGAGTGCGGCCGGAACACGTCGTTCGGCTGCAGGCCGAGCATGAACTCCTCGAGATCGTCGAGCCGGTCGAGCGCGGCCATCATGCCGCAGAGCGCGCCGGCGGATGTGCCGTAGATCCAGCCGACGCGCGGCCAGATCGCGCTCTCGCGCAGGCGCTTCAGGAAGCCGAGCTCCAGCAGCACGCCGTTGACGGCGCCGCCGGAGAGGACGAGCGCGACGTCGGGTTCCATCCGACTCATGGTACGTAGACACCGTGGATCCGGCGTTCGTCGACGAGCAGATCGATCTCGCGGGCCGGCGGCTCTCGCTGCTCCGGCCGCCGAGCGCGGACGCGCTCATCGACGAGGACGCCTTCGACGAGGACGAGTTCCTGCCGTACTGGGCCGAGCTCTGGCCGAGCGGGCTCGCGCTCGCGCGCGCGGTCGCGACGCTCGACCTGCGCGGCGCGCGCGTGCTCGAGCTCGGCGCCGGCCTCGGGCTGCCGTCGCTCGCGGCGGCACTTGGCGGCGCGGACGTCCTCGCGACCGACTGGGCCGACGACGCGATCGAGCTGCTGCGGCGCAACGCGGAGCGGAACGGGATCGCGCTCCGCGCGGAGTCCGTCCGCTGGGACGAGCCGGAGCCGCTGCTGCGCGAGGCGCGGTGGTCGCTCGTGCTCGGCGCGGATCTCCTCTACGAGCGACGCAACGCCGACCAGCTGCTCGAGCTGCTGCCGCAGCTCGGCGGCGACGCGCTGCTCGCGGATCCCGGCCGGCCGTTCGCGAAGGGCTTCGTCGAGCGCGCGACCGCCCGCTGGGACGTCGCAACGGAGACGGAAGGGACGATGGTCCTGCACCGCTTGCGGCTACGGTGACGCGATGCTCGCCGCCCTCCTCGCCGCGCTCGCGCTGGCCGGCGGCACCACCGCGCCGCCGAAGCCGCACATCGTCTGGAAGCCGATCCCGTTCGGCGCAAAGCGACTCGCGGAGACCGCGGCGTACGCGAAGAAGCACTACGGCATCGATTCGTACGTGCTCCATCCGCGGGCGATCGTCGAGCACGTCACCGCGACGTCGACCTTCAGCTCAGTCTGGAACGGCTTCGCCGCCGACGTGCCCGACGCCGAGCTGCACGAGCTGCCGGGAACCTGCGCGCACTTCGTCATCGACACGGACGGGACGATCTACCAGCTCGTGCGCACGAACGTGATCTGCCGCCACACCGTCGGGCTGAACTGGGCCGCGATCGGGATCGAGCACGTCGGCATCTCCGACGCGCAGGTGCTCGGCGACGCCGCACAGATGCGGTCGTCGCTCGCGCTCACGACGTGGCTGATGTGGAAGTACAAGATCCCGTTGAAGAACGTGATCGGCCACAACGAGAGCCTGACGAGCCCGCTGCACCACGAGCTCTACGCGCCGTGGCGCTGCCAGACGCACGGCGACTGGCAGCACGCCGACATGGTCGTCTACCGCGCGAAGCTCGCGGCACTCGCTCGGAGCGCCGGGCTCAAGGTCGGTCCGACATTCGTTCCGCGGCCGAGCCGTTGCTGATCATCGCGCACCGCGGCGCCTCGGCCGAGCTGCCGGAGAACACGCTGCCCGCGTTCGAGCGCGCGATCGAGATGGGGGCCGACGCGATCGAGCTCGACGTGCGCGCCGACCGCGACGGACGGCTCGTCGTCACTCACGATCCGCCGGCGCGCGGCGCGGCGTATCCGACGCTGGAGGAGGCGCTCGACGTCTGCCGCGGGCGCATCCCCGTCATGGTCGAGCTGAAGACGCCGCGCCGCTACCGCCGCTTCGACGTCGTCGCGCGAACCGTTCGCCTGCTCGCCGCCGATGACGCGCTCGTCTGCTTTCAGCGCCCGCCGCTCACCGAAGCGCGCACGCTGCGACCAGGGCTGCGCACCGTGCAGCACGTCGGCCTCGGCATCTCGATCCGCGGCGCGCGCGACGCGTGGGCGGCCGGCTTTGCGAACGGCCGCGTCACCGCGCGCGGAATCGCCGCCGCTCGCGCACTCGGGCTCGAAGCGCTCGTCTACACCGTGAACGAGCCGGCGCGGATGCTCGAGCTGGCCGCGCTCGGCGCGACCGGCGTCTTCACTGACTATCCGGATCGGGCTCGTACGACTCTGGCTGGTCGGCCAGGCTGAGCAGCCGCGCGCCCTCCGGCGGGAAGGTCGCAGTCACATGCGTGCCGATCGTAAGCCCGGCTGCCTGCACCGGCGAGATGTCCGCCGTCAGTCCGTTGTCGCCGCTCGGATCCTCGATCCGAACCCGCGTCACGGAGCCGAGGAAGATGTGCGAGACGACCTCGCCCGCGACCGCGCCGTCCGGCGTCTCCCCGTTCGTCGCAGGCGTGAGCTGCACCGTCTCGGGCCGCACCAGCAGGAGCACGCGCTCGCCGCGCGGCAGGCCGTCGGCCGCGTGCACGCGCAGGCGGCTGCCGGCGTACTCGACGTAGCCGTCGTCCGCGACGGCGGAGACGAGCCGGTTCATCGTCCCGATGAACTCCGCGACGAACGGCGTCGCCGGGCTGCCGTACATCTCGGCCGGCGACCCGACCTGCTCGATCTTTCCGCCGTACATGACCGCAACGCGGTCGGAGACGGCGAGCGCCTCCTCCTGATCGTGCGTGACGTAGATCGTCGTGATCCCGAGCTCGAGCTGGATTCGGCGGATCTCCTCGCGCAGCTGCACGCGCACCTTCGCGTCGAGTGCGGAGAGCGGCTCGTCGAGCAGCAGCACGCTCGGCTCGATCGCGAGCGCGCGCGCGAGCGCGACGCGCTGCTGCATCCCGCCCGAGAGCTGATGCGGATAGCGCTTGCCCGCGTGTCCGAGCCCGACGAGCTCGAGCAGCTCGCCGATCCGCGTGCGGCGGTCGGCCTTCGGCTTCTTCCGGA
>CAWFKM010000022.1:0-23053 GCA_963816455.1 uncultured Actinomycetes bacterium
CACGCGCGGCTCGAGCCCCGCGATGTGCCGGTACGCCTCGCTGACCCGCGCCGCGATCTCGAGGCGGGACTCGCCGCCGCCCGGACACGGTTCGTTCGACGGTGCCGTCCACGCCCAGTCGCGGTACTCGTCGAGCGTCTTCCCTTCGTAGCTCCCGACGTTCGGGTCGGCGAGGCCCGGCAGCACCTCGAACGCGACGTCCCGGCCCGCCATCGCGAGCTCGGCGGTCTCGCGCGTGCGGCGGAAGTTGGACGACACGGCGAGCTCGATCGGCTCACCGGCGAGCTCGCGGCCGAGCACGCGCGCCTGCTCCTCTCCGGCCGGCGTCAGCACGACGTCGACCGACGGGTCGCCGTTGTCGAGGCCGCGGACGCTGTACGTCGACTCGCCGTGACGCGCGAGGATCAACCGCTGCACGCCGCGGAGGCTACTTGCAGTCGATCGTGCCGGCCCGCGCTGCGGCGAGCACCTGGAGGTACGCGACGAACGCGGGCTTCGCACTCCAGTCGGGGCGGAGCAGGCCGGACTGCCAGCCGGCGAGCGAGCTGTCGTCGCGGAGCTCGAAGTTGAAGAAGCCGCCGACCGCGGGCTGGCAGTACGCGAGCTCGACGGCCGCGGTCAGCTGCGCGGCCTGCTCGTCCTCGGAGACCGGCTGCTTGTCGGTCTCGATGCCGGCGTAGAGCGCGCGCGGGCCGCCGGGGACGGTCTGAAAGCCGTCCTCGAGGTACCAGACCGTGACGCGGCCCTGGCCGGGAAGCGGCTGCGCGGTGCCGCCGAACGCCTTCGTCAGCGCGGCGAGCAGGCGGTCGAGATCGCCCTCGTCGATCGGGCCTTTCGCGTGCTTCGCGGACGGCGCCTCGGCGGACGTTTGCGGATATCCGTTGTGGCCAAGCGTGTCGAAGATCGGCTGCGTCCGTCCGCTGGCGCGGTAGGCGACGCCGAGGCCGGCGAACCACGTCGCGGGCTTCCCGTGCGGCGCGCTCGTCGCGATCACGTTCACGCCGGGCGCGGCCGCGTGCAGCGTGTCCCAGCACGTCGCGAGCAGCGCCTCGTAGTCGGCGGCCGCGGTCTTGTGCGGCTGCCAGAACGCAGACGTGTTCGGCTCCGTCCAGATCGCGACGTCGCGGATCGACGGATACGTGCGCAGGATGTTCGCGACGAAGCCGCAGTACGACGCGCGCCCGGCGGCGTTGGTCGGCGCCGACGCCGGCGAGCCGGTCACGGCGAGGATCACGCGGATCCGGCGCGACGCGGCGCCGACGCGGTTCAGCTCGGTGCGGTCGGTTCCGGACGGGTAGCTCTCGCCCGGGCTCCACGTGACGTTCGCGCGCACGGCACCGATGCCGAGGTCGCGATAGATCGAGAGCAGGGACTGCGTGTGCGCGTACCAGCGGAGCGAGTCGTCGTCGACGCCGAGGACGAGCCCGGGCGCCGCGGCGGCCGCCGGAGAGAACACGACCGCCGCGAGCGCCGCGGCGAGGAAGAAGCGGTGCTTCACTTGCAGACCCTCTGCTCGTTCCGTAAGGCGGAAAACACGCCGCCGGTAAGGCGGACGTAAAGCGCGTCCGCCGGGAAGTCGCGCGCATTTCGTCACGGGGCCTGGCCCCGAACTTCGCGCAACTGCAACGGTTCGCGCAGGCCGGGGCCAGGCCCCGATACGTTGGTGCCACGAACTGCTGGCGCGCGACTAGAAGATCAGCGAGCGGTACGCGAGGCGCTGCTGCATTCCGATCGCCTCGTAGACGCGGATCGCCGGCGCGTTCTCCGGACGGACAAAGAGGCAGACCGTCGGCACGTGCTCGAGCAGCAACCGGCAGAGATCGCGCATCCCGCGCTGCGCGTTGCCGCGGTTGCGCACCTCCGGGTCGACCCAGACCTGCTGGATCTGCACCGCCGACGGCGTCCACGCGGAGGCCTCCGCTTTGAACTGGACGACGCCGTCCTCGAGCCACAGCCAGGAGCGGCCCTCGTCGATCTGCGAGCGGGTGCGCCAGCGGAAGCCTTCGGGGTCGCGGCGCAGCGGGTCGATCCCGATCTCCTCGCGGTGCGCGGCCGCGCACGCGGGGACGAGCCGGTCGAGGTCGGCGGCCGTCGCCTCGCGGAGGCCCGTCCCGCCCGGCTCCGGCGGCTCGCGCAGGGCGTAGACCGGCTGGCCGGGACGGTCGTCGCGCGGCTTCGGCATTCGCCGCCGCACCGCGTCCCAGAGCTCGTCGACCGCGCGCTCCTCGCCGATGATCATCCGCGCCTGCCCGCGCGCCGTCGCGTCCGCGAACACGGCGCAACCTGCGCCCGACGGGACGACGTTCGCGCCGACATGGCAGAGCGCGCGGAGGCGGCCCTCGTCGAGCGTCGCCGAGAAGCGGCCGAGTCCGCGGCGGGCGATGTCCTCGAGGAACACGCGCTCGATCGGATCCTCGGCGCAGAAGGCGAGGATCTCGTCGAGCGTCGGCGACACCGGTTCCCCGCTCACGCGGGAAACAATAGGCTTCGCGCCATGCCGATTCACGTCCGCGCCGAGCCCGGCGATTACGCCGAGGCCGTCCTCCTCCCCGGCGACCCGCTCCGCGCCAAGTACATCGCGGAGACGTATCTCGACGACGTCGTCCAGACGAACTCGGAGCGCGGGATGCTCGGCTTCCGCGGCAACTGGGAGGGAACGCCCGTCTCGGTGCAGGCGACCGGAATGGGCTGTCCGTCGGCGGCGATCGTGATCGAGGAGCTCGTGATGCTCGGCTGCAAGAAAGCTCCTGCGCGTCGGCACGTGCGGCGGGCTCCAAGCCGCATCACAAGCTCGGCGACATGATCGTGGCGATCAGCGCGGTGCCGCAGGACGGGACGACGAACACGTACGTCCACGAGCCGCACTGCCCGACCGCGGACTGGGGACTCGATCCACAACGCCGTGCACGTGGCGAAGGAGATGGGCCAGCCGGTTCACGTCGGCCCGATCGTCTCGAGCGACGTCTTCTACAACCCCGACGGCGACCAGTACCAGCGCTGGTCGGACCGCGGCGTGCTCGCCGTCGAGATGGAGGCGGCGATCCTCTTTACGCTCGGCGCGCTGCGCAAGGTGCACGCGGGCTGCCTGCTGACGGTGAGCGACATCGTCGTCGAGGGCGAGTTCACGCGGATCAGCGACGAGGAGCTGCAGGCGGCGGTCGACCGGATGACGCGCGTCGGCCTCGCCGCCGTGACCTCCGATTAGCGGCACCGGCACCGTCTTCCTCGTCAACCCGGCGTCCGGCAACGGCGCCACCGGCAAGCGCTGGCCGGAGCTCGCGAACCGCGCGGCGCACCTCGGCCTCGAGGGCGAGACGCTGTTCTCCGAGCGGCCGGGACAGCTGATCGAGCTCGCGGAGCAGGCGGCCGCCGACGGCGCGGAGCTCGTCGTCTCGGCCGGCGGCGACGGCACGCTGAACGAGGTCGTGAACGGTCTCGCGCGTTCGCGCGCGACGTGCGACCTCGCGACGATTCCGCTCGGCACCGGCATGGACTTCGTCCGTACGCACGGGATTCCGACGAAGTTCGACGACGCGGTGCTCTGCGCGCGCGACGGCGTGGCCCGCGCGGTCGACGTCGGCCGCGTCTCGTACAAGACGTGGAGCGGCGAGGACGCGGAGCGCTACGTCGCGAATGTCGGAAGCGTCGGCATGAGCGCAGCGGTCGCGCAGCGCGCGAACGGAATGTCGAAGGCGGCGGGCGGCAAGGCGACGTTCTTCTACGCGCTCGTCCGCGTCTTCCTCGAATGGGAGAACACGATCGTCTCGGTGGAGCTCGACGGCGGCGAGCACCGCGAGGGGCGGATGCACGACGTGATCGTCGCGACCGGCCAGTACCACGGCGGCGGCATGTGGCTCGCGCCGGAGGCGAGCTGGGACGACGGGCTCTTCGACGTGCTGCTGATCGGCGACATCACGAAGCGCGACTTCGCGACGACCGCGCCGAAGATCTACAAAGGCAAGCATCTCTCGCATCCGAAGGTCGACCTCGTCCGCTCGCGCGTCGTGACGGTCGACGCTCCGGAGCGGCTGCCGATCGAGCTCGACGGCGAACAGCTCGGGACGACACCGGTCCGGTTCGAGGTCGCACCGGCGGCGGTTCGCGTCCGCGTTCCGCGCGCCGAGAGCTAGTGCGCGTCCGCGTCGCGCTCGAGGCGGCGGCGTACGCCGCGCTCGCGATCCTCGTCGCCACGGGGAGGTTGAACGGCGTCGACCAGTGGGGCGTCGACCACGCGATGCCGGGCGAGCACTTCCATCGCGCACAGTCGACGTTCGTCGAGGCGATCGTGCCGCTGCTGCACGCGACCTACAGCCCGGTTCTGCACGGCGTCGCGGAGATCTGGACGATGCCGGCGTCCGTCGTGCCGTCGCTCGATCCTGTGCGGCGCCGGCTGGCTCGTCCTGTGGCGGCGCGGCCGGCGTCGCGCCGCATTCGTGTGGGCCGTGGCGTGGATCGCGGGCACGGCGATCGAGGTGCTGACGAAGGCGACGCTGACGCGGCATGCACTGCACACGCAGGACGGGCTGCACATCGCCGGCTTCGACGCCTCGTATCCGAGCGGGCACACGATCCGGGCGGTGCTGCTCGCGGCGACGATCTGGGTCGTGTGGCCCGCCGCGCGCATGTGGGCCGTCGCGTGGGCGGCGGTCGCCGTCGTGCTGACGGAGCTCGCGGGCCTGCATACGCCGACGGACATCGTCGGCGGGCTGCTCCTCGCCGCGCTCCTGATCGAGCTGGCGCGGGCGAACGCGGACTAGCTGTCGCTCTTCGGCGGAGCCTTCGGGTGGCTCGCCTTCGCGAGCTTGTCGACCTTCTTCTCGAGTGCGGTGAGCCGCACCTTGAGGTCGTCGATGCCGCGGATCTTCCGCTGCAGGTCGTCGAGCCGCTCCTTCGTCGCGTTCAGCGCGCCGACGAACTTGTCGCCGCCGGGCGCGTCGGCGAGCCGCTTCATCGCGTCCCCGCTCAGGTCGGTCAGCTTCGTCTTCAGGTCATCGGTGCTCGTGGTCGCCATGCGTCCTCCCGTGTCGCTTCCGAGACCATAGCGGCGCGAGGGGATATCGTCCTGGTGCCCCATCCAGCAATACATGCCCGCTTCTGCCGTGATCACGCTTCGCGCTGCCGCGTCCTCGGTCGCACCCGTAGTCTCGACTACGAGTGCTCCCTGCGTCCTTGCATCGCTTGGTGCTCACGACCCAGAAGCTAGACGGCATTACTGGACGGGCACAGGTGACCGCCGGCTGGGAACGGCCGCTCACGCGGCGCCGCTTCGTCGCAACCGCTGCGGCGGCCGCGGGCTCGCTCGGCTCGCTCGGCGCACTCGCGCGCGCGGCCTCCGCCGCGCCGGCGGCGCTGCCCGCTCCGGCGCACTCCGGCATCGACCACGTCGTCGTCGTGATGATGGAGAACCGGTCGTTCGACCACTTCATGGGCTGGCTCCCGAGCGCGGACGGCAAGCAGGCCGGTCTGACGTACCTCGACCCGAAGGGCGCGCGCGCACGGGACGTATCCGCTCGCGCCGGACTTCCAGGGCTGCGGCTACGCTCGATCCCGACCATTCGTACGACGGTGCGCGCGTGGAGTGGAACAACGGCGCGTGCGACGGCTGGGTGAAGCCGAACAACGGCGACGTCTATCCGATCGGCTACTACGAGCAGCGCGACCTCGCGTTCCTCGGCAAGGCGGCGCCGGCGTGGACGATGTGCGACCGCTACTTCGCGTCGATGCTCGGCCCGACGTTCCCGAACCGGATCTATCTCCACTCAGGCGTCACCGACCGGCTCGACGACTCGTTCAACCGCGTCGACCTGCCGACGATCTGGGACCGGCTCGCGGCGAAGAAGATTCCCGCGCGCTACTACTGCGGCAACGTCAGCTTCCTGATCCTCTGGAACAACAAGTACGCGCCGATCACGAAGACGCACTCGCAGTTCTTCGCCGACGCGCGGAAGGGGACGCTGCCGGCGGTCTCGTTCATCGATCCGAATCTGACGTTCGTCGACGACGGGCCCGGCATCGGGGATCTGGAACGACGACCATCCGCACGCCGACATCCGCGCCGGCGAGTACTTCCTCTCGACGATCTACAACGCAGTGATCAAGAGCCCGCAGTGGTCGCGCACGCTGCTCGTCGTCACGTTCGACGAGTGGGGCGGCTTCTACGACCACGTGCCGCCGCCGACCGCGAAGGACGTCGACCCGCGCTACGAGCAGCTCGGCTTCCGCGTGCCGTGCTGCTCGTGTCGCCGTTCGCGCGGCGCGGCGCCGTGGCGCACGGCACGTACGACCACACGTCGATCCTCCGGATGATCGAGTGGCGCTGGGGGCTGAAGCCGCTGTCGGTGCGCGACGCGAACTCCGCGAACCTCGCGACGGCACTCGACTTCTCCCGCCGGAATCTCGCGGCACGCCCGATCGCGGTGCCGCGGCTCGTCGCCGGCGCGGCCTGCCCCGTCACCTGACGAATCACCCTTTCGGACGTTTCCGCCGCGGCGACGTCTCACTAGATGTGAGAGGGCTGATGTTCGAACTGCGGCGTCGAATTCATCTGCTGCACAAGCATCGCGCTGTGAGCATGGTCATGCTCGTCCAGCGCGACGGTGTCCCGTACCGGGTCGAGCGCATCGTCTGCAGCGACTGCGCCCGCGTTCTCGCGGAGCAGCCGTTGCAGCGCGCGGTCGCCTAGAAGGGGACGGCGGGCGCGGCGGCGGGAACCGGCTCGACCGGCGAGTAGCGCGCGCCCAGCGGCGGCCGCGGATCCGGCTCGCCGCGGTTCGGCCAGAACGCGAGCGCCCGCTCCGCCTGCGCGGCGATCGTCAGCGACGGGTTCGCACCGAGGTTCGCGGAGACCGCGGCGCCGTCGACGACGTGGAGGCCCGGCTCGCTCCAGACGCGATGCCACGCGTCGAGCACGCCGTCGGCCGGCGTCGCGCCGATCGCCGCGCCGCCGAGGATGTGCGCGGTGAAGGGACGGTTCAGCAGCACCTCGTTCAGCCCGGAGCCGGGCTCGCCGCCCATCGCTGCCGCCGCGAGCCGCGCCGCCTCGTTCGCCTCGGGGATCCACGACGGCGCCGGCTCGCCGTGTCCCGGGCCGGAGCGGAGACGGCGGCCGGTCCACGTGACGCGGAGCGAGTTGTCGCGTGCCTGCATCACGAGCAGGATCACCGTCCGCTCGGCCCAGCGCCGGACTCGGTGCGCGCGGAGGAACGCGGCGGGGTGGCGCGCGGCGGCGCCGAGCCAGCGCAGCGGCCGCGGCGTCGAGCCGCCGCCGTCGACGAGGATCGTCGAGAAAAGGCCCATCAGGCTCGAGCCTTTCGGGTAGCGCACCGGCTCGATGTGCGTCTCGGCGCTCGGATGGAACGACGAGCCGATCGCGATGCCCGTCGAGTAGTCGACGGACGCGTTGCGCGCGCCGGCGCCGACGATCACCTCGGAGTTCGAGCGGACGAGCGCGCCGACGTTCGCGCCGCCGAGCCCGGAGCGGAAGAGCAGCCGCAGCGTCCCGAGCACGCCGGCCGCGAGCACGACGTGCTCCGCGCGGAACAGCTCCGGCCGCTTCCGCACCCACGCGCCCGAACGCTCGGTCTCGATCTCCCAGCCGTCGCCGGCGCGGCGCAGCAGCGTCGCCTCGCGCTCCGCGTGCACGGTCGCGCCGCTGCGCTCCGCGAGCCAGAGGTAGTTCCGGTCGAGCGTGTTCTTCGCGTTGTGGCGGCAGCCGACCATGCAGCCGCCGCAGCGGATGCATGGGCTCCGCGGCGGACCGACGCCGCCGAAGTACGGATCGACGCCGTCCTCGTCGCCGAAGTAGACGCCGACCGGCGTGCGGTGAAACGTGTCGGCGACGCCCATCCGTTGCGCGACCTCGCGCACGACATCCTCCGCCGCCGTCTCGAACGGCGTCTCGACGACTCCGAGCATCCGGCGCGCACGCGCGTAGTGCGGCGCGAGCTCAGCACGCCAGTCGGCGATCGCCGCCCACTGCGGATCGTCGAAGAACGGCGCGAGCGGCTCGTACAGCGTGTTCGCGTAGACAAGCGACCCGCCGCCGACGCCCGCGCCGGAGATCACGACGAGGTCGTTCAGCATGCTGAGCCGCTGGATCCCGCGCAGGCCTAGCTTCGGCATGAACAGGTAGCGGCGGAGATTCCAGTTCGTGGTCGCGAAGTCGGCGGCGCCAAAGCGGCGACCCGCCTCGAGCACGGCGACGCGGTAGCCCTTCTCGGTCAGGCGGAGCGCGGCGACGCTGCCGCCGAAGCCGCTGCCGATCACGACCACGTCGACGTCGCTCATCCGCCGGATACTCTCAGAGCCGATGCGGAGGCTCGTCCCCGTCCTCGCAGCGCTCGCGCTTGCGGCTCCCGCAGCGGCGGCGACGATTCGCGGGACGGCGCTCGGCGAGCTGATCGTCGGCACGCCGAAGGCCGACACGATCATCGCCGGTGCCGGGAACGACTCGATCCAGGCGGCGTTCGGCGGCGTCGACCGCGTCGACTGCGGCGCCGGCCGCGACATCGTCAGCGCCGACGCAGCCGATCGCGTCGCCGCGAACTGCGAGGTCGTCTCGCGCCGGCTTTCCGTCGACGCGTCGACGAATCCCGCGAGCCAGCACGAGACGGCGGTCGAGCCCGACAGCTTCGCGTGGGGATCGACGGTCGTCGCGGCATACCAGCTCGGCCGATTCGAGAGCGGCGCAGCGTCGAACATCGGCGTCTCCGTCTCGGCAAACGCAGGCCGCACCTGGCAGCGAAGCGTGCTGCCCGGCGTGACTGTCGAGTCGTCGCCGCCCGGCCCGGAGACCGCTGCGTCCGATCCAACGGTGGCGTACGACGCGGTCCACGGCGTCTGGCTCGTCGGGACGCTGACGATCGAGCAGGGCGGGTCGCACGTCTACGTCGCGCACTCGACCGACGGACTGCACTGGTCGCTGCCGGTCGTCGCAGCGTCCGGTCCTGAGCTCGACAAGGACTGGGTCGCCTGTGACAACAACGCGGCGAGCCAGTTCCGCGGCCGCTGCTATCTCGAGTTCACCGACGACGACAAGGGCATGACGGTGAGCGAGTACAGCGACGACGGCGGGTTGACGTGGTCCGCGCCGGTGCGGTCGGCGGCCGTTCCTCGTCGGGACGCAGCCGGTCGTGCTGCCGGACGGGACGCTTGTCGTCGTCGCGGGCGACTTCGTCGGCGAGGCTGCGTTGTTCGGATCGATGGTCGCGGCGCGCTCCACCGACGGCGGCACGACGTTCACGACCGCGACGATCGCGCCGCTGGAGTCGGCGTCGAACGGCGCGATGCGCGCGATCTCGCTGCCGTCCGTCGACGTCGACTCGGCCGGGACGATCTACGCCGTTTGGCACGACTGCCGGTTCCGGCCGAACTGCAAGGAGAACGACATGGTGCTGTCGACGTCCACCGACGGCGTGACGTGGACCGCGCCGACGCGGATCGCGCTCGCACCCGTGGCGTCGACGTTCAGCGCGTTCATCCCCGGTGTCGCCGCCGACCCCGCGCATCCGGGACGGCTCGGTCTCGTGTTCGCGTACTACACGCCCGGCTCGTGCGCGCGCGGGACGTGCACGTTGGAGATGGGCTTCACGTCGTCGCCGAACGGCGGCAGGACATGGACGGCGCTGCAACGGCTCGACGCGCAGCCGATGCAGCTGACCTGGCTCGCGCGCTCCGAGGGCGGGCGGATGGTCGGCGACTACTTTTCGACGTCGTTCGCGGGCGGCCGCGTCGTGCCGGTGTTCGCGCTGGCGACGTCGCAGCTCGCGGGCCGGTTCCGCGAGGGGATCTTCGCGGCGTCGCTGCCCGCGTCAGGCTAGGGCGTCGGCCAGCGCGCGCAGCGTCTCGCCCGCACCGGCGGCGATTCGGACGGAGGTGCGGTCGTCGTACGGCGTCTCGTCGCGGTTGACGATCGCGAGCGCGCCGCCGGCGGCGATCGTCTCCGCCGGCAGCCCCGCGACCGGGATGCACCTCGAGCGACGAGCCGACGACGAGCAGCAGCCGCGCGCCGACCGCGAATGCGAGCGCGCGCGCCATCGCGCGCGGGTCGAGCAGCTCGCCGAACATCACGACGCCCGGCTTGAGGATCCGTCCGCAGCGCGGGCACTCCGGAACCGGCAGCAGCGGCACGACGTCCTCGAACGGAACGACGTTGCCGCACTGCGAGGCAGTTCGCGTTCCGCAGCGAGCCGTGCACCTCGACGAGCTCGCGCGTGCCCGGCGCGCTCGTGCAGGCGGTCGACGTTCTGCGTGATCACCGCGCGCACGACGCCGCGCTCCTCGAGCTCCGCGAGCGCACGGTGGCCGTCGTTCGGCTGCGCCTCCTGGAGCACGTCGAGCCGCTTCGCGTAGAAGTCCCAGACCTTCGCCGGATCGGCGAGGAAGCCGTCGATCGACGCAACCTCCATCGGGTCGTACTGCGGCCCAGATCCCGGACGCGCGAGCGGAAGTCGGGGATGCCGGACTCCGTGCTGATGCCCGGCACCGGTCAGCGCGACGCACGGCGGGCGCGCGCGAACGAGCGCCGCGAGCGCCTCGACGGTCCCCTGCCCCATCCCGTCATCGTAGAGTTGTCCCGCGATGGAGGGGTTCACGTTCTCGACGACCGTCCGCGTCCGGTTCGCGGACACGGATGCGCAGGGGATCGCGCACAACTCGGCGTACGTCGTCTGGTTCGAGGTCGCGCGCGTCGAGTATCTCGCGGACGTACGCCGGCGGCTACCAGTCGCTCCGCGACGAGGGGATCGAGGCGCTCGTGCTCGAGTCGCATCTCCGCTACCGCACGCCGGCGCGGTTCGACGACGTCGTCCACGTCCACACGCGCTGCCACGACGTCCGCGGCGCGCGCTTCCGCTACGAGTACGCGATCGTGCGCGACGACGGCGAGCTGCTCGCGGACGGCTGGACCGCGCACGCGTGCGTCGACGCTGCGACGTTCAGGCCGACGCGGATTCCGCTCTGGCTCGTCGAGGCTATGGAGCGGGCTGAGTCGTCGTCGGAGCCGTCGCCGTAGCCGGCTTCTTCGCGGCTTCTTCGGCTTCGCCTTCGGGCCGACGCGCACGAGCTCCGGCGAGGAGCGGTACGACGAGTAGAACACGTCGTGGTCGAGGAGCTTGCCGCCGGCGCGCGTAGACGTCGCGCGTCACGCTCGTCGTCATCGCCGGCGCGCCGGGATCGTCGATGACCTTCTCCCCCGGCTTCAGCGTCTTGTCGATCGTCTTCTTGATCGGCGCCTTGCCGTGCACGACGAGCGGCGCGGTCTGGCTCACGACCTTCCGGTGCGTCGGCGTCCCGTAGAGGCCGACGGTCAGCGAGTCGGAGCTGACGTAGGTGCGGAGCAGCAGCCAGTGGCCCGTGTCGTTGATGAACCGGAGATCGACGTCGGGGTAGTCGACGGTCGCGTCGCGGCCCTGCGGGTAGTGGCTGATGTAGAGCGCGTGATTCGTCCGCTCGGTGATCTTGCAGGCCGGCCTCGTACGCGGCGTTGAAGACCGTCGTCGAGACCTGGCAGACGCCGCCGCCGAGGCCGGTCGTCACCTCGCCGTTGATGATCACCGGCGCCTCGAGGAATCCCTTCGCCGCCGTGCGCGCGCCGGTCGTCTTGTTGAACGAGAACTCCTCGCCGGGCGAGATCAGCTTGTCGTCGACGAGATGGGCGACGAGCTCGACGTTGTGGATCCGGTTCGCGATGCCGCCGAAGACGGTCGTGTACGTCGAGACGACGCCGTGGATGCCGAGCGCCGCCGCGTCCTCCGTCGTCAGCTTCGCCTGCTGCTCGTGCACCGGCAGGACGGTGACGCGGCGGTCGGGGCGCGTGTGCAGCGCCGCCGCGAGCACCGCGGCCGCGGCGGCGGCGGTGTCGAGCCGGAGGCCGGGCTTCGCGGGGACGACGGCGATGTGCGAGCCGTGGACGGCGAAGGTCGCGTTCTTCGGCGGCGACTCGACGCCGCGGCCGATGCGCTTCAGCCAGAGCTCCGCCTCGGGGCCGCCGATCTGCAGTGCGGTCTGGCCGTCGGACGGGAGCTCGAGCAGCCGGGCGAGCCGTTGCGGCTGGATCAGCCAGCGCTTCTCGCCGAGCTGGAGCGCGACCGGGCCGGAGAGCGCGACGCGCGCCTGGGCGACGACGGGCGCGAGCGCGGCGGCGCGGACACGCGGCGCGTCGACGCGGAGCGGCAGCGGCACCGGGCCGGCGCTGCGGTTCAGCGACGCGAGCGACTCGACGATCGTCGTCGCCGCGGCGGCGCGGTCGAGGACGTGTCCGGCGCGCGCGGGCACGACGACGACGTTCAGGCCGTGGCGGACGATCGCGGCGCTGCGGCTCTTGCGGTCGACGGCCTTCGCGATCTGGCGGAGCTCGTACTGCAGCGCGCCGTGGAAGACGCGGGTCGGCGGCGTCACGTCGGCGCCGAAGACGTCGACGCCGATGCGGCGGAAGCCGCGCAGCGGGCCGAAGCCGTTGCCCTGGCGCTGCGCGGCGTCGATCGCGGCGTGCCAGTCCGGCTCGACGCCGAGCTGGGTCGGCGCGATCGAGAACCGCTTACCGGCGGCGACGAAGACGATCGGCTGCTGCGCGAGGCGTCCGACTTCTGGGAGAGCAGGGCCCGCGCGCTGCGTCGCCTCGAGGCCGCCGACGTCGATCCCGTCGATGCGGACGCCCTTGGCGATCGTCGTCGGCGAGCCGGCGAAGACGAGCCCGAGCACGACCCCGGCGCCGACGACCACGGCCGCGATCAGCAGCAGCCGGCGCGCGAGCGACGGCTTGCGGCGCCGGGAGCGACTCGGCGTGACTCCTTGTCCGGTCCGGCGCACCGGTCGATGGTAGCCACGGCTCCCGAAGCCGTCAGGGGCGTGGGCCTCACTTTCACGTGCTCTTTACGGACACTGTCCCAGGGTCTGACCCCGGGACATGCTCCGTCAGAAGACGAAGAGCTCGACCCCGCCCGCGACGTTCAGCTCGATGCCGGTGATGTACCCGGCGAGATCGGAGCAGAGAAACGCGATCGCGTTGGCGATGTCCTGCGGCTCGCCGGGCCGCTTCAGCACCGTCCGGTCGACGATCCGGTCGTTCATCGCGGCGTTGCCCATGTGGTACGCCTCCGACCCGATCACGCCCGGGACGATCGCGTTGCACGTGATCCCGTGGCGGCCGCCCTCCATCGCCAGCGTCTTCGTCAGCCCGAGCAGCCCGGCCTTCGTCGTCGAGTAGCTCGCCTGGCCGAAGCCGCCGAGCGTGCCCGCGACCGACGCCATGTTCACGATCCGCCCCCAGCCGCGCTCCTTCAGGTGCGGCCACACCGCCTGCGCGCAGTTGAACGCGCCGGTGAGGTTCACCTGGAGGTCGCGCTGCCACAGCTCCGGCGACTGGTTCTGGAACTGCGCCGCGTGGTCGAGCGTGCCGGCGTTGTTGACGAGGATGTCCACGGAGCCGAGCTCGGCGACGGTGCGCGCAACCGCGGCGTCGACCTCGGCGCGATCGGTGACGTCGCACCGGACCGCGAGCGCGCGCCGGCCCATGTCGCGGATCTCCGCGACCGTCTCCTCGGTGTGGACGAGCCCCTGCTGCCGCGCGACCGTGGCGAGCGCGCCGTAGCGGTCGGTCTCCTCCGACAGCTCCGACTCGACGAGCAGGTCGGCGACGACGACGTCCGCGCCCGCGCGCGCGAGCGTCAGCGCGTCGGCGCGCCCGAGCCCGCGCGAGCCGCCGGTGACGAACGCGACGCGTCCGGAAAGGTCGATCTCGATTGCCACGCCGAGAGCCTAGTCCTTCGGCAGGAAGATCTCCTTCGCGATCACGAGCCGCTGGATCTGCGAGGTGCCCTCGTAGATCTGGAACAGCTTCGCGTCGCGCATCAGCTTCTCGACCGGGTACTCCTTGATGTAGCCGTAGCCGCCGAAGACCTGCACCGCGTCGGTGGCGACCTTCATCGCGATGTCCGCCGAGAACCGCTTCGCGAACGACGAGTAGAGCGTCGCCTTGCGGCCGTAGCCGTTGTCGAGCATCCACGCCGCCTGCCACGTGAGCAGGCGCGCCGCCTCGATCTCCGTCGCCATGTCGGCGATCATGAAGTTGACGCCCTGGTGCATCGCGATCGGCACGTCGAAGGTGACGCGCTGCTTCGCGTACTCGACCGCGTGGTCGAACGCGGCCTGCGCGACGCCGACGGCGCCGATCGCAGTGCCGGGCCGCGTGACGTCGAGCGTCGCCATCGCGATCTTGAAGCCGTCGCCCTCGTTGCCGAGCAGGTTCTCCGCGGGAACGCGGACGTCCTGGAGCGCGAACGCCGACGTGTCGGTCGCGCGCTGCCCCATCTTGTTCAGGTGCGACTCGATCGTGACGCCCGGCGTGTCCATCGGGACGATGAACGCGGACATGCCCTTGTGGCCGGCCTTCGGGTCGGTCTTGGCGAAGACGACCGTCCACGCGGCGTAGCCGGCGTTCGTGATGAAGGTCTTCGAGCCGTTGAGGACGTACTCGTCGCCCTCGCGGACCGCGGTCGTCGAGAGCGAGGCGACGTCGGAGCCGGCGCCCGGCTCGGAGAGCCCGAACGACGCGAGGATCGGCGACTCGATCAGCGGCGGCAGCCACTTCGCCTTCTGCTCGTCGGTGCCGAATGCGATCACCGGGCCGGAGCCGAGGCCGTTCGCGGTGATCGACGTGCCGATGCCGGAGCAGCCCCAGTAGAGCTCCTCGCCGACGAGCATCCCGTCGAACCCGGACAGGCCGGGGCCGCCGTACTCCTCGGGAACGTGCAGGTTCATCAGCCCGACCTCGTGCGCCTTCGCGATCACGTCGGCCGGGTGGTGCATCTGCTCGTCGTACTCGGCTTCCTTCGGGCGGATCTCCTTCTCCGCAAACTCGCGCGAGAGCTCGCGAAGCGCCTTCTGCTCGTCGGTGAGGGCGAACGACACGCCGGTCGCGGCCCCCTGCTCGATCGTCGACATCGTTCCCTCCTCGGGCGTCGATTGAACCGTCAGTCAATCATTCTACTCTACGATTCCGGCAGTGGCCACGACCGCGAAGCCGACCGCCCTCGACCCGCGCGACTTCCTCGCGATCGACGCCCTCCTCGACGACGAGGAGAAGGCGATCCGGGACACCGTCCGGCAGTTCGTCCGGGAGCGGATCCTGCCGGAGGTCGGCGAGTGGTTCGAGCAGGGGATCCTGCCGCGGGAGCTCGCGAAGGAGATCGGCGCGCTCGGTCTCTTCGGCATGCACCTCGACGGCTACGGGCTTCCCGGCGCGAGCGCGGTCGCCTACGGGCTGACGTGCCTCGAGCTCGAGGCCGGCGACTCCGGGCTCCGCAGCTTCGTCTCCGTGCAGGGCTCGCTCGCGATGTTCGCGATCTGGCGCTGGGGCTCGGAGGAGCAGAAGCAGCGGTGGCTGCCGTCGATGCACACGGGCGAGACGATCGGCTGCTTCGGGCTGACGGAGCCGGACGCGGGGTCAGACCCCGGGTCGATGCGGACGCACGCGCGGCGCGACGGCTCCGACTGGGTGCTGAACGGCTCGAAGATGTGGATCACGAACGGGACGATCGCCGACGTCGCCGTCGTGTGGGCGCGCACCGACGACGGCTCGATCAACGGCTTCATCGTCGAGAAGGACATGCCCGGTTTCACCGCGCCGGAGATGCATCACAAGATGTCGCTGCGCGCGTCGATCACGTCCGAGCTCGTGCTGCGCGACGTGCGCGTGCCGGAGGAGAACCGCTTCCCGGAGATCTCGTCGCTGCGCGGCCCGCTGTCGTGTCTCAACGAGGCGCGCTACGGAATCGTCTGGGGCGCGGAGGGCGCGGCGCGCGCGTGCCTCGAGGCGGCGCTCGACTACGCGAAGGAGCGGATCGTCTTCGACAAGCCGATCGCCGGGTATCAGCTGACGCAGCAGAAGCTCGCCGAGATGGCGCTCGAGGTGAACCGCGGCACGCTCGTCGCGCTCCACATCGGCCGCATGAAGGACGCGGGAACGCTGCGGCCGGAGCAGGTGTCGATGGGCAAGATGGGCAACGTCCGCGGCGCGCTCGAGGTCTGCCGCACCGCGCGCACGATTCTCGGCGGCAACGGGATCACGCTCGAGTATCCGGTGATCCGGCACATGAACAATCTCGAGTCGGTGCTCACGTACGAGGGGAC
This sequence comes from uncultured Actinomycetes bacterium, assembly GCA_963816455.1. Taxonomy (GTDB): domain Bacteria; phylum Actinomycetota; class Thermoleophilia; order Gaiellales; family Gaiellaceae; genus Palsa-739. The sequence goes on from CAWFKM010000022.1 coordinate 16,129, forward strand.
GCACGAGGTGCACACGCTCGTCGTCGGGCAGGCGCTGACCGGAGAGAACGCATTCCGCTAGACCCGCGGATCGAGGCGCTCTTCACCGAGGGGCGCAACTTCGTGCACCTCGCGACGGTGCTGCCGGACGGGTCGCCGCACTCGATTCCGGTCTGGGCGATCCTCGAGGACGGCCGGATCGCGTTCTTCACGCAGTCGACGTCGCGCAAGGCGCGGAACCTCGCGGCCGACCCGCGCGTCGCGCTGTCGCTCGTCGACGCGAACAATCCGTACCGGAACGCGCAGATCCGCGGCCGCGTCGTCGAGACGGTCGAGGGCGACGCCGCGCTCGAGATCATCGACCGGATCTCGCAGCACTACACCGGCGAGCCGTTCCCGATGCGCAGCGGAACCGTGTACTGGATCGAGCCGGAGCGGGCGCACTTCACGGAGCTGCCGTTCCGCCACTGAAACGGGGTCTGCGGCCGTGTCCCGGGGTCAGACCCCGGGACAGTGTCCGCGAAGGACTACTCGCCGTCCCAGTAGTCGACCGGCATGTCGCGGACGACGATCTGCTCGCGGCCGTTCGCCGCGATCAGCAGCTTGCCGCTGTCCGGATAGCCGGCGACCGCGAGCGACGCCTTCGTCGAGCCGATGAGCACGCGGAACACGCCGTCGGAGTGGTTCAGCAACTGATGCGCGCCCGGCTCGCCCTCGGGGAAGTGCACGACGTCGCCGGGTGCGAGCTCCCGCTCGCCGTCGGGCGTGCGCACGGTCGGCGTCCCCGCGACGACGACGAGGAACTCCTCGCAGCCGAGCTCCCAGTGATACGGCCAGAGCTTCTCGCCGGGCGGCACCTCGTACACCGTCGCGCCGAGCAGGTCGCCGCCGAGCAGCCGCCCGACCTGACAGCGCCGGTGGCGGTAGCCCGCGCGCTCCTCCGCACCGTCGAGCTCGCCGTCGAGCAGGTTGAAGACGTCGCTCATGCCTCACCGTCGAAGTACTCGAGATTCGCCTCGGGACGATTCCGCAGCCCGACGCGGACGTCGTCGCTCCGCGACCAGCCGCCCGACGCGCCGACCTTGCCGCTGTCCGGATAGACCGACGATCTCCGGATCGGACAACGACGACAGCAGAAGCACCCGCGCGACGGCGTCGCCGTCGTTCCGCACCTCGTGCGCGCCCTCCGGCCCGCGCGGGAAGACCGCGACGTCCCACGCGCGAAGCTCGCGCTCGCCGTCCGGCGTGCGCAGCGTCGGCGCGCCCGCGACGACGAGCAGCCACTCCTCCTCGCCGACGTGCCAGTGGTACGGACAGATGCGCTCGCCCGGCGAGAGCTCGAAGATCGTCCCGCCCCAGAGCTTCGCGCCGAGCTCCTCGGCGACGAGCCGCTCCCGCGAGGCGTAGCCGGCGCGCTCCTCGCCGTCCTTCCAGACGTCGTCGAAGAGGTTGACGCTCAAAGGCCGGGGCCGTCCGCCACGGGCAGCGGGCTCGTCGGCAGCCCCGGGACGCGCGCCGCCCTCGTTGTAGACCGACGGCGCGACGTCGTTCGGCCCGTCCGGCGTAGAAGAGACTCGCGAGCCGCTGGATCTGCGGCCGACCGGGCGCCGAGCTCGTACTGGCCGCCGCCGTACATCGCGATGCCGCGCGCCTCGCACGCCTCGATGCACTCGAGCAGCCCGCGCGCGGTGCCGAACCGCGACGGCTTGATGTTGAGATGCCGCGGCTGCACGGCGAGCGCGTCGAGGTTCGCGAGCGAGTGCACCGGCGCGTCGAAGCTCAGGCGATCCTCGGCGCCGGCGAGCGCCTCGCGGCAGCCGTCCTCGAGCCACGCATCCTCGATCACGACGTCGGGGAAGATCTCGACGACGGCGCGGTACTGCTCCGGATCGGGATCGAGATCGACGCTCGTGCCGCGGTAGTACGCCTTCAGGTCGAGCACGCGCACGCGGTCGAGCGCGGCGAGCCGTTCCATCAGCGGACGATCCCATTCGGACTCGACGTCGAGCTTGAACTCCATCGCGGGCTGGAGCTCGAGCCACGGCTCGATCGCCGCGCGCGTCGACACGACGAAGCGCACCGGCCGGTACGAGCGGCCGAGCACGTCGCCGAGCGAGCGGCCCGCCTGGCGCAGCGCGAGGTCGAGCGCGGCGCTGTCGAAGGCCCAGCGCCGCAGGTCGCGCGACGAGTGGTCGTCCGGATCGCCGCGCCAGAGCTCGAGCTCGTCGAGCCGCGCCGAGAGGTCGCCGAGGCTCCAGTCGCCCGCGAGCGGCAGGTCCGAAGGAACGTGATCGTGATCCGGCGCGGTGTACGTGACGTCCTCGCCCTGCCCGGTCTCGCCGCCGCCGCTGAGCACGACCGTCGTCGTCACGCGCGTCCAGCCGCTCGCGGTCGCCAGCTCGCGGCGCTCGAGCGAAAGCCCGTCGACGGTGACGGGCAGAGCGGCCAGTGCGTCCCAGAGCGGCATGACGGCGAGCGTATACGCGGAGGGCCGCGCAGAGCGGCCCTCCGCGGTACGACGGCTCAGCAGACCGTGGCGACGACGGTCCCCCAGCCCGCGAGGAGCGGGTGGAAGCCGCCGGTGTGCACGACGACGATCCGCGCGGTGTTGCCGTGGATCGTCGAGCCGCTCTTCGTCACCTTGCTCGTGACGATCACGGCCGTCCACGCCGGCACCTTCTTCGCGACGTGGTCGAACAGCGGCGACGCCGTCCAGCTCGCGCCGCATGCCGGCGCCGTCGTCGAGGCGAACCCGAAGAACGAGGCCGGCGCCCAGCCGCCGCTCGTCGGATTCACGAGCCACCAGAGCGGGCTCCAGAAGACGACGTCGTGCGCGGCCGCGAGGTCACCGACGACGAACGTCCCACCCGTCGGGCAACTCGTAGAGCACGACCGGTGCGGTCACAGGCCCGGCGGCGGCGTACAGGTCGTCGCCGGCGAACGACACCGTCACGGTCGACGGCCCGAGCGGCGCCGACGATGCGTCGATCACGCAACGCGCAACACCGGTCGCGTCGGTCGTCCCGTCGCAACTGCCCGCGCCGAGGGAGATCGTCACGGTCGTGGCCGGCGAGCCGCGCGGTCGTCCCGTCGAGCGCGTCGACGAGCCGTGCGGCGACGTGCGCCGAGGACGCTTGCAGCCCGGCCGGGTCCGGCGTACTCGACCGTTGCGGGCCGTGGGCCGACGGTCACGGTCGCCGTGCCGGTGCCGGTCCCGCCGTCCTTGTCGGTCACCGTCAGCGTCGCCGTGTACGTGCCGGGATTCGCGTACGTGTGCGACGCGGCGAAGCCGGTGGCTGTCGGCGATCCGTCGGCGAAGTCCCAGCTCGCCTGCAGGCCGGCCTGCGTGTCGGCGGCACTCGGATCGGTCGCGGCGCCCGCGATGCTCAGCGGAACGCCCCACGTCGCTGCGAGGTTCGGGCCGGCGTCGACGGTCGGCGGGACGTTGTCGACGACGACCGTGACGGCCGCCGTGGCGGTGCCGCCGTTGCCGTCGTCCGCCGTCACCGTCACGTGCGCGGTGGCAGGCCCGTCGTCCGCGACGAGGGTCGCCGTCGGGCCGGACGGCGTCAGCGTGCCGACGTCGGTCGTCCACGTGTACGTGAGCGCATCGGCGTCGACGTCCGCGCCGTGCGCGGTGAGCGTCATGGGCGAGCCCTCGCCGACCGGCGCCGGCTGGTCGAGCGTCACGGTCGGCGGGTCGTTCACCGGCGTGATCGCGATCTGCATCGTCGCGACCCGCGACGTCACGAGACCGTCGAACGCCTTGTACGTGAACGAATCGGTGCCGTTGTAGTCCGGTGCCGGCGTGTACGTCTGTATCGCACTCGTTGTCGGATCGGCGGTCAGCGTCCCGTGCTGCGGCGGGGTCACGATCGTGAACGTCAACGGCCCGCCGCCACCCGTCGCGACGAGCGGAATCGCGACCGGCGTGTCCTCAGCCGTCGTCGTCGTCGAGTCGAGCACCGACGGGACCCACGTGCCGAAGATCTGCCAGCCGAGGTTGAACGATGCCCCGGCGATGTCGGCCGCGCAGAGGCTGCCGTCGCTCCCGCACGCCGCGCTGCCCGGGTCGTCGGTCGGTACGTCGGTGTCGTGGATTGCCGCCGCGAGCCGGTCGAGCAGCGCCGCCGTCTGCGTCGTGAACTGCGACGCCGTGAGGCCGAGCGCCGCAAGGTTCTGCGGCGACCACGCGAAACCGAACGCGTCGCTGCTCAACCACGGCGCAAGGCTCTGGTAGTTGCGGAGCGCGTACACCTGCGACGACACGTACGCCTCCATCTGCGTGACCGGCGCAAGCGTGTAGCCGAAGCCCGATGTCCAGGCCCACGCGGCGTTCGCAAGCGGCGCTTCGGTCGCCTCGAGCGTCGCGGTCATGTCGGCGTTCTCCGCCGGTGCAGCCTGCGACAACACGCTGACCTGCTCGAGGTACTCGACGAGCCGGTCGCGCCGCGTCGCATTGTCGGTCCCGGGCACGGCCCAGTTGCGGACATCGCCGAACACCTCCTGCGACCAGTACGCGACGTACTGGTTCACGTCACTCCAGAAGCCCGGATCCTGGAGCCAGCCTTCAAGATTCCGGCGGTACACCGTGAGATTGGCGGTCGGCTGACCGATCCCGATCGTCCAGACGACGCCTTTGACCAACGGACCGTTGCCGCCGGCGGTCGCGAGGCCGCGGATGAAGTCGCGCATGTTCGCGCGGGCGTTTCCGGTGCCTGTTCGCACGGCCGAGCTGATCTCGTTCAGACCCCAGATGTCGCCGGCGCTCACGTCGAACCCGGCGGCGATCATCCGGTTGCGCATCTCGACGCCGGCGTCGTACCACGTGCCGTTGCCGGCGTTCACCCAGTTCGTCCAGCCGGTGACGTTCGCCTCCGCGACCGCATGCATCTGCGGGCCGAGCGCGCGGATCTTCGCCGCCTCGCCGTTTCGGAGCTTGGTCTTGTCCGCGGCGAGCGGCGGGATCGAGACGTAGTAGTCGGCGCATGCCGACGGATTCGCACGCATCTTCTGCGCGAGCCGCAGCCAGTCGGTCTCGGTGTAGAAGACCGCGCTGAGCGGGCGGCACGTGGCCGCCGTCAGCGCGCGCACCCGCGGCATCGGCGGCGGCGTGAAGTCGGCGCTCCACTCGGGGTCGAGCGACGGGACGACGGGCGTCGTCGACTCGCACTCGGCGGCAGCGATCGAGATCGGGTCGGGGGCGGGGCACGCGGGAGGATCGCTCGCCGCCGTTCCTGCGGGGATCGCGAGGACAACTGCGGCAGCAACCGCCAGCAATGCCGGCGCACGGACGACCCAGGGACGGTAAGGACTCATCGTCACCCTCCTCACAGATGGTCGAACGCGGAGACTAGGACTCTTGTCCACGCTTCGCATCGCGAGAAAACCCTGATCCGTCGGCGGGCATACTCCATCGCCATGAGGCGCACACTCGTCTGTGCGGCGCTCGCCGCTCTCGCCGCCGCGGCGCCGGCCGCCGCCGCACTCCCGCGCCCAGGCGTCCTCGTCGCGGGCACGTCGCTCGGCGGCGTACGGCTCGGCGAGCCGGCCGCGCAGGTGCACGCGGCGCTCGGCGTGCATGGCATCTGCACCTCCTGCAAGCAGCCGACCTGGTACTTCACGTATCGCCCGTTCGACAACCACGGCCTCGGCGTCGAGCTGCGCGGCGGCCGCGTGTCGGCCGTCTACACGCTGTGGCAGCCGCGCGGCTGGCGGGGGCCGGACGGTCTCGTCCTCGGCACGAGCGAGGATCAGGTGAACGGGAAGCTCGGCCCGCTCCTCCCCATCGCGTGCGCGGGCTACTCCGCGCTCGTGAAGGACGTCGCCAGGACGCGCACGGCGTACTACGTCCGCAACAACCGGCTCTGGGGCTTCGGGCTGTTGCCCGCGAAGGCCGATCCGTGCCGCTGATCGAGCTCGCGGACATCGAAGCTGCGGCGCGGCGCCTCGAGGGCGTCGCGAACCGCACGCCGGTCATCACGTCGCGCACGCTCGACAGCGTCGTCGGCGCCGAGGTGCATCTGAAGGCGGAGTGCCTCCAGCGCGGCGGCGCGTTCAAGTTCCGCGGCGCGTACAACAAGATCGCGTCACTCTCGGAGCCTGCGGGCGTCGTCGCGTATTCGTCGGGGAATCACGCGCAGGCGGTTGCGATCGCGGCGCGGCTCGTCGGCACGAGCGCGACGATCGTGATGCCGGAGGACGCGCCGGCGGCGAAGGTCGACGCGACACGCGGCTACGGCGCGGAGATCGTGACGTACGACCGGTGGACGGAGAGCCGCGAGGAGATCGGCGCGGAGCTCGCGCGCGAGCGCGGGCTCGAGCTCGTGCGGCCGTACGACGATCCGCTCGTGATGGCGGGACAGGGAACGGCGGCGCTCGAGCTGCTCGCGGATGTCCCGGAGCTCGACATGCTCGTCGTGCCGGTCGGCGGCGGCGGCTTGATCGCGGGCTGCGCGACCGCCGCGAAGGCGCTGCGTCCGTCGATCCGCGTCGTCGGCGTCGAGCCGGAGACGGGCGACGACACGCGGCAGTCGTTCGCCACGGGGGAGCGCGTGCGCATCGACGTGCCGCGAACGATCGCCGACGGGCTGCAGGCGGCGACGCCCGGCGAGCTGACATTCGCGGTGAACCGCGAGCGCGTCGACGAGATCGTGACGGTGAGCGACGCGGAGATCCTCGACGCGATGGCGTTCCTCTTCGACCGGCTGAAGCTGGTGACGGAGCCGAGCGGGGCGGTCGGCGTCGCAGCGCTCCTCGCGCGACGCGTCGAGCCGCGCGGCCGCGTCGGCGTCGTGATCTCCGGCGGGAACGTCGGCGTCGCGCGCTTTGTGGACCTGCTCGGCGCGCGGTAGCTACGCGGCGAAGCCGGCGCAGACGACGTCGACGAGCGTCCGCTCCGCGATTGCGACGTCGTCGGCGTCGCCGGGCGCCTGCCCGAGCACCC